>JBGVEN010000020.1:0-134077 GCA_045120135.1 Monoglobaceae bacterium | reverse complement strand
AGAGCCTATCTAATATATCACACCGGACAACTTTTGTCAACCCTTTTTTTGAATTTTTTTAATTCTTTTTCGAATCAACCCCGTCGCTCGGCGCAACTCGTTTATATTAACACATCTACCTCTTCTTGTCAAGTACTTTTTACAAAAAATTTAAAAAATTTTATATACTATCTCTAAAGATGAATATCGGGCATTTTTCTTCATATATAATATACAACCATTAAATAAGAAAGGCTGATTTTATTATGAAGATACTGTTGAAAGTGATAAGCATTATCTGTGCATTCTCAATGCTTTTCTGCTCATTTGCCAGTGCAGAAATCATAAGCCAGGTAAACGCTGATGTTTCTGCTCAGCTGGTAACTGCTCCATCAGCACTGCTTATGGAAGCTGCAAGCGGTCAGGTTCTTTACGAGCTGAACGCAGATGAAAAACTGCCGATTGCCAGTGTTACCAAAACGATGACCATGCTACTTATAATGGAAGCTTTAGATTTTGGCAAGATAAAGCTTGAAGACAAAGTTCCCACAAGCGACTATGCTGCATCAATGGGCGGCTCGCAGGTCTTTCTGGAAGTCGGCGAGGAGATGAGCGTTCAGGATATGCTGAAAGCCATTGCTGTGGCATCCGGAAACGATGCGGCAGTTGCAATGGCAGAATTCATTGCCGGCACAGAGTCTGCCTTTGTAGAAATGATGAACAAACGAGCTGTAGAGCTTGGTTGTAAAAACACACATTTTATTAATTGTAACGGATTAAACGAAACAGCCGAACATTACAGCACGGCACGGGATGTAGCCATAATCTCCAAAGAGCTTTTAAAGCATCAGAAAATTTTGGACTATACCACCATATGGATGGATACATTGCGTAATGGTGAGTTCGGCCTTTCAAATACCAACAAGCTTATTCGCTTTTATAAGGGCGCAAACGGCTTAAAAACCGGTTCGACTTCTATGGCAAAATACTGTCTTTCAGCAACAGCCAAGCGTGACGGAATGCAATTGATTGCAGTTGTGCTTGCCGCACCATCCAGTGCGGAGCGCTTTGCCAGTGCATCCAAGCTTCTTGATTACGGATTTGCAAACTATTCGGTAGTTAATGCTGCAGCGAAAATTGGAGCATTTGAACCGATACCTGTAATCGGCGGAAAGATTGAAACCGTTACTCCGCAGGCTGACCCGAATATAAGCTTTATCGTTAAAAAAGGAAATCAAGACAAAGTTGATGTTGCCACTATTCTTGATGAACCGCTGAAAGCACCGCTTGCCAAGGGTCAAAAAATAGGAACATCAACCATGACAATAAATGGTGAAAAAGTAGCTGTATGTGATATTCTTGCATCCGAAGAAATCCCCCGTATGAGTTTTGGAACAATGCTTGTGAAATTGTTTTACCGGTGGGTATGTATTTGACAAATTATATTAAATAGGTTACAATATGGGCTGTTGAATTTTAATTACACGGAGGATAACTCATGATAGGTATAATCGGAGCAATGGATGTAGAGGTCAATAAATTCAAGGAACTTATGATTGGAAAAAGCACAGAGACGATAAGTGGCACGGAATTTGTTTGCGGAACGCTTTGGGGGCACCCGACCGTGATTGCCGTAAGCGGTGTTGGCAAAGTTAACGCCGCCATCTGCACCCAGACAATGATTTTGAAATACTCCCCGAGATTTATTATTAACAGTGGTGTTGCAGGCGGTCTTGAACCTACGCTCAATATCTGCGATATAGTTGTTGCTGACAAGGTTGTGCAACACGATATGGACACGTCGCCCCTTGGCGACCCTGTCGGTTTTATATCGGGGCTTGACCTTGTTGATATTCCCTGCGACAGCGAACTTTCAGAAAAATTATATGCCGCATCAAAAGAAACCGGCATTCACACACTTTCGGGCAAAATTGTTTCAGGCGACCAGTTCATAAACAGCGCTGAAAAGAAAAAATATCTCGTTGACACCTTTAACGCATTTGCCTGCGAAATGGAATCTGCCTCAATCGGTCACGTATGTTATAAAAACAAAGTTCCTTTTGTTATTCTTCGTTCAATTTCTGACAATGCTGACGGTAGCTCGCATCTCTCGTATACGGAGTTTGTTCAAGCCGCCGCAGATAATCTGGTTAATGTTATGAAGTCATTCTTTGAAAAAGTATAAAAAAACTATGAACTGCACCAATTTGTGCAGTTCATAGTTTTTTATATCTTCTTTTATATTACAAGATTATCAACCTTGTTACGCATACCTTCAGTAAGACGTTCCCACTGGCGGGTAAACAGGTACTGGTCATAGTAGCGCTCTATATATATTTCCTTTTCAGACATTTCGTAAATCATTTCGTCAATTGCGGTAATTGTGTTTTTATGGTCTCCTACCGCCTTATATTCGGTAATGGTTGCCATTTTGTCAACCGCGCTATTGAATACCTCAAGCACGCGCCAAGCCACCGATGCTGCACGATAGTACTGATTTTTATTTTCCTTGATTACCTTTGTAAATTCTTCGGCTATGCCGTGAATTTCCTTGGCTTTTGGAGCAAGCTCAGGCAGATAGTATCTGCTATCTTCACTTTGCGATGCCTTACCAAAGAAATAATTAAAAGGCAGTCTGTCACGGATTGCTTCAAGATATTCAATTACAGCTCTCCAGTTTTCACCGAATGCATGGCTGAAATAGTCTTCCTTCAATTCTTCAAACGAAGCATCCGCATCAAACAGAGTTTCACCATAAACATAGAACGAAAAACCTGTGGGGAAGTAGCTGCGCTGCGAGCCATCCTCGATTATACCGTTCAGTCCGTTTTTGCGGAGAGCCTTTATGTCCTTGCTGATAAGCTCTGCCATATACAGACCACTGGGGTCCTGATACTGAAAGTCCATAAAGTGGTATTCATAACAGAAGCAGTCTCCCGACCAAATCTTCTTCCATTCCTGAAGATATGCAAGAGATTCGCCCATTCCCTGAGGAAGAACCAATTTGTTACGATTATAGGGGATAACCTTGCTGAAGTCTGGTTCTTCGCCATAGGTCTCTGTATAAAGTCTGGTAATCGGAGCAAACAGCATAGTAAAACGCTTGTTGTTATTCAGCTTGGTCTCTACCGGCGGCCAGAATGTGTCAACATACACAATAAACACAAGATGAGTGTCAAGATTTCTGCGTTCCAATTCTTCATCAATCTCGTTAAGAAGAATAAGATACCAGTCTGCTGTAACCTTCTTTTTACACTCATCACATTCGCAATGGTTGTTTTTGGTGTCTGCCAACCAAATGTGGAGGAAGTCAACATTATTCTGCTTTTCGGCATAGTCCGCAATGTAATTTGCCATAATCCGTCTTGCTTCGGGGTTTGACATGCAAATATTGGTAAACAACGGGACTCCGGTAAACAGCTTGCGTTCACCATTGATTTGCGCAAGAAACTTTCTGCTTTCCTCAGGAACAATATCCTCGTTTTCAAGCGCCCAGCCACGGCTGCTATCTATACCAAACGGCTCTGCCGTCCAGCCATGACCCATATCGTGGTAATGAAGTCCACGCTTTTGAATTTCCGCTTCGCACTGGCGCTTCCATTGAAGAACAGTGTCACGATGAACCGGTTCCGGTTCACGGGTCTTGCTGTTGGTGTGATCATAATATGAATTGTAGTAGCAATACGGGTTATCAAACTCCAGCATATATGTATTCATACCAATTTTGGGTGTAAAATCAATAGTTTCAATCATATTAGGCTGATACTCGGCACCCTCGTTACATTGACCACGATAACGGTGGTCTGCAAGCTTGCGATAATTTACGCACGGCAGCTTTTCAACCATCGGTATCCACTCGCCGTCAATACCCGGGAACAACCAGCGGCAACCGCAAAATCTGAGATAGCGGTAAACCGCAATCAATGTTGCAACAGGATTTGAGCCGGCAATTATGCCACCGGTTTCATCAGTATCAATATAAATTATATCGTCGAGCAATACATCCTTCGCATCACTTGTATCAAGTCCAAAATCCGACATAATGCCGATACGAAAGCCGTCTTTTGCGTCGGGGAAATAATTTACTGGGATTTCGCCGCAACGGGGCATCATCATTCTGAGGTATTTTTTTAACTCCTCTGCCACAAAATCTACTGTGGTGTTTGAAGTAATTTTAGAAATCTTATACATAACGTTTCTCCCTTATTTATTAATTTTGTGGAAAGTTCGGCATAACAAGTGCCGCAAGCAGATACACAAGCAGACCTGTGCCAAGGCTGAAGAACGTAAACACAGCCCATATTAGTCTTACAATTGTAGAATCAATATTGAAGTACTCCGCAATTCCTCCGCACACACCGCACAACTTTTTATCGGTATCGGATTTAAACAGTTTTTTCATTGTTGTATTTCTCCCTTTCCGTGTCCTTAGCCTAACAGTAACTACAGTTATTGACTGAAAAACACTTCTATGATATATTTATATTATAAAAAAACGAAGTAGTCAATATATTTTTAGAAATTTAGTGAGGGCATTTTATTATGACAATGATTCTATTTGTGTGCCACGGAAATATCTGCCGCAGCACTATGGCGGAATTTTTATTTAGAGATATGGTTAAAAAGGCAGGACTTTCGGATAAATTCCATATTGCGTCTGCCGCAACCAGCACCGAGGAACTTGGTAATCCCGTTCATCCCGGGACCCGTGCAAAGCTCTCGGAGGTCGGGATTTCGTGTGCCGGAAAAGTTGCCGTGCAAATGACCAAATCAGACTATCAAAAGTATGACCTTTTAATAGGTATGGATACAGCAAACATCCGAAATATGGTAAGAATTTGTGGTGGTGACCCCGACGGAAAAATTCGCCTGCTTTTAGACTATACCGACGGCGGCAGTGTTGCCGACCCGTGGTATACCGGCGATTTTGACGCAACCTACCGTGATGTACTTCGCGGTTGTGAAGGTCTTTTAAAGGAGCTTGAAAACAAATAACGCAAAAAGTCTTCCTGTTTGGGGAAGGCTTTTTCTTGACTTTTTAAACCAAATATAATAAACTGTATATATTAATGGCTAAAATTTGGAGGTCATACTATGAGTGAAAAAGAACGCCGCCGTATAGGCGACAGAAAAGACGGAAAACTACTGCACCTAAAGGATGTTGACGGCATGCATATTATTATGCCGTTTATTTTAACTAACCGCACCGACAATGAGGCATTTATTTCGGAACGCATTGATATAACAGCGATCAAAGATTATGTTGACAAGCTAAATGCTGATAATCCCGAATTCAAGTACACAATGTTCCACGTTATCGTAACGGCCGTTATCCGCTGCATTACACTTCGTCCATATATGAACCGCTTTATATCAAACCACAATCTTTATCAAAAGGATACGGTTTCAGCGGCATTTACAATAAAAAAACAATTTTCAGACAAAGCCGGCGAAGGACTTGCCTTTGTCCACGCAGACGAAAACACAAATATTCACAGCGTCCACGACAGCATCCAACGTCAGGTAACAAGCTGTCGGAGCGGTAAGAATGATGCATCCAGCGATGCAATGGAAATTCTTGCAAAGCTGCCAAGACCAATTGTACGGTTTATTGTTGCAATTGTGCGTATACTTGACCGCCACGGACTCTGTCCGAAATCGCTTATTGCAACCGACCCGTTCCACGCATCGGTTGTTCTCACAAATCTTGGCTCAATAAAGCTTAAAAGTGGTTACCACCACCTTACCAACTGGGGAACAAATTCGGTATTTGTTGTTGTCGGCGAGGCAAAAAAACGCCCCGTATTCAACGAGGACGGTACCTTTGAGATGCGTGACACCGTTGATTTGGGTCTTACCGTTGACGAGCGGATTGCGGACGGCTTCTACTTTTCAAAGACAATTCGTTTATTGAAAAAACTGCTTGAAAATCCCGAGCTGCTGGAGCAGCCTGCATCCGAGCCTGTTGAATATTAAGGAGTGCTTATGAGTATAACAGCCAAAACACCCTGGGCAAGCCATATGGGCGATATTCCATTGCATCTTGAATATCCCAAGGGCTCAATGTACGACGCACTTAAAGAAAGTGCCGATAAGTGCCCCGATGCCATAGCCTTTGACTTCATGGGTAAATCAACTACATATAAAACCTTAATGGAGAAGATTGAAAACTGCGCCAAGAGTCTTAAGACAATCGGTGTTCGTGAGGGCGACCGTGTAACCATTGCGATGCCCAACTGTCCGCAGTCGGTTTGTCTTTTCTATGCAGTGAACCTTGTTGGCGGTATTTGTAATATGATACACCCGCTTTCCGCTGAAAAGGAAATTGAGTTTTACATAAACGAGTCGGAAAGTGTTACCGTAATAACTCTTGACCAGTTCTATCACAAAATTGAAGCAATCCGTCAGAATACAAAACTGATTAATGTTATCATTGCATCAATCAAGGATGAGCTTTCACGGCCAGTTCGTGCCGGATATATGCTGACCGAAAGCCACAAAATCAAGAAAATTCCCGACGATGCTCCCGTTATCCGTTGGAATGAATTTTTAAAGCTTGGCAAAGCCTGCTTCTGGAACTACAAGGTTGCTAGAAATGCCGAAGACCCTGCCGTTATCCTCTATTCAGGCGGAACTACCGGCAAGACAAAAGGAATTCTTTTATCAAACGGTAGCTTTAACGCAATGGGCAGACAAACGATTGCATCAAATCCTATGTATCGTCCCGGCGACAAAATGCTTGCAGCTATGCCGATATTCCACGGCTTTGGACTTGGTATCTGTATCCACACGATGCTGATTCATTGCGGCAGATGTATTCTTGTCCCCAGATTTACCGCAGCAAGCTATGCAAAGCTGATTACCAAATATAAATGCAACTTCATTGCCGGAGTACCTACTCTCTATGAAGCACTTCTTCGAATTCCGTCGCTTGAAAAGGCTGATCTTTCATTCCTTAAAGGCGTTTTTTCGGGCGGTGACTCGCTCTCTATCGAGCTTAAAAAGAAGCTTGATAAGTTCCTTTACGACCACAAATCGGTTGTTCAGGTTCGTGAGGGCTACGGCACAACCGAAACCGTTTGTGCCTGCTGTCTGACACCGCCGCATATGGCAAAGGAAGGCAGCATTGGCCTGCCGTTTCCCGATACATATATCAAAATCGTTAATCCGGGCACTGACGAGGAAGTTCCCTACGGCGAAGAGGGCGAAATTTTGCTTGCCGGTCCGTCGGTTATGATGGAATACATTAACCACCCCGAAGAGACTGCCGAAACACTCCGCACCCACGCAGACGGCTTGACCTGGGTTTATACCGGCGATCTGGGTGTGATGGATTCCGAGGGTTTTGTGTACTTTAAGGGTCGCGCCAAACGAATGATTATCACATCAGGCTACAATGTTTACCCCAATCAGGTGGAAAATGTGATTGATGCTTGTGACCTTGTTCAGATGAGCTGTGTTGTAGGGGTTAAAGACGATTACCGTATGCAGCAGGTTAAGGCGTTTGTTATGCTGAAAGATAGCGTTCCTGCCACTGATGAAACAAAGGAGACAATCCTTGCACATTGCCGAAAGCATATTGCAAAGTATGCAATGCCCCGTGAAATTGAGTTCCGCAGCGAGCTTCCCAAGACATTGGTGGGAAAAGTTGCATATCGTCAGTTGGAGGAAGAGTCTCAGCAGACCGAAAAAGAACCTATGCTTGTATAGTTAAAAGAGAGGATATTTCCTCTCTTTTTTGTTGACAATATACTTCTTTTGTGATATATTGTACTAAGAACAGATTAGAAGAGATAGAATTTACCAAGATGAGACGAGATGAGATGAGTTTTTTAACTTGTTTTAGTATTTTTGTCCTCTGATTTTTGTTCGGGGGATTTTTTATGTCCCAAATTTATATAGAAAGAGGAACTTAAAATGAAAAATTACAGAGATTTTGACAACTACCTAAAGGAATTTCCAAGCAAAGACGGATACTTTGGCGAATACGGCGGCGCATATCTTCCCGACGAGCTTATTCCGGCTTTCAAAGAGGCTGACGACGCTTATGAAGCAATCTGCCATTCTGCACAGTTCATAAATGAGCTTCGCAGAATTCGCAAAGAGTTTCAAGGCAGACCCACACCTGTTCACCATTGCGAAAGACTTTCAAAGATATTCGGCAACTGCCAGATTTACTTAAAGCGCGAAGACCTTAACCACACCGGCGCACACAAGCTCAACCACTGTATGGGCGAGGGACTTTTGGCAAAGTATATGGGCAAGAAAAAGCTGATTGCAGAGACCGGTGCAGGTCAGCACGGTGTTGCGCTTGCAACTGCGGCTGCATACTTTGGTATGGAATGTGATATTTATATGGGCGAGGTAGACATTGAAAAGCAGCATCCCAATGTAATCAGAATGAAGATGCTGGGTGCAAATGTTATACCCGTAACTCATGGTCTTAAAACTCTTAAGGAAGCTGTTGACGCAGCGTTTGACGCATACCTTAAGGAATACAACAACGCAATTTACTGCATTGGCTCAGCGCTTGGACCTCATCCTTTTCCCAAAATGGTAAGAGACTTCCAGTCGGTAATTGGCATTGAGGCAAGAGAACAGTTCCTTGATATGACAGGAATTATGCCGGATGCGGTTTGCGCTTGTGTCGGCGGCGGTTCAAACTCACTTGGAATGTTTACACCTTTCCTTGCTGATCCTGTTGAAATTTACGGAATTGAGCCTCTCGGCAAGGGCGAAAGCATTGGCGACCACGCAGCAACAATGAAATTTGGCACAAAGGGCAAGCTTCACGGTTTTGAAAGCTACCTGCTTCAGGATGAGAACGGCGAGCCGCTCCCTGTTTACTCAATTGCCAGCGGTCTTGACTACCCCGGTGTTGGTCCGGAGCACGCATATCTCCGTGACGCCGGCAGAGTCCATTACGAAACAGTATCCGACGATGAGGCAATGGAAGCGTTTTTCCTGCTTTCACGCTACGAGGGAATTATTCCGGCAATTGAAAGTGCTCACGCTGTGGCTTACGCAATCCGTTACGCAAAGGAACATAAGACCGGTTCAATCCTTGGCTGTCTTTCAGGCAGAGGCGATAAGGATATCGACTATGTTTACGAAAACTACGGCTGTGGCGAACAGTTTAAGCTTGACTATAAGATTTAACAATAAAAAATCGTACTGAAAATTCAGTACGATTTTTATTGTATAAAGAAAAAAAGCACTTCTTTCGAAGTGCTTTTTTGGTACACCATCACGGACTCGAACCGTGGACACCCTGATTAAGAGTCAGGTGCTCTACCAGCTGAGCTAATGGTGCATGTCGTGTCTCACAACGTTTTATAGTATACTCTTTTTTTATTAATTTGTCAATACTTTTTTTAAATTTTTTCAAAAAAGTTTTAAGGCGACTGCCAAGATTGACAACCGCCCCAAAACTGCCACACAAATTCAATATTTCCTCAAAACTATCGCCTTAGATACTGGCATTTTGCCTTGCCTCAATATTTTGTTTTATCATCATATCCTTAACCTTCATCAAGCGGACCTGAGTGCTGCGCTCATTTTCATCAAGCTTCATTGTGATATATTTTATACTCTCCTCGGTTTCAGGAATCATCACATGCTCAAGTGCGTTTACACGGCGGCGGGTCTTTTCAATTTCTGCCGCCATTAGTTGACAGGACTTTTCGATTTCTGCAAGCTTCAGCATATCAGGAAAGATATCCGCCAAAGACTTAACTGCAAAATCCAAATCGCCAGATGTGAAGGCAAATCCGTATGAATATATGTCGTTTTCACCCGGAGTTCGTGTTTTGTAATCAAATTTCGGTATATCAACACTCATAACATTCTGACTTCCTACCTCTACCGAAAGCGACTGAAGAGGCGCCATAAGAGCTGTGTTCAGCGTTTCCTCACGCATAACAGCTTTTGCAAGAACAAAGTTCTGATTTGCAACTCTTAAGCCTTCTTCAACTCTTTCGCGAAGAGCCATATTTTCACGCACAAGTTCAAGAAAGCGACGCATAAGCTCGTCTCGTTTATCCTTGAGCAACTTATGCCCTCTCCTTGCCGTAATAAGCTTCTTTTTCAGCCTGGTAAGCTCCATTCGGGTAGGATTTACTCTTGCCGTTGCCACAGCAATCACCTGCCTTTATTCCACATAATATTTCTCGATAAATTCGTCCTTAATACGCTTCAGTTCACTCTTGGGAAGAATCGAAAGCAGTTGCCAGCCTATTTCAAGAGTTTCTTCAATGCTGCGATTTTTGTTATAGCCCTGAGAAACATACTTTTCCTCAAACTCATCTGCAAACCTTGCATAAATCTTATCCATATCGGTAAGTGCCGCTTCGCCAAGGATTACCATAAGCTCACGCGCGTCTTTACCACGGGCATATGCCGCAAACAACTGGTTCATTGTGTTTGCGTGGTCGGCACGGGTTTTGCCCTCGCCGATACCCTTATCCTTAAGACGGGAAAGTGACGGCAAAACATCAATCGGGGGCATAACATTCTTGCGATAAAGGTCACGGCTAAGAATAATCTGTCCCTCTGTAATATATCCCGTAAGGTCGGGGATAGGATGGGTTTTGTCGTCCTCGGGCATTGTGAGAATGGGTATCATTGTGATACTGCCGTTTTTCCCCTTTTGTCTGCCGGCTCTTTCATACATTGTTGCAAGGTCGGTATACATATAACCGGGGTAGCCACGGCGACCGGGAACTTCCTTTCGTGCCGCCGAAACTTCACGCAATGCGTCCGCATAGTTTGTAATATCCGTAAGGATAACAAGAACGTGCATTCCTTTATCAAACGCAAGGTATTCTGCCGCAGTAAGTGCCATTTTGGGTGTTGCAATTCGTTCAACAGCCGGGTCATTTGCAAGGTTGACAAACATAACAGTTCTGTCAATTGCTCCTGTTTCCTTAAAGCTGTTTACGAAATATTCTGACTCCTCAAAGGTGATACCCATTGCCGCAAAAACAACCGCAAACGGCTCGGAAGTACCACGCACCTGCGCCTGCCTTGCAATCTGCGCCGCAAGCTGGGCATGGGGCAGACCGCTGGCTGAAAAGATGGGGAGTTTTTGACCTCTTACAAGGGTATTAAGACCGTCAATCGCCGAAACACCGGTCTGAATAAACTCCTGCGGATAGTTTCGTGCTGCCGGATTCATCGGGAGACCGTCAATATCAAGACGCTTTTCG
This sequence comes from Monoglobaceae bacterium, assembly GCA_045120135.1. Classification (GTDB taxonomy): domain Bacteria; phylum Bacillota; class Clostridia; order Monoglobales; family Monoglobaceae; genus SIG440. The sequence continues at coordinate 122,891 of JBGVEN010000020.1, read as the reverse complement.
GGAAGAATTTCAGGACCACCGTCAATAGGTCTGCCAAGGCCGTCAAAAACTCTGCCGAGCATATCACCGGATACGCCAAGCTCCATTGATCTGCCCAAAAATCTTACCTTACTGTTTGAAAGGTTGATACCTGTTGATGATTCAAAAAGCTGAACCAAAGCGTTACCGCCATCAATTTCAAGAACCTTGCAACGACGTTTTTCGCCATTGGCAAGCTCAATTTCTCCAAGCTCATTATACTTGACGTCTGTAACATCTTTAACCAGCATCAGAGGTCCTGCAACCTCCTGTATGGTTCTGTATTCCTTTGGCATCAGTTATCCCTCCCCTGAACCAGTCTGCTGATTTCGTCTTTCAGCTGAGCTGTAATTTTGTCAAATTCTCCGGCAATGTCTGCCTGAGGTGTATACTTATATCTTCCTATTCTCTCACGAACTTCAAGATTAACAAGCTTTTCAATGTCTGCGCCCTTTTCAAGCGCCTCTGCTGCTGCATCATAGTACATAAGAATAAGCTTCATCATAAGGAACTGCTTTTCAATGGAGGTATATGTGTCAACCTCGTGGAATGCATCCTGATGCAGATAGTCCTCACGGACAGAACGGGCTGTTTCAAGAGTAAGGCGGTCGGGTGCGGAAAGTGCATCCATACCAACCAGCTTAACAATTTCTTCAAGCTCGGCTTCATTTTGGAGAATTCGCATTATTCTTGTTCTAAGCTCTGTCCAATTGCCGTTTGCCGACTTGTTAAACCAATCCGCCATCGAATCAACATAAAGCGAATAACTGGTCAGCCAGTTAATTGCAGGAAAGTGGCGCTTATACGCAAGTGCCGAATCAAGCCCCCAGAACACTTTTACAATACGAAGTGTAGCCTGAGACACCGGCTCGGAAATATCACCGCCGGGGGGCGAAACCGCACCGATAACCGAAAGTGAGCCCTCTCTCTCGTCGCTGCCGTTTGCAATAACTCTGCCTGCACGCTCGTAGAACTGTGCAAGACGGCTGGCAAGGTATGCAGGATAGCCTTCTTCACCGGGCATTTCTTCAAGACGGCCAGACATTTCGCGCAGAGCCTCTGCCCAACGGGATGTGGAGTCTGCCATAAGAGCAACCGAATATCCCATATCACGGAAATACTCAGCAATTGTTATACCTGTATAGATTGAGGCCTCACGAGCCGCAACGGGCATATCCGAGGTGTTTGCAATCAAAACAGTTCTCTCCATAAGAGATTTGCCGGTTTTGGGGTCAACCAGTTCGGGGAACTCATTAAGAACATCCGTCATCTCATTGCCACGCTCGCCGCAGCCGATATACACCACGATATCTGCCTCTGCCCACTTTGCGAGCTGATGCTGAACAACTGTTTTACCACTGCCGAAAGGGCCGGGAACAGACGCCACACCGCCCTTTGCAATGGGGAACAGCGTATCAATTACACGCTGACCGGTAACAAGCGGCATTTCGGGCGAAAGCTTCTTTTTATACGGTCTTTCACGGCGAACCGGCCACTTCTGCATAAGTGAAATATGTTCAACAGTGCCGTCAGCCTTTTCAACCTTTGCAACCGTGTCAGTAATTGTAAATTCACCTGCATTAATCTCGGTAATCTTTCCCTCAATTCCGTTGGGAACCATTATCTTTTGTGTTACAACAGCGGTTTCTTCAACCGTACCGATGATATCGCCGCCGCAAACTGCATCACCGACAGCCAATGCAGGGACAAAACTCCACTTTTTGTCTCTGTCCAATGACGCAACCTCAACACCACGTTGAAGATTGTTTCCCGAAACCTCCATAATTGTCTCCAGAGGTCTCTGGATACCGTCGAATATACCGCCAATAAGACCGGGACCAAGTTCAACGCTGAGTGGACTTCCGGTTGACTCAACCGGTGCACCAGGACCAAGGCCCGAGGTTTCCTCGTAGACCTGAACAGATGCCAAATCTCCGTGTATTTCTATAATTTCACCAATAAGACGCTGGTCACTTACACGAACCACGTCGAACATATTGGCATCACGCATATCTTCAGCTATAACAAGAGGTCCTGCGACCTTTTTTATTCTTCCGATACTCATTTTGCATCACTTCCTTCTTTATTTGTCACCGAACAATATATCCGAGCCAACCGCCTTTTCAACCGATTTGCGAACCTCATTCCTACCCTTGCCGGTATTTCCGTAAACACCCGGAATGAGAATTACCGCAGGGGTCATTTGCTCAGATACCTTTTCGATTTCTTCCTCTATTTCTGCCGCCAGAGACTCTGTTATATATATAACGGCATAATCGCCACGGCACAGCTGTCTGAATTTTTCCAGACCATCCTCCCGATTGCTTACGGGAAAGATGCTGAGACCGATTGACGCAAAGCCGTATATGCTGTCTCTGTCGCCTATAACTGCTACACCCTTATACATAAAGCTCTCTCAGCCTTTCTCTTATAACACTCATTTCCAGATTATTCTGCTTGGCTGTCAAAATCAGTCCTACTGCCTTAAGTTCAGTCTCTTTAGCAAGTATATACGCCGCAATAGGCCCGATTGTAAAATTATTTGACTTTTCCTTGCGAAGCTCATACATAACCTTATCGTCACACCATTTTTCGAAGGCAACATAGGATTCCTTAATAACATCTACAGCATCGGAATAATCGGTTGTCAGCAGATATTCGAACAAATCGTCCATACTTTTGGCAGAACTCTCTGCTAACGAATCTGCCGAAAGAGTTTTGCACTCTACCAGACTGCGTTTAAAAAATTCACGTTTTTTTTCAAGCCGACATCCACGAACAGCTATCCGTATATCCGACATTGCAGTGTATAGCTCAGCATATTGTCTCACCATTTTACTATTGGATTTCTGACCCTGTTCCAGCAGTCTTTCAAGGTACGCCTTGTCTATCATCAAATCACAAAGGCCGCCGTCACTTGTCTCCAATAGGGTTTTAAGTGCTTTTTCGGCTATATCTCTTAAAAATTCGGGCAATTTATCAAATTCACGGGTTTTGACCGCAGAATCAATTAGTTCTTTAGAAACAGTTCCGCCGCTTACATAAATATTTTGGCTTGCTTCACTTGTTACCGCAGACTTAACCGCAGCCTTTAAATTCTGAAAGTCGTTTTCCAAAAAGAAAATATCAAACGCAGACATATCACCTACAAGTTCAGAAATAAGCTTATAGGTCTTTTTCCGTTCACGGGCAAGTATTTCATCAGAAGACCCGACATCTGTCGTATCATAGCCTTTTTCGGCAAGAACACCCAACGCCTCGTTAAAGCCGGCAGACGACATCAGGCGCTCCATATCCTGTGTTGAAAGCATTGAACTTTCATTTGCGTGTATGCGAGCAACCGCATAGGTATATTGTTCGGACATTTAAATTCCTCCCTCACACACAAACAAGAATTCATTCAACATATCCGAAATTTCTTCAGTTGCGGCATCAAAAACCGCATCTATTGTGCAGTTTATTTCTATACTCCCGTACACCAGTATAAAACCGCCGCTAGCAGAAATTTCGGCAACTGTGACATCAAGCATTGAAGCTTTTACCGCCCTTTCAAATTCCGGAGTCATTGCAGCTTTATCGGCTGCAGATAAAAGCATTTTGCCGGATTCGTTAAGAGCATACTTTTCCAGAAGACTTTTAAGAAATCTGAAATACTCCGCCTCTGATTGCTCCTTAATTGCTTTTTTAGCGTTATTGATTGCCGCTTTGATTATCTCCTGCTTCTTCAAAAGCCTTGCACGGCTGAGCATTGCGTCATCACCAGCCTTAGCTCTTGCCTTAATCTCTTCAGCAACCTTTAGTGCTACAGCATTGTAGTCATTTGATATTTCCTCTGCAGCCAAAATCGCCTCGTCTATGCATTTTTGTGCTGAAAGCTCTGCACGTTCAATTATCTTTTCAGCTTGGGTCTTTGCGTCATTTTCAATCTGCAAGAGTATATTTTCTAGACCTGTCATATATATCCCTCCTATTCACTAAAGTCAGAGTGGGTATAAATACCCTATTCTTTTAAAGACCAAGTGCAGGAATACCTACGATTGAAAGAATTGAAATAAGAAGTGCAAGAATTGCGTATGTTTCAACCATTGCCGCAAAGATGATTGACTTACCCATCTGTTCGGGTCTTTTTGCAACAAGTGAAATGCCGGCAACAGCCGCCCTTGCCTGACGATGTGCTGACCAAAGGCCAACAAATCCCATAGGGAGACATGCCACAAAGTAAAGCAGACCTTCTGCAAGTGAAATTGTGTCGCCACCGCCGCCAAGTACACCTATCTGTGAAAGAGTGATGAATGCGATGAGCAAGCCGTAAATGCCCTGAGTGCCGGGGAGGAGCTGGAGGATAAGAACCTTACCAAACTTCTGAGGGTCTTCAGTAACAACTCCCGCAGCAGCCTCACCTGCCATACCAACGCCTATAGCTGAGCCTATACCGGCAAGAAGTGCAGATAGTGCTGCGCCCAAAAGTGCAAATACCATACCTAATCCGTTCATAATTTCCATATTTAACAAAACCTTTCTGCCTGCATAAAATTTTTGTGTTTGCGACCGCAGGCTATTGTCCTTAATAATTTTCTTTATTTATTTTCTATTTCAAAATACTCTGTGTTCGCTTTAAATGGTGAATACTTTTCGCCGCCGCCCTCGTAGAACTTGCCAAAAAATTCTACAAACTGGAGACGATTGGTGTGAACATACGCGCCAAGCAGGTTTATACCTATATTAAGAGTATGTCCCACAATGAAAACTATCGTAAAGGCTATCACGCCCAATACTCCGCCACCGAACATACTGCCCATTTTGTTAAAAACATTGGCAATAACACCGGTAGCAAGCCCAAGTGCCAAAAGTCTTGAATACGACAGTATATCACTGAGATAACTTGTAACGCCATAAAGCTCATAAAGGCCCTTTGCCAGACGTTTAAATGGATTTTTTGATGAGCGTCCTGCCGTCAGTGCAATTCCCAGAGCCCCCAAGCCTGCAACAATTGCGGCAATCGTGCCCACATTTGCCGAAAGCTTAAAGCTGAGGTTTGCCATATCCACAAACATCTGCATGGTCAGCAGATATACTATCGCACCGCCAACCAACATATACCAGAAGATTACATCATACAATGCGTCTTTCCAATTACGTGTTTTAATCAGTGAATACAGCTTCATTCCAAGCCCTGCAAACAGGTGGATTATACCCACCAAGAGTGAGAATATAAGCATTCGCATCGGTTCGTTCATTGGTGAAAACCAAAGCGGCTCAATCACAATATCCTTATTAAAAAATGTTTTTGCAATAACCTGAATTGCATCACCAAAGTAGCCACCGAACATTACGCCCCAGAATGTGGTTGAAATCCCGCAATACAAGTACATTTTCATAGACTTGCGGAGTCCCTCGCTCATCCTTGGGAACTTCCAAAGTGCAAGACCGCAGATAAGAATCATCAGTATTCCGTAAGCCGCATCGGAAAGCATCAACCCGAACAGGAAGTAATAAAACACCGCCATTGCAGCCGTCGGGTCGATTTCGCCCTTGCCCGGCAGGCTGAATGTTTCGAGCACACCCTCAAGAGGTGCGGCAAACCCATTGTTTTTGAGAAGCACCGGCACATCGTCTCCGTCTGCAGGAGTACATTCAACTGCGGCTCCCCATTTTTCGGTCAATTCTTTTTCAATAGCCTTCGCTTTGTCTGATGGTATATATCCCGTCATTGCAAAGGTATTGCGGCTGTGCCCAAGCTGCTCAAGTACCTTATATTTTTCAATACGCATTGAGTAGTAATCCGCAAGAAATTTAATATCCTCACGCATACTTTCAAGGCTGCATAATTCGTTTTCTGCACTGACAATATCAGCTTTGCACTTATCAATTTCTGCCTCAAATTCCCTAATTTTTTCACTGGGGGTTCCGTCACATACAAATGCCGGTTGAGCAAAACCCATATACCGGAGCTGATCTTCTGTTTCAGCACTTTGTTGTCTGCTGCAGATTACCATTGCATAAGTCTGTGTATCAGTGCTGTCAATAATCTCAAAGTGAACGGTGTCGGCAATCCCTTTCACCTCCCGTTTTTCACAAACCTCCGCAAACTCTGACACAAGACTTGCCTCGGTTCGCTTTTCCGGGAATTTTCCCACAAAAGCTGCGGTTTTGGCTGTTCCGTGATATTTCATCGAAACTGGAAGTTCACGCCAGGGTGAAAGTGAATCTATGTCACCGGTAAGCTTAATGATTCTTGCTTTTTTGTCTGCTATCTCTTTTTCGAGTTTGGTAATATTGGATACCACATTCAGTATTTTACCCCTTTGCTCAAGCCTTTTATCATAGTCTTCACGGCCGAGCTGCTTTCTGCCATTAAAAGACGCAAAAAGCGACTTTGATTCCGGCTTGTAAAATTCAAGAATACCAAGAGCTGCTTCGCAATCATTTTTAGCTTTTTGAAAGCGAGAGCGTGAACTCAGGGTATCCATTCCGTCAAAGCCGGTATCGGTTTGCTTAAAGGTTCGCACATCGACCATACCCATACGCTGAATCTCTTCAAGGATTTTTTTACGGTCTTTTCGGAGCCCGAAAATACTGATCTCAGACATTGATACAACCGCCATATCAGTCACCCCTTTAGTTAATGAGCATTTCCTTAATTTTTTCTACTGCCTCACCAAGCTTTGATGACACAGCATCTTCCATCGCCTTTATTTCACTATCAATCTTTTTTTGATTTTCAGCACTTTGCTCCTCAGCAAATTTTTGTGCTTCGGCAGATTTTTTGCGTAAATAAGCCTCGCCGGCTGTCTTTGCTTTTTCGATAATCTCCGCTGCCTCATCTTTTGCCTTTTCTGAAATAAGTTCAGCCGATTTAAATGCGGATTTTTCAACTTCTTCCGCAGATATTTCGGCATTTTGGATTTTTTCAATTGTTTCGGTTGTCAAGATATCACATCCTTTTGATTATTTTGGAGTTTAATTTAAAAGCATTTATAATCTTTTTTCATTTTAACATTTATGAAATAGCATGTCAATCTTATTATTTCCACGTTTACACAAATTTTACACATATTAAAAAGCAAAAAAAACGCAAGGCATTCACCTTGCGTTTTTTAGTAACTTTTTATTAGAACTTGGGTCTTGCTGTATAGTGTGTATGCAAGAGTTCGTGTGACTTATGGCTACCCGGTTTTTCAAGGAACTCTGAGTAGAGAAGCTTGATATCAGGATTCTCGTGGCTCTTACGAACAGGAAGTGATGCATCTTCTGCATAAAGACCTGCAGCACGCTTTGCCTTGAGGTCGATATCCATACGAACGCTTGAGTCAACGATAGGCTGTCCACCACCTGTAACACAGCCGCCGGGGCAAGCCATGATTTCGATGAAGTGATAGTTTGCTTTACCGTCTCTTACATCATTGAGAACCTTTCTTGCATTGCCAAGACCGCTGACAACAGCAACCTTAACCTCGGTACCTGCAACTGTGAGTGTTGCTTCTTTGATACCATCTGTACCTCTTACTGCTTCGTAGTCGAGCTTGTCGAATGACTTACCTTCAAGAACTTCAACAACAGTTCTGAGTGCAGCTTCCATAACACCGCCTGTTGCGCCGAAGATTACGCCGGCACCACTTGCTTCTTCAAACGGGTTGTCGAACTTTTCGTCGGGAAGCTTGTTGAAGAGGATACCTGACTGCTTAATCATCTTAGCAAGTTCGCGTGTTGAAATAACTGCATCAACATCACGGAGCTTGTTTACTTCCATTTCAGGACGGCCAGCTTCAAACTTCTTAGCAACGCAGGGCATAACTGAAACTACAAACATCTTAGCAGGGTCAATACCCATCTTTTCAGCATAGTATGTCTTAAGGATTGCACCAAACATCTGGTGAGGTGACTTACATGTTGAAAGATTGTCAAGGAAGTCGGGGAAGTTATGTTCACAGAACTTAATCCAGCCGGGGCTGCAAGATGTAATCATCGGGAGCTTGCCACCATTTTGAAGTCTTTCAATGAACTCTGTTCCTTCTTCCATAATTGTAAGGTCAGCACCTGTATCGGTATCAAACACGCCGTCAAAGCCCATTCTTCTGAGAGCTGCAGCCATCTTACCGGTAACGGGTGTGCCGATTTCGTAACCGAATTCTTCGCCAAGACCAACTCTTACTGCAGGAGCAGTCTGAACAACAACGTATTTTTCAGGGTCATTGATAGCTGCCCATACCTCGTCTGTGTTGTCCTTTTCACGAAGTGCTCCTGTGGGACAAGCTACAATACACTGACCGCAGTTTACGCAGGGAACTTCGCCGAGTGATTTGTTGAAGGGTGATGCGATTGTTGTCTTAAAGCCTCTTTCAGTTGCATCTATAACTGAAACAGTCTGGATTGTCTTACAAGCGCTTACGCAACGACGGCAGAGAACGCACTTGTTGTTATCTCTTACGATTGAAGGTGAAACCTCGTCGATATCGTATTCGTTTCTCTCGCCCATATATGTGATGTCTGTAACACCAAGCTCGTCTGCCAGCTTCTGGAGTTCACAGTTCTGGTTACGAGCACAAGTCAAGCACTTGCGGTCGTGGTTTGAAAGCAAAAGTTCAAGATTTACTTTTCTTGCATCTCTTACTGCTTGAGTGTTTGTCAAAACTTCCATACCCTCTGATACGGGGTATACGCAAGCAGCCTGGAGGTTTCTTGCGCCTACAACCTCAACTATACACATTCTGCAAGAACCGGTCTGGCTTACATCCTTCAGATAGCAAAGGGTAGGTATTTCGATATTTGCACTACGGGCAGCTTCCAAAATAGTGTAATTTGCAGGAACACTAAGGCTCTGTCCGTTTATTTTAATATTAACCATTTCCATGTTATTCACTCTCCCTTTCCTTATTTTTTAATGATTGCGCCAAACTTACAGCTATCCATACAAACGCCGCACTTAACGCACTTCTCAGAATCAATTGTGAAGGGTGATTTAATTTCGCCTGTGATTGCTCCAACAGGACACTTCTTAGCACAAAGACTGCAGCCCTTACACTTATCTGCAACGATTTCGTACTTAACGAGCTTCTTACATACACCTGCAGGACAAACCTTGTCACGAACGTGTGCTTCATACTCGTCACGGAAATACTTGAGAGTACTGAGAACAGGGTTGGGAGCTGTCTGACCGAGACCGCAGAGAGCTGTTGACTTAATGCTGTAGCAGAGCTCTTCCATCTTGTCGAGGTCTTCCATTGTTCCGTTACCTGATGTAATCTTTTCGAGGATTTCGTAAAGTCTCTTTGTACCTACACGGCAGGGAGTACACTTACCGCAGGATTCGTCAACTGTGAATTCAAGGAAGAACTTAGCAATATCAACCATACAGTTGTCTTCGTCCATAACGATAAGACCACCTGAGCCCATCATTGAACCGATTGCCATAAGTGAATCGTAATCGATAGGTGTATCAATGAGGTGTTCGGGGATACATCCGCCTGAAGGACCACCGGTCTGTGCAGCCTTAAACTTTTTGCCGTTGGGGATACCGCCGCCGATTTCTTCAACGATTTCGCGGAGGGTTGTACCCATAGGAACTTCAACAAGACCTGTGTTGTTAATCTTACCACCAAGAGCAAATACTTTTGTACCCTTGCTCTTTTCTGTACCGATACCCTTGAACCAGTCAGCACCGTTTAAGATAATCTGACCGATGTTTGCATAAGTCTCAACATTGTTAAGGAGTGTAGGCTTCTGCCAGAGACCCTTAACAGCAGGGAACGGAGGACGGGGACGGGGTTCGCCACGATGACCTTCGATTGATGTGATAAGAGCTGTTTCCTCACCGCAAACAAACGCACCTGCACCAAGACGAATCTCCAAATCAAAATCAAAGCCTGTTTCGAAAATATTCTTACCTAAAAGTCCGTATTCTCTTGCCTGAGCAATAGCAATACCAAGACGTTTAACCGCGATGGGGTATTCTGCACGAATGTAGATATAGCCCTGGTTTGCGCCTACTGCATAACCTGCGATAGCCATTGCTTCGATAACTGCATGGGGGTCACCTTCCAGAATACTTCTGTCCATAAATGCACCGGGGTCACCCTCGTCGGCATTACATGCAACATACTTCTGGTCGCTCTGTGAATTGTAGGTGAACTGCCACTTCATACCTGTGGGGAAGCCGCCGCCGCCACGGCCACGGAGTCCAGATTCCTTAATTACATCAATAACTTCCTGAGGAGTCATTTCTGTAAGAACCTTACCAAGTGCCTGATAACCGTCGATAGCAATGTATTCTTCGATGTCTTCAGGATTGATAACACCACAGTTACGGAGTGCTACACGCATCTGCTTTTTGTAGAAGTCAACCTCGTTAAGGCTCTTGATGTTGTCTTCTTCGATTGTTTCAGCGTAGAGAAGTCTCTTAACAACTCTACCCTTAACAAGATGTTCTTCAACGATTTCTTTAACATCCTCGGGAGTAACTCTGCTGTAGAATGCACCCTCAGGATATACAATCATAATCGGTCCCAACGCACAAAGGCCAAAGCAACCTGTCTTTATAATTTTAAACTCTTTTTCCAAATCATGTGCCGCAAGCTGTGCTTCCATCTCTTTGATGATTGCATCACAGCCGGAAGAGGTACAACCTGTACCGCCGCAGCAAAGAATATGACCTCTAACCATATCCATGTTTAAACACCAAACCTTTCTATATTATTAATCCGGGCTGTTTAATTATTCTGCAGCACCAATTGTGTACTTTGTAACTACTCGACCGTTAACGATATGCTCGCTTACGATTTCAGCAGCTTTCTTGGGGTCAACCTTTACATAAGTAACCTTTTCTTCGCCGGGAACCATAACCTCAACAATGGGTTCTAAACGGCAAACGCCGATACATCCTGTCTGAGTAACTGCAACATGTTCGAGATTTCTTTTTGCAACCTCGTCCATAATAGCTGCCATAACAGGTCTTGCACCTGCTGCGATACCGCAGGTAGCCATACCTACAACAACGCGAACTGCGTGGTCATCTTTTCTTAAATTAACAGAGCCTTTTGCTTTGTTTCTGATTGCTTCAAGTTCAGCTAAGCTTTTCATTGTTTATACCTCCGTTTTTGTTTTACTTATAAAGTTCATCTTCGCCTTCCTTCAAAAACCCGGAAAGCCACAGATAAACATCCGGTGCCGAGAACGGAATGTCCCCAAGCACTTTTTTCAGTTCCTTGGTGTCAACCTCAAATTCATTTTGGTTGACCTTGTGTTTGTAGAGAAAATCTATATTCTCGTACGATGTAAAAAGGCTGAGCATTGTTCCCGCCATATCGCCAAGCGGCTGACGGTCAATGTGACTGTGCCCGAATACCGCCGTGACAACTGTGCCCTCACCCTCCTTTGACTGAATGTCAAAGCTTCCGCCGGTATTTTCAGCCGCCATTTTATAAAGCGGAATTCCAAGACCGACCTTACGGGTAGTACGCTTGGTAGTGAACGGGTCAACAACCTTTTTGAGAAACTCCTCCGACATTCCGCAGCCGTTATCTGTGATAACAACCGTCAGCGTGTCTTTTGGTATGTCCTCGAAGATATCCACCCCGATTTCTGTTGCACCGGCAACAACCGAGTTCTGGACAATATCTAAGATATGCAGTGCTATCTCGCGCATTAGAGTTCCTGATACTTCTTGATGATACCTGCAACATCGTCAACAACCAGACGACCGTAAACATCATCATTTACTGTAAGAACCGGAGCAAGACCACAGGCACCGATACAACGGGTAGCTTCGATTGAGAAGAGACCGTCGGGTGTGCATTCGCCCACTTCAATTCCTAAAATTTCCTTAATCTTGTCTAAGATATCACCTGAACCCTTAACATAACATGCTGTACCAAGACAAACACCGATATGATACTTGCCCTTGGGGTTAAGTGAAAACTGGGTATAGAATGTTACAATACCGTAGATTTCTGCCAGCGGTACATCAAGACCCTCAGAAATCATTTCCTGAACTTCGATGGGAAGATAGCCGTAAATTTCCTGTGCCTTGTGAAGTACGGGAATTACAGCACCATCCTGATCCTTGTGCTCCGCAATAACAGCCATAAGCTGCTGTTCCTGTTCCTTTGTCCCATTAAATGGAAGTGTCTTTTTTTCCATTCGTAACTAAACCTCCTACCTTATGATTATGTTGTAAAGCCCCTCACAGAGCCTAATAACTTGCATTTTTATTGCTATTCAGACATAGCAAAGCGTGCGACTAAGGGGATTGTTAATTAAATAACATTCTTGCGCACATAAATATTATAGCAAATTTTCTTTTAAAAATCTACATTTTATTTAATTTTATCGACTAAAACTTGCACAAAAATTCAATTATTTTTTGTGCGTTTTTATTCGTTTCGTCAAAGCTTCTTGTGTTTTCCGAAATGTTTTCTAGATAATGAGCATCCGAGCTTGTCAGGATAGGATAATTGTCGTATAATCCGGCATATTTCTCAAGACCGCTTTCAGTTATTTCAACCGCATCCACCTTCAGGTCAGGTGGCAAAAAACCAAGGTTTGCCAGAACACTGTAGCTCGACCTGTCAATATGTGCCGGCACAAACATTCCGCCACGCTCGTGCGTTGCCCTTTCGACCTCATAGATATCCAGATTAACCGCACTGACAAGGAGCAATTCCTCCTCGCCGGTTATCTCGTCGTTATGGTCCATAAAAAGTTGTCTGCCAAATATCTCAGGACGGTTCTTTATCCCCTGCATATTCTTTTTCAGAAATTCGCCCATATCCTCTGCCGCTTCAACAGTAGGAAAATAGCAAACTGTATGTACTTCCTCGGCAGTAGTGACCTCTATCCCCGGAACGACCTTAATTTTGCCTTCCGCCACTTTACACACCGCGCGAACATTGCCGGCAGTGTTATGGTCGGTCAGCGCAATCATATCAAGTCCCAATAAACACGCCATATTGACTATATTATTGGGGGTCATATCCTCGTCGCCACATGGAGAGAGTGCCGAATGAATATGCAGGTCGTAGAAAACGCTCATATTCCCAGCTGCGAAAGCTTTGCCGCAGCCTCGTATGCAGATATTTCGCCGCCTAAGATTATCATTTCCTGCTCGTTTGCCTTGTCAATTGTGAGCTTATCCGGAACACAGCCGTCGGTGATAATAATACACGCAGCCTCCGAAAGTGTTGCAACCGCAACAATGTTCAGATTGGTCTGGATTGTAATCCAGACATTATCCGCCTCAACCTTAGACATAGCAAAGCTCAAAAGATCGCCTATATAGCAACCATGAGCCTCTTTTCTGTACGCCACATCCTCGCAGGTATAGAACTTGAGATTTAACTCCTTTGCGATTTCTTTTACGGTCATAACTTTTTATCCTCACTTTCGTTTTCGCACTCTGATATGTGTTCCAGCATATCAGAAGCCATTTCTCTTAACTTAAATATACAATCTGTTTCTTTAGCATAACCACGGACGATGTCCTCTGCCAAAGCTCTGCAGCTTGGTGAACCGCAGGAACCGCAATCCAACTTTGGAAACTGCTCGTACAGTTCTTCAATCCGATTCATTTTCCGCATTGCCTCATTGATGTCAGCATCAAGGTTCATTATCGGTCGATAAACCATCGCTTGATCCCAGAACATATTCAAATCGTCGTCAAACGGATTTTCCCCGTTATCAATACTTTTGCATATGCGCTGAATTTTCGCTCTTGCCGCAAAGCTGTTTTCCGCAGTAAGCGGGCCTCCCACGCAACCGCCAGGACACGCCAGAGCCTCAACATATTCTATATCCGAGAGTTTTCCATCCTCAATTGCCTCAAGCACCTCTATAACATTATGTATTCCATCAACAGCTATGAACTTTGCCGCATTTGTAGCCTCGGCTTCGCCGCCGCTTGCTGCCCACATAACGCCCGAGCTGCCTGCACTTCTGAGTTCACGCACGCTCTCAATCTTCTGGAACAGCCTTGACATTTTTATACATACATCCTTAATGGAAATTACGCCGTCAACATTGGATTTGTTTACGGTGTAACCGCCCTTTATAAACGTTGCTTTTGCAGCACAAGGACTGATGAAAAATATGCCTATATCCTCCGGACTAAGTCCGGTCTTTTTCACTGCCTCATTTCTCGCCTGCATAGCCGAAATCTCCATTGGGGATTTAAGGGGAACTATATGGCTGATAAGATTGGGAAACTTAATCGCAATAAGTCTCAGCACCGCCGGACAAGCCGAAGAGATTGAAGGTTTCAGAAGCTCACCTGATTCAAGCAGTTCATTGGTCTTTCGTGTTACCTCCTGAGCACCCCGTGCTACTTCAAACACATCATCAAAACCCATATCCACAAGTGCAGAGAGTATCGTATCTATATCCTCCGTCTTAGAAAACTGCCCATAAAACGCAGGAGCAACCAAGGCTACCGAGTACTTGTAATCCTTTATCCTTTCAAACGAATCGGTAACTGCCTTTTTTGCGCGGTAAGGACAAACTCTGATACATTCACCGCAGTCTATACAGCGCTCTTTCAGTATTTTCGCCTTTCCCTGCTGAACCCGTATCGCCTGAGTTGGGCAATGCTTAAGACAGTTTGTGCAACCCTTGCACAAATCCCGTTCAAGAGTTACCGAATGCCAGTATGTTTCCATACAACTCACTCCTTTGCCTTTACTACAAGCTTAACACAGGTACCCTTGCCCACCTCAGTATCGATAGTCATTTCGTCAGAATATCTCTTCATATTAGGGAGACCCATTCCGGCACCAAAGCCAAGCTCGCGTACATTGTGGTCTGCAGTTGAGAAGCCCTCCTGCATTGCTTTTTCAATATCAGGAATACCCGGTCCCACATCCTGCATAACTATCACTATCTCTTCAGGTGAGATATCAACATCGATAGTTCCACCGTTTGCGTGGATAACCATATTAATCTCGCCCTCGTACATTGCAATTGCAACCTTTTTTACCACTTTCGGGTCAAAGCCCAGTTGATTAAGAGTCTTTTTAACCTTACTCGAGGTCTCTCCGGCACGGGTAAAATCGTCACCGTCTACTGTATAGTGTAATTTCATTATTTCTGCCACCAGTTAGTCCTCCTTTGCTGTACCCGTAAGTCCGTTTGAATAAAGCTTACCGCTGGCAACATACATTGAATGCTCGGTTGTGATAATAACCATGTCCTTTGCCTTTGCCAGTTCAATCACACTTTCATCAGGACACTTGCCACGAACGAATACAATTGCAGTAATATCCATCATCTCAGCCGTTCTTACAACCTGGGGATTTACCAAACCCGTAAGAAGCAATACTTTTTTATCAACAAACGCCAGAACATCGCTCATAAGGTCGCTGCCAAAAGCTGACTCCACCTCCTGGTCAAGGAATTCTTCACCCGCAAGAACCTTGCCATTAATAATCTCTTTTACATCTGATAATTTCATATTTTTTCTCCGTTCTGCCGCCGTTGCGGCTTGTATTTTATTCGTTTTCCTTATTTCTTATTTTATTCCAGACCTCTAACTCCTTTGCTGTCTTTAAAATACCTCTTCCATACTTACTGTGAAGATCAAATATTGTATTTTCAAGTGCTTCAGATTTCTGTCTGGAAGCTTCTTTTTCGGGCTCTATCACATCAAACAGCGAAAGCTGCATTTGCGGTTCGTCCTTGAAATTCTGCAGATTACTGAGGGTAACCCCCACAAGGCGGACAGACTGCAACATCCTGAGTCCGTCAAGCAACGAACACGCTCTGTCATAAATTTCTCTGGACAAGTTAGTTGCATCGGTGCTTTGCGACCGCGTTATACTGTGCATATCGCTGAACTTTAGTTTTAATGTAACTGTTCTGCCCCATACACTGTTTCGTTTTGCACGAAGACTCACATCTCTCGAAAGCAACAATAATGCATCCTTTAAAATTTTAACATCGGTTATATCCGTTTGAAATGTATGCTCACGGCCTATGGATTTTGCAGGCGCCTCGGCAATTACCTGTCTTGTATCATTTCCCTCGGCAAGCCGTTTGATTGCTGCGCCGTTTGCACCAAGCACTCTTAGATTTTCCTCCGGTGTGTCGAGCAGGTTCTGTACCGTCACAATTCCCATTGCATTCAGCTTTTCAGCGGTTTTTTCGCCAATCCCGGAAATTACTCTAACAGGGCGGTCTTTAATCAACTCCACCAATGACTTTTTGTCGGGAATAACAAAGAATCCGTCAGGCTTTTTTTCCTCGCTTGCAAGCTTTGCACCCATCATACAGTAGGATATCCCAACCGAGCAGGTAACACCGACGGCATCGTAAATTTCCCTTTTCAACCGCCGACCTATTTCTTCAGCGCTGCCAAAAATCCTTAG
This sequence comes from Monoglobaceae bacterium, assembly GCA_045120135.1. GTDB lineage: Bacteria > Bacillota > Clostridia > Monoglobales > Monoglobaceae > SIG440. The sequence goes on along the minus strand of JBGVEN010000020.1, from coordinate 106,524 downwards.
CGAACTGGTAACATCCATATACCCCTCATCGAGAGCAACAAACTCTATCACATCGGTATATTTCAGCATAACCTTATGTATCTCGCTAGATGCCTTGGCGTATTTGGACATATCCCCGTGCATAAAAATTCCGTGCGGACATCTGTGGTAGGCTTCCTTTATATTCATTGCACTTCGGACACCAAATTCCCGTGCCTCATAGCTACAGGTTGAAACAACACCTCGTTCATTTGGAAGTGCACCAATAATCAGAGGCTTACCCCGAAGCTTTGGGTTGTCACGCACTTCTACCGCCGCAAAAAAGGCATCCATATCCACATGAATTATGGTTCGTTTCACCTACTTTGCCTCTCCCTTGTGTATAGTTTCAATCCCGCTGTACATATCAAAGTACGAGGGCTTTATATCATCCTCATTAATCCGTTTTGAATAAATCATAACTGTATTTTCAAAGAACAGTCCCACTACAGGATTAATCTGTTCAAACAAGTTAATAAATTCAGCATACCCTGACTGTATATCTTCGGGCTGATTTTTTTGCTGCATCGTCGACATTACCGAAAGCATTTCCTCATCTAAAAAGCCAAAACTGTTCCCCTCACCGAAAAGTCCGACAAAATCAAGGTCCGGTGAAAGGACAATACCTCCTACAAAGGCATCATACTCGCCGCTTTGAATTCGCCTTGTGTATTCATCAAACGGAAGTTTTGTAATACTGACCTTTATACCAAACACCTCAAGATTATCCTTTATAATCCCTGCAATATTCTCACGAATTGTGTTTTCCTCATTTACCAATATGTTAAACTGCGCCTGATGTATTACTCCATCAATTGACTTTCGATAAATATTTGAATCAAATCTCCAGCCGTTTTCTTCCAAAAGTTTTTTAGCCAAATTGGTGCTTTGGCTGTGGTCAAAGGTCTGACTACCACGAACAAACCACTCCTCACGCACAGGCGCATTGGCAGGCTCAGCATATCCGAGTGCCGATTTTTCAACTATCATATTGCGGTCAATCGCCATTGATATAGCTTCACGGATTTCAACCGCTCCAAGCACTGCGTCTGAATGATTTATTCCAAGAAAATTATAAACCGGCGTGGGTATTTCGATATACGATGCAGTTACCGGATCAACAAATTTCCCCCAATCCATATTATCGGTTGGAGCAAGGTCAACCGTGCCCGAACTGAACGCATACAGCGAAGTCTCTCCTCCCGGAAGCATTCTCACTTTAATAGTTTTCGCAACAGTATAACCACCCCACCAGTTTTTGTTGCTGACGAGATAGCAGATGTTTCCTTCGCCGCGGTCTTCAAAAATATACGGACCGGTTCCGTCAGGCATAAACGCTACCGTATCAAGCTCGCCCTCGGTCTTTTTTATTATTGGAAAATACATAAGATTAACAAAATTTGCCAGTGGCTTTGTAAGTGTTATTTTTACCGTACGACTGTTTGTAGCTTTTATCTCCGCTATACTTGAAACATTATACAAATATGCACTTGAATCGGTGTTTTTTATTTGTTCTACGGTGTAGACAACATCCTGCGCAGTGAGCTCGCCACCACTATGCCACAAAGCGTTGTTCCTGAGATTAAACGTCCACTCCATACAATTTGCCGACGAGCTCCAGCTTTCAGCAAGACATGCCTCCGGCATAAGGGTATCATTAAGAGATATAAGTCCCTCATAAACTATACCGAGCATACGTATATTAGCCTGGTTATTGCTGGCAATCGGGCACAATGTATCTGCCTTATATGAGTAAATAGAAATATCCTCACCTATGATCTCCTGCTCTTTGCCAAGGAAATCCTTCGAATCTCCATTACAACCGCAAAGCATCAAAAGTGCCACGGCAACCAGCATAACCAATAATCTTTTTATCATATATTCCAGTCCTTATCTTTATCTGATTTAAGCATTATAAACGCACCCATTCGTCCGGTTTTGTCCTTGTGAGTGCGATATGAATATAAAATGTCATTTCTGCATATGGTACATAAACCAAAAACATCAATATTCTCCGGCAAAACACCGCAGCCGAGCAATATCCTCCGGTTTGCCTCCCATAAATCAACCTTAAACTTCCCGTCAGGCAGACTTTTGCATAAATCCTCGTCAAATTCTGTTGCAACCTCTGCACCTGTTTCAAAGCAACACGGACCAATCGACGGACCAATTGCAGCAATTATATTCTCCGGCAATGCACCAAATTTTTCGCACATAACCTTTATTGCATTCTCGGCAATATTCCCCACAGTACCACGCCAACCCGAATGAACTGCTGCAACAACCCCTGCCGAATTATCCACAAGAAGAATGGGCACGCAATCAGCATAAAATATACCAACGGGAGTGTTGCATAGATTTGTCACAAGGCCGTCAGCCTCAAAAGTCTCACTTAGCCTACTTACGCCAGAGCCCGCGTTTTCGTCAGTCACTACCACAATATCCGTTGAGTGAGTTTGCTTGGCTGCCGTCATTCGCTTTTCGGAAAATCCCAAGTCCTTTGCAACAAGCCGGTAGTTTGCAACAACGGCGTTATAGTCATCACCAACACGAAAACCCAGATTAAGTCCTGAGATTTTACCTCTGCTTTCACCGCCGTTTTTTGAAGTAAAGCAGTGGACTATTTCCGGCATTTCTTCCAGCAATTCGCTTTTAAAATACATTCGGTCATCAAATTTTACTGTCTGCATTATTTCCCTCTATTTCATATCACGAAGATGTTCTACCGAAAAATTAAGGCGTTCAACGGATACAATTTTATGTTCCTTAACATCATAGTCAAACACCGCACCATTAAACCAGACCTCTCCCTCGGCTTTTTCAAACCGGAACTTTTTTCTGGAATAGTACATATCCATTATTATCTCTTTTTTTACACCCAAGATAGAATCACGCACACCTGTCATTCCCAAATCGCTTATATATCCCGTGCCTCTTGGCAAAATCCGTTCATCTGCTGTCTGTACGTGGGTATGCGTACCAAAAATTATATCAGCCTTACCGTCAAAATAGTTTGCAAAGGCAAGCTTCTCACTTGTTGTTTCTGCGTGAAAATCAATAATTTTTAAATCAGCACGATCGCCAATTTCTCTAAGGCACTTTTCTGTTGCACGGAATGGGCAATCCATAGCGTCCATATTGATGCGGCCTATCGCATTGATTACCGCAATTCTTACGCTGCCTAAATCATCAATGTAATAACCCGCCCCTTCGGTTTCCGGCGGATAGTTTGCAGGGCGTATCACCTGCGGAATGTCATCTAGAACCTCTGCATATTCCTTATTGGCAAAGGTATGATTACCCATCGTGATAACATCCACACCGCACCTAATAAGGGCATTAGCAATATCTATCGTTATCCCGTTGGTGTTTGCAGCATTTTCACCGTTTGCAACACAGTAGTCTATTTTATATTTATTCTTAATTCTTCCCAGATTATTATATATAAACTCACGTCCGTCAGACGCAACTATATCTCCAACTGTAAGTATTCGCATATTCTTCACCTTTCAGATTTACAGAAAAAGGCTGCAAAAGCAGCCTTTTCCACGGAGCAACAGGCTCCTTACTTCGCATATTCAACTGTTCTGAGTTCACGAATAACATTGACCTTAATCTGGCCGGGATATTCCATTGTGCTCTCAATCTTTTTAACAATATCCTTTGCGAGGAGTATCGTTTCATCATCGTTAACCTTATCAGGCTTAACCATAATTCTCACTTCACGGCCTGCCTGAATTGCAAATGACTTTTCAACACCGTTGAACGAGTTTGCAATTTCTTCAAGATTCTGAAGTCTCTTGATATAAGACTCTATATTTTCGCGTCTTGCACCTGTACGAGCTGCAGAAATTGAATCTGCCGCCTGAACAAGACAAGCTGCAAGAGTATTAGGTTCAACATCGCCATGATGTGCCATAATTGCATGGATAACCTTGTCGTTTTCCTTATACTTTTTGGCAACATCTGCACCAATGGTAACGTGAGATCCTTCAACCTCGTGGTCGATTGCCTTACCTATATCGTGAAGCAGGCCGGCTCTCTTAGCAAGAGCAACATCTGTTCCGAGTTCGGCTGCCATAAGTCCGGCAAGATGCGCAACCTCGATTGAATGTTTAAGAACATTCTGACCGTAACTTGTACGATATTTAAGTCTACCAAGAATTTTAATAAGCTCAGGGTGAAGTCCGTGAACGCCTGTATCAAATGTCGCCTGTTCGCCCTCCTGCTTAATGATAGCTTCTACTTCCTTGCGGGATTTTTCAACTGTTTCTTCAATGCGGCCCGGATGAATTCTGCCGTCAACAATCAGCTTTTCAAGCGAAAGTCTTGCAATTTCACGGCGTACCGGGTCAAAGCTCGAAAGAATAACCGCCTCGGGAGTATCGTCGATAATGAGGTCAACTCCGGTAAGGGTTTCTATTGAACGAATATTACGGCCTTCACGACCAATAATTCTACCCTTCATTTCATCATTGGGGAGCTGAACAACAGAAACTGTTGTTTCGGTAACATGGTCGGCAGCACATCTCTGGATAGCACCTGTGATGATGTTCTTTGCCTTTTCCTCAGCTTCCTCTTTCGCCTGGTCCTCAATGCTTTTCATAAGAACTGCAGCATCGTGGCGGGCATCAATCTCAACCTGCTTCAAAATAAGGTCCTTAGCTTCCGCTGCAGTAAGCTCTGCCACCTTTTCAAGCTGAGCCATTTCAAGCTTTTTAACTCTTTCAACCTCTTCCTTAAGCTCATCAACCTCTGCGAGCTTACCCTGAAGCTGTTCTTCCTTCTTCTCAAGAACCTGAGTCTTTTTGTCAATCGCATCCTCTTTCTGCTGGATACGACGTTCCTGTCTCTGAAGTTCGTTTCTTCTTTCTTTTAATTCCTTTTCAAGCTCATTACGTTCTTTATGTATTTCCTCTTTTGCTTCCAAAAGTTTTTCTTTTTTTGTATTTTCTGCATCTTTTACTGCTTTTGATTTTGCGTTGTCTATAATCCTTTTTGCCTCTTCCTCGGCACTGCCAAGCTTAATTTCAGCGACCTTGCGGCGGTACGAATATCCGTATCTGAACGCAAGAAACATACCTACTATCAAAGCAGCAATAAAGCCGATAAGAATTGTAATCTGTAATCCGTCTGTCATATAATACACCTCCCTGTGTCAGTTTTGACGATTAAGTCAGAAGAATTATCCCCGTAAGCCTTGGGGTTATGCGGAAATTTCCGCGTAATTGCTCTGCAAAGAAATACACTCTAAAGAACGGTTATATGTTGTGATTACGGGCATTGATACAGGTCAAAATGTCCGTTTTTACCACTAAACAATACACAATATAATTTTAATAAATTTGTGGCAATTTGTCAAGCATTTTTTGAACATTTTTGTGCATTTTGTTTCATTTTTTCTACGTTCTTTTACAATAAAAAAGCACTTCCGACATTGTTAATCCGGAAGCACTTCATAAAGCGTTGCAGCGTCGCTTTTGCCAACCTGCTCACGCACATCTGTTACCTTTATTTTAAGGGTGCGGCTGCCAAAACGGATTTCCATCTCATCCCCGACCTTGACATCATACGACGCCTTTACCACTCTGCCATTGACCGACACTCTCTGTCCGTCGCAGGCTTCGTTGGCAACAGTACGGCGCTTAATCAGACGTGACACCTTTAAATATTTATCAAGACGCATCATTTTCTCCTTTAATTATTCTCGTATTTTGCAAATTCATTAATGAACAATTCAGTGTGGCGTGCAAGTGCTGTTTCTGCATCAACACCCAGTTTTTTTGCAACCGAAACAAGCTCGAAAAGAATTTTACCAATATACTTTTCCGCCACATCCTTGTCATTGTTTTCCGCAAGAATATTTATCATACTGTAAACACTCTCAGCAGAAACTGTTGGTTCATTAAACACATAACCGTTCTTTCCCGCCTTGCTCTGGATTTTTTCAGCACGCATAAGCGCCGGCAGAAATGCCGATACACCCCGCATATCGTCCGCAACGGTTTTTTGTCCACGGTCGTCTCTCTTAATCTGATTCCAGTTGGCGAGAACTTCTTCACTATTCTTAACACTAACATCTCCAAAAACATGGGGATGTCGATGAACCAACTTGCGGCAAACCGCATTTATTACATCATCAATTGTATATTCGTTATTTTCCTTGCCTATCTGGGCGTGGAAAATCACCTGTAGCAGCAAATCGCCGCTTTCGTCAGCCATTTTGTAGAAATCCTGCTCTGCTAACGCTTCAACAAGCTCGTAACCTTCCTCAATAATATTATGCTTTATGCTATCATGGGTCTGTTCACGGTCCCACGGGCAACCGTTTTCACCGCGAAGCTTTTCCACAATACCAAGCAAATCATCAAAAGTATAGTTCTTTTCCATAGTATATCCTTTCCGGTTTACAGCAATTTATATTTTGTCATAATATCCGCAATTTTTGCCCCCTTGGGCATATTAAGAATATCTTCTTTTTTAATGCCTCTTACCACAATGAGCGCAACAGCATAAATCACAGCTCCAATACCGATTGATGCAATTGTTACAAGTCGTGAGCCGGGAAGAACTTTGTTAAGTGCTCCGTAAGCAAGCACCACTGCCGCTCCCATAATAATCGTTGCCACAAGTGGTTTGATAACCATATATACCACGCTCATCTTCACCTTAAGCATTCGTACAATGCATATTATATTAAGTAGCGCAATTATTGCATAGCATGCAGTTGTTGCAATTGGTGCTGCATCAATGCCCCATATAGGAATAAGTGTATAGTTCATAAGAACCTTTACAACACCACCAGCCAGCATATTAATCACCGGATAGTATACCTTACCATACGCCTGAAGTACAGCGTTGCTGACCGAAACAAGGGCAACAAACGCAACCGCAAACGCCAATTTTTGAAGCAAAAGATAAGCATTTGCATCACTGTATAACACTCTTAAAATCGGTTCGGACAGAACAAAAAATCCCATTGCACACGGAAGTGCAAAAAGCATTGTTATTCTGAGCACGCTTGCTGTTATACCTTGAGCTTCAACAGGCTTTTTCTCAGCAATTGCAGCAGATATAGCCGGCACAATGCTCATACTGAGACCCACAACAATTGTAAGGGGCAGGTTAAACATTGTCTGTGCCTGACCGGTATACATTCCATAAAGAGAGTTTGCTTTTTTCTGCAAAAGCACCAGACCCTCCCAGCCTTCTTCTGCCATTGACTGTGCGAACTCTGTACCCTCGGCGAATATATGTGCATAATTTTCAAACACATCAGGATTAACAACAAGCCTGTTCATTATTGTTGCAAGGTCAACAAGACTTGTAAGGCTTGAAACCGAGGCTCCGATTGTAATAGGTATTGCAATCGCCACAAGCTCACGGAGTATTGAGCTTCTCGGTCTTATTATTTGTCCGGGCATGGGTTTTACTCGTTTTTCTTTTGCCGCAAATATAATTATCATTAAAACAAGGCAAAGAAATGTTCCGGCTGTCACACCAAATATTGCGCCTGTTGCCGCATACACTGTTCGTTCGTGGAAAGACGAAAAAACATCTGCAGGAAAGCTTGTGCCTGCCGGCATATTAACCGCCTTTAAGCTCATAACTGCAGACGCCGCAATAATTCCTATAATCAACTTGCCCGAAGCCTCAACAACCTCGGAGGCAGCGGTTGGATACATATTTTGTCTACCCTGAAAATATCCGCGATACGCTGACACAAGCGAAACGAAAAATACAGCCGGCGCAATCACTTTAATCGGCAGTTCAGCATCTGCGTTATTTATAAGTCCGGAAAGCGGCTTTGCAAATACAAACAGAACCGTACTTCCAATAAGTCCTATAACACCAAGGAGAAACTGAGCAGTTTCAAAAATTCTCCGTGCATCATATTCGTCGTTTTTTGCGATACTCTCTGCAACCATCTTTGAAACAGCAATAGGGAATCCCGCTGTTGCAATAATAAACATAAATGTGTAAATCTGATACGCAACATTAAAAACTCCGCTGCCTTCCTCTCCTATGAGATTATAAAGCGGAACCTTGAAAAATGCACCTATTATTTTAACAACAAAGTTTGCCCCTGCAAGAATCAGAGCACCCTTTATAAACGTGTTTTGTTTATTCTTCAAAACCATGCCTCCCGTTTTTCAGTCTGATAACAGTTACTTAATTATATTATCCCTTTGTGGATAAAACAACCTCAAATTAATCAATTTACTAAAAAAGAATACTATAAATTCGCAAAATCGTCAAGTCTACACCTATAATTGTGTAACCAAAATTTATTTTGAGTTTACATAATATATTCAATATTCTTCTCATTTTATCTATATATTTCCTCTTTTTTCAACAAATATATAATTTTATAAAAGATGTCGAATTTTGCGAAATTTTCTTATTTTAATGGTTTTAAATTTTTTGTAGAATTAATATAACAATCTTTTTTATAGGAGGATAAGCCTATGAACACGGAAAAGAAATTGTCAAGTGGTGTTTCAGGCAAAAACGGTGTTGCCTATTATGTAATTCAAAACGAAAACGGTTTAAACCGCAGCTATGGGATTATGGCAGAGACCATTGATGATAAAACCGATTTTGCAACAGTTAAAAATTTGTTCTTTACAGCCGACGAAGCACTTAGCTACTGCAAATTTTTAGCCGACAACGATGTGTTTCCTTACACATTAAGTGATGTTCTGGAAAACATATTCATTATTTAAGCGGTATTTTACAACCTTACCGGTATCGGGGTATACGGACATAATACCAGTCCGCTCCCCGTTCACAAAAATTCCAACATAATAAAAGACGCCTGTCATATGATTTGACAAGCGTCTTTTATTTTGGTATAATTAAGGCAATAATTTAAATTTGAGGTACATAGCTTATGAAAACAAACGAATCTGCTGAAAATTATCTCGAAACAATACTTATGTTAAAAAGAAAGAACGGAAATGTGCGCAGCATAGATGTTGCACACGAGCTGTCTTTTTCCAAGCCCAGTGTTTCGGTTGCTATGAAGAACTTCCGTGAAAAGGGCTACATTTCTATCGACGGGGATGGTAGTATTGTGCTTACCGATAAAGGGCTTTCTATTGCAGAACGTATTTTTGAAAGGCATCAGGTCATTGCCTCTGCATTAATAGCTTTAGGCGTTGATGAAAAAACCGCATATGAAGACAGCTGCAAAATTGAACATGATATAAGTGATACAAGCTTTGAGATGCTCAAAAAATATCTTGAAAAAAGTCAAAATAAAAAAGCGTAGCAGGTGCATATAACCTGCTACGCTTTTTTTAATACATTTTATACCAATCAGGTGTTCCCACTCCGTTAGAGTGCCAGTCGGAAAAATCCTTTTTCATTTCCGGCATCACAAACTTTAGTTGCACCTCTGATATTTGTGTTTGAATAAATTCATATAGTAATCCGTAAAGACTTATCCGCTTAACTCCCTGACCGACAAGACCTTTTTGTTCCCAGAACAATGCCAGTTTATAATAAAAATCAAATGGCGTTTCAAATAAAGGCACAGCCTTTTCAAGTGTCCTTTCAAATCTGCCGGAATTAAAGTAGCGTTCAAGCACATCCTCCACCGACTTTAGTCGAAGAATTTCATTATATTCCATCCAATCCGTTGAGAACACCTCGTACGGAGCAAAGCTATCGAATACCGCACCATACAAGTCCGCCCGTTCACGCATAGGAGAGCCTTTGAGAAATTTTAAAAAACCCAGCTGTATAACATTGGGCAACATATCATACGCATCATTAAAGGATTTTTTAAAGCTATTGAAATCCTCATAGGGAAGTCCTGCAATTAAATCAACGTGTAAATGAACCTTTGTCTTTTGACGAAGGCTTTTTATATTTTCGGCAAGCCTTTTGAGATTTGTCACCCTGCATATTTCCGAGACGGTTTTTTCATTGGTTGATTGAATTCCTATTTCAAACTGAAAGCGTCCTTCCGGCGCCGTCTTTAAAAGCTCTATTTCCTTAGCATCAAGCAAATCCGCACCTATTTCAAAATGGAAACAGGTCTTTGTATCAAGTTCAATACAATACTTCCATATTTCAAGTGCACGTTTTTTGTCGGCATTAAAGGTTCTGTCAACAAACTTTACCGTCATTGCGCCCATATCGGACATTTTCTTTATCTCGGCTTTCACCCTGTCAAGAGGCATAAAACGCACACCGCTGTCCACGGACGACAGGCAATACGAGCAATTAAAGGGGCAACCCCGGCTTGTTTCATAATAAACCAGCTTTTCGCCGGCAACCATAGCCTTTAAATCATCATCACTGTACGGGAATGGCAACTTGGACAAATCATCAGTTTTTTCGCCGTAAACCACCTTACGTTCCGACGGGAAATCCCTTATAAGTTTTGGTACTGCAAGCTCACCCTCACCGCACACAATACAGTCTAGAAAGTCATTTTCACAAAGCAGTTTTTCTGCATCAAAGGACACCTCGGGACCGCCAAGGAATATTTTTCTGTCCGGCAGCAGCTTTTTCAAGTTCCGGCACAGTTTAAGCACATACCCTATATTCCATATATAACACGAAAAGCCGTATGCATCACAATCAGCCTCATACAACTTACCCAGAACACTGTTTTGCGGCTCATTTACCGTGAATTCGCAAAATTCAGCGTTTAGTCCCTGCTGTCTTGCACACTCAGTTATGTAGCGCACCGCAATATTGGTATGAACATACTTTGCATTTATCGCAACCATCAATGTTTTCATTTTATTCTCCGGTTTCGTATTCAAGGTCGTTTTCTGTTATAGCCTGAATTTTTTCAAGATAATTCTCCGCCTCTTTTGCCGCAAGACAACAATCGAGATTTCTGTAATTGCCGCACTCAATCTCACTTGCGCCGGGCATCTCACCCTTATATGACGCAATCTCGGCAAGAACTCTCTTAACCTCTGCAAGAACAGCCCTGTGGTTAGCGTTTCTTACAAGAAGGTAAAAACCGGTCTGGCAACCCATAGGTCCGACATATATCACATCATTTGCCAAAGCACCGTTTCGCATAAATGTAGCAAACAGATGTTCAAATGAGTGCATCACGGCGTTGCTCATCACATCTCCGGTGTTAGGCTTACGCATACGAACATCATATGTGGTAATATCCCCGTCAATTCTTGAAATATAAATCCATTCACGGATATAGCGGTGGTCAACAGTAAAGCTTGCTATTTTATTCATTTTCTCTTTGCTCCTTAACTTTAAGAAGAATTCCGTACTTTTCAAAGAAATACTTCTTATTCATTCCCTTATGTCCTACAACCTTGGAAACCTCGGACGGGTCACAATTATATTCAAAAGTCTTGCTATCTGGTGAGGACTTCTTTATTTCTGCTTCAATTTTATCACGATATATCAGGCTATCCACCAGCTCACCAAAAGCAGGGTGGTACGGACCCGCCACAACGTTTCCGTCACTTTCAAGCTCCTCAGACGAGTGAAGTCCTACTCGTATCACTTCAATGCCGACTTTTCCGAACTCAATCACAGCCTGTTTCGCTAGCTCCGCCGCCTGCTCTACCGTATACGGCTGATATCTGCCGGAATTATATAAATCTTCAAGGGCAGTCTCTTTTATTGTAACAACCGGATAAATTCTGACACAGGCAGGCTTAAGTGCAATTATATCCTTAACCGTTTGCATATCCTTTTCGGGAGTTGAGCCGTACATCCCAAGCATCATTTGATGCCCCAAGGTAATCCCTGCATCCTTTATCTGCTTTGATGCCGTTTTAACAGATTCAAAGGTATGTCCGCGGCTGTTCATTTGAAGCACCAGTTCATCGCTACTCTGTACACCAAGCTCCACTGTCGTAACACCATATTTTTTCAGTAAATTTATAATATTATCATCAATATAGTCCGGACGGGTCGAAAGGCGTATTCCGTCAATCTGCGGAAAAAACTCTGCTGCAGTTTTAAGGAATTCTTCCTGAGTGTCATATTCAAGACCTGTAAAGCTGCCACCAAAAAACGCAATTTCCGCTGTGGAACTTTCCTTTTTTATTGTTTTCAGAAAATCCTCTATCATATTGCGGACTTGAGCCGGTGTAACCTCAGTATCAATGCCGGTTATCTTGCGTTGACTGCAAAAAACACAATCGTGAGGACATCCCCGATGCGGTATAAAAATCGGCAGATTATATTTTCGCATATTACTTCTTCATTCCTTCATAAGCCACGCGGGCTGCATTTTGTTCAGCTAGCTTACGGCTTTTGCCGCTGCCCTCGCCTATTACCTTTCCTTGATACAGAGCTTCGATATAAAACATCGGGTCGTGGTCAGGACCAATCTTTTCTTTAAGCCTGTATGTAACCACCTCAGAACCCTTGTCCCGTTTTTGAAAGTAAATCTGTAGTTCTGATTTGTAGTTTGTCTCGCTTATAATGGTAATATTTTTTATGCGGTCGCCAAAAATATTGAGAACCCAGTTTCTTGCCGTTTCAAAATCACTGTCGAGATATATTGCACCAAGCAGTGCTTCAAATGTATCTGCGAGAATTGAATCCTTATCCTTTCCGTTTGTCTTTGCTTCAGCTCTGCCAAAACGGATTTCTTTGCCTAAGTCCAGTTCCCTTGCCAGTGCTGCAAGAGATTTTTCGCAGACAAGAGCTGCACGAATTTTGGTAAGTTCGCCCTCATCCAGTTCTTTAAAAATGCCATACAGTTGTGCCGCAATAATGTGCGACAGAACGCTATCACCCAAGAATTCCAATCTTTGATTGCTCTCGGTTTTGGTATCGTTAGCAAACGAGATATGGGTAAATGCCAGTTCAAGAAATTTTTTGTTTTTGAATGTGTATCCAATATTCATTATATTCACCTTATAATTAAATGAACTGCCGCTTATACGGCAGTTCAAGGTATTAGTTTTTAGGATTTTGCTTTGATATAGTTTACAGCATCAGCAACAGTCGCGATTTCCTCAGCTTCTTCGTCCGGAATTTCCATATCAAATTCTTCCTCAAGAGCCATCATAAGCTGTACCAGTGCAAGTGAGTCTGCCTCAAGGTCATTGATGAACGAAGCATCCATTGTAATCAGACTTTCATCAATATCAAGCTGTTCTGCTGTAATTTCTTTAATTTTTTCAAAAATGTCCATTTAAAATCCTCCTTGAATAGTCTGTATAAATAATATATCATACAACATATATAGCCGTCAATAGAAATTTTCGTAAATTTTTCCGTGAGATAAAAATTTTACCTATTTAAATGTAATAAGATGTCGGTTTTTAACGACATAGTCAATTCCCGAATACACCGTCAGTGCTACTGCCAAAGCAACAAGCCAGAATGTAAGGCAGCTATAAAATGCTTCACCCAGTCGGAGCGGAACAACCAAATCAATCATAACAGCAATTAGTGCCGCCATCTGCGAAACGGTCTTTGCCTTGCCCCATTGACTTGCAGCAATAACCGTATTCTCGCCCATTGCAAGCTGGCGAATGCCAGTAACAATCAGTTCACGGGCAATAATAATCATAACAACCCATGAGTTAATGAAATCTGCACCAATTCCAAGCAGGCACACTAAAGCAGAAATTGTAAGGATTTTGTCCGCAAGAGGGTCCATAAGCTTGCCAAAGGTTGTTACCTGATTGTTTTTGCGGGCAAGATGTCCGTCGAGCTGGTCGGTGAGTGATGCTAATATAAATATCACAACTGCCGCCACATAATGACCTGCAGTAAGTGCCCACATAAATACGGGAACCATAATAACCCTGAGTAATGTAAGTTTATTGGGTGTATTCATTTATTTTTCCTCCCTTTCGCCATACAAATCATATTCGGTATAATCAGCAACTTGAACCGTAACAAATTCTCCGGCATTAATCTTTTCCTTTGATGTGAAGAACACCTTGCCGTCAATCTCCTCGGAATCACCGTATGTTCTGCCATAGTACATCTTGACTATTGCATCATAGCCTTCTGTCAGAACTTCAAAAGTCTTACCGATTTTTTTCTGATTAAGCTCCTCAGAAACCGCCGCCTGATCTACCATAAGCATTTCCTGACGGGCGAATTTTTCCTCCTCGTCCAGCTGACCCTTGAGCTTTGCCGCAGCAGTACCCTCCTCCTGAGAGTATGCAAAAACACCAAGTCTGTCGAACTCTGCCTCCGTTACAAAGTCGCGAAGTTCTTCAAACTGCTCCTCGGTTTCGCCGGGGAACCCTGCAATCAGAGATGTTCTAAGAACCAAACCGGGAATACGCTCTCTCAGTTTTTGGATAAGGTCGCATATTTCTTTTTTGTTGGTTCGTCTGCCCATCAGCTTAAGAATTTCGTCATTGCAATGCTGAATAGGAATATCGAGGTAATTACAGATTTTTTCTTCAGTTGCGAAGACTTCAATCAATTCATCGGTAATGAGTTCGGGATAACAGTAATGTACTCGTATCCAGCGAACACCTTCAATCCGGCACAGGTTTTTAAGAAGCTCTGGCAACTTGTATTCGCCATAACGGTCAATGCCATACCTTGTTGTGTCCTGTGCGATAACCACAAGCTCCTTTGCACCGCCTGCCACAAGTTTTTTTGCCTCGTCGATTATATCCTCCATACTGCGACTGCGGTACTTACCCCGAATAGACGGAATAACGCAATAAGTACAATGATTGTCACAACCCTCTGCAATCTTTAGATATGCCATATAGGGCGGCGTTGTAACAACTCTGCGAAGTCGTGTCTCCATATATTCGTCGCTGCAATATATTCCGCTGTTGTAATTTTGTAAAATTTCTGCAATTTTACCATATTCGTTTGTACCGATTACTATATCAACCTCTGGAATTTCCTTTTTCAGTTCTTCCTTGTATCTTTGGCTCATACAACCGGTAACAACCAAAAGTCTGTCGGGGTTATTTTTCTTGTAACTTGCAAGTTCAAGGATACAGTCTATGGATTCCTGCTTGGCAGAGTCAATGAACGCACAGGTATTTACTATCATCACATCTGCTTCTTCCTCATTTTCTGCTATCTCAAAGCCGTTATCCTCGAGTAATCCCAGCATTTCCTCTGCATCAACCAAATTCTTTGAACAGCCTAAAGAGACCAGTGAAACCTTTTTCAAAACTCCTCGCTCCTAACTGTAATATTTAACTTTTTAAAGCATCTGTTTATCTCAGAAAGGCTAAAGCCTCTCCTGGCAAGGTGAGCTTTTGCCTTTTCCAGCTCCCTCCGGTCCGAAAACTCCTTGTCTGCAAACCTGATGCGAACATAGCCTTCAAGCATTTCCTCTACATCAACATCAACTTCCTCCGCTGCCCTGTCAATCACCGAAAGGGCAACACCCTTTGCCCGAAGCTCCTGCTTGATACGGAAAAGTCCTTTCATTCCAAGCATCAGGGCATCATGAATATACATTCTTGAATATTCCGCATCGTTGAGTATGCCTGCCTTGGCAAACTCGGCAACAGTAAGCTCTGCCACCTCAGTGTCGATACCCTTGCGAACAAGTCTTTGGTGTATCTCCTGACAGGTATAGCTTTTATATGATAAAAGTGATGCTGCTATCTTTTTTGCTTTTTCAAGTTCCATTTTTTACTTCTTTTTTGTGGGCTTGGGAACCGGCTTGAATTCTGTTGCAGTAACTTCTTCACCGTCGGCATCTGCATCTACGAGTGGCAGACCTGCCTTTTCTCTTATCTTGTTTTCAAGCTCAAAGCAAAGTGCCTCGTCCTCTTCGATAAGCTTTTTAACAGCTTCCCTGCCCTGTCCCAGTTTTTCATCGTTATATGAGAACCATGAACCGGACTTTTTGATTATCCCAAAATCAACACCTACATCCACGATGTTGCCGGACTTTGAGATACCCTCACCGTAAATAATGTCAAATTCAGCTTCTTTAAAGGGCGGTGCCACCTTATTTTTAACAACCTTTACTCTTGTATGGTTACCGATTGCGCCCTCGTCG
Source organism: Monoglobaceae bacterium (assembly GCA_045120135.1). Lineage (GTDB taxonomy): Bacteria > Bacillota > Clostridia > Monoglobales > Monoglobaceae > SIG440. The sequence goes on along the minus strand of JBGVEN010000020.1, from coordinate 90,548 downwards.
CCTTTAAGTGCCTCAACACGACGTACATCAAGACGAACAGATGCATAATATTTAAGAGCACGACCGCCGGCAGTTGTTTCAGGGTTGCCAAACATAACGCCAACCTTTTCACGAAGCTGGTTAATAAATATTGCAGTTGTATTGGATTTGCTAACAACAGATGTAAGCTTTCTGAGTGCCTGAGACATAAGTCTTGCCTGAAGACCAACATGTGAATCACCCATAAGCCCCTCGATTTCCTGTTTAGGAACAAGAGCTGCAACCGAGTCTATAACGATTACATCAATTGCACCGGAACGAACAAGCTGTTCGGTAATTTCAAGAGCCTGTTCCCCGGTATCGGGCTGAGATACAATTAAATCGTCTATACGCACACCCAATTTTTCTGCATATACGGGGTCAAGTGCGTGTTCAGCATCAATAAACGCAGCTTCGCCGCCCATTTTCTGTGCTTCGGCAACTATATGAAGTGCAACGGTTGTTTTACCCGAAGATTCCGGACCGTAAATTTCAACAATACGGCCTCGGGGAACACCGCCTATACCAAGGGCAATATCAAGTGACATTGAGCCGGTAGGGATAGCCTCCACCTCGGCATCTGTTTTTTCGCCAAGACGCATAACCGCACCTGCACCAAACTGTTTTTCTATCTGTCCAAAGACATTTTCAAGAGCTTTTCTTTTCTCATCCTGCATTATAAAAACCACCTTTCCGATTTTTACAGTTTTAAAGTATAACCCTTTAATTTACATTCATTTTAAATACAAAATATGTATTTGTCAAAATTATATATATTGTATCATACATATATCCCAAAGTCAAGGAATAGTGTTTTCCTCATAGGCAAAATAAAAACAGCACTTTTTAAGTGCTGTTTAGTTTTTTATTAAATTGACGCTGCAACCGCCTTGTAATATGCCAAATCCTGCTGGGCAAACCAGTAACGGTCACCGGGGCGGGGTGCCTCGATACCGATAGGTCCGGCATACCCAACCGCTTTCAGCTTTTTAAGATATACCCGATGGTTAATCTCACCGTCAGAAAGTGCAGATGCTTTACGCCCGCCGGCCACAGGTGAAGAATTCTTAAGATGTGTGTAGAACAGCTTATCGCCGTAAAGGTCAATCGCCTCTTCTACAGTTGGATGTTCGGGGAAATACATAGTATTTCCAAAGTCCATATTTACACCGATAACAGGGCTGTCAATAAGGTTTACAAGCTTCATTGTAGCCTGTGGGAGGTCGTGTATGTAGTTCATATGTGTTTCAAACGCATACTTTACGCCAAGCGGTTCAAGCTTCTTTGCAAGCTGCTGATAAAGGTCAACCGTCAGCTTCCACTGTTCCTCTGTTGCAGCAGCACTGCCGTTAAATTCAACACCAATAGCAGTCTTCGTCTTAACCGGACAAGCTATGTAGCTCGTGAAACAGTTGAACACTGTTGTTCCAAGAAGGTCATTCGCAATCTTTGTTTTTTCAACAACTGTATCGATTGACTTCTGACGTGCATCTTTATCTGTGCTCAGACATTCACCAACCAGCATACCCATCAGGATATGTGAAAGGCCATATTCCTTCATACCGGCCTCAATCTGCTTTGCATAGTCCAAAAAGGGCATCTCCTTAAATTCTTTTGGAGGAGTTCCACGAAATTCAATGCCGTCAAACCCGAGTTCTGCCGCCATTTTACAGATGTCTGCAACCGTATTGCTACCGTATGAATCATATCTTTGTTCGCCGTAATTAACATGCATTATAACTGGATTGTTCATAATAAAGATTCTCCTTTAACTTACTTCAAGTTAAATATATCACTCTTTTTACCGATTTTCAATACCCTTTTTTAAGATTTTTACAGCTATTTTTGAGTTTTTTTAAGATTTTAATCTATTTTAGGCAAGCTTGCTGCAGCAACCGACTGACCCACTCTACGCGAGCTTTCATCCGGAATATGGAGCTGAATTTTCTTTGCAAGCTCGGGGAACTCTTTATCAAGAACCTCCTGAGCACGGCTGAGAAGAATGCTTCCACCCTCACCTGATGTAACTCTGCCCATAATCAGAACATGTTTTATATCATAGAATTCGGTATAGTATGCAATTGCATAGCCGAAGTATGCACCGATTGTGTCATAAATATCTGCTGCACGGCTGTCGCCCTCTTTCATAAGGCCCTGAACAACCTTGAGCTTTTCAGCAGGTGAAAGGCTCTCGTCAAGTTCAATGCCGGCGTATGGTGCAAGCTTGATTACACCGTCCTGAGAGAAGTACTTAACACCACAGCCATAGTCACCCGACCATTCGTCAACCATTGCGTCTGTTGAGAAATCAACCGGAACAAATGCAAGCTCGTTGAGCCAGCCCGTGATATTACCCTGAGGGTCAACATAACCACCCGCTTCGGATGTACCCATAGCAACACCAAGGACAGAATTATCGTTCAAATCCATAGCTCCGGCAAGGGCGGTAACATCACCGTCGTTTGCAACCTCAATCGGAATATCCGCTCCGATTTCCTTTGCAACATCCAGATACATATTCTTTACTTTTTTGTCAAAGTCCTCGTCGCTTACCTTAAGGAACAGCGACGCAACCATTATTCGGTTGTCAACATATACACCTGCACTGGAAACACCGATAGCATCAACTCTGGGCATATATGATGCTGCTGTCTTCATTGCATCAAGAATTCCCTGATAGTGATAGTCGGGGTCCTCGGTAGTCTTGGGGAACCATACAACCTCCTCGGAATAAACACTTTCGCCGTCTATAACCGCACTTACCTTACGGTCACTACCGCCGGCGTCAAATCCGATACGGCACCCCTCAAGATGTCTGCCTATCGGTGCAGCAGAAGACTTGTCCTCGGGAGCATTTTCTATTGAGCAAACCTCAACCTCAAACTTATGCTCATATACTCTTTCCATAAAGTGAACATCAAAATCACGGAGTCCGCCGTCTGTGTATGCTTCTTTAATTTTTTCACCAACAACCGTACTTCCGGCAATTATGATTTTATATCCGCCTGCAACCCACAAAAGTGACTTTGTAATTCTCTCGATGAAATTGAAATTTTCTTCGTCGTGTCCTGTGTTGTCAGGGAAAATTCTTGTTTTGTATGTAGTTGTATATCCTTTGTTTCTCTCAATTGCAATAACTATATCCTGACCGTTATCCTTAGTTGCTTCACGCATATCACGGCACACAACCGAAAGCGGCTGAAAATTCGGATCAAGCTTTGCATTTACCTTAAGCTTCATATTTCATTTCTCCTCCAATTATAGTTTTTTCAACATTAAATTTATTATCGGTTATGATGATATCCGCATCCTTGCCAATATCAAGAGAACCTTTTTGTTTTTCAATCCCTAAAGTTGTTGCAGGATTCAAGGATGCACCGTTTACACATTCCCAAAGCGGAATCTGCGAGTTTGTATATACATTCCACACACCCTTATTGAGGGTAAGAACGCTGCCTGCAACAGTTCCATCTTCAAGACGGCAAACAACGTCTCTGTATATAATTTTCTGACCACCAAGTGTGTATTCACCTTGAGGAAGGCCTCCTGCCGGCAGGCAGTCGGTTACAAAGCAAAGCTTTCTGCCTTTGAGTTTCCACAGCATATCGTAAAACACCGGTAGAACATGGAATGTATCAGCAATAATTTCGCAGCTTATATCAGAATTGAGTGCTGCTGTAACTGCACCCGGAGCACGGTGGGCAAGCGGTGACATTGCATTGAACAGATGCGTTGCATGCTTTACACCTGCTTCAACGCCTTTCATTGCAGTTTCATAGTCCGTTGCGGTGTGTCCCATCGAAACAACCACATCAGTATCCTTGCACATCTCACGGATTGCTGTCATATCTTCGGTATCACATTCCGGAGCAAGGGTAATAAGAGAAATTATATCAGCGTATTCCTTAACAAATTCAGCATCGGGTTTAAGTATGTATTTCGGGTCCTGAGCACCCTTATATCTTTCACTTATAAACGGACCTTCGGCGTGACAACCAAGAATTGTGCTGCCCTCCCAGGTTTTGCTTTCTTCCTTAAGACCACGGCAAACCTCAAGTGCCTTGCGGATAACCGACATATCCTCCGTCATAGTAGTGGGAAGATAGCCCGTTACGCCATTTTTAAGGAGTCCCTTTGAAATTACCCTGATACTCTCCTCTTCCCCGTCACAAACATCTTTGCCAAGATAGCCGTGAATATGCAGTTCAATGAGTCCGGGCGAAACATATCCGCCTTTAGCATCAATCACCTCGGCACATTGAGGTATTTCATCTTCACATACTATCCCCTCTATAACATTCGAAAACAGAAGAACCTTATTTTCCACAATTCTGTCCTTCAAAATAATCTTACCATTAACAATCGCTTTCATATTGCACTCTCCTTTCACGATTTATAGATTATATCATTGTATTATTTATTGGTCAATTCCTTATAAGTTGTTTTTAATTTCCTTGATGATACTATTAAGTTCATCCTCTTTCGCAGTAATGTCCGCAACCAACTTAAAGTGGTTGCGGGTTCTGTCAAGATTGTGGCTTGGTCTGTGAATTTTGAAATAGGTATCGCCGTTTAGGTAATCTGTCAGAAATCTTATACCGCATTCATAGGTCATAAGCTTTGTTGAAAACGCCAGCAGCTCCGCCTCGCGTTCAGTTATGCTCTCACCAAGCTCCTTAAGATAGCCTTCTGCAAAAATTCTGAATATATCTACATCGAACCATACTGTATCCAAGTCCGTCTCGTCCTCTGCTCTGGTAGACGCACCCATACGGAGAGCATCACCAAAATCATACAACATACTGCCTGGCATTACCGTATCAAGGTCTATCACACAAGTTGCTTCTCCCGTTTTTGCATCAAACAAAATGTTGTTTATCTTTGTATCGTTGTGAGTAACTCTGACCGGAATGCCCCCATCATTAATTCCATCAACAATAACACCGGCAAACTCTGCATTTTTAAGCGCAAACTCAATTTCCGGCTGAACACTTGCAACACGTCCGGCTTTGTCCTCTTTGATAGCCTTTTTCAACGCTTCAACACGCTTGGGAGTGTTATGAAAATCCTTAATTGTTTCATTCAAGGTTTCCGCAGGAAAATCACTGAGCATATTCTGAAATCTTCCAAATCCCCTTGCTGCCTGATACAAGTCCTGAGGGGTTTTGTCAGTTTCTACTGTTTTTGTCTCTGTAATAAACTTATAAACTCGGAAGCATCCATCCTCCGTTTTCAAAAAGCTTTCACCGGTTTTGGTCTTAATCACCTTAAGTGTCTCGCGCTCAGGATTGCCCCCGGCTTTAATTATCTTTTTACGCAGAAATTCTGTTACATTTTCTATATTGCTCATCAGACCTTCAGGGTCGGTAAAAATGTTCGTATTAATCCGCTGAAGAATATATTTATCTGATTCTGCACAATAAGTGTCATTTATATGACCGTTTCCGTAAGGCGCAATCTTTGTTTCGAGCCGAAACTCATTTAGTATCTCATTCACATTCATCTTCTGGCACCTCATAATTATCAGAATTTCCTCTTTACATTAAATTTATCTTATGTTATATTATATACGAGCAAAAAACAAATTTATATATAAGTTTAGTTCAAAAATATTTGATTTTAGTCCACGAAGCGAGGTGTTTAAATGCATTGGAATCCGCTTTATGTTAAGGAACAAATTCATATAGATACTCTTTTTTCATTATTCACCGAACACAAGCCAAATGGTTTTCACTTTCCGGGTGAAACCCATAACTTCTGGGAGTGCCTTTATGTCATTGACGGCTCTGCCTGCGTGTCCGGTGACGACAAGGTTTATGAACTTTCAGCCGGAGATATTGTGTTCCATAAGCCCATGGAGCTTCATAAATTTTACATAGATCACGAAAACGGTGCAAAACTTTTGATTTTTTCGTTTAACCTGAAAGGTCCTCTTTCAGAATACTTTAAAGATAAGGTTTTTCGGCTAAACAATGAGCAACAAAGTATTATATATTCATTACTCGACTTTATAAACCGGCAGGTACCGCTTACCCATAATTCCAACGAATATCGCAAAGAGGACCAGCTTCTCAGGCTTAAGAACAATTCTCCCGTCTATCTTCAGCGGATAGTAACATTTTTATATTCCCTTCTTCTCTCTTTGGGCGAGAGCGGAAATATCTCACACATTTCCACTGTATCGGACGCTTTGGTTTTTCAGCAAGCCGTTCAGTATATGACCGAACATATTTACGGTCACCCTACTGTTGCGGAAATTGCAAAGCATTGCTTTTTAAGCGAATCCGGACTTAAGCGGCTTTTTACAAAATATGCCGGCATAAGCATACATAAATATTTTCTTGCCCTTAAATTCAAAATTGCTGCTCAGCTTCTTCAGGACGGGATGAGCGTACGCGAGGTATCCGAAAAACTGAATTTCAGCAGTCAAAGCTATTTTTCTGTATCATTTAAAAGAGAATTTGGAATTAATCCCTCAAAGCTATAATACAACAAAAATGTGTGGTTTAGAAAGCTATGCCTTCTAAACCACACATTTTTTATATCACTTAAAGTCTATCAGCCTGCCGCCCTTACAAGTCAAAGTTCCTTTTTGACCGACACGGAAATTTCCAAAAGAATATTCAGAAACATCAAAGGCGAGCTTTTTCTTTCCAATCGAAAATACGACTGTATATGTAACACTTTTAAAGGTCCCCTGAATTCTGGAAACACAATCATTTTTATATTTATCCGTTATAACAGCTTTAACCGTCCTTACGTTTGCGCATCTGCTCTTTATAAATCTGAAAGCAACCAAACCCCAGCATATAATAACAAGAGCAATCACAAGTAGGTTTAAAATACTATTTCCAAAATTTTGCATATTTATCACACCTTAAATTACTGTCTGTTGCAAATTTTATATTTCCATCTTATCCCTTTCGAGCTGGGTCCTTAATTCTTCAAGGTTATCGAACTTCTTTGTATCACGCAGGCGTTTTATAAATTCAACCGCTATTGTTTTGCCATATATATCGGCATCAAATTTATCCATATATGTCTCAATATTCACTTCATCCACATCAACTGTCGGCTTCGCCCCTACATTGGTAATTCCGTCATATATTTCTCCGTCCAATCGAACTTTGGTTAAATACACTCCGTTTTTAGGGATAACCGCATTCGGCGGAATACTTATGTTTGCCGTAGGGAAACCAAGAGTTTTTCCAACGCCTCTGCCGTGAACAACCTCACCCGAAACCGCGTAGGGTCTGGTCATATATTCTGCTGCTTTCTCCATCTCTCCGTTTTTAATAAATTCACGGATTACGGTGCTTGACACAACCCCCTCTATTTCTATGCAAGGAATTACTTTTACCGAAATTCCGCATTTTGAGCACCCTTCCGAAAGCTTGTCCGTATCACCCTCTGCCATATATCCAAAGCGATAGTTATCGCCGCAAAATACTGCGGCAGCATTGTACTTATCACTGAGAAATTCACATATAAAGCTCTTATAATCAACAGATCTAAAGTTTTCGGTAAACTGTTCCACAACCACAACCTCAACGCCCATTTTTTCAAGGATTTGAAGTCTTGTTTCAAGAGTATTTATTCTGAGTCGGGTCGGGATTTCAACAAGCTGAACAAGTGCGGTTAAATTATTTTTTTTCGCATACTCCACCGCCTTGCCAATCACATATATATGCCCTTTGTGTAAAGCATCAAAAGACCCCAGTGCAACGGCGGTCTTTTTTTCTTTTAATATATTTTTGAGTTCTGTGCTGTTGGTTGTAATCATTTTATGCACCGCCGTAAAATGTTCGTATAACCTCAAGTCCGTCTTTTGTTTGTTGTGCCAGAATTAAAAACTCGCCGCTTTCGTCAAAAACACGGTAGGTTTCGCCCTCGGTTAAGCCCTCAACCGAAATCTTTATTCCGTTACGGACTTTTTTAGCATTTTTATCAGCAAGGGTAATTCTGCGGTATTCCGGGAGAGCCTCGGCAACCGGAACCATAAAGCTATGGTCCCCTTTTTGAACCATTTCCTCAATCTGTTCAAGTGTGAACGACTCTTCAATGCAGAATCTGCCGGTTTTTGTACGGGTCAGAGCCGACATATAACCGCCGCAGCCAAGTGCCGCACCGATATCGTTGCAAAGGGTGCGTATGTATGTCCCCTTTGAACAATCCACAAGCATCATAATGGTCTTTTTCTCCAAATCGACCTTTTGCACTTCAATATTTTTAATAGCAACCGTACGGGCCTCACGTTCAATGGTTTTACCCTCCCGCGCAAGCTCATACAGTTTTTTTCCGTTTACCTTAATTGCCGAGAACATTGGCGGAATCTGACTGATTTCGCCAACAAAGCCTGCTATCTTCTCACGGATTTCGTCCTCTGTGACATTAACCTCAAACCTCTCCAAAATCTCGCCGCTTGCGTCTTGAGTATCGGTGAGCGCACCCAAAGTCAGTTCGGCAAGGTATTGCTTATCTGTTGCTGTCAGCATTTCGGCAAGCTTGGTGCCCTTGCCTACACACATAGGCAAAACACCGCTTGCATCAGGGTCTAATGTCCCCGTATGACCTATCTTTTTTATCCCTAGAAGCCGTCTTAATCTGTAAACAACGTCGTGGGATGTAATTCCGAGAGGCTTGTTTACATTAACTATTCCGTCCATAATTTTCTCCATTTAAAGAACCTTTTTAAGCTCTTCAATTATTTCATTTTTAACTGTTTCGAGCGGTTTTTTAATTAAAAAACCGCTTGCTCTTTCGTGGCCGCCGCCACCAAACACGGTTGCAACCTCTGCGACATTTGCCGTTTTGTTTGAACGCAAACTGACCTTAAACGCCTCGCCTCGCTGACGGATATAAACACCAACCTCTGTTCCCTCAATACTATTGGGGAGGTTAACTATTCCATCAGCATCCGACTCGCGGATTCCGGCATTTTCAAAATCCTGCTCACTGAAATACAGCATTGCCACCTTTCCGTCAAGATACAATTCAAGACTTTCGATGCCCTTTTTATACATATCGAGGTATTCAACGCTTTTTGTATCAAACAAGCGTTTGGAAAGTGCAGCAAAGTCAATTCCAGTTTTTATCAGTTCCGCCGCAACAATATGAGTTTTTGCTGTTGTGGACGAGTATTTGAAACTGCCTGTATCACACATAATAGCCGCATAAAGGTTATGAGCAATCTCACGGGTCAACTTGACTCCGAGAGCCTGTGTAACATCAAAAATAATTTCTCCCGTGGCAGGTGAATCGGGGCACACCAAAGTGGTGACCGCAAACGACTTGTGCGTTATATGATGGTCGATTGCCGCTGTGTTACCCGTAAACTGCCCCTTTAAGTCACCAAGCCTGTCAATGTCTGCGCAGTCAACCGCAATTTTAAGATCACAGTCTGATACCTTAAGCTCCGTCTTTTCGCCCTTATACAGCACTTCGTATTCCTTAAGGGTATCATCACCGTCACGCAAAAACACTTCTGCCTGCTTACCCATTTTCTCAAGAACAAGCTTCAAGCCGAAGGCACTGCCCAGAGCATCGCCATCGGGATTTATATGATTGAATATTGCTATTTTCTGGGCATCTTTCATCTGCTCTGTCAGTTTTTCAAGCATAAGAGTCCCTCGCTTTACAAATTTTTAAGCACCTCATTGATGTGTGCACCATACTCGATTGAATTGTCCAGTTCAAAGGTGAATTCGGGTGTGTTGCGGAGGTTTACCCGTCTGCCTATCTCCTTGCGGATAAAGCCGGAAGCACTCTTAAGAGCGTCCATCACGCCCTTTTGAACATTTTCGTCACCAAACACACTTATATACGCCTTTGCAAAGCGCAAATCCTTGGTTACACTCACATTCACAACCGAAACAACGGTTTTGATGCGAGGGTCCTTAAGCTCACGCACTATTGCGCTAAGCTCTTTTTTTACTTCTTCTGAAATTCTGTCTATTCTGTTATATGCAGGCACATTGGCACCGCCTTTCTTCCGTTATTGCGGCATTATCTGCTCCATAACATAAGCCTCGATAACATCGCCTTCTTTGATGTCGTTGAACTTTTCGATACTTACGCCGCATTCGTAGCCGCTTGCAACTTCCTTAACATCGTCCTTGAATCTCTTGAGTGAGCCAAGCTCGCCCTCATGGATAACGATACCGTCACGAACAACACGAACAAGGCTGTTTCTATGAACCTTACCGTCAGTAACATATGCACCACCGATTGTTCCAACACCTGATACTTTAAAGGTTGTTCTGATTTCAATATGTCCGGTAATCTGTTCCTGGAACTTAGGTGCAAGCATACCCTTCATAGCAGCCTCGATATCCTCGATTGCATCATAAATTACACGATATAGCCTGATATCAACCTCAGAGCCGTCTGCTGCAACTGTTGCACCGGGGGTAGGACGAACATTAAAGCCTACAATAATCGCATTTGATGCACTTGCAAGCATAACATCCGATTCGTTAACCGCACCAACTGCGCCATGGATAACATTTACACGGACTTCCTCATTGGTAATTCTTTCAAGTGACTGACGAACAGCCTCAACTGAGCCCTGAACATCCGCTTTAACAATAATATTGAGGTCTTTTGTCTTACCTGCTTCAATCTGTTCAAACAGGTTATCAAGTGACAATGCCTGACTCTGCTTCTGAGCCTCCTGCTTTGCCTTGAACTTTCTTGCTTCAACTACCTCACGGGCTTTTCTTTCATCCTCTACTGCGTAGAATACATCGCCACCATCGGGAACTTCGGAAAGGCCAAGAATTTCAACAGGAATTGAAGGACCAGCCTTTTTGATTGCCTTGCCCTTATCGTCGTTCATTGCACGAACTCTGCCAACAGCTGTACCTGCAACAACTATGTCACCGGTCTTGAGTGTACCGTTTTGAACGAGAAGTGTTGCAACAGGGCCTCTGCCCTTGTCGAGCTGAGCCTCAATGACAGTACCCTTTGCAAGACGATTGGGGTTTGCCTTGAGTTCTTTCATTTCAGCAACAAGGAGAACCATTTCGAGCAGGCTGTCGATGTTCATATTCATTTTTGCTGATACTTCAACGCAAATGGTATCGCCGCCCCATTCCTCGGGAACAAGACCGTGCTCGGTAAGCTCCTGACGGACTCTGTCGGGATTTGCGCCTTCCTTATCGATCTTGTTGATTGCAACAATTATTGAAACATTTGCAGCCTTTGCGTGGTTGATTGCCTCGATTGTCTGGGGCATAATACCATCATCCGCAGCAACAACAAGAATTGCAATATCTGTAACAAGCGCACCTCTGGCACGCATTGCTGTAAACGCCTCGTGGCCGGGTGTATCAAGGAATGTAATCTTTTTATCATTTACACGAACACGGTAAGCACCGATGTGCTGAGTAATACCACCAAATTCACCGCTGGTTACATTGGTGTTACGGATTGTATCGAGAAGAGAAGTTTTACCGTGGTCAACATGACCCATTACAACAACTACCGGTGAACGGGGAATAAGTGACTCAGGTGAATCTTCAACATCATTAAACAGTTTATCCTCTTCTGTAAGAATTATTTCGTGTTCAACAATTCCACCAAAATCTTCCACTATAAGTGAGGCTGTATCAAAGTCGAGCGTTTCGTTCACCGATGCCATAATACCAAGCATCATCAGCTTTTTAATAACCTCTGTGGTAGGCTTTTTCATTCTTTCAGCCAGTTCGCCCACGGTGATTGCATCGGGAACAAGAACTTCAAGAACTTCTTTCTTTTCTTTCTTAACAGGCTTTGCCGCCTCTTTTGCCTCGGACTTTTCTTTAACAAGCTTGCTCTTTTTGTTGCCTGTTTTAATTTTCTGCTTTGCGCTGCCGCCTGTTTCTTTTACATTCTCAGGGATAAGCTCTTCAAGCTTTTCTGTATCCAGCTTGTCGAGGTCAACATTGTTTGCACGGGTATCAACCACACGGGTCTTTCGTGCGTGAACAAGCTCCTCAATCTCTGCCAGAGCTTCGATCTCTGTTGCGCTATCTGCCGGAGCCTCTTCTGCTACCTTTTCAGCCTTATCTTCTTTCTTCTTTTCTTCCACAGGCTGTTCAACCACTGCAAATAATGCAGAGAAGTCCTCTACCTGATTTTTCTGAGTATAGTATTCAAAAATAACATCCAGTTCCTTTTCGTCAAGAGCGCTCATATGGTTCTTTTCCGAAACACCGTAGTCATGCAAAACCTTAACAATTTCCTTGCTGGGAATGTTAAATCCCTTTGAAAGTTCGTATGCTTTAATTTTCGTCATAACATTTTCCTTTCCGACCGGTCTTTTATTCTAAAGACAAGTCTAAAACAATATTTACAGAGTGTCAGCATCAAGCATTGCAATAAGATTTTCTGCCAAACCCTCGTTCTTCACCGAAAGCACTACCGCAAAGTCTCTGCCGCAGGCTTTGCCCAAAGCGTAGCGGTCAAAAATCTCTGCGTATCTTACGCCATAAAAATTACAATTATCGTTAAACTTCTTTTTGGTGTTATCTGCAGCATCGTCTGCAACAATTATCAGCTTTGCGGTATTGTCCCTTATGCTGTCACGAACCGCTCCCTCACCAAACGCAACACCGCCTGCCCGCTTCGCAAGGCCGAGCATCCTTAAAAACTTTTCACTCTGCATCCCTTACCATAGCCTCCAATGCGCTGTAAATTTCAGGACTTATCTTCATTGAGAAGCTCCGTTCAAGAGCACCACGTTTTTGTGCATTCTTGATACACTCGGCACTTTTACAAACATAAGCGCCCCGTCCCGATGCACGAAGTGTCGTGTCTATCGCAACCGACTCTTTGGTTTTAACAACACGCACCAGTTGGTCTTTCTCCTTCATTTCTCTGCATACAACACACATACGCTGTGGCTTCATAAATCAAAGTCTCCTAAAATTCAATTATTCGTTTTCTGCACCCTCGGGCTTAAGGTCAATCTTCCAGCCGGTAAGTCTTGCAGCAAGACGGGCATTCTGGCCTTCTTTGCCGATTGCAAGTGAGAGCTGGTCTGCAGGAACTATAACACTGCACATCTTCTTTTCCTCGTCAACTGTTATGGAAACAACCTTTGCCGGGCTGAGTGCCTGAGTGATATATTCTGCGGGGTCTTCGCTGTATCTGATAATATCAATCTTTTCGCCGCGAAGCTCATCGATAACCGCCTGAACACGCATACCCTTTGGACCGATACATGTTCCTACCGGATCAACACCCTCAACAGTTGAATGAACAGCCAGTTTACTTCTGGAGCCGGGCTCACGGGTAAGACCCTTGATTTCAATTACACCCTTTTTAATTTCGGGAACTTCAAGCTCAAAAAGTCTGCGAACAAGTCCCGGATGTGAACGGGATACAACAAGGTGAACGCCTTTCACAGAGTTTGCCACCTCAACCACAAACACCTTGTATTTCTCGCCGGGCTTGTAGTTATCATTCTTTACCTGTTCGTTGGGCATAAGTACAGATTCGGTATCACCGATTTCAAGCATAATATTGCGTCTGTCAATCTTGCGTACTGTTGCTGTCATAATATCATTTGCTCTGTCAGAAAATTCGTCAAATGCCTTTTCTCTTTCAGCCTCACGGATTCTCTGGAACACAACTTGACGTGCAGTCTGTGCTGCAATTCTGCCAAATGCCGCAGGTGTAACCTCTGTTTCAAGAACATCGCCCACTTCGTAGTTGGGATTTACCTTTCTTGCGTCCTCAACAGATACTTCACATTCTCTGTTTTCAACTTCTTCAACAATGTTCTTGCGCGCATAAACCTTGATTTCGCCTGTTTCTTCGTCAATCAGAACCTTTGCATCCTGAACTGCGCCGAAATTCTTTTTGTAGGCACTGAGGAGAGCTCCGCTGAGTGCGTCAATAACAACGTCACGGCTGATGCCTTTTTCCTTTTCGATTTCATCCAATAACATAAACAATTCTGAACTCATTTTTTACAATCAACTCCTATATTATATTAAAAAATATTAAAACTCAAAGTGAAGCTTAACATATGTCGTTTCACTCTGCATAATTGACATTTCCTCACTGTCAATGCTGACAGTAATCTTTCCGTCTTCAAACCCTTTAAGTTCGGCAAGTATGGTTTTTGAATCATTAACCGCCTTAAAAAGACCGATTTCCACCACTTCACCGATATAACGTTCAAAGTGTTCGGGATTCTTCAGTTTTCTTTCAATTCCGGGAGATGAAACTTCCAGAACATAATTCTCTTTAATGGGGTCTTTTTCGTCGAGTACATCACTCATTCTGCGGCTGATTGCCTCGCAGTCATCAAGCGAAATGCCCCCGTCCTTATCAGCAAAAATCCTGAGATAACGGTTTTTACCCTCTTTGGCGTACTCTATGTCATAGATATAACATCCACATTCTTCGGCAATCGGCGTTGCCATTTCCAAAATACTTGTTTCAAGCTTCGAATATGCCATATACCATAGCTCCTTTCGTCTGCGGTAAGAACAAAGCGGCTTCGTCGCTCCACTATGTGGGCGGTCGAAGGTGTACCGCTTTGTTTTCCCATGTGCATTTCGGCAAAGCCGAAAATTTTGCACGGGTATTAAATTGGTTTTTTTCATATCATAGGAAGTCGTCATTTCCTATGATATGAAAAGAGTGAGGCTGGACCTCACTCTCTAAGCTTATCTATTCTGTTGGTGTTATTTTATCACAAAATTTCGTGTTTGTCAAGCTTATTTAATAATTTTGGCAAGCTCTTCCATAAATGAGTTTACATCCTTAAACTGTCTGTAAACAGACGCAAATCGTACATACGCAATATCATCAAGGGTCTTGAGGCGTTCCATAACCATCTCCCCTATCTTCTCGGAGGTAACCTCACGCTCAAGCATATTATAAAGCTTTGATTCTATATCATCAATCAGCTTTTCAATATCACTGAGTGTAACCGGACGCTTTTCGCAGGCACGCAGGATGCCGTTTAAAACCTTTTCACGGTCAAATGTTTCACGGATGCCATCCTTTTTAATAACAATCATAGGGATTGTCTCAATCTTTTCGTATGTAGTAAATCTTTTACCGCATTCAAGACATTCTCTGCGGCGACGGATAGTTGTCCCCTCCTCTGTTGACCGTGAGTCTATAACCTTACTTTCAAGATGTCCGCAAAACAAACAACGCATTAAAATCAGCTCCAAACACAAAATATATTATACCTTTTATAATATTAACACAAAATATATGTTTTGTCAATTATTCCACAAAAATTCAAATCTACCCTTAATAACATTTTTCTGCATATCCGAATCAGCAAAGTATGACAACTCAATTATCTGTTCCGCCTTACTGTTTGACACCTCAATTTGTAAATCCTTTGAACTGCGGAATAATCCGTTTAAAATGCTTTTAATTTTATTTGTAGTCGCCATATTCTCCCTGTCAAGCCGAACTCCCGCAAGAATTCTGTCCTCCAACTTCAGCACCGCAACCGCATCAACTCCATCGAGGTTGCTTATCCGCTGCGCAGCATCGATGCATCTTTTGTTATTTCCTCTGGTATTTCCTGAATTTGCCGAAAACACAACCGTTATTAATACGATAACCAAAACAAGGCAGCAAAATTTTTTCATTTTTCAACTCCGTTTTATTTTTAGTATCTGTAAACCGTTAAAAAAATATTCCAACCACAGTTCACGAATATTTTTTAATGTATCTGACAAAATATAATTGAAAAGATAAACAATATAAAAAAGGAGTTAACAAAAATGAATGTTATCGCTTTGATATTGGTGATAGTTGGCGCAATCAACTGGGGCAGCATCGGTCTTTTCGGTATTGACCTTGTAGCAAGCCTTTTTGGCGGTCAGCTTTCGGTTATGAGCCGTATCATCTTTTCATTAGTTGGTCTTGCAGGTCTCTGGTCCATCACATTTTTCTTTAAGGACACACCTATTATCGGTGATGGCAAGTAAAATTACCTGCAAAAAAGAAGGACGCAAATTGCGTCCTTCTTTTTTATTTTTTAACTCTGTCAATAAAATATTGTTCTACCTTTTTCATATTTTCACGCTCTTTAAGTAATTCTTCATTTTCCTTTTGTGTATCATATTCCACGATTGAAATAAAGTAGAGCTTTACACCCTCGCCGGGATTAAATGTTTCGCGGATTATGGGGACATCTGTTATCTCGGTTATATTGTCAATGACATCCATATCCTCAGTAAGCATTTCAATATAGTTTTTATATGCATCATCAACTATATATGCAGGGCACTCGCCCATAGCAATTTCGCTTTGGAGCTTTGTTAAAATCGCCCCAGCATTCTCATCAAGATACTCCCCCGTAATATTTCCTGTAAAAGGGTACGCCTGAGCATCAATTACGCCGTTTTCGTTTATGTCATCACACAGGGTTTCGAGAAATACATCAAACTTATCAAGCGCCTCGTCCGAAATATAGCTTTCTGTATAAAAGGAAATATCAAGGTCATAATCAATTCGGTTTGCACACTGTACTGCGCTCCACACAATAACCGCCAATACAAAAATCAACGCTAGAGTGTGTGGCTTGTAGTAATACCAAAAATGCTGTAGTTTTTCCTTAAAAGACATTTCCTTTGTAAGTTCTCTGGCAAGCTGTCTGTCCTTATCCATAATATCACTTCCTGTAATTTCAGATGATTACAATATAAAATTCGTGCACGATTTAGATACCGTCTTTTTTGCATAAGTTCATATCCAATTAGAAACAATAATTTACTTTTCGATTTCTTTTATAAATTCACATATGATTTTCCCAAACTCTTCTGTTTCTGAATAATGACAGTGTGTACCATTCATCAGCCGATAATATATTTTACTCTCATCGTATTCATAATGCTTTAATGTAGAAATTGTCAATTGTGTTTGTTCGTATCGATTTTTCATATCGTTATCCGAAACAATAAACATCATAGGCAGATAGCTAATAGCCTTTCCAATATGATATATCGGTGCTGCCTCGTCAATGATTACTCTTCTGGAATCAATTCCACGCTCCCTAAGCACATTAAAATGTGTTGTTGGTTGACCAGCATCATGAATATATCCTTTTATTATATCGGCAGGCAATTTATATGGCGATAAATATTTGTCATCGAAGCAAAGCATCATTGAAAGATATCCACCAGCACTGCTTCCTCCAATATATATCCCTTCGCATTTTCCATACTCCTCAATATTTTTATATACCCAAGCTACCGCTTCGGCTGAATCGCAAATGAACTGCGGATACATAGCTTGCGGATACATCCTATAATTTATTGACACAAATGCTATGCCTTGACTCGCTACATATTCACCAACCACACTCGCACTTGACTTATCACCGTTTTGTAACCCACCACCGTGCATATACACAAACACTTTAAAAGCATCCTTATCTGGAAGATAAATATCAAGATACTGCTCAGGATGTTTAGCTTTACCATAGCAAACGTTACTTATTAATTTCATAATAAACTCCCCTTTATATAGCTTTTAAAATTATTTCCTTCTGCATTTCGACAACAGTCGACACTCTTTATATAAAGGCTGTATAATCTAGATGCCTGTTTTTTGTGGCAGTTTCGCGACAAGTTAAAAACAAAAAATCTTTGTTTTAAATACCGCAGACTTCTGCAACACATTCTTTTGCTATTTCAATATCTGCTTTAGAAATTTCTTCATCAAAATCACAAAATGTATTGTTCTTCACATCATTACCTGAAAGGATAGAATACCAAAGCAACCCAACTGCATATCTGCCAAGACCCCAACTTGCATGAAATGTGTCTCTGTGTACCCTTTCAATCCCTGATGTTATAAGTTTCTGAAAAAGTTTGCCTGATGGTATAATTAACTCAGCATTAACCGCTTTAAAAGCCTTTTCATATGCCTTCTCTATATCAGCAAACATATCTGTATTATTTTTATATCCTAGTTCAACATTTAAACGATGTGAATCTTGTTCATATGCCCATGTTTGATGTATTGCAACTTTTGCTTTAGGTACACAAAATCGTATATATTCAACCAATTTATCAAGATATGGCTGATAAGTTTCGTAGTAAGGTGATTGATGGCTCACCTGTTGAATAGTCACAATATCCCAATCACGATTTATAAGCGCCTCTTTTAGTGAAACCTTGAACCCTGTACTTTCTCCATTCATCTCAAGCAAATATGCTCTTTCCTCACTTACCATATTTCTATAATGAAGCGAAAGAGGACATCCTCCTATATAAAGATTAAATGTGTTTAGAGTATATCCATCAGCCTTTGCAATCTGATACAAATATCTCTGCGCATCCTGTGAAAAACTATTTCCTATCGATAAAACATTCATTGATATTACCCCCTATATGTTATTTTTTGCTTTTTTATCAATCCTTCTGTTCCTGAAATAGAGAAGAAAATCTATAAACACCATAATAAAGTTTAAAAAATAGAAAAATAACACATACCAATTTGACGCCAAGCTGCTCATATATTTTTCGTTTATAAATTTACCTGTTATTCCCGCAACATATCCCAGAAGAATCAAACATAAAAAGCCAAGACTTTTTCCTTTTATAGTTCTCGCTTTGTATGACTTAATCACATTCAAAGGCCACGAAGCACCAAAGCTGATAATCATCATTTCACAAATTTCATAAAATTCCATAGCAATTCTCCTTATAAATTCTACCGCAAATCACTAGATTATTCAAGCAGGTTTACATATTTTTTACACAAAATTCATAAATCAACCCAGCAGAAAATGGACACAGACCGGTATAGTAATGCACGCAAGAATTGTGGACACCATAACAAGACCTGCTCCGGTCCGGCAGTCCTCATTCACAAGTTTCGGGAACACTACGCCGTTAAGCCCACAGGGCATACAGGTAACCAGAACAGCCGACATAACAATCTGCGGAGCGCAGAACGGCTTGAGTATCATACCCACCGCAAACGGAATTGCAATAAGCCGCATAAGTGTAACAATATAGATATTTTTATTAACCAGCATTTCCTTAAACTTATACTGCGAAACGGCAATACCTGTAAGCAGCATACTTACAGGACCGGTACAGCTACCGCTTTGTGAAAGCACCGTTTCAAAAACCACAGGGAGTTTAAGCCCCGATATCCCCCAGACAGCACCCAAAAGCATAGCTATGGTAACCGGATTAACCAATTTTTTCATTGTAAGTTTCTTTTTAAGCAGCAAGCAATAACCGCCCGTATATGTATAAACAGATACCGGCATAGCATAAATCATCATTTCAAACAATGCCGCATCACCATACAGGGATTCAACAAGAGCATAGCCCATATATCCCGAATTTGCAATAATCATAGAATATTTAAGAACCCGCTGTTCATAGTCCTTTTTTGTAAGCAGCTTTACAAAGAATGTAGAAAAAAGCACTATTGCCAACAAAACTATTACACAAGTCAGAATACTTATATATCTCTCGCTCAAAACCTGGATTGACAGATTACTTGCAAAGCTTTTAAAAACCTTGCACGGAAAAAATACATTTACCAAAAGCGCCGAAAGTACACTTCCGTGGTCCGACTTCACTCTGCCGGACTTGCTGAGTACATATCCGATAAACGCAAATAGGAACAAAACAAATACCTGTTTAAACACAACTATCATTTAAAAACACCTTCTATTCAGCAAAATATGCCCGACCTGACCGGACGGGCATTGATTTTACAGTAAATCCGCCATATCAAATATGAGTTTTTCCGTTTTTTCCCAACCGAGGCAAGGGTCAGTAATGGATTTTCCGTAGATGCACTCGCCAATTTTTTGAGCACCGTCTTCGATATAGCTTTCAATCATAAATCCTTTAACCAGCTTTTTAACTTCCGCATCGTGACGGCAACTATGAAGAACTTCTTTGGCTATTCTAACCTGTTCAAGGTACTTTTTACCGGAGTTTGCGTGGTTTGTATCAATAATCACGCCGGGGTTTTGAAGTCCCGACTGGCTGTAGTTTTCAGCAAGATGCAAAAGGTCCTCAAAATGATAGTTTGGCATAGCCTGACCATGCTTGTTCACATAGCCGCGAAGAATTGCGTGAGCGCAAGGATTGCCCTCAGAATGAACCTCCCAGCCACGGTAAAGAAATGTGTGCTTATGCTGGGCGGCAGTAATTGAATTCATCATAACCGAAATATCGCCGCTGGTAGGATTTTTCATGCCTACAGGGATATCAAGACCACTTGCTGTCAGGCGGTGTTGCTGATTTTCAACCGAGCGTGCACCAATTGCAACATACGCCAAAAGGTCACTCAGATATCTGTAGTTTTCAGGATACAGCATCTCATCAGCACAAGAAAAGCCGGTTTCCTTAAGCGCTCTCAGATGCATCTGACGTATTGCAACAATGCCCTTATACATATCGGGTTTTTCATTGGGATTAGGCTGATGCAGCATTCCCTTATAGCCATCACCTGTTGTTCTTGGCTTGTTGGTATAAATGCGGGGAATAATAAGAATTTTATCCGCTACCTTTTCCTGAACATCACGGAGTTTGGAAATGTAGTCTATAACGCTATCTTCATTATCTGCCGAGCACGGACCTATGATAAGGACAAGCCTGTCCGATTTGCCGGTAAAGATATCTCTGATTTCAACGGCTCTTTTTGAAATTAGCATTTCAATCTCCGCTGTTACAGGATAAAGCTCTTTTACCTCCATAGGTATAGGCAGTTTCCGTTCAAAAATCATACTCATTTTAAATCCTTCTTTCTAAGAATACAGGCAACACCAAATGCGGTGCTGCCTGTAAACACTGGTGTCTTATTTATCCAACGGCTTCATTGTCGGGAAGAGCAAAACATCACGGATTGATGCACTATCTGTAAGGAGCATAACAAGTCTGTCGATACCGATACCAAGGCCGCCCGTGGGAGGCAGACCATATTCAAGTGCGGTAACAAAATCGTCGTCCATCATATTTGCTTCCTCATCGCCCTTTTCACGCTTTTCAACCTGTTTCATAAAGCGTTCCTTTTGGTCAATGGGGTCGTTAAGTTCGCTAAATGCATTGCCGTATTCACAGCCAAGAATAAACACTTCAAATCTCTCTGTGAATGCAGGGTTATCCTTGTATCTCTTCGCAAGAGGTGAAACCTCAACCGGATATTCGTAAATGAATGTCGGCTGAACGAGGTTGTCCTCAACCTTTTCTTCAAACGCAAGGTTAATAATCTCGCCACGGGTCATACCCTTTTCAACCTCAATACCAACAGATTTCGCAAGGGCTTCAGCCTCGGCATCTGTGGTTGTTTCAGCAAAATCAATACCCGCAAACTTCTTGATTGATTCAATCATTGTCATTCGTGCCCAACCGGGTGCAAGGTCAAGCTCTGTTCCCTGGTATGTAATCTTGGTTGTACCGAGAACTTCCTGTGCAACGGTTGAAATAAGACTTTCTGTAAGGTTCATCATACCCTCGTAATCAGTGTATGCTTCATAAACCTCCATTGTTGTGAACTCAGGATTATGCTTTATATCCATACCCTCGTTACGGAACTGTCTGCCCATTTCGTAAACTCTCTCAAACCCGCCGACAATAAGGCGTTTGAGATAAAGCTCCGGTGCAATACGCATATACATATCAATATCAAGAGTATTGTGATGTGTAATAAACGGACGTGCTGCTGCACCACCTGGAATGGTGTTGAGAATAGGTGTATCAACCTCCATATATCCGCGACTATCCAGATAGTTGCGGATTGCTGTTATAATTTTGCTTCTTATTTCAAATGTACGTTTAACCTCAGGGTTGACAATCAAATCAACATAGCGCTGACGGTATCTGAGATCCGTATCACGAAGACCATGGAACTTTTCAGGTAAGGGCAAAAGCGACTTACTGAGAAGTGTGTAGCCGTTCGTGCGAACAGAAATCTCACCTTTCTGAGTTCTGAAAACTTCGCCTGTAACGCCTACTAAATCACCAATATCCAGCTTTTTAAACTTTCTGTATACTTCTTCACCCATATCGTCACGGGTAACATAAAGCTGAACCTTGCCACATCTGTCACGAAGGTCAAAGAATGAAGCCTTACCCATAACACGCTTAGACATAAGACGACCGGCAATGCTAACCTGTTTGCCTTCCATCTCATCAAATTTATCAATTATATCATTGGTGTGATATTCCTGATTATAGGTTGTCACATCAAAGGGATTTTCGCCTTCTGCCTGCAGTTCTGCCAGCTTGTCGCGTCTTACCTTCATAAGCTGACCTATATCTTGTACCTGCTCGTTTTGTCTGTTGTTTTCACTCACTGCTTTTTCCTCCTGTCTTACTTATTTATGCTCAATATTTTAAGTTTGAAAACTCCGCCGGGGGTTTCAACATCAACTGTCTCGCCAATATTTCTGCCGATAAGAGCCTTACCTACCGGAGATTCGTCCGATATTTTAAACATATCCGGGTCTGCCTCGGTTGAACCAACGATGCTGTATTCCAGCTCTTCGTCGAACTCCTCATCATACACCTTTACACGTGTACCAATACTTACCTTGTTTACATCAATATCGTCCTGATCAATAATTTTTGCATTTTTCAGCATATTCTCAAGCTGAACAATTCTTGCTTCAACCTGAGCCTGTTCTTCCTTGGCTGCGTCATACTCAGAGTTTTCTGATAAATCGCCGAAGCCTCTTGCTACCTTAATCTTCTCAGCGACCTCCTGACGTTTCTGTGTTTTAAGCATTTCAAGCTCATTTTCAAGCTTTAAAAGTCCCTCATCTGTCAGCATAATCTGTTTGTTTTCCATATTAATAAACCTCCTGCTCACAAATATACCATTTTGCCGTGGCTTTACCGTGAGCTGATAAAGCTGAATTCCAGTCAATTTTACACATACAATTTATATATTATATAACAAGCCTGCCACAATGTCAACCTTTTTTCTCATAGCTGTAAATCCCTTTAAATTTAAGCATTGGAGTTCCCTTGAGGCACGCTGCAATATCAACCGATTTTACATCAAACTCAAAAAGCTTGTACCCAAAGTCTATATCTTTGATATAGAGGTCCTTCCCGATTTTTATATATCCGTCATCAACTTCTATTAAGACTCCCTGTTGCTTTGGCAAATCCGTTCGTATATCAACAAGCAATCCGCTTTCCTCAAAAAATGCTTCGCTGAATTTTTCTGCACGCTCATGGTTTTGCGTCACAATTGTTATCCTTTTTGTGTCATAACACAATTCCCGAACCAGATACTCACTTATTCTATCCATTTCGGAATCGCTTATACAAACAACTTGATTAATTAGCTTTTCACCAATTTGGTTTGCAGTTTTTCTGATACACTCAGGCGCAAGCTTTAACAGAAGTAACTTCCCTTCATTAACCGGTGCAATCAATGGCTCACTCCAGTTTTCAAAAGCCGCACACATAATGGTTCGCGACACAAGCAACTGCTGAGTACCATATTTACTTGCTTTTTTTATAATTCTATTCTTTAGCCGCAGGCTATACCGCAAATTCATTTTTTCAAGCTTTTGCTTTGTGTACGGGATAGTCACATTTACTAATTTAAACGGGTTTTCCTTTGCTTCAATTATTTTAACAGTTAAAAACTTAAAAATTTTTTGAAGAATATTTTTATCTTTTGCTTCGGTAACAATGCCTATAACCACCGTTTTTCCTCCGCAAAATTATTTATTTTTTAAAACTTCAACAGCCTTTTTCAGTTGGTCGTCTTCCTCAAGAGTAAGTTCTGACAGCGCTGCCGCCTTTTCCTCAGACATTTCGACCTTAACATCCGGTTCAACGCCTTGTTTATCAATGCAAACACCATTTGGCGTATAATATCTTGAGTCGGTTATCTTCATCATGCTTCCGTCAAGGAAAGTATACGGAATCTGGGTAACGCCCTTGCCAAAGGTCTTTTCACCCACCACCGTAACAAGTCCGTAATCCTTGAGTGCCCCCACAAGTATTTCGCTTGCACTTGCACTGCCGCCGTTTGTGATAATCACCAATGGCAGTCCGGTTTTTGCCTCGGTTGAAGTGTAATCATGACGCTTGCCGTTTTTATCAAGAGTATAAACTATTGTTTTATCACTTTCAAGAAAATTATCTGCAAGCCTAACTGCAACCTCTACATACCCGCCCGGATTATTGCGGAGGTCTATAACCAGTTTTTTCATTCCTTTACCTACAAGTCCATTAAAATGGTTGGCAAACTCTTCACACGTGTGTAATGCAAACTGACTAATCTGAATATATCCTATCTGGTCATCCAGCATTTCAGAAGTTACCGTCTCGCGTTTTATAATAGCTCTTGTCAATGTAATCTCTTCTGTTTTACCTGAGCTCTTTTTCAAAAGCTTAATCGTAACGTGAGTGTCCTCCGGACCCTTCATTTTGCTTGCCGCATCGTCTATGGCATCAGCCGACACAAGCTCTCCGTTCACCTCAAGGATTTTGTCACCTGAAACGATTCCTGCCTTTTCTGCCGGAGAGCCGGAAAGCGGAGATACTACCGTCACTCTGCCATCCTGTGCATCACCTGATATATAAAGACCCACGCCTGCATAATCGTCGGATTCCATATTCTCTACAAAGCTGTCCGCAACCTCTTTATTCATATACACCGTGTAGGGGTCCTCTACGCTGTACGCAACCCCCGCAAGAGCACCATCGAGCAATGAATCTTTGTCTACATCTTCATAATAATAGCGATTGAGAACCGAAATGCCCGTATTAAATTTTAAAAGGTCATCAAACTGAAGTGCACCAAAAGGATTTACAACCATTATGGTGCTAAGAGCAGTAACAATAACAAGTACTATGGCACACACAATTAAAACAGATTTTTTTATATACATAACTTTTTGCCTTTCCTGCAAAACGCACAGTCACCTGCACAATATATAAAAATATTATGCAGGTGAGTCAAAATTATTCACTGTAATTTTAGAAGAATTGCATCGGGTCAACAGCAGCACCGTTAATCAGAACTTCAAAATGCAGATGGGGACCTGTTGAATTACCTGTAGAGCCGACCGAGCCAATTCGTTGACCCTTTGAGACCGTCTGACCCTTTGAAACGCTGAACGCACTCATATGAGCATAAAGTGTTGCACGACCGCCGCCGTGGTCGATTATTACGCAGTTGCCATAACCGGAATTCCAACCAGCAAGAGTAACTGTTCCGGAGTTTGCCGCAACAATAGCCGCACCGTATGATGCACCGATGTCTGTACCGGTATGCCGCTTATAAACACCAGACACCGGATTTTTGCGTCGAGGTGAGAAATGCGATGTTATGTAGTAACAGCTTGGAGTCGGCCACGCAAACTCACCACCTACATACTTTGCACCCTTTGAAGATGTACTAAGAGAACCGGATACCGACGCACGAAGACTTGCCATCGCAGCATCAGCTTCATCAATGATTTTCTGATATGCTGCTGTATCCTTTTCAAGCTCCTTTATGTAGTTTGCCTGTTCCTGCTGCTTCGCAACAAGCGCAGATTTCTGACCTGCCAAATCTTTTGCAGAGCTTTCCTGAGTTTCCTTGAGCTTTACAATCTCGTCACGGGATTTTTCAATCTGCTTACGAGCCTCATCCATCTCGTCAAAAACTTCTTTGTCATATCGTGAAATTTCTTTCATAATTTCAGCTTTATCCACAAAGTCGCCAAAGCTCTTTGCCGAGAGCAGAATTTCAAGATAGCTTACCTCGCCCTGTTCGCACATAACTCTGAAGCGTTCCTGAAAAATATCGTATTTTTCGTTTGCCTTATTGGTGGCAACCTCAAGTTTTTCTTCCTCAACTGCGAGGTCTGCCTTGGTTTCGGCAATAACCTTGTCCAGTGCTTCGATTTTAGTCTGGAGTTCTCCGGCCTCCCGTTCAAGGCGTTCCTTTTCCGCAAGGGTTTTTGCCTTTTTTGAATTTGCCGCATTTATCTTTTGTTGAGCTTCGTTCTTTTTCTGCTGTTGCTGATTTATTTTCTGCTGTGTCGACGATGCGTACGCCATTTCAAACACAATAGACGAAACTGTTCCGAGCAGAAAAACCGCTGCAATAATAATGGAAATCCACCTTACTGTTCTTCGGTTCAACAATACCACTCCTATCTGTTTTTATACATGCAGGTGCTTTCTTAGTGACATAGCACTTCCTGCCATACCAATTGTCATTCCCATTGTAAAAAAGCCAATTATAATCACATTAAATATTTCGGATGCCTCAAGCAGCTTTATATTGCCCATAAAGCTTTGCAGATTGACAAAAACAGAGCCGTAGCCAAACAATACTATACATATCGCCACGGCGGCACCTACCGCACCAAGAAGCATACCTTCTATTATAAAGGGCCATCTTATGAACCAGTCGGTTGCACCGACAAACTTCATAATATTTATCTCCTTACGCCTTGCAAACATACCAATCTTAATTGTGTTGGAAATAATAAATATCGAGATTGCTGCAAGAATAAGAAGCAACCACATACTGATATGCTTAACCGTGTTGGTTATGGATAAGATTGACTGAATCAAATCCTGACGGTTTGTAACTTCCTCAACCCCTTTAATTTTTGCCGCCTCGATTGCAACAGCGTTAGCTTTGCGAACATCAGTAAGCGACAGCACATAGGCATCACGCAGGGGATTGTCGGTTTCAAGTGTATTGATTACCTCTGCCTGGTCCTGATGAACACCCTCCTTATAATTCTGGAGGCGTTCTTCCTTGGTGTAAAGGCGGGCTTCCTTAACAAATTCAATCATTCCAAGCTGACTGCCTATGGCACGGACATCGTCACGGCTCATATCGTTTGGCATATATACGTTAATTTCGCACTGGTCCTTAATCTGTTCGCCGATATTATTTATGTTCATTCCAAACAAAACAAACACGCCAAACAGAACAAGGCTCGCGATAACTATACCTATTGATGCAAGGGTCATAAGGCTGTTTGACACAAGTCCCTTTACGCCCTGTGCGAAAAAATACTTTGCATTTCTAAATATCATAGTCGTAAGCCCCTTCTTTTTCGTCACGAATCAGAACACCGTCTCTGAATTCCAAAACCCTTTTATGCATTGTGTCAACATAATTCTTTGCGTGGGTTGTAACAATCATTGTTGTCCCTCTTTTGTTAACCTCGTCCAGAAGTTGCATTATCTGGTCCGAGGTTTCCGGGTCAAGATTTGCGGTAGGCTCGTCCGCAATAATAACCGGAGGCTTGTTTACCAAGGCACGGGCAAGCGAAACTCTCTGCTGCTCTCCACCCGAAAGCTGGCCGGGCTTCATTCTCGCCTTATGAGCAAGTCCTACAAGTGACAGGACATTGGGAACATTTCTGCGAATTTCGCCTCGTGATGCACCTATAACCTGCATTGCAAAGGCAACATTCTCATATACAGTTTTGTTGGGAAGAAGACGAAAGTCCTGAAACATCATTCCCACACTTCTGCGTAGATAGGGAATTTCCTTTTTATGGAGCGAATTAAGCTCAAAGGTATTTACACGGATATCTCCCACATCGGGGGTCTCTTCCTTTATAATAAGCTTACTGAGGGTAGATTTGCCTGCGCCCGAAGGTCCAACCAGGAAAACAAATTCCCCCTTATCTATGGAAAACGAAACATCGCTTAACGCTCTTACTCCCGTATCCTCATAGGTTTTGGATACATTGTTAAATTCAATCATTACATTCTCCTTTAGTGTTGGCAATCTGTAAAACAGTCTTTAAAGTCTGGTAGGTTCAGATGTGAGATACTTGTTGACCATCATTGCTACCTTGAATATAATAGCATCGTCAAACTCACGGAGGTCAAGACCTGTAAGTTTTTTTATCTTATCAAGGCGGTAAACCAAAGTATTTCTGTGAACAAACAATTTTCGTGAAGTTTCAGAAACATTCAGGTTATTTTCAAAGAACTTCTGGATTGTATAGATAGTTTCGCTGTCAAGAACAGAAATAGATTCCTTTTTAAATACCTCGTTTAAAAACAGCTCGCAAAGAGTTGTGGGAAGCTGATAGATAAGTCTTCCTATACCCAAATTGTCATAGCTGATAATATTCTTTTCGGTATCAAATACCTTGCCAACCTCAAGGGCAATGCGCGCCTCACGGTATGCACGGGCAAGCTCCTGAATAGTTTCAACAATAGTTGATATTCCGACCGAAACCTTAACCATCGCCTCACTTGCAACAGTATCGTGAAGTTCCTGGGCAAGCTTAAATATTTCGTCCATATCCGAGCCATTCTTAACCTCACGGACAACAGCAACGTCACGGTCGTCAATACGGATAATAAAGTCTTTTGCAGTATCGGGAAAAATGTTCTGAAGCACATCAACTAAAGATATCTCCACCGTTTTGTGTGAACGAATAAGGAATACCACCCTTTCAGCCTCAACAGAAAGCTTAAGTTCACGTGTTTTGTACAGAATATCACTGGGCAGAATGTTGTCCAAAATAATGTTCTTTATAAAGCTGTTGCGGTCATACTTTTCGTCATAGTACTGTTTTATAGTTGAAAAGTGTGCAGCCATAAACGCCGCAAAGCCCCGTGCCAGCTCGTCTTCTCCCTCACAGAATACAACATAGATATTTTTGCTGTAGGTTTCAATCTTGCGGAAGATATACCCCCCGCCGATATAGTCCTCGTTACTCATTTCAAAGTGAGATATTACCGATTCCTTCTGGTAACCAACCTTGGCCTCGTCACTGCAGGCAATTATGTAACCGTTATCATCCATAATACCTATTTTACGGTTAATGTCCTTTTTCAGTTGATTGCACGCATTCTGAAAGATTCTGTTCTGCATATAAACTACCTCCATATTTAAATGCTCTTTTACAATCCATAATTATGCATTTTAATATTCTCTGTAATTATAACGCATTTTTGTCAATAATGCAAGTTTATTTGTAGAATTTTTACAAAACTTTCATATTTATTTTCTGCAAATTCTCCCTTTTTCAGCTTCTATTTACACAATTTTACATAAAACGCAAAAAACTCCGGAATTCCCGGAGTTTTTTCATTTACTTAAGTTTAGATTTAGACATCAGTTCTTCAAATTTACAATTTTCATTATAACACACATATTTGATAGGACCTTTTCCACGATACGGACGCTTTTTCATTATTGCGCCACCACATTGGGGGCACTTAAGACTTGTCGGCTCGTCCCAGGACAGCAGACAATCCGTTCCGTTGTCGCAGGTATAGTACTTTACACCCTTTCTGGATTTGCGCACCTGTACCTTTCCGCCGCAATTCGGGCAGGGCGCGTCTATCTCTTCTGCAATCGTTTTTGTATTTTTACATTCGGGATAACCGGGACAGGCAAGGAACTTACCAAATCTTCCCTGCTTGTAAACCATCATTCTGCCGCACTTTTCGCATACCACATCCGAAACTTCATCCTGAACCTCAATTTTGCCTATTGCTTCTTCAGCTGCACCAAGAGTTTTGGCGAACGGATCGTAGAAATTACGAATTATTTCCTGCCACGGAGTGTTGCCATCCTCAATCCGGTCAAGCTTTTCTTCCATATTAGCGGTAAACTCAACGTCAACTATATCCGCAAAATAGTCCTCCATCAGTTTGGTAACGATTGTGCCAAGTTCGGTGGGGAACAGCGATTTACCCTCACGGGCTACATAGCCACGTCCAGTTATTGTTGTAATAGTGGGAGCATAGGTACTCGGTCTGCCGATACCATCCTCTTCCATTGTTTTAATAAGCGAAGCCTCTGTATATCTTGCCGGTGGCTGGGTAAAGTGCTGTTTAGGGTCGATTTCCTTAAACAAGAGACTTTGCCCCTCCTCAATTTTAGGAACTTTGCCCTCTTTTTCCTCGATAAAGTCCACACTCTCAACATATACCGCCATAAAGCCGTCAAACTTCACATTTGAACCGGTTGCCTTGAGTACGTATTTTTCGGTTTTTATATCCGCCTGAACCGTATCAAGAACCGCATCGGGCATCTGACTTGCAACAAATCGGTTCCATATAAGCTTATACAGCTTGTACTGGTCGCTTTTAAGTGAGTCTTTGATTTTTTCCGGTTCGAATGCCATAGAAGTCGGGCGGATTGCTTCGTGAGCATCCTGAGCAGTCTTTCTTGACTTGTAGAACTTTGGTTTTGCCGGAACATAGCCTTCGCCGTATGCTTTACTTATATAATTACGACAATCCGAAAGTGCCTCTGCTGAAATTCTGAGAGAGTCTGTTCTCATATAGGTTATAAGACCGACACTTCCGCTGCCCTTAATTTCAACACCTTCATAAAGTTGCTGCGCCGTTGCCATTGTACGCTTTGCAGTGAAGCCCAGCTTTCTGGCCGCTTCCTGCTGGAGAGTACTTGTGGTAAACGGGGGAGCAGAATATCTCTTCTTTTCGCCACGAGTAACGCTGTCAACAGTATATGATGAATTTTTAAGTTCCTCGACAATGCCGAGAACTGTTTTTTCATCGGGAAGCTTCATTTTGGTTTTTGCATTCTTTCCGTAAAATTTCGCAACAAACGGCAGCTTACCTTTTTCATTGGTGAGCTTTACATCAATTGTCCAGTATTCTTCCTCGGAAAATGCCTCTATTTCACGTTCTCTGTCCACAATAAGTTTAGTCGCGACCGACTGAACTCGACCTGCACTGAGGCCTTTTTTAACCTTTTTCCAAAGCAATGGACTGAGCTGATAACCCACAATTCGGTCAAGAACTCTGCGTGCCTGCTGGGCATCAACCAAATCAGCATCAATAGCACGCGGCTTCGAAATAGCTTCTTTTACCGCAGTTTTTGTGATTTCATTAAAGGTAATACGGCAATCGGTGTTGGGATCAACATCCAAAAGTGCCGCAAGATGCCATGAAATTGCCTCTCCCTCACGGTCAGGGTCAGTTGCGAGAAATACTTTAGCAGAATTCTTCGCATCCTTTTTCAGTTTGGAGACAAGGTCACCCTTGCCACGAATTGTTATATACTTTGGCTCAAAATCATTATCCAAATCAATGCCAAGCTGGCTTTTGGGCAAATCACGAAGGTGTCCCATAGATGCAGTTACCTCGTACTTTGAGCCAAGATATTTCTTTATTGTTTTCGCCTTTGCAGGCGACTCAACTATAACAAGATATTTCTTCTTGTTTTTAGTTTCTTTTTCAGCTGTAGCCATCTGTCAGCCTCCACTCTATTTTTTAGCAATTATATATCGATTTCCGCTCTCCTGACGTACAATACCTTTAATTGCAAGCACAGTAAGTTTGCCGCTTAACGTACTCACAGCAATTCCGAGAGCCTCTGAAATCTTGTCAAGGGCAACTGCATCGCCCTTTTCTCTCAAGTATTTTACAATTTTATCTTCGTCTGTTAAAACCGCTTTTTCCGGCTCTTCAAACACCGGAATTTGCGGAATCATCCCGAAAAGTTCAGGGTTTTGTGCACGATAATACTCAGCAGGAACATTTATATCATTTACAACAACCGCACCTTCCGATATCAGTTGATTGGGAAGTCCGGCATTAGGGTTCATGGGATTACCGGGCACTGCAAATATATCACGGTTATTATCCAGAGCAAGTCTGGCGGTCATTGATGTTCCGCTTTTTATCTCGCCCTCAACAAAAACCGTACCCAGCCCAAGGCCCACAACCAATCTGTTGCGTTGTTGATAAAAATAGCTTTTCCCTACAGTTCCCGGCGGTCTTTCCGAAACAACAGTTCCGTGCTTAATTATTTCACGATAGAGCTTTTGGTTGCTTTTGGGGTAAATCATATCAACGCCACCGGCAAGTACAGCAATTTTTATACCGCCGCCCTCTATAGCACCCCAATGAGCCTCGGCGTCTATACCTTCCGCCATTCCGCTTACTGTTACAATGCCATTTTCCGCGAGACTTCTGCCGATTCCTCTTGCCATTACCTTGCCCTGGTTGGTAGGTTTGCGACTACCCGAAACCGAAACACTTACCCCACCATTCAAATCCAGCTTGCGGCCCTTTGCAAACAGAACTCTTGGTGCAACACAAGTGCTTCGCAACAAATCAGGATATTCCTCAGACTTTTGTGTTATAATCCGGATTCCGTTGTCCCTGCAATATTCAATTATGCCGGTAGCTTTCTTAAAATATTCAGGCTCACCAATTCTGTCAACAATCTTTTCGGAAACACCTGCGTCACGAAGTTCCAGCATATCTAGCTCCGGAGAGGAAAATCCCATTTCTCGCCGCTCAAACCTGGGGACAACTTTTGAAGCAAGACTCGGGTCAAAATCACAGATTGTGTGAAGCCATATTTCGTATAAAAGTTCCATATTTAATTCTTTCTCAAACAAAGCAGAGCCATATTCCCACAATTTAGTTTTTCAGCCAGTGCATAACTATTCCGGCCGCAATTGCAGCATTGAGGGATTCTGCCTTTCCACCCATAGTAATCTTTATTTTTTCATCGGCAGTTTCCATAACTTCATCACTTACACCGTGAGCCTCATTGCCGATAACCACCGCACACCTTAAAGGTGCATCATATTCTTCCAATGCAACATTTCCGGAGGGGGTTGTTGC
This sequence comes from Monoglobaceae bacterium, assembly GCA_045120135.1. Taxonomy (GTDB): domain Bacteria; phylum Bacillota; class Clostridia; order Monoglobales; family Monoglobaceae; genus SIG440. Next base: position 57,981 of record JBGVEN010000020.1, on the reverse strand, counting down.
AATTACAGAAAATCCCCTATCTTTCAGTTCAGTAAGATGTTCAACAGAGCAACCGTTTTTCATTTTTACGCGAAAAACAGACCCCATTGTGGACCTTACAGTTTTAGGAGCATACACATCAGTACAGCCCTTCATCAAATAAATTCCGTCAAATCCTATTGCTTCGGCAGTACGAATTATAGTCCCCATATTACCCGGCTCTGAAATCCCGTCAAGAATAAGAATTCTACCGGAATTTATATCGGGTTTAAATTCCTCAGTCCTTTGCTCAATTACAGCGAGTATACCTTGCGGTGTATCTGTATCTGACAGCTCATCAAATACGGTTTTGGAAACTCTGTAAATTCTGCCGCACACATCATCACATTTTTCCACCAGTTGAGATTCCTTAAGGCAAAACTCATCACTGACAACAACACAGAAAATATCATCTGCAGCATACTCAAGAGCCTCGAGAACAATTTTTTTGCCTTCAACAATAAATTTGTTATTGGCGTCTCGGCCATTCTTTTTTTTAAGCTGTCTGATCAGCTTAAGATTTTTGTTATCCTTTGCGGATATATCGTTTATCATCAGCTTTAATCCTCTTTTAATGCAGTCTCAACCTTTTTATATGCAATAAGTGCAACATAAATAAGCAGAGCCTGAAGCGGAACAAGCACTATATTCGAAACAATGTTATGTGTAATAGCATTTGCAATCTCTGCAGTTAGGCTGTCGCCGATAAGCATAGGAACAAATATTACATTGCACACCATATTAACAATAAACTTTGTCCACAAGCATCTTAAATAAGTGGTTTTACGTGCATAAAGAAATCTTCCGTAAAGCATACCGCTTATTCCGGCAAGCAGCAATGTTGTAAAGCTAAATGCTTCGCCGCTGTGCATAACAAATGAAATACCGTACTGAAGCATACCAAAAATACACGCCATAAGCGGACCCATTTTCTTTGCAAAAACAGGCATAACAAAAAGTGCAAAGTTAAAATTAATGTACGGACCAAGCTTCACCGGAGTTTCGGTCAAAAATGCATAAGCTGCAAGCATTACCCCGGCAAAAATATAGGTTTTGTTATTTGCAAGTTTTTTCTTTATACTATGCTTTCTTATAAATATAAGATAACACAAAAGACCCGCAAACAAAGCAATTACTAAAAACAAGTTTATCATTCCCATAATACGCATTACAGGCTGAAAATAAAAGACCATAGGATTGATAAAACCCTCTATATCATCAATCATCTGATTGATACCGGAGACCGGATTGTATATCTGTTCTTCTCTCATATTATACGCCCTCCTGACAGCGAATTCTGTCAACTGCCGTCATTTTTCTATTATGTACGAAAAAGTTATATCGCGTGCGCGATATAACTTTTTCAAAAACACTTTTATTTAACCTTTTCAACCAGCTTAGCAAAAGCTGCGGGGTCAGATACTGCAATTTCTGCAAGCATCTTTCTGTTAATCTCAATACCGTTCTTCTTGAGACCATTCATAAATACGCTGTAGCTCATACCGTTTGCTCTTGTTGCAGCATTGATACGTGCAATCCAGAGCTGTCTGAAGTTTCTCTTCTTCTGCTTTCTGTCACGATATGCGTATGTGAGCGACTTCATAACTGCCTGATTTGCAGTTCTGAAGAGCTTGCTCTTCGCGCCTCTGTATCCTTTAGCTAATTTCAATATTTTCTTATGTCTTTTTCTGGTGTTCATAGCACCTTTAACTCTTGCCATGTCTAAAGACTCCTTTCATCTAAACAATTATGCGGAACTTCTCCGCCTGTAAAATCCGTCGCATCTCCTGCGAACTGCTACCAATATTCCCGGCAAACCCGAAGCTGAGCTTCTTATTTGTAAGGAATCATGCTCTTGATTGTAGCAGCATTTGCAGTTGCAAGGTAGCCGCCCTTTCTGAGCTTTCTTTTTCTCTTTGTTGACTTCTTGTTGAGAATGTGGCTTCTGTAAGCCTTACCTCTTTTGATTTTACCGTTCTTTGTAACGCCGAAACGTTTTGCAGAGCCTTTGTGTGTCTTAATTTTAGGCATCTTTTATTCTCCTTCCATAAATAAACTTTTGAAAGCTTTTGTCCAAATTGCGAACAGCCTTATGCTTTCTTTGGTGATACAAACATAGCCATACTGCGGCCTTCCATCTTAATGTCCTTTTCAACAACGCCGAATTCAGCCATTGCATCCTTGACCTTAAGCAAAAGTTCCTTACCGCTTGCGCTGTGAGTAATTTCACGGCCTCTGAAGCGTACCGAAACCTTAACCTTATCGCCGGCCTTTAAAAACTTAATGCCCTGATTAACCTTTGTGTTGAAATCGTGGTCATCAATATTGGGACTCAAACGAACCTCTTTTATTGCGATAACCTTTTGATTCTTCTTCGCCTCTTTTTCACGCTTTGCAAGCTCAAACTTGTGTTTGCCATAATCCATAATTCTGCAAACCGGCGGTTTTGCCTGTGGCGCAATCTTAACAAGGTCCAGATTATGCTGGTCTGCCATAGCGAGTGCTTCCTTTGCAGAAACAACGCCCAGCTGTCCACCATCGGGGCCTATAAGGCGAACCTCTTTGTCTTTGATTTCTTCGTTAATCATTAACTCCTGCTTAGCTATACCTAAACACCTCCGAAACAGTCTGCACCGTTTTGAATAAACAAAAAAGTGCGGAAGCATAAAGCTCCGCACTCAAAAAATCAAAATCTTTTGACCCTTTCGCCGTAAGCTGAGGGGAGAAGCGGACCTTCTGCTTTACTTGAGCTATTTTATCACAGCTTTCCCCGTTTGTCAACTGTTTTTTATTTTATTTTCAAATATTTTATTCTTGCATATTTTGCAAGGTTATGATAAAATACATACAACATATATAATTTAAGGATGGTTTTTATGTATATAGTACGCAGAGCTTTTTTTGAAACACTCAAAGTCTTCTTATTTGGCATAATATGTTCGGTAATATTCTCACTTATGATATACAGAGATTCAGCATTGCCCAATCCTGTTGTATGCCTTATTCTTAACTTTTCATCGCTTATGCTGTTTTTGTTTATCACATTTAAAAGCTGGTCAAAGCTTTATCTTGACAGTTTTACCGCTTCGGAGTATTTTATTCCAGCCCTAATAAGCTTTGCAATTTATACACTTGTTTCCGGAGTTTTATACCACAACAGGTTCTTTATGTACATGTGGCTGTTTCTCCCGACAAGATTTTTAGAGCCTATGCTTAAAACCGGATACGACTATGTCTCATTCATTGCAGCACAGCTTGCAATGTTTGCACTAATCTTCCTTACCCCGGAACTTACCGTTGGCAGAAAATAGCCTCACATCTGTAAATCGGCTGACCTTTTTCCGAAAACAGTTTTTCATATTCGGTCATAACATTACCTTCAAATCTGCTGTTATGCAGGTCGAGGGTAATGTTTTTTAATTTCATTCCGTAATCAGAAAAGGAATTGAGCGAAAACTCAAATAGCGGCGCATTATCAGTTTTAAAATGTATCTCGCCACCGCTTTTCATAAGCCTTTCGTAAATTGCAAGATATCTCTCGTGGGTGAGCCGTCTTTTGCGATGCCCCCATTTATGCCACGGGTCGCAGAAGTTGATGTAAAGCCTTTCGACGCTTTGTTGTTCGTTGAGCTGACCAAGAGCCTCGGCGTCACCGGGAACAAACCTGACATTGGTTAGGGCCTTTGCCGCAACCTTTTCCGCCGCCAGAACCAACACATCAAGATTCTTCTCAAACGCAATATAATTTATATCGGGGTTTAGTTCTGCAAGAGTACTGATAAAGTCGCCCTTTCCGCAGCCTATCTCCAAATGAAGCGGTGCAGTTCTTTCAAACACCTCCGCAAGGTCAGATTCATATTCAAAAACATCCTGTATCATAATTTCAGCACAGCTTTCGAGGCGTTCCTCCCTGTGCTTTTTTCTTCGCATTCTCATTTTGCTTTCCTCCGTTTTGTTGCTTTGTTTATTTTAACAAACACTCAAGGCTTTGTCAACCGTCAGCCGTTATATGTGAATGCGTTGTAGGTATCTGTAAGAATATTCCAAAGCTCACGGTCAACCGTACCGAAGCTTTCCTTGCCGTAAAGCCTGCTGAAATCCCGTACCGCCTCTTTTGTTTTTGCATCGTACACACCCGTCAAATCGGGCATTGTTATGTTTTTAAAAATCTTTGCTATGCGACGCAGCATAATCTGCAAAACATAAATCTCTTCAAAATCGTCACCCTCTTTAAGATGCGGAATTTCAAGGGGATACACCGAAACAAGGTGAGGGAGCTCGTTCTGGCGCACGAGGTCATCATACACCTCAACAATTCTCGTCCAGGTTTCAAAATCCGCAGTCCCCGTCGGCGGGAGTCCGTTCTTTCGCTGAAACGCCTTAACGGCATCAATTGTTTCCGGACCATAAATACCGTCAGGGTTAAGCTTTGGAATACCGTCTATGTATTTTGAAATATATCGCAGGTAGGTCTGCAATTCATAAATATTCGACGAATCGTCCAGCCTTGATGTATATTCACGATTCCGGATGTGCGGATTATTTATATTGGTAATTTGTCCGTCCATTTTATTCTCCTCCCACTGCGGAGCCGGGACTTTGGCCTGCCGTTTTTGCTTCTCCGCCTCTTAAATTAAGATATTCTTCCTCTATCAGCTGCCATAATCCCGGACCTACAAAGCCACGCTGCGGCAAACCCTCAAAGGCATAGAACGAATTGACCGAGTTGGTTGTCTGCTCACCAAAATACCCTGTGACCTCGACCGGTGAAATTGCGCTGTTTTGTCCCGATATGTATGAAAGCCTCTCCTGCAGAACCCTTACTGCATCGCCGCTGCTACCCGGAACAAGCGGCTGACCGGGATACGGAACGCTCTCCGACGCAAAAAATTGCGGCGGATTTTGCGCAAGAATTCCTAAATACACCTCTGTTATTTTATCCCATGTTGCCTCATTGACAACTCCCGTCTGCGTCAAGCCGTACGCCCCCTGAAATGCTCTGACAGCGTTTTGTGTTGCGTTTCCGTAAATACTGTCGATTGCCGGCGCCGGTATTGCATTGTTGTATACAGCAATAATAGAAAGATAATACTGAATTACCCTTACAGGATTACCTCTGTCGCCGGGACGTATTTCCGCAACAAACTGTTTGGGAATATCCGCAATTCTCACCCCCTCGGAATTAAGCTCAGCAAGGTTTGAAACGGCGACAAAAATTCTCTTTATCCTGTACCATGTCGCCTTGCCCACCCGTCCGTCCTGTTCAAGATTAAATATTCCCTGAAATGCCCTTACTGCATTTTCGGTTTCAACACCGAAAACTCCGTCTATTTGCGGAATTTTAGGTATAGACGGATAGTCCCTCGAAATGCGGTTAAGCTGAACCTGAATTGTTCTAACCTCCTGCCCCGAGCTGCCAAGTTCAAGCACCTCGCCCGGATAGGACTCGGTGATATTCTGAATGGGTGCGTCCTGAACAATGTCTATGTCATTGCCATAATAATTTGTAAGGATTTCATACGGCGTTCTTCCCTGATTTGCGAGAGCAACACTTCCCCACTGGGACAGACCGTCGCAAGTCACCTCACGCCCGTCACAAAACGCCGCAAAAAGGGGCTCTACAAAGCCCTGCCGTCTTATGTAATCATTAAATATCTCGTCCACAATGCGGCTGACGCTTTCAAAAATATCACGGTTTCTGACAAACGACTGGTCAAAGGCGGTTGAATTAGTTATGTCAAAGTCATAGCCTCTTGACCTGTAATACTCTGTATAAACCCGATTTAACGCATAGGAAATCTGGGCATAGATATTTGCACGAAGTGCATTTTCGGGCCAGGTGGGATAAATCTCACTTGACGCTACATTTTTTATGTAATCCGCAAAACTGACCGTTACATTTTCGGCGTCCGAATCCGGAGGTCCAAGATGTACAGTTATGGCTTCGGGGATAAACGGTGTTCCTACCATAATTCCTACCTCCCTTTTATAAATCCGGCTCTGTTTCAACCACCGTTATTCTCTTACCCCGCTCCTCGTCTGCCGGTAGAGGAATCATTGCGACCGGCTGAATAGAAGTCTGCCCCTCAAAGATGGGTACATTGAGATTTTCGGTTGTATAATAACCCGGATAATCGACTCGTATGTTATACCTGTAAAATCTTACATTGTTATTGTCAGGGTCAAGGGAATTTGCCGCCGGCGGAGCAGCTAAACTTACAGGAAGCGTTTTTCCGCCTCGGTCGGTTTTAAGAACCCTTATCAGCTCCTCGCCCGAGCCTGAATCTGATGTGATAATCACATTTGCGTCCGCTAGCGGCAGCGCTCCGTCTGCCGTATACACCTGAACCGTTAACAGCCCCGTTCCGGTATTGTTTTCTGCCATAAAACATCACTCCTTTTTACATATCAGTATATGCCAAAACCTGCATATTGTGCATAACATTGAATATTGCGGAAACAATAATTGTAAAACATTAAGACCGGAGGACAAGATTTGTTTACCACATTTATCCGCACAATTATAATGTATTTTTTTGTTGTACTTACCCTGAGACTTTTAGGCAAACGCCAGATTGGTGAGCTTGAACCGTCTGAGTTGGTTGTTACCATTGTTATTTCAGAGGTTGCGGCTATGCCTATCCAGGACACCTCTGAATCTCTTGTAAACAGCCTTGTTGTAATCTTTTTGCTTCTCATTCTGGAAGTTCTTTTATCCTTTGGTGCATACAAAAGCTTTGCCGCACGTAAGCTGTTTTACGGAACGCCCAGCGTTTTTTACGAAAAGGGGATTATTAATCAAAAGGAAATGAAAAAGCAACGTTTTAATCTGAATGACCTGATGGAATGTGTGCGGAATACGGGCGCAACCAGTCTTTCAGAGGTAGATTTTGTTATAATGGAGACCAATGGAAATGTCAGCGTGATTCCCAAGACCGAAAATCGTCCGGTTGAGTTGGCGGACGTGGGACTTTCCGCCGCACCGGTAGAGCTTAGCTATATCATTATTGACAACGGTGCGATAAATCAGAACAATCTGAAACGGCTTGGCTATAACGAAGCCTGGCTGGATAAGCAACTGAAATCCAAAAAAATTCCCGATTCTTCAGAGGTTTTTTGTATGACCGCTGACAAATCGGGCGAGGTTGTAATAATCACAAACGAAAAAAAGGGGAGACATTGATGAAGGTCGTGTGGATTGCACTTGCTGTGCTTGTTGCGCTATGTGTATTTATAGGAATACATTCATATATAATGAGCACTATGGCTGAAGATATTCTGACCGAGTGCAGGAAAATTTATGATGCGATGTATTCTGAGGACTGGAATACCATTATGCCCCTGCTTGATAAGATAGAAAAGCTGTGGCAAAGTCACCGCACCTGGGCAACCCTGACCATTAAGACTGACGACATTGAGCAGATAGAAATTTCACTTGCACAAAGCCGCGCCTTTGCCGAGTCAAAGCAGATAAGCGGTTTTGTGGGCGAATTTGTAATGTTTGCCAAGCTGGTGGAGCACATACCCACACACGAGGGTATACATTGGGAGGAAATATTATAAAAAGGAGCGGAAAATCCGCTCCTTTTATGTGTTTTATTTTACTTTAGTCTTCGTCCCAGGGTGCTTCGTAGGGGAATGTACCCTCAAAGGGAACTTCACCGAACAATGCTTTAACAACCGCTATCTGTGATTCGTCACAGGGGCTGAATGCATGGATAAATGTGTCGAAGTTGTTGCAGTAATCGTAATAGATATACGGTGAACCGAATGTTACACCGATTGACTTGTGCTTGCCCTGGTGAAGCGCAAAGAAGTATGTTGCACATTCCTCCGCATAGAGTCCAAGTCCACCCATTGGCGCATGAACTGCAGTATATGATACATATAAAAGCAGGTCATTCTCTTCTGCAAGCTTCTCGATTTCGGGATAGCTTTCAAGTCTTCTCTGGAGTTTTACATTTATGCCGCGTTTTTCAAACTCTGCCTTCATTGTCTGAAGTTGAGTGAAGAACGGTGCATGGTGGGTTGAACAGATAATAGCTACATTCTTGATTTTGTTTGCATCAAGGGGAAGCTGCTTGATTTCGTCACACTGGAGAACAAGCGCCTTTTCCGCAACCTTTTTGTTAAATTCGCGGACTTTGTTTCGGATCTCCTCTGTCATAACAACCTCTTCAGTGTCATCAAAGAGTCCCATCTTAACTTTCATTTCGTAAACTCTGCGTGCTGCATCGTCGATTCTCTCTTCTGAAACTCTGCCGTCTTTTACAGCCTTTTCGATAATATCAATATAATCAAGGCGTTTAACATTGAGGATAATATCGTTACCTGCATTAAGAAGTGCAACGAACAGATCTTCCTTATCAGGATATGCAGTTTTAAGTGCCGCCATCTCGATAGCATCGGTAACAACAACACCCTTAAAGCCCATTTTACCCTTAAGAAGTCCGGTGAGAATTCTATCTGAAAGGGTTGTGGGCATATAGTAGTTCGCAACCTTGCGGTCATCAACTGCAGGGAAGCCCTGATGTCCCGGCATAATTGACCATACTCCACCATCAATCATATCCTGGAACACCTTACCCTGAGTTTCCCACCATTCTTCAAAAGAACAGCCAATCTTGGGGCAAACAAAGTGCGAATCGCGGTATTCAATTTTATCCTTGCCGGGGAAGTGCTTTGCGCACATTGCAATTCCGTTATCCTGACTGCCTTTGGTCATTGCAAGAGCAATGGGAACAAGTCTTTCCGGCTTATCTGAAGGAGCACGCATAATGCCCGAAACTGCAAATCTTGAGGGTATATCTACAACAGGCGACCATGTGCTGTTTGCTCCCACCGCCTTGCAGTTAAGTGCAAGATACTTGCCATATTCCTCTGCTATTTCTTCACTGTTAGCTGCACCAATAATTGGAGCTGAAACAAGGTCTACCATATCGGTTGCGTGAGCTCTACCGGGACTATCCAATGTAAACAGCGGCGGAATTCTGAGCGCCTTTGTCATTCTCTGGCTCCATTTGCGGTAGTATGTACTATCCTGGGGTTCGTCTATCTCAATGTCAGCAAGGTTAACCGTTGTCATTGCTGTGTTGCAGGTGTGCCATACATTACCGATTGGATTTTCTGCGAGGTATTCCTCCAGATTATCCATGTTCATCAGATACGCTGACTGCATCTGACAGGTTTGTCCGATTTTTTCTCTTAATGTCAGTTCTGAAAATTCGGGTCTTTTCATTTTTGTTTCCTCCTTAATTATATTAGGTGTTATATTAATGATATCAAAAAAAAAAATTTTTTTGTATGCTTTTATTGACTTGTTTTTCTTTCTGAATTTACCTTTCTTTTAAACTCCGACGGAAGCATTCCTGTATATTTTTTAAAGCATTCGCTAAAATATGTCTGGGTGTTAAAACCGCACTCCAGCCCAATCTGTGCAACGGTTTTTCCGCCTGCCGAAAAAAACTTTTGAGCCTCAACCACTCTATACATATTAAGGTAATCGTAAAATCTACGTTCAAAAATCTTTCTGAACTTTCTGCAGAAATAACTGTGATTATATGAAAGGGCATCTGCCACATCCTTTGAGGTTATATTATATTGATAATTTTCGGAAATATACCGAAGAACCCGTCTGTAAAATTCTTCGTCCTTGGTTATGGGATGCTCCTCGCAAATATATCCGTTATTAAGCAAAAACGCAAACAGCAATGAAATATGCGCTTTTAATTCCAGATAGATATATTTGCTGTTTTTATCGTAGCATTTTATTATATTCATAAAGAGCTTTTTTATCTCTGCATAATGCTCGCATTTTGTGTCAATATGATTTATTACTCGGATACTCCCGTTTTTGAGTGCCTCAACAAGAGTTTCGTCCGCAATCAACGAGCAATCAAAGCACATACAATATCCTGCCTCGTTATCATCAATGGACCTTGCCGAATGAATATCAAAGGGATTTTTAATAAGGATATCTCCCACTCTTGTGATGAAGCTCTTATTATTGATTGTAACTTCACGTTCGCCACGGCTTCTGAGAGACAGCTCAATTTCTGCATGATTATGAACATCCACATTAACTGCACCGCCGTGATTGGCCCATACAACAATCGGCACATTTTTATACAATTTTTTAAATGAGTCATTAAGCATAAATACTCACCGCCTCCTTAACACTCTCAGTTTATCATAATTCTCACATAAAGTCAAAACAGTTGTAAAAAAAGTCAACAGAAAGATATATAATGTCAATACAGGTGTATTATACAATAATTTTGAAATATTTCTTAAAAGTTCTTGACTTTAGCGCTTTAGAGTGATATACTTTTTTTAATTGGTTTAGATTTGCCAAAGGAGTATTAAATATGAGACTGGTAAGTTCATTGAAACAGACAGTTAAATATTATTTTTACTTTATCAGCCTTAGCTTTTTCTTTAGCTACGGCTATTTCTACTTGGCAAAAAAACATAATCATAATGGGCTTTTGGATATGCTTGCTGCATAACTGCAAAACTTTGAATTTTTTGAGGGCTCGTTATGATAACGAGTCCTCTTTTGTTTAGAAAGGCGACAGATACATTATGGAGAACTCCGACTTTAAAATTGGAATAGTAGGACTGGGCATAATCGGCGGTTCAATGGCTTATGCTTTGCACGGCTTCCGTAATGCTGTAATTTACGGCTGCGACATTAACCCCGACACACGCAAAAAGGCACTTGAACGAGGTGCGGTTGACTTTGTTTCAGAGAATGCCAAAGATGCCATTGAGGGTGCAGATATTGTTATTCTTTGCACCTACCCTGAATTGATTGTGAAAATCATAAAAGAAAACAAAAGTTTCTTTAAATCCGGTGCACTCATTACCGATGTCTGCGGCGTTAAGACCAAACTGGCAAAAGAGATTGAAGAAAATCTCCCCGCAGCTTGCGAATATGTCGGGGGACACCCTATGGCGGGTAAGGAAACAGACGGTTTTGACAGCGCTGCTCCGGAGCTTTTCGGTATGTGCGGTTTTATCATTACTCCCGTAAAATCCTCCACCGAACAGGGGATTAAGACCGTGAGAGAAATCGCAAGATACATCGGTGCGACCAGAATTACCGAAAGCACACCCGAGGACCACGACAGCGTTATCGCATACACAAGCGATTTGATGCATATTTCGGCGGCGTGTCTGTGCTACGACTACAATGAGAAAATGAACAGAGCATATACGGCAGGCGCATTCCGTGACTGCACCAGAATTGCGAACATTAATCCGAGGCTTTGGACTCAATTATTTTTGGAAAACCGCTTATTTTTGCTCGACGAAATTGACAGATTTCAGGCATCACTTACCAAAATGCGTGATGCAATAGATACACAAAACAGAAAAAAGCTTTTTGAAATGCTGAGCGAGGTCAGGGACAACAAGCTGACCATGCAGATCAAAGAGCCTGAATAAAGTGGAGGACTTACAATGCAAACACTTAGAGTTAACCTGCCCGGCAGGGAATACGATATTAAAATTGAAAAAGGAATTCTAGACTCAGCCGGCGAGCTTATTGCTAAGGTCCACAATAAATGTAAGGTTGCAGTGATTACCGACAGTAATGTGGGCCCTCTATACGGGGACAGACTTTTACAGTCTCTTGAAAAGTCGGGCTTTAAACCATTTATGGTGACCGTTCCTGCAGGCGAAGGCTCAAAGTCCATTTCAATGCTTGAATTTCTGTACGGCGAATTGCTCGTTCAAGGACTTACCCGTACAGACCTTATCGTAGCACTCGGCGGCGGTGTTATAGGCGACCTGACAGGTTTTTGTGCGGCAACTTTGCTCCGTGGAATTCCGTTTATTCAGATTCCCACCACTCTTTTAGCTCAGGTTGACAGCAGCGTTGGCGGCAAGGTTGCTGTAAATTTGCCAAAGGGCAAGAACTTAGCAGGTGCATTCTATCAGCCAAAGCTGGTAATTATAGACACACTTTGTCTTGATACCCTGACCGACCGCAACTTCAGCGATGGTATGGCAGAAGTTATCAAGTACGGCGTGATACTTGACGAAAAGCTGTTCTGCCGTTTGGAAAATGCGCCCTCACGCAAGGCTGTTATGGAAATTATTGACGAGGTAGTATATCGTTGCTGCGACCTTAAGAGAATTGTGGTAGAGGACGATGAAACCGATATTGGCGGACGAATGATACTGAACTTTGGTCACACGTTTGGTCACGCAATTGAAAAGAAATACAACTTCACCGACTACACACACGGCGAGGCAGTTGCCGCAGGAATGGTTATGGCGGCGGAGCTTGGTGAAAAATGGGGAATAACCCTTGACAATTCGTCAGAGCGGATACGGAGCTTAATCAAAAAATTCAATCTCCCCGACGAGGTGGAAATCGACAGACAGTCACTTACCGACGCCGTCTCTGTTGACAAAAAGGGTAAGGGCAATACAGTTGCTTTAATTATCCCAGAAAAAATCGGCAAGGTTATAATAAAGGATACGGAGAAAAACAGCTTATGGATTCAGTAAAGATTACACCTTCCGTTCTTTCAGGAAAGGTTAAGGTCCCACCGTCAAAAAGCTTTGCGCATCGTGCAGTTCTTGCGGCATTTCTTTCAGGCGGTGAATGTAAAATAAACAACATCAGGCTTTCCGAGGATATTTCCGCAACGCTTAATTGTGCCAAGGCGCTTGGTGCGGAGTTTGAATATAACACAAAAAAGGGTTCTGTACTTTTAAGCAATGGATTGGACAAGCCTTCAGGTAAAATTAAGCTCGACTGCGGCGAAAGCGGCTCAACCCTGAGATTTCTTATCCCCATTGCATTATGCTTTGGCGAAAATCTTGAGTTTACCGGCCGCGGCAGACTTATGGAAAGACCGATGAAGCCATACTTTGACATATTTGATGAAAAGGGAATCAAGTACGCCCTTAAAAAAGGTGTTCTTTCGGTAAATGGCAAGCTTTCCGCCGGTGACTTTAAAATTGACGGAAGCGTAAGCTCACAGTTCATAACCGGGCTTTTATTTGCACTCCCGCTTCTTGACGGGGACAGCCATATTATAATTGAAGGAAATCTTACGTCAAAGGGTTATATTGACATTACCCTTGATGTTCTTAAGAAGTTTGGCATAAAAATTGAAAATGACAATTACCAAGTTTTTACCGTAAAGGGTAATCAGCAGTACAAAGCAAAAAATTTCGCCGTTGAGGGCGATTTTTCGCAGGCGGCATTCTTCCTTGTTGCCGGAGCAATCGGTTGTGACATTGTTTGCACAGGGCTTAAAGAAAATAGTCTGCAGGGTGACAAGAAAATCCTTGATATAATTAGTCAAACCGGTGCAAAAATTGAAAATATCGGTGCAAACGGCTTCAAAGCAATATCAACCGCAAATATGCACGGGATAACAGTTGATGCGGACGAAATCCCCGACCTTGTGCCCATTATGGCAGTTTTGCTTGCATTCTGCAAGGGTGAGAGCCGTATTGTAAATGCCGCAAGGCTGAGAATAAAGGAAAGTGACCGGTTGGCTGCAACTTGTTCGGAACTGAAAGCACTTGGTGCGGACATTACTGAGGGCGAGGACTTCCTGATTATTAACGGGGTTCAGGTCCTTTCGGGAAATACAGTTTCCTCGCATAATGACCACCGCATTGCGATGGCTGCGGCAATTGCTGCGTGTCGTTGCGAGGGCGAGGTAATAATCGACGGAGCACTAAAGTCCGTTAAAAAATCATATCCCGACTTCTTTGATGACTATAAAAAGCTTGGAGGTATCACAGAATGAATACTTGGGGAAGTAAAATAAAGGTCAGCATCTTCGGCGAATCCCACGGCGGCGGAATTGGCGCTGTTATTGACGGAATTCCATCCGGTATGACCATTGATACCGAATTTATAAAGTCCGAGATGCAGCGTCGTGCACCTGGGCAGAATAACCTCTCAACACCTCGAAAGGAGGCTGACGAGGTGGAAATTTTGTCAGGTGTGTTTGACGGCAAAACCACCGGGACTCCCATTTGCGGTATAATCCGCAACACCAACACCCGTTCAAAGGACTATAACAAAAGCCTTTTAAGACCGGGACACGCAGATTTTACCGGTTTTATGCGTTATGGAGAAAGTCACGACTTCCGTGGTGGCGGACATTTTTCGGGCAGAATTACTGCTGGTCTTGTTTTTGCAGGGGCGATAGCCAAGCAGGTTTTAAAAGAACAAGGAATTACCATTGGCTCACATATTAAATCAATACATAACACCAGAGAAAAATCGTTTCTTGACACTGACTGCCTTTCAGCAAAGCTATTGAACGGGCTTACAGCAAAAGCATTTCCCGTAATGGATGATGAAATCGGAAATGCTATGCAGGAGGAAATTCTGGCGGCTGCAGCTGACAGGAATTCCGTTGGCGGCATTATCGAATGTGCAGTAATCGGTGCAAAACCCGGTTGGGGAGCACCATTCTTTGCTTCCGCAGAGAGTCTTATATCATCGATTATGTTTTCAATCCCTGCTGTTAAAGGCATTGAATTTGGCAGGGGCTTTGATATGGCAGCAATGTACGGAAGCGAGGCGAACGACCCGTTTGTGACAGACGGCGAAAGCATCTTTACCGAGACCAACAACAACGGCGGTATAAACGGCGGAATTACCAACGGAATGCCGGTTGTATTTTCCGTTGCAGTTAAGCCTACCCCCTCCATTGCACAGCCTCAGAATACTGTTGATATTGAAAAAATGGAAAACACCACAATTGAGATAAACGGCAGACACGACCCGTGCATTGTTCAAAGGGCAGCTGTTGTCGTAGAATGTGCTACGGCACTTGCGATACTTGAAAGTGGACTTATATAAAGAGGTTACTTATATGAATGATTTAGAAACACTCAGAAAGAAAATTGACGAAATAGACTCTCAGCTTCTTCCGTTATTTTTAAGCCGTATGGAATGCAGCGCAAGCGTTGCAGAATATAAGCGAGCAAATAATATGCCCGTTCTTGACAAGAACCGTGAAAAGCAGGTTTTGGAAAACAAGATACAAAAGGTGAGCGAAGAATTAAAGCTTCCGGTATACGACTTTTTTTCAGCAATAATGAAAATCAGCCGTATCGCTCAGGCAAAGGCACTTGTATCAGAAGAGGGCAGAACGCCGTGGCTTGACAGCTTTGACCACGGAACACTAAAGAAAAACCCTCTCGTTGCGTATCAGGGCGTTCCCGGTGCAAACAGCGAAACAGCACTGATTGAGTTCTTTGGCAATGACTGCAAGCGCACCAACACCGTGACCTTTGCGGAGGTCATTGACCTCGTGGAATCGGGCGTGGTGGATTACGGAATTCTTCCGCTTGAAAATTCCTCAACAGGCTCTATTGCAAACGCTTACGAACTACTCGAAAAGCGCGACTGCTTCATTGTTGCAGAGGTTGCTGTACCCATTGACCATTGTCTTGTGGGTCTGCCCGATGCAAAGCTTGAATATATCCGAACGGTATATTCCCACGAGCAGGGATATATGCAGTGCAAGGAATTTTTTAAGAAATATCCCAAAATGAAGTTCCAGCCCTACCACAACACGGCTATGGCGGCAAAGATGATTGTTGAAACTGATGATATCGACAAGGCGGCTGTTGCAAGCAAACGTACCACCGAGATTTATAATCTCAAGGTTCTTGCAGAAAACATCAGCACCATTGGCGGCAACACCACCCGTTTCGCCGTTATTGCAAAACGTGGACTTTTGAATGAGGCCTGTAAAAAAATAAGTATTCTGTTTACTCTACCCGATGAGAGCGGTGCTCTGTCACACGTTCTGTCGGTGTTTGCGGACAACGGACTTAACCTTGTGAAAATAGAATCAAAGCCAAGTCACGACGGCAACTTTGAATATATGTTCTTTGTTGATTTTGAGGGAAGTCTTTTAGAGACTTCCGTAAACGGCATTATGGCAGAAGTCTTATCCCACACATCCTCCCTTAAGGTGCTGGGGAATTACAGCGTTTTTGAAAAGTAGGTGATGGTTATGAAAAATATTGTTCTTGTTGGACTTCCCGGTTGCGGAAAGACCACACTCGGCAAGTTGCTTGCAAAAAATCTTGACTTTTCTTTCATAGATTGCGACAATATAATTGAAAAAAACGAAAATACAACTATTTCAAAAATATTTGAACAGTTTGGTGAAAGCGGTTTTCGGGATATCGAAACAAGGGCCCTGAAAAGTCTTTTAACACTGCAAAATGCCGTGATTGCCACCGGCGGCGGTTGTGTTGAACGGCAGGAAAACTTTGAAATTCTGAAAGAATTGGGGACAGTTGTATTTGTTAATCGTCCGGTTGAAAAAATTATAAGTGACATAGATACAACAAAACGCCCTTTGCTTACAGGCGGCAAGGAAAGGCTTTATGCCTTAAGTAAGCGGAGACTTCCGCTTTACAACAAGGTGTGCGACATTGACATTTTGGTGGATTCAACCCCTGAAGCTTCGGCTGAAAAAATTTTAGATGAGGTGAAGAAAAATGGCTGAAAATTCGAAAATAATGGTGCTTAACGGACCAAATCTTAATATGCTTGGGATTCGTGAACCCGGTGTATACGGAAACCGCACATATACAGACCTTGAAAACTATATTGAAAGCTATTGCGAAGAAAAGTGCATTGAGGTTACTGTTCTTCAGAGCAACGGTGAGGGAGAATTGATTGACTTTATTCATCACGCGCTTGGAAGCTATGACGGGATTGTTATTAACCCAGGTGCATACACACATTACAGCTATGCAATCCACGACGCACTTTCATCGGTTAACATTCCGGCAATCGAGGTGCATATAAGCAACATTCACAAGCGCGAGGAATTCCGTCACAAGTCCGTTACCGCGCCTGCCTGCATAGGTCAGATTTGCGGTCTTGGATTCCGCGGCTACCTGCTTGCGATTGACTATCTTTTGGAGGAGGCAGCCTCTTGTGAACAAAATTAGGCTTGATGTCGTCGGTGACCCCATTGACCACAGCAAGTCACCCGAAATTCACGAAACAGTGCTTGAGGACTTAGGTCTTGACTATGAATACCGAAAGGTCCGTATTGAGAAAGGGCATCTCCCCGAATACCTCGAAGAAGTCCGTAA
Organism: Monoglobaceae bacterium; assembly: GCA_045120135.1. Lineage (GTDB taxonomy): Bacteria > Bacillota > Clostridia > Monoglobales > Monoglobaceae > SIG440. Next base: position 40,854 of record JBGVEN010000020.1, on the reverse strand, counting down.
AAAGAACATTAACGGCTTTAACCTTACTATGCCGCACAAGCAGGACATACTCCCTTACCTCGACTTTATTGATGAGGAAGCACTTGTTTTTGATGCAGTTAATACAGTTAATGTAAAAGACGGAAAGCTCCTTGGCTACAACACTGACGGACGAGGCTGTGTATGGGCAATTGAAGAAAAAGGATATACCTGCAAGGGTAAAAACATTGTTATACTTGGTGCAGGCGGAGTTGTTTCAACCGTGGCTCTTAAAATGGTGCTCGAAAAGGCAAGCTCAATAACCATCCTCAACCGTACGCTTTCTTCCGCCGAGGCACTTGCAAAAAATGTATTTGAACGCACAGGTGCCAAGATAAACATTGGTGAACTGACACTTGATAATATGAAATCTGCAATGACGGACTGCGATATTCTGATTAACGGAACACCACTTGGTATGGAGGGAATTGACCAGGATTTTGAGGATTTCTCGTTTCTGGACGAATTAAAGAGCGGCGCATTGGTATATGACCTTATTTACAATCCCCCTATGACCAATCTTTTAAAGGAGTCCGAAAGGCGTGGTTTTGAAGTGGTGAATGGCTTTGGGATGCTTATATACCAAGGGCTTTTGGCAGATGAGCTTTTTCTGAACTGCAAGCTTTCGTTTGAGCTGTTTAAGGAAAAAATTGAAGAAAAACTCAAAAACTTTAAAAATTTTAAAAAATAACTTGCATTTATAAAAATGATGTGCTATAATGTAGTCTGCTGATTTAAATGCAACTCTCGAAAGAAAGAGGTGAAATATAGAGATGAAAGCAGGAATACATCCCGATTATAAGGAAACAACCATTAAGTGTGCTTGCGGTAATGTTATCGAAACAGGCTCAACAAAGGAAAATGTTTCTATCGAAATTTGCTCAGCTTGCCATCCTTTCTACACAGGTAAGCAGAAGTTAGTTGACACCGGCGGTCGTGTTGACAAGTTTAGAAAGCGTTTCGGTCTTACTGAAGAGAAATAATCTTAGTTTACCGAATCAATTTTATCGGAAATGTCGTTTTATCGATATTTCAACTTAATCACAAAAAAATTCTACACCAAAATGGTCAAGCATATCAGCTTGGCTATTTTTATCTCCAAAATTTCTGCAGAGGTACACAACTATGGAAATTTGCGAAATGAAAAAACAGTTCCTTGAAGTCTTTGGTGAAAGCGGCGGCGAGCTTCGTATTTTCGAATCCCCCGGCAGAGTTAATCTCATTGGCGAACATATAGACTACTGCGGCGGATACGTTATGCCTGCGGCACTTACAATGAAAACAACTGTTATCGCAAGAAAACGTAATGACGATATCCTGAGACTTAAGGCAACCGACCTAGACATAATTGTAGAAACCAAAATCAGCGAGGCTGAATCGCTCAAGGGCAAACTTAAATGGGGGGACTATCAGCTTGGTGTTGCTCTTGAACTGATAAAAGACGGCTATGAGCTTTGCGGCTGTGACCTTTTATATGACGATACAGTTCCCCACGGCGGGGGTCTTTCTTCGTCTGCGGCAATTGAGGTTTCAACCGCCCTTTGCTTTGCAACCCTTGCAAACGAGGCAAAGGGGATTGAAACGTCAATTGATATGATTGAGGTGGCACTTATCTCGCAGCGTGCCGAGCATAACTTTATCGGTGTAAAATGCGGAATTATGGACCAGTTTGCCTCAGCAATGGGTAAGGCTGACCACGCAGTTTACTTAAATTGTGCAACTCTGGATTATGAACACATTCCCCTTGCTTTGGGCAACCACAAGCTTGTGCTTACCAACACCAATGTTAAGCATTCACTTGGCAGTTCCAAGTATAATGAACGCCGCGAGGAATGTGAAGAAGGTCTTAATACACTTAAAACAGTTCTTCCCGATATCGAATGCCTTGCCGATGTTAGCGAAGAACAGTTTGAAAAATATTCCTATGTAATCAAGAACTCCACCACTAAAAAGCGTATTCGCCATGTTGTAACCGAATGCGCAAGGGTAAAAAATAGTGCTGATGCCCTGAAAAATGGCAACCTTTCAGTATTTGGAAAGCTGATGAATATGTCGCATGATTCGCTCAAGAACGATTACGAGGTTAGTTGCCCTGAGCTTGACTTTGTTGTGGAAACGGGCAGAAAAATTGACGGTGTTGTGGGAATCCGTATGACCGGCGGTGGCTTTGGCGGCTGCACCGTTGCAATTGTTGCGGATAATGCAATTGATGCATATATCGAAGCAGTTGGAAATGCCTACACCGAAAAATTCGGTCATGATGCATCATTCTATGTTACCGAAATCGGTAACGGCGGTAGAGAAATTCATCAATAAATAAACAAAACAGCAGTTTATCAATTGATAAACTGCTGTTTTGTTTGGTGGAGATGAGGAGAGTCGAACTCCTGACCCCCTGCTTGCAAGGCAGGTGCTCTCCCAACTGAGCTACACCCCCAGACACAAAATGTATTATAGCATACTTTTTTTAAATTGTAAATACTTTATTTCAATTTATTTCAATTTTTTTTAATCTTTCTCAATTTTTTAAACTATTGACTGTATCTTATGTGTATGTTATAATAATAAAATTAAAGGAAAGGTTGTGAATATATGAATGTTTTATCGATCGGTAACAGTTACTCGGTAAACGCCACAACATATCTGCACCAGCTTGCAGAAAGTTGTGGAGTAGCGCTTGAAACAGCAAATCTCTATGTAGGTGGCTGTCCGCTTTCACTTCATTTTAGGAATATGAATTCTGGAGAAAGAGCGTACGAGCTTCAATACAACGGTTATCTTACTGGTTTTAATGTATCCATTAAGGAAGCCCTTCTTGCCAAGGACTGGGATGTTATAACACTTCAGCAACAAAGCTTCAGATCCACAAATTATGAAACTTTTAAACCGTATTTGAGTGAACTCTATGAATATGTGAAAAAGCTCTGCCCTAAAGCTAAGATTGCAATACATCAGACCTGGGGATATCAGGATGAATGCATCGGCCTTAAGCATTTTAAAAACGGAAGTGAAATGTTTGCCGCCGTCGAAAAATCTTACGAACAGGCTGCAAAAGACATAAATGCAGACTTTATAATCAAGTCCGGCAAAGCCTTTGAACTCCTTAAAGAAAACGGAATTACAAATTATTTTAGCGACCCATACCACGCCAACAAGGGCATTGGCTGCTACACCCTCGGTCTTGTATGGCTTAAAGCTCTTACAGATACCGACCCATACTCCGTCGGAGAGATATACACATCATTAGAAATAACTGACAAAGAAAAAGCTATTGCAAAAAAAATCGTATCAGATTTATAAGAGGAAATAGAAACCCGACTGCACGCACTTGCAGCCGGGTTTTTAATTTATTTTTGTATAGCGTATTTTCATGAGCGAGACTATACTTTGTGTATGCGAGCGAACAGAAAATGCGGAAGATGGATGAATCATCCAACAAGGTATTGTCGAGATAAATTTATTCAGATTTCGTATTTTCGTGAGCGAGACTATACTTTGTGTATGCGAGCGAGCAGAAAATGCGGAAGATGGATGAATTTATCCGACAATCTCGTTACGCTTGATTTTGTTGGTGGTAGTCTTAATAAACTCTTCTTTTCTTATATTGATACGGCTTACCTGCTTGTAGATGGGAAGCTCTTTCATAACCTTTGATACATCATCACGAATTTTTGTCTCACGGTCAGCGTCCTTTGCCATTTCGCTCTGGGGGTCAAGATAAATGTGAGCACAAAGTCCCGATTCTTCGCCGCTTTCGTCGTGCCATGCAGTTACCGCTGCCTCTGCCACGTAGGGAAGTGACAAAATATAATTTTCAATTTCCTCAGGGAAAATATTCTTGCCGTTTCTGAGAACAATCAAGTTCTTTGAGCGGCCTGTAATTTTAAGTCTGCCGTACTCGTCAATCATTCCCAAGTCCTCGGTATTGAACCATCCGTCTTCCATTACTCGGTCGGTTGCTTCCTGATTTTTGTAGTAACCAAGCATAACAGATGTACCCTTTACACAAACCTCACCAATACCGTTTTCATCAGGGTCTTTGATTTTAACCTTTACAGAGCCAATGGGAACGCCTGCGGTATAACAATCGTCATAGCCCTCACGGGTAATTGCAACAAGCGGTGAGCATTCGGTAATGCCATATCCATTAACAACCGTAACGCCTATTGCCTCAAAGAAATCTGCAATTTCAGGACGAATTGGTGCACCGCCGCTGATAACCTTGCGAAGCTCGCCGCCAAACGGCTCAAGTATCATTCCAAACATCTTGCGTCTTAAATCAATTCCGCACTTTCTTAAACCGTTGCTCAGCGCAATCATTCCGTCAATAAGCGACTTCTTTTTGCCAATTGCCTTTTGTATTCTTTTATAAAACGCCTCAAGGTGAGCAGGCACTAAAAACGCCGTTTCAGGCTTGAACTCTGCAAAATTCTTAAGAATGTTCTTCATACTGTCATTTATAAAAATACTAACACCGCAGGCAAGCTCGGCGATAAGACCTATTCCCTCATAGGTATGGTGATAGGGCAGGAGCGAAATTGCTCTGTCATAAAGTCTTGTAAGCTGAAGTCCGGTATTTATACAAGTCATAACATTGCGCTCAGAAAGCATAACGCCCTTTGCCATACCTGTTGTGCCTGAGGTATAAACCAACAATCTTAATGCATCGGTATCGCCCTCAATTTTCTCGTATTCGTTTGAGCCACTTTCCATAAGTGCTCTGCCCTCTGCCATTAAATCGTCAAAAGAAAGGAAGTTACCTTCTTCTGCCTCTGCATTAAGGCAGACGAACATTTTAATATTGGGAAGCTCGCCTCTTATTTCATCAAGCACCTTAATATATTTTTTTGTAAAGAACAGAACCTCGGAATCGCTGTGGTTAAGAACCGTTACAATATCCTGCTTGGGAAGCTGTCTGTCGAGGGGTACATACACGCCGTTTGAGTTCATCATTGCACTATGAACCACAAGCCAGCGGTAACAGTTTTCGCCTATACACGCAACGTGCTTATCAATAAAGCCGTGCTTTAACAAAGCATTGCCAATATACAGCGAGTCATTGTAAAACTCACGGTATGTAACTGTTTTAATTTCTTTGTTTTCACGGAACACAAACGCAGGTCTGTCGCCGTGACGGTCAACATGTCTTTTCACCGCCTGACGAAGACTTCTGAATTCCTCAACTTCATAACCTTTAAATTCTTTATTCATTTACATTTCCTCCTATTTTCTGGTATTTTGCTTTTCATCAAAATATAAATTCAGCTTTTCTATCATTTCATATAGAAGCTCCATTTCATTTGTACCAAGCTCTGCTGCCTGAAGAATTTCATCAATCATTTGAGCACGAAGGTTAGAATGTATATTATTGACCGCAACCGCCTTTTGGGTTGGAACAATAAGAACAACCCGCCTGTCTCCCGCCTTGCTTCTACGCATAAGATAGCCTTTTTTAACAAGTCCGTTAACCGAGGTTGTAAGAGACCCGGGGGTGATTGAAAGATACTTGGCAATCTCAGACATACGATTGCTTTCGCTTTCCTTTAGTCCGAACACCGCTTCTAACACATGCAGTTCACGCAATGTCAAATCGTCAAACTCATGTGATTTAAAGTTGTTCTCTTCCCATGCAAGGATTTGATTGAAAACTCTTACGAGAAGGTCGCTCATTTGCATTCTTCCGCTCATATTTCCCCTCCAAAAATACTTTGAACTTCAAACTATTTTAACATCAAAGTTTATTTTTGTCAATAGTTTTCTGCTAAAATTTACCTCAACAATTGACAGGTTCAGGTCTTTGGACTATACTTGACATATAACCTTTCAGGAGAAATATTTTATGAATATATTAAAAAACTGTTCAATTTGTCCCCGTGAATGCGGTATTGACCGCAATACTCTGACGGGGTTCTGTAAAGCCGGAGAAAAAATTAAAATTGCACGAGCTGCCCTCCATCATTGGGAGGAGCCGCCAATTAGCGGAACGTGCGGTAGCGGCACAGTGTTTTTCAGCGGTTGCAATTTAAAATGTGTATACTGCCAGAACGTCGAAATTAGTCATCAAGCCTTTGGCAAAGAAGTATCCGTTCAAAGATTGGGGGAAATTTTTTTAGAGCTGCAAGATTTGGGCGCACATAATATCAATCTTGTTTCACCAACCCCATACATTTCGCAGATTTGCGCCGCCATTGACAGTGTAAAAAGCAAAATAAAAATACCCTTTGTCTGCAACACGGGCGGTTACGAGAAAATCGAAACGCTTCGTGCATTAAAAGGGTACATTGATATATTCCTGACCGATATAAAATACTTCTCACCGGAGCTTTCCCAAAAGTACAGCGGTGTCAATGATTATTTTGAATACGCCTTTGCCGCAGCGAAAGAAATGATTGATATTGCAGGAAAGCCCGTGCTGGATACAAACGGGATTATGAAATCCGGCGTAATTATACGCCATCTTGCACTGCCCGGCTGCCGCAAGGATTCCCTCAATATAATTGACGTTCTTGCGAAAAATTTTGATAAAAGCGATTTTATTCTTAGTCTGATGAGCCAGTATACTCCAAACGGCTGTTTATCCAAATTCCCTGAGCTTAACCGAAAAATCACCAGTTTTGAGTATAACAGCATTGTGGATTCCGCACTAAAGCACGGGTTTGACAACGCATATATTCAGGATAGAAGCAGTGCACAAAAAGAATACACTCCGCCCTTTGATTTAAGCGGAGTGTAAAAAATTTAAGCTTTTCGCACAATAAGCTTTCGCAGTATATCTACCGGAACAATAAGGAGCGCCATAACAATTACTAATGCCCACTCGTTTGCAGCGAGCCGTGCCGTACCGATAATTGCACCGCCGAAGCAGGTCATAAGAATCTGGACTACGCCAATAATCAGCAATATAATCAGAAACGGCTTATTTAAGGAGATATGGTCGGTCAGGTCAATACTTTCTGTTCTTACATTAAAAGCATTAAATATGCATGAGAATACAAAATAATTGAAGTACGCCGTATAAAACACTGCATCTTGAGGAGCGTTTCTGAAAGCGTAATGGATATCCTGAGATATAAACATAAACACGCTGACCGCACACAAAAACAGACTGTTAATCGTGACAGAACTCCACATTTTGCGGTCAATTATATCCTCGTTGCGCTTAATTGGTTTTTCAAGCATATATCTGCCGAGTGCCGCCTCGCCGCCAAATGCAATTGCCGCAAGAGTATCCATAACGAGATTGACCCAAAGCATCTGGATAACCCCCAAAGGTTTTGCAACACCGATAATTGGTCCCAGCACCAACACTGACATTGCGGCAATATTAATTGTAATCTGAAACGCCACAAACTTTTTTATACTTTTGTAAATTGTCCGTCCGTAAAGGACGGCTTTTTTAATTGAGGCAAAGTTATCGTCCAGTATAACAATATCTCCCGCCTCCTTTGCAATATCCGTACCGCTCCCCATTGCAAAGCCTACATCCGATGCACGAAGTGCCGCAAGGTCGTTCACACCATCGCCGGTCATCCCGGTTACATTGCCGATTTTCTGAGCAATCCTCACAAGCCTGCTTTTGTCCCCCGGAAGGGCACGTGCAACCACACGAAGCTTTGGCATCACCCCTGCAAGCTGAGCATCGGTCATTTTTTTCATCTCGTCCGAGGTGATTACAACTCCTTCATCCTCTACAATACCTGCTTCACGCGCTATTGCCAGTGCTGTTTCCTTTTTGTCACCTGTTATCATAACAGTCTGAATTCCTGCACGGCGCATATCAGATACCGCCATCTTTACATCCGGCCTTAAATCGTCCCGTATCCCGACAAGTCCCACAAGGGTCAATTCTTCCGGCAAGTCATCCCCTATAACATCTTCCGCTGTTGCGAGTGCCAGAACTCTTATGCTGCGATTTGCCATTTCGAGAACTGTTTTTTCAAGCTGACCTTTTTTTGAAAGCGGCTGCTTTGTTCCGGACAAGTCATAATACTCGGTACAGTTCTTAAGAATTTTTTCCGGTGCACCCTTTACCAAAACACCGCAAAACTCCCCCGTCATTTCTGTCATCGAAAATTTGTTCTCGCTGGTAAAAAGCACTTCGCGGGATTTCTTTACATTTATGCTTTGCTTAAAGCTCTTTACCATATCAAGTAGTGCCCTCTCCGTGGCATTTCCGCCGATAACCCCCTCGCCGGAAAACTGTGCCGCAGAATTATATACCGACGATAAATATACTAGCTTTTTAAGAGGTGTTTCTATTTTGTCAAACCGGTCAACAGTTGCTCCGTTTCCATCGATAAAGCTAACCGCTTTTAACTTTCCGCAAGTTATTGTTCCGGTTTTATCGGTGAACAAAATATTTATTCCGCCGGCTGTTTCAATACCGATGAGCTTACGAACAAGAACATTGCTTTTAAGCATTTTCTTCATATTAAGCGAGCAAACAATCGCAACCATAAGAGGAAGTCCCTCGGGTACAGCCACAACAATTACGGTAATACCCATAATCAGTGCCCCCACCAAATCCGAAATAACCTGCATCGTATCTGCAAAATATGCCGCAGCACCCATAGCCCTGTTTGCAAATATATGTTGAAGCATTGTTGCAGTCGCCACCGTAACAGAGCCTATGTATCCAAAAAAGCTTATCTTCTTTGCTAAGGCGGCAAGTTTGATTTGCAGCGGGCTTTTGCGATTATCATCGTCATCTGAGTTATTGAGGCTTCCGTAAACCGTTGAATCTCCCACACGAACAACACGCATCTCGCATTGTCCCGAACACACAATACAACCTCGGTACAATGCAGTTTTGTCCCAGAAATCAGTTTGAGTCAACACCTCAGTTCCATAGCTTGACTCTGTTTTTTCAACCTCTTCGTTTTCACCATTCAATGCCGACTGGTCAACCTTTATTTTTCCACTAGCAACCACTCCGTCAGCGGGAATCATATCGCCTGCCTGAAGCAAGACAATATCGTCGGTTACAATCTCATCTATGGGCAGGCTGACTAACCTGCTGTCACGATAAACCTTGCACTTTATCTTTGCCGCCTCGTTTTGAATTCTTTGGAATTCCTCTTCGTTTTTGTATTCAGAGAATGCTCCGACTAAGGTTGCAATCATTACTGAAATAAAAATTCCAAGGCACTCAAACCAATCCACCTTGCCAAAAAAGGTGAAAACAATATTTATCCCCAATGCAACCAGTAATATTATAATAATGGGGTCATCAAACTTTTCCATATATTTTTTAAAGAATGTCACTCTTTCCTTTTCGGAAAGCCTATTTGTACCGTATTTTGCACGGGACTCTTCCGCTTGCTTTGAAGTCAAGCCTTTTTGCATATCCACATACATCCGCTCCTTTACATCTTTGGTCTAAAATATATGTATGCGGACAGGCAGCTACATATTACAAAAGCCTGAACCATAAGGTTCAGGCTTTTGTTAAAATGCTATTGCATCGACAATGTTCTGGGCGCCATTTTCAATTCTGCCGGTGACAGCGATATTCAGCTTATTTATATCAAATACTGTATCAATTACATTCGCAACCGAATCAGTTGTTATCCTGTCAATCAGTTCAACCAAATCATCCATAGTGTATACTCTGTTTTCATACAGCATCGACCTGCCGTAGCTCCGCATACGGCTTGACACACTTTCACGGCCCATTATAACTGCCGCTTTCATCTGTTCCTTTGCAACGCTCACCTCATCCTGGGTAAGCTTATTTTTCTTTAACATACTGATTTCTTCGCCTATTACCGACAATGCATCGCAAAGATGCTCAGTATTGAGTCCGGCATAGATTACCGTTGAACCGTTATTCTGATAGGTGTTCGAGTATGAATAAATCGAATATGCAAGTCCCAGCTCCTCTCTCACCCTTTGAAAGAGACGGGAGCTCATATTTCCGCCAAAGACCGCATTCATCACCTGCAAATCAAAATGTCTTGAATCGCTTCTGCAAAAACCCTCAAGTCCAAGACAAACATGGCATTGTTCTATATCCTTTTTAACAATATGCATACCGCGGGTTACAGGAAGCTTACCGGGGATATTCTTTTCACCGCCGCTTTGCTTTATGCTGCCGAACTTCTGTTCAAGCTTTGCCAGTACCTCATTTTCATCAAAAAATCCTACCACCGATATAACAATATTATTTCCGAAATACAGCCTGTCACGGTAGTCAAGAAGTGTCTGTCTGTCTATACCCTTTATACTCTCTACCGTTCCGGCAATAGGGAAGCCAAGGGGACTTTCTTTCCACATCAGCTTGCTGAGCACGTCGTGAATATAGTCCTCGGGCGTATCATCGCACATATTAATTTCTTCTGTAATGACCTTGCGCTCGGTTGCAATGCTTTCCCCTGCAAATTTTGAGTTTATAATCATATCAGATAATATATCAAGCGCAGTTTCGTAATGTTCGGTCAGCGTTTTTGCATAAAAACAGGTATATTCCGTGGATGTCACAGCGTTCAGGTGTCCGCCGATTCTGTCCATCTGCTCAGCAATTTCCTTTGCGGTGCGGTTTGATGTGCCCTTAAAAAGCATGTGCTCAATATAATGCGAAACACCGCTGTTCTCTTCTGTTTCCATTGCCGAGCCTGCACCAATCCACACACCGACAGATACCGATTTTACATAATCTATTTTTTCGGTAACAACTCTTATTCCGTTATTTAATGAAGTTACTTTATACACGTAAATTTCTCCTTCAATTCTTTCTGATTTAAAGAATAACCTTTTTGCAGCATTTTGTCAATATTACATTCATTGTTCCCATACATTAAAAAAATATATATGTAAGTAGTTGTGTATTTTTCCTATTTTCTGTTCATACTAATTCAAGAATACTTAAGGATGTGAAAAAACCGATGCTTGAAATAAACGGAAAAAGTGTTTACAACTCCCTGTGTATGGGTAAGTTATACTTTTACGGCATAAATAAAAGAACTGTCAAACGGAAGAAAACCGAGTCTCCCGAATCCGAAATCCGCCGCTTTATGTCAGCGCTTAACGCCGCAAAAAAAGAGCTTCGTGCGCTTTACGATAAGGCTCTTTTACAGGTTGGCGAGGACAACGCCCAGATTTTTCAGATTCATACAATGATGCTGGACGATGAAGACTTCTACGGAGCAATTATAAATACAATAAATGTTCAAAAGGTCAATGCGGAATATGCCGTAAGCTATACCTCGGACATATTTGCCAGAACCTTTCGGGAAATGGACGACGAATATATGCAGGCACGGGCTTCGGATGTGCACGATATTTCCGAGCGTCTCATAAACCTGCTCACCAACAATTCGGGAAATGAAGAAATCACCGAGCCGTCAATTATAATTGCCGACGACCTCACCCCCAGCGAGACCGTGCAGATGGATAAGGACAAAATTTTAGGATTTGTGACCTTTCGTGGTTCACAAACCTCACATACTGCAATCCTTGCAAGGACTATGAACATTCCTGCAGTCATCAACACGGGCGAAATCAGCTCGGAGCACCACGGAAAAACAGCTATTCTTGACGGGTTCAGCGGCGCTCTTTATATAGACCCCGACGAGTTTACTATTCAGGAATACAAAAAGCGAAAGGCACTTGAGGACGAACGGGCAAAGCTACTGTCCGAGCTTCGTGGAAAGCCCACCGAAACAAAATCCTATAAAAAAATAAATCTCTACGCAAATATCGGCAGCCCCCGTGACCTTGCGGCGGCAATTCAGAACGATGCTGAGGGAATAGGCTTGTTCAGAAGTGAATTTCTGTACCTCGAAGCCTCGAATTTCCCCACCGAGGACGAACAGTTCCGCAAATACAAAGAGGTAGCCGAGGGAATGTGCGGCAAAAAAGTGATTGTCCGAACGATGGACATCGGCGCAGACAAGCAAATTGACTATTTTAACCTCCCTTGCGAGGACAATCCTGCCCTCGGGTTTCGGGCAATCCGCATCTGCCTTACCGATACCAAAATGTTTAAAACCCAGCTTCGGGCACTTCTTCGTGCTTCCGCATTCGGGAATATTTCAATTATGTTTCCTATGATAACCTCTCTATCCGAGGTCACTCGGGCAAAGGCGTTGGTTAAAGAAGCAATGCAGGAGCTTAAAAACGAGGGAATACCTTACAAGGAGGACATTGAAACAGGGATTATGATTGAGACCCCTGCCGCTGCCATAATCTGTGATATACTTGCCCCTGAGGTAGATTTTTTCAGCATTGGCACCAATGACCTTACCCAGTATACGCTTGCCCTTGACCGTCAAAATTCTGCTTTGGAGCCATTTTTTGACCCGCATCATCCTGCGATACTCAGGCTTATAGAAAATGTCATTCAAAACGCTCACAAGTACGGCAAATGGGTTGGTATATGCGGAGAGCTTGCCGCGGACCTTGCCCTTACCGAAGAATTTGTAGATATGGGAATTGACGAGCTTTCAGTTTCGCCGTCATTCGTTTTGAAGCTGCGCGAAAAGATTCGTGGATTGGATTAAGTAATTAAAGGAAAGGATATAAAATATGTTTGATTTTTTTAAGAAAGAAAAATTTCTCACTGCCGTTGCAAAGGGACAGGTTGTTGATATCACTAAAGTTCCCGACCAGGTTTTTTCACAGAAAATACTGGGCGACGGCTTTGCCGTTATTCCCGAAAATGGCGAGTTTTTCAGCCCTGTCTCCGGTACAGTTTCCGATGTTACTGAAACACTACACGCATACTGTATCACCTCTGACGATGGCCTTGAAATACTTGTTCATATCGGGATAGACACCGTAGAACTTAAAGGTTCGGGCTTTACCCCCCTTGTAAAAAAAGGCGACCGCATCAATCAGGGAGATGTCCTTGCCAAAGCCGACCTTGAGCTTCTCAAAAGCAAAGGGTACAGCACTGAAACTGTTGTTGTAATAACAAATACCGAAAGTCTGAAAAGTTATTCAGTCCTTGAAAATCCGGATGCAAATCCTGGTGACAAGGCCTTTATATATAAGAATTAATTTACGAAAGGAATGAAATTTATATGAAGAAAAAGGAAAGCGGTCTTTTCAGTGTTCTGCAAAGAGTCGGCCGTTCGTTTATGCTACCAATTGCACTTCTGCCCATTGCAGGTCTTTTACTTGGTGTTGGTGCATCACTAACCAACACAACCACCATTGAAGCATACAACCTTGGTGCAATACTTGGCCCCGGAACTTTTCTCAATTCCGTTATGCAAATTCTTGCCCAGACCGGTGACATTATCTTTGGTAACTTGCCACTTATATTCGCTTTGGGTGTTGCACTGGGTATGGCAGAAAAGGAACACGGCACTGCGGTTCTTTCCGCCGCAATTGCATTTTTTGTTATGCATCAGACCATATCCACTCTACTCAAAATCAACGGTCAGCTTGCTGCAGGTGCAATGCTCGAAGGTACGGTTGCCAATGTTGTAGGTATCCAATCGCTTCAGATGGGTGTGTTTGGCGGTATAATTGTAGGTCTTGGTGTAGCTGCACTCCACAACCGTTTTTACAAAATTCAGTTGCCAACCGTTATATCATTCTTTGGCGGTGTAAGATTTATCCCCATTATATCAACCTTTGTTTATATACTTGTAGGTATTGCAATGTACTTTATCTGGCCCTATATTCAAAGAGCAATATACTCTTTGGGGGGCTTGGTTCTGAACTCGGGATATTTCGGCACTCTTATTTACGGAACTATCGAGCGTGGACTTATCCCCTTTGGCTTGCATCACGTTTTTTATATTCCGTTCTGGCAGACAGGTCTTGGCGGCAGTATGGTAATTGACGGCACAACTGTTCAGGGTGCACAGAACATCTTTTTTGCACAATTGGCATCACCAAATACCACTCAATTCTCGGTTGAGGCAACACGCTTTATGAGCGGTAAATTCCCGTTTATGATATTCGGTCTGCCCGGTGCGGCACTTGCTATGTACAGCGTTGCAAAGCCCACCAAAAAGAAGGTCGCCGGAGGTCTTTTGCTTTCAGCGGCACTCACATCAATCCTCACCGGTATAACCGAACCTTTGGAGTTTACCTTTCTGTTTGTTGCACCTATTCTTTATGCAATCCACAGCGTGCTTGCCGGCATATCGTTTATGCTGATGCATATTTTAAATGTCGGCGTTGGTATGACCTTCTCGGGCGGTGTTATTGACCTCTTTTTGTTTGGTATTCTTCAGGGCAACGATAAGACAAACTGGATAAACATTATCTGGGTAGGTGCAATTTATTTTGCAGTGTACTACTTCCTTTTCCGCACACTTATTAGAAGATTCAATTTCGTTACACCCGGTCGTGAGGATGACGAGGCAGACACCAAGCTTTATACCAGAAAGGACCTCAACGCTTCAAAGGAAGATAAATCAGCACTTATTTTAGAGGGTCTTGGCGGCAAGGATAACCTCGTAAATGTTGACTGCTGCGCCACAAGACTGCGTGTAACCGTAAAAGACAGCTCACTTGTAAATGACGCTGTTTTGAAAGAGAGTGGAGCGTCAGGCATAATCAAAAGCGGCTCTGGTGTTCAGGTAATTTACGGACCTCGTGTTACCGTAATCAAAAGTAATCTCGAGGATTATATAGAGTCCATTTCATAACTTTTTGAAGCGGTTTTTATGCCGCTTCATACATACTTTTTTATATTCGAAAAAAAATTGTACTTTTTTCAAAAAAACTATTGACAAACCCAACAAAAAGTATTATACTATAAAAGCTGTTTGGAAATGCGAGCATGCTGGAATAGGCAGACAGGCACGTTTGAGGGGCGTGTGTCAACCGACGTGTGGGTTCAAGTCCCACTGCTCGCACCAAATACTTTTTTATTTATAAAACAATTTAATATTGCCGGATTGTGTAAAGGTAGCACAGCAGACTCTGACTCTGTTTGTCTGGGTTCGAATCCTAGTCCGGCAGCCAAAAAAACGACTTGCATACGCAAGTCGTTTTTTTATTTATTTTTCTTTGATTTCTACACTAAATATAAAAGGCAAACAAAAACGCATCGGATATTGTGTTCATTTTATCAACACACAACCTTAGGGCGAAGATAAAATAGCGCAGAAAGGACAAGCCTAACCCGACGGCGTACTTTGGTGTACGCCGAGTGGTGTAGCTTGTTCGTTATGTGCATTTTATCAATGCCCTATATTTTTTCAAGGCCCCAGATTCTCTGATTATAGTCCATAATCGAACGATCGCTTGAGAAGAATCCAGCCTTTGAAACATTGATAATAGCCTTTTTGTTCCAGATATCCGGCTGAACAAAGTCCTTTGCCATTCTGTGACCTGCATCCAGATATGATTCAAAGTCACGGAGAAGCAAATACTGGTCGGCAAAGCCGTTTCTGCCAAACACCAGCTCGTGATAAATTTCCTGAAAGAGATTCTGATTTTCCTTAGTGAATGTTCCGTCAATAAAACTATCCACAATGGCCTTTATTACCATATTCTGCGAATAAACCTCGGAGCTGCCGGAATGTCCTGATGCGTAAATATTCAGCACTTCCTGAGATGAGAGTCCAAAGATGTAAATATTATCCTCGCCCACACGCTCGGCAATCTCGACATTCGCACCGTCCATTGTACCAATGGTAAGTGCACCGTTGAGCATCAGCTTCATATTACCTGTGCCTGATGCCTCCTTGCTAGCAGTTGAAATCTGCTCGCTCAAATTAGCTGCGGCAACTATCTTTTCGGCAATTGAAACACTGTAGTTTTCAATGAATACTACCTTTAAGATATCCTTGGTTCTGGGGTCGTTATTAACCACATCTGCTATGTTGTTTATCAGCTTGATAATCAATTTTGCGGTATGGTAGCCGGGTGCCGCCTTAGCACCGAAAATAAACGTTTCAGGCAGCATACTTGCCTGACTTGGATTTTCGGTTATCATCTTATAGCGATAAACTATGTGCATCGCCTTCATCAGCTGACGCTTATATTCGTGAAGCCTTTTTATTTGAACATCAAACAAAGAATTGGGGTCAACGGTGATGCCGTTGTGCTCTGCAATGTAATTCGCCAATGCAATCTTGTTGTTATGTTTTATTTTGGCAAAACTTTCACGGAACGCCGCATCGTCTGCAAATTTACCCAAATTATCAAGCTCTGCAGTATTCTTTATCCATCCATCTCCTATTGCACCTGTAATCAGATCAGCAAGTGCCGGATTAGCTTTAAGCAGCCATCTTCTGGGCGTTACACCGTTTGTTACATTCTTGAATTTTTCGGGATATACACTGTAATAATCATGGAATGTTTCGTGCTTTAAAATCTCGGTATGAAGTGCTGCAACACCATTGATGCTGTGGCAGGCTGTCAGGCAGAGATTTGCCATATTGACATTTCCGTTTGAAATTACCGACATATAGTTTATCTTGCCAAAATCATCGCCAAATTTTGAAACAAGAAATTCTCTCTGTCTGCGGTCAATTTCCTTAATAATCATCGCAACTCTCGGGAGCAAAGATTCCACCATTGAAACAGGCCATTTTTCAAGAGCCTCGCACATAATTGTGTGGTTTGTATATGCAAAAATCTGCTGTGCAATTGACCACGCCTCATCCCAACCGAAGCCCTCCTCGTCAACCATTATACGCATAAATTCGGGGATTGCAATTGTGGGGTGAGTGTCGTTAATATGAATCTGAACATACTTAGGCAGTTCGTGCAGACCGTGACCGCGACGCTTCTGCTTTGCAATAATCCATTGGATTGTAGCCGAAACAAAAAAGTACTGTTGCTTGAGTCTTAAAAGCTTACCCTCGTAATGATTGTCTTCGGGGTAGAGTATCTGCGACACTACCTCTGCAAGCTCCTTATCCTTAACCGCCATGGCATAGTCGCCACGGTTGAATTCTGCCATATTAATAACCTGAGGTGACCTTGCACGCCATAACCTAAGTGTATTTACCAATTTTGAAGCATAACCGGAAATCGGCATATCATAGGGTTCACCGATAACGGTGTTATAATCAACATGGCGGAACTTCATTCTGCCATCCTCGAAATATTCCTCAACACGTCCGTTATAGTGGATTTCCACGCTGTCCTCAGGGCGTTCAATCTCCCACGCATTTCCGTCTTCCAGCCACGGGTCGGGCATTTCAATCTGGTAGCCGTCAACTATTTTCTGCCTGAACAGACCATACTCATATCTAATACCGCAACCGAACGCCGGAAGTTCCAATGTAGAAAGCGAGTCCAAAAAACACGCCGCAAGTCTGCCAAGACCACCATTACCAAGACCCGCATCGTTCTCCACCTCTTCAACCTTTGAGAGGTCAAGACCCAAATCCGAAAGTGCTTCGGTATACAGCTTGGTTTTCATTATGTTCATTATGTTATTGCCGAGTGCCCTGCCCATCAGAAACTCAAACGAAAGATAGTAAAGCTCCTTTTTATTACCATTTTCCAGAAGTTCTCTTGACTTTGCCCATTCTTCCATCAGTTCATCACGAACTGTTAAAGCGCAAGCCTTATATATCTGTTCGGGCGTTGCCTTTTCAACCGTTTTTGCATAGTACCGGCGAAGCTTGCCCGTAATATTGCTTTTGATTTGTTCTTTTTTTGTGTTAAACTCAATTTGCTTTTTACTTAATGCCATTTTTCCTCCAAAAAAATCCTTTCTTTAATTATATAATTTTTCATACTCCTTCGCAGATTCTGTCCACGAGAAGTCCTCTTCCATTGCATTTTTCACCAATTTTTTCCACACTGGCTTATCTGCAAAAAATCCTAGTGCACGTCTGATTGTGTATATCATATCATGAGCCTCTGCCGGATAAAAGCTGAAACCGTTACCCTCACCTGTGAATTCATTGTACGGTGTTACCGTGTCTTTAAGTCCGCCTGTTTCACGGACAATAGGAATAGTTCCGTAAGCCATTGCTATAATCTGGCCCAAGCCGCACGGCTCAAAAAGTGACGGCATCAAAAACATATCACAAGCGGCGTAAATTTTATGAGCCATCTCGTTGCTAAATGTGATGTTTGCTGAGACCTTACCGCTATTGCACCAGGCATTGTGACGGAACATATTCTCATATTTTTCGTCGCCTGTACCCAAAATCACAAACTGAATATCCATTTCCATAAGTGATCCCATTGCATCTGCAATGATGTCAAGTCCTTTTTGGTCAACCAGTCTTGAAACAAGACCTATCATTGCCTTTTCGCCATCTACAGGGAGTCCAAGTTCGGTCTGCAGAGCAATTTTGTTTTTGCGTTTACCCTCTATGCAATCACGGAGACCATAGGTACACGCAATATACGGGTCGGTTTTGGGATTATATTCATCATAATCAATACCATTCAGAATACCAAAAAGTGAATTATCACGGGCGCTGAGCAGTCCGTCAAGGCCCTCACCACCAAGAGGTGTTTTTATCTCGCCGGCATAGGTGGGGCTGACAGTTGTTACCGTGTCGGAATATACAATTCCTGCTTTAAGCAAATTAGCACAGCCGTGGAATTCCAGCTTGTCATCGGTGAAGTACGAATCATCCAGAGAGAAGAAGTCTTTTACTGCATCAACAGAGTATATTCCCTGATACTTGAGATTGTGAATGGTAAATACAGTTTTAATTCCCTGGTAGAACTCGTTTTGCTGATAATAAGCTTTGAGAATAACCGGAACCATACCCGTCTGCCAGTCGTGGCAATGTATTACATCGGGACGGAAATCTATTCTTGTGAGAATTTCAAGTGCCGCCTTGTCGAAGAATGCAAAGCGTTCCAAGTCGTCCCAGCGATAAAGGGCCTTATCACCAAAATAATACTCATTATCTATAAAATAGTATGTTACGCCCTTTTTCTCAAGCGAAAATACGCCGCAATACTTATTGCGCCAACCTAAAGGTACATACATATAGAACTCAAACTTCATTTCAGAAACGAAACCTTGGGGGATTGCCCCGTATTTGGGAATAACCACCGATACAGTATGTCCTAAGCTTGCCAAAGCCTGAGGCAGTGCACCCAAAACATCACCGAGTCCGCCTGTTTTGGCATACGGTGCGGCTTCTGAGGTCAGCATCAAAATATTACTCATTTTGTCTGCACTTCCTTTCATTTTTAAAGGCAAACCGGGCATAAAGCAATGCCCGATTTGCTTGTAAGATTTTATACTATTGTTCGCTTGCCTATGCAAAGCGGATATGTGATCTGACCCACAAGTTTTTTGCCGTTGCAGAGGATAACCTCTTTGTCAAAGATTGCATTTTCTACCCAGCAATCGTCCATTATCCGTGAATTCTGCATCACAATTGAATTTTTAACAACAGAATTCTTGCCAATTTTAACACCACGGAAGATAATACTGTTTTCCACCGTGCCCTCAATGCAGCAGCCGTCTGCGATAAACGAATTCTTCACATCGGCATCACGTCCGTATTTTGTGGGAACGCTGTCCTTAACCTTGGTGTGAATACTTCTGGTATCGTCAACACCAAACACCTCGCGGCGAACTTCGCTGTCCAGAAGTTCCAGATTAAACTGGTAGAAGGATTTTATACTGTCGATTTTTTTACGGTAGCCGTCAAATTTATAACCGTAAATTCTACGCTTATCCACATTCGCAAGCAGTATATCCCTTGAAATTGAGTGCTTGTCGTGTGACAGGCAATCTCCCACCAAATCAATAAGAAAATCCTTTTTGATAAAGAACATATGCATGTACGAGAGTTTTGAATTCTGCTTTCTCGGATAAACCTGAATATCGGTTACTCTGCCATCCTCCTCACATTCGAGCATTATGTGTTTGCCGAGTTCCTTGGGAGTCAGCTCACCTACCTCGGTACATACAACAGTTATGTCGGCATCCTTTTCAAAGTGGAACTTTGTTACTTCATCAAAATCTATGTTACATATTGTATTACAGTCGCTGAGCATTACATATTCCTGACGGCTTCTATGCAGATAACTCATTGCAGAGTCAATAAAATCAATCCCCTCTGCCGGTCTGTTGGCAATTTCAAGGCCCTCCAGCGGTGAGAGAATGAACAGACCATTTTGCTTTCTCGCCATATCCCAAGCCTTGCCGCTACCCAAATGGTCACTGAGTGAACGGTGCTTGTAGCCTGTGGTAATACCCACATTAACTATTCCGGAATTGACCATATTTGAAAGCATAAAGTCTATAATGCGATATCTGCCGCCTACGGGAACTGCCGCAAGGGAACGAACCTTCATCAGCTCGCCTAAGTTAACCTCGGGATTACCCGAAAAAATCAAACCCATTGTATTGTTGTTTTCCATAACTTACTCCTCCATTCCCCGTACTTTAGGCATTTATCGTTTCTGTAACCATTGAACACACGCCGATTTTTACGCCGTCTGCAATCGAAATATCAGGGGCGATAAGACTTATGCCGTCCGAACAAATTTTTGTGTTCAGGAAGTCATTCATCGCATTTTCGCCGTTTGCGCCAATTTCTGCGTTCTCACCAATTTGTGCATTGCTTCCAATCATTGCTTTTGTCACAATTGCACCCTTTTTTATGTGTGCACAGGGGAAGATTACCGAATCCCTCACAACTGCGCCTTCCTCAATCGTTACACCCTCGAATATAACCGAGTTCTCAACATCTCCCATAATCTCACAACCCTCGGTAATATAACAGTTTTTAACCCTTGATTTGGGTGAAATATAATGCGGAGGCATTGCAGGGTTACGGCTGAAAATTCGCCAGTTTTCATCATCAAGGAGATATCCGGGGTTATCGGAAAGCAGGTTCATATTCGCCTCCCAAAGGCTCTGAATTGTACCCACATCCTTCCAATAACCGTCAAATCTGTATGCAAGCATCCTATTTCCGTCTGCAAGCATTTTGGGAATTATATTTTTACCGAAATCGTTGTCGGAATTTTCATCATTCTCGTCGTCTATCAAATACTGTCTTAATTCCTTCCAGTTAAACACATATACACCCATTGATGCAAGATTGCTCTTGGGATTCGCCGGTTTTTCCTCGAACTCTACAATATTCATATCCGCATCGGTATTCATAATGCCAAACCTTGAGGCCTCGTCCCACGGAACTTCAATTACCGCAATGGTTGCTGCTGCGTTTGCCGATTTATGAGCCTTAATCATTTTGGAATAGTCCATTTTGTAGATATGGTCACCGGAGAGAATAACCACATACTCGGGATCGAACCGGCTGATGAAACCGATATTCTGATAAATTGCGTTAGCCGTACCCTTATACCATTCGCCCTTTTCAGCCGAAACATAGGGTGGCAGAACATAAACGCCGCCGTCGTTTCGGTCAAGATCCCACGGCTGACCGTTACCTATATATGTGTTTAACTCCAGGGGTTGGTACTGCGTAAGAACCCCCACCGTGGTAATACCCGAATGCGTACAGTTGCTTAGAGGAAAGTCGATTATGCGGTATTTACCACCAAAGGGCACTGCAGGTTTTGCAACATCCTTTGTGAGGATACCAAGACGGCTTCCCTGTCCTCCTGCAAGTATCATTGCAACACATTCTTTTGATTTCATACCTTAAAACCTCCGTTCATATATCAAAAGCTGAATTTTACGCCTTTTCAGCCCTTGTTTTAGGCATCTTTTTTATATACATCGCTGAAAGCTCGGGCAGGTCAAGTTTAATACTGAAGCCCAGCCTTCCATTCTTATTTTTCTTTGCACGAAATACGATTTTTTCGACACCTTCGCCGCCGTACTCTTTATCTTCCGTACATAACACAACCTCATAGTTACCGCTTGACGGAACTTCTACCTTGTAGTTCTTATGTGCCTGCGCCGCAAAGTTCGCAACTACAATAGTTTTGTCACGCCTACTTTTACTCTGACGTATAAACGAAACAACGCTATGCTCACCATCCTCGGCATTTATCCACTCAAAACCGCTCCAGTCGGTATCGTTTTCGTGCATAGACTTATTTTTGCCGTAATACCCGTTCAGCGCCTTAACAAAGTTTTGCACACCTCTGTGGGTTTCATAACCAAGAAGCTTCCACTCCAGTTCCTCGGAAAACCTCCATTCAATAAACTGGGCAATCTCACCGCCCATAAATAACAGTTTTTTGCCCGGATGAGCGTACATATACGCATATAAAAGCTTAAGGCTTTTGAACTTCTGCTCATAGCTTCCGTACATTTTGTTTATCAGTGAGCCTTTACCGTGAACCACCTCGTCGTGAGAAAGCGGCAGGATATAATTCTCGGAAAAGGCATACATCATTGAAAATGTAAGCATATTGTGATTGGAGCCACGGAAATACGGGTCCATAGACATATATCTTAAAACATCATTCATCCAACCCATATTCCACTTGAAGTTAAAGCCAAGCCCACCCTCGTGTACTGGCATTGTAACACCGCCCCAGGCCGTTGATTCCTCTGCTATCATCAAAACATTCGGGTACCGCTTAAAAATTTCGGTATTAAGCTTTTGCAGAAATTCTATTGCCGCAATATTCTCCTTGCCGCCATACTTGTTGGGAATCCATTCCCCGTCACGGCGGTTGTAGTCAAGGTATAGCATACTTGAAACTGCATCCACACGAAGTCCGTCAATATGATACTCGCTGAGCCAAAACAGTGCATTGGAAATAAGAAAGGAATGTATCTCAAACTTCTCCCAATTAAACACCAAAGTCCCCCATTCCTTATGTTCGCCAAGCCTTGTATCGGGATGCTCATAAAGACAGGAGCCGTCAAACCTTGCAAGACCGTGAGCGTCCTTGGGGAAGTGTGCCGGAACCCAGTCCATTATCACACCAATTCCCGCGTTGTGACACTTATCGATAAACTCTTTAAGCTCTGCCGGCTTACCATATCGGCTGTTTGCCGAAAAGTATCCGCCCACCTGATATCCCCATGAACCATCAAAGGGGTATTCGCATATAGGCATAAGCTCGATATGAGTATATCCCATATCCTTTACATACGGAATAAGGCTTTCCGCCATTTGGGAATATGTGTAAAAGCTACCGTCCGAATGTTGCTTCCACGAACCAAAGTGTAACTCGTAAATGTTTATAGGCTTATCGTAGGGAGAAGTTTTCGCCTGTTTTTTTAGCCATTTTGAATCTTTCCAGTCATAGCTCATATCTGCTGTAACAGATGCAGTAGCAGGTCTTACCTCGCTTTCAAATGCAAATGGATCGGATTTAAAAACAATTTCGCCACGGTCGGTTTCAATGCTGTATTTATACTTTTCGCCAGGACCGATGCCCTCAACAAACACTGTCCAAATACCTGTTTCAGGGTAAAAATCCATAGGATTTGCATCCCTGTTCCAATCGTTTTTGTCGCACACAACCGAAACAGACACAGCATTTGGCGCCCATACAGCAAAGACATACCCATTTTCTTCCGAATGTGCACCTAATATATTATAACACTGAAAATTCTTTCCCTCATTAAAGAGAAACATCAGCTCTTTTGAGATCACTGCATTTTTATATTTGTTGATGCTGATTTTTCCCATTTTCCCTTTCCTTTCCAAAATTTTTGTAAAAAACTTTCAAAAATTCCTACAAAAACCACTTATTTTCCGTATAATATCAACAATTACATTTTAGCACAATAAAGCACTTTTGTCTATGTATATATTGCATAAACTTTTTTCCAATTTCTCGCCTAAATGGCTATTTCAGGGGTTTTAGAGGCAATTATTTTATATACGCCTCCGCACTGAGACCTTTTATTGTGAATTCTACAGCATCCCCGTCACCAATTACTTCACCGCTAAAATATCCTTTAAGGTTCTTGAGCTTTACATTATCCAATTTTATTGAACGGCTTTCTTCATTCCGGTTCACAACGCAAAGAGTCGTGCCATTTTCGCCCGGTTCACCAAAAACATCTGTTTTGGATACAATTTGACGAAGATATATCAAAACCCCGTCAGTTGCGTAAACAATTTCAAAATCGCCCGTTTTAAGGCAATCATTATTATTCCGGAGCATTGCTGCCTTTTTATAATAGTCCAAAAGCTCATTATCCACACACCGCCAGGTGTACGGCATACGATTAAACGGGTCACCAAGACCCTGCATACCAACCTCATCACCATAGTATATGCACGGCACGCCCACAAAAGTCATCTGCATAAATGCAGCAAGGCGGAGTCGTTTTATGGCAAGCGTTTCGTTTGCCGCATTGAGGCGGAAGTTTTGCTTTTGCTCGTTTGACATTCCGTCACTTATATACTGTCCGCCAAGCACTGTTTTTACACGCCATGTGTCGTGAGTTCCCAAAAGATTCATATTTGAATACAGAACATCTTTGGGGTAGTTTTCCATTATGCTGAGCATTTTGTCCGCAAAGTCCTCAGTACTGATACCGCCGGTCAGAAAACCGATTGTTCCATCCTTAAACGGATAGTTCATAACGCTGTCGAGCTCGTTGCCGAGCAAATATTCACGCTGCTCGCCATAGCTCACTTTGTTCGAGGCATCCTCCCACACTTCGCCAATAATAACAGCATCACTCTTTGCAGACTTTGCCTCACGCCGGAGAATTTTTATAAACTCATCAGGAAGCTCGTCTGCAACATCAAGTCGCCAACCGCTTGCACCAAGCTTAAGCCACTTTTTAATTATAGCATCATTACCCGTCAGAATGTAGTCGATATATGTCAGGTCCAGTTCACGAACATCGGGGAGATTTGAACAGCCCCACCAGCTGTTATAGCTGCCGTCACCGGTCCACTCGTACCAGCTCCCATAAGGTGAATCATAGCTTTGACAGGCACCCACGCCCTCGCCGTAGGTTTTATATTTATTAAAATAAATACTATCACTGCCTGTATGGCTGAAAACTCCGTCCAATATAATCCTTATTCCCTTTTCATCTGCCTTCTCACAAAGCTCCTTAAAATCTTCTTCGTTTCCAAGCACAGGGTCAATTTTACTGTAATCACCTGTATCGTAACGATGATTTGAAAACGCTTCAAAAATGGGATTGAGATAAATTACGCTTATTCCCAAATCCTTTAAATAGTCAAGCTTTCGGATAATGCCTTTAAGATTACCTCCGTAAAAATCGTTACAGGCAGGTCCGTCCTCAAAGGGGTGGCGGTCAAAGAAAATCGGCTCATACCAGTCGCTGTGCATACGATAGCTTGTCTTTTTGCCCTCAATTTTGCTGTCTGCTCTGAAGAATCTGTCGGGAAAAATCTGGTACATAATTGTTTTTTTGAACCAGTCGGGAGTTTTAAAATTTTTGTCATACACTGTAATCTGATACGAATTACCCGTTGGATATGTGTTCTGCACACCTAAACCGCCCGTCATTTTATCGTTATTGGAATAATATACCGTCTCGCCATTCGCCTTAACCTCGAAGTAATACCATAAAAGTCCGCTCTTTTCGGGCATAGTTATATCAGCAGTATACAAATAAACATTTTCTGCTGAATTTTTATTTTCCATTTCAACAAAATGCTCCGCTCCGTCCCAAAGCCGAAGTCTTACGCTATCGGGTATACATTCCGCTCTGACCTCCAGCGAAAGGCTTACCTTTTCACCGCAAGGCACAGCACCTTTGGGGCATCTGTATTTTATATCCCGTGAATTATGAAAAACCTGCATAATAATCTCCATTCCGCCGCTCTGCATCGGCACAAATAGTTATAAAATTTCTCTTATTCGCAGAGCAAGGAACGATAAGAGATTATTACGTCCATGTGCATTTCCGAGCATTTATGCGAGGAAAATTTTGCACGGACAACAAAATCCGCCGGAGGCTTAACGAGAAAGGAACTTTCACGTTATTCCTCTTTTCAAATCCTGTATTTTTATTATTGCATTGCGAGACGCATCGTGTTATACTTATTTATGTATATTATATCACAAAAATAACAGTCCGTAAATGGATAATTTTAGATGCTGAAATTTACAACGGAAGCGAGGTTAGAATATGCTTAAATTTTTGTGCGGTGCTGCAGGCTCGGGCAAGACCGAGGAAATATACCGCCGTGCACAGCAGGATGCGGCGGCAGGTAAGTCGGTATTTTTGCTTGTGCCCGACCAGTATTCTATGTTTGCCGAGCAAGAGCTTATATCTCGGCTTGGACTTTCTGCCCAGAACAAAATTCAGATTCTGACCTTTGCTCGGCTTTCAAATATAATTTTTTCAAAGCTCGGTCCTTTGCGTACAAAATACATCGACAAGGCAGGCAAATACCTTATGGCGTGCCGTGCAATGCAGCTTTCGGAAAAAGAGCTTAAATTTTTTGCACGAAACATTAATCAACCGGGATTTGCCGGATTGGTTGTATCACTTATTTCGGAATTCAAACGCTATGGTGTAACCCCCGAGGCTCTTGAAGAAAATGCAAAATTAACCGACGATACAACGCTTGAAATGAAGCTTTCCGACCTGGCGGTGCTTTACCGCAAATTCAACGAGCTTATTGAGGAGGAATATTCAAACGCCGAGGACAGTCTCGCAATTTCAATGGAAAAGATTCCTCAATGCGATTTTATCTGTGGTACGGTATATGTTAACTTTTTCAAAAGCTTTACCCCTGTTGAATACGCTGCTTTGAGCGAAATAATGAAAAAAGCTGACCTGTGCGTTGCGCTTTGCTGCGATTGTCTTTCTCTCGACTCTGCCGTATTCTCGTCACAGGCACACACCTATGCCAAGCTTTGTGAAATTGCAAAGAACTTGAACATTCCCATATCTGCTCCCGAATTTTTAAAAGGAGAATTCAGATTTACAAAAAACGCTGAATTCAGACATTTGCGTGACAACTTTTTCTCATTCAGAACTCCACGTTTTGGTGGAAACCCGGACTCAATACACATATATACTCCTGAAAACCGCTATGCCGAGGTTACAGAGTGCGCACGGCTGATACGGCATTTATGCAGGACAAAAGGCTACTCCTTTAACGATTTTTTAGTCCTGACCGGCAGTATGGAGAACTATGATTTACTTATTCCCTCTATATTTGAAGAATTTGAAATAAACCATTTTCTTGACCGCAAAATAAAACTTACTGACAGTCCACTTATGCGAATGATAACTGCAATTCTTGAAATCTTAGCTTACGGATTTTCATACGAAAGGGTTATGACTATTATCCGGTCAGGATACTGGGATATTTCAAAAGCGGAAGCGGATATTTTTGAAAATTATATTCTTGCCGCAGACATCACCCACAAGGATTGGAACAACACTGAGCCTTGGCAGTATAACCCAAAAGAATCTGCATTTGATATGGACCAAATAAATTCCGCAAAAGCAAAGGTTATCAATCCACTGATTGAACTCTGCAAAATGTTCAGCGGCAGAAAGACCGTTGCCGAAATATGCAGTAAGCTTTGCGAATTTTTAAATACTCTTAATCTGCAGCAACGGGTAAGCACAACTATTGACCAATATATAAATAACGACAGAATTGAAGCCGCAGAGCAGCTGTACCGCACCTGGAACAGCTTTGTTTCGGTTATTAATCAGATTGCGGAATGTATGACCGACACCTATGCAACCTTTACAGAGTTTCTCTCACTTTTCAATGCAGCGTGCGGAGAGCTTACCATCGGTATTGTTCCTCCTACACAAGACATAGTTATGATAAGCGAAATTTCCCGTTTCCGCAGCACTGGTGAAAAGGTTGTTATTGTGCTTGGAGTCTGCGACTCATCATTCCCCAAAAGTCATTCTGCCGAAGGTCTTATTTCCGATGCAGAGCGAAACAAGCTTGCAGATAACGGACTTGTCCTTGCCCCTGATGCATACAACCGTCAAAAAGAGGAGCAGTTCCTTGTGTACTCGGTTCTGACAACTGCACGCGAATACCTTTACCTGTTTTCGCCTGCAAGTGACAAGGAGGGCAACAGTCTCGGCTCGTCCTCTGTAATCAAACGGATTAAAGCTCTGTTCCCCAAAATTACAACGGATAACGCAAAAAACGAAGACAACCTTATAGAAAGCCGTGAAAATGCGTTTTATGAACTAAGCGCCCGTCTTTTTGAGGTGGATTTTGAGATTGACCGGCTTAAACCTATATGGAAAAACGCTTATGCCTTTTTTGCTGATAGTCCCGAATACAGACCCCGTCTTGAAAAGTTCCGCAATATGCATTCAAGGCGAGGACTTCCTGCAAAGCTTTCCGCAAAAACTGCCGAACAGCTTTACGGAAAGCCGCTTATACTCAGTGTTTCCAAACTGGAAAAGTATAATTCGTGTGCTTTTTCGTTCTTTATGCGGTATGGTCTTTTTGCTAACGAAAGGCTCCTTGGCGGTCTTAAGGAAACTGACACGGGTTCTATTCTTCACAGCGTTCTTTGTGATTACTTTAAGGCAAACAAAGACACAGACTTCAGCCAAATCAGCCGTAGTGACTGTTTCTCCGACATTTCAGAATTGGTCGACAAGGTCGCCAAAGACAGCGGTAATTCTATGTTTGCCTCATCAAACTTTTACGGTTATATGATGCTTCGCCTCAAAAACATTGCCACCTCAACCGCGTGGAAGCTTGTTAAATTCTATTCCCAGAGTGAGTTCCGACCAACCGAC
Source organism: Monoglobaceae bacterium (assembly GCA_045120135.1). Lineage (GTDB taxonomy): Bacteria > Bacillota > Clostridia > Monoglobales > Monoglobaceae > SIG440. Next base: position 12,320 of record JBGVEN010000020.1, on the reverse strand, counting down.
TTCGAAATCAGCTTTGGCAGACGTGGGCAGCTACCCGCATATGAAATCTCGACCAGCCATGGCGAAGCATACCTTGAAGGCTTTATTGACAGGGTTGACCGTGCAGAACTTGGCGGCAAAAATTATATTAGTATAACCGACTACAAGTCCTCAGAAAAAGGGATTGACGAGGAAAGAATTGACGCCGGAATTACCATTCAGCCCCTTATTTATGCCAACGCTGTAACCCGCAGCAAGAACGCTCAGGCGGCTGCAATGATGTATATGCAAATGACCGACCCGATAATTCAATGTGACTCCGTGCCCAGCGAGCAGGAGTGGGAAAGTTCGATGAGTGCACAGATTAAAATTCACGGAATTTTCCTTGACGAGCCGGAGGTTATTCTTGCATTTGACAAGAACCCTGACGACAAAAAAACTGAACACTACGTCACCCTAGACAAAAAGTCTCTGTTTGTACAAAGTGATATGGAAAAAAAGCTGAGGTCAGCTGAAGAATGTGCTTCACGGACAGCAGACAACATACTCGACGGAAACATTGACGCTGAGCCGCCGTCAATTAAAGGCTTTGACCCGTGTGCATATTGCCCGTACAGTGGTGTTTGCAGCGAAAAATAAAGAGGACAGCGCATCGACAAAATCGATACCAGAGGCAGACGGCGAAAAACGCCGGTATATTTTGTGAAATTGTTTTCGTCGGCGTACTGGTGTACGGTAGAAAGCAATTTCGCGAAAAGCAAGCAACGGCACGGTTTTCTCGATGAGAACCGTGCCGTTTTATATGCTTCGGTATGTCATAAATGCCATACCCTACATTTATCTTATTTTAATTTGCTTGCGGTAGACCAAGTTTTTCGACAGTCTGAAAGATACAGATTGTGAACAATTTGTATCTTTTTATTTTGTTTCATTGACAAAAATTTTTTCTACTTCTATAATATACTTTATACTGTTTTAAAGGACTGATTTTATGCTTAAAAAACTTGCCGGCTGCATCGGCGAATACAAGCGCGACTCCATTCTTGCCCCGCTTTTTGTTACCTGCGAGGTTATATTGGAGGTTATTATCCCCGTACTTATGGCACGCATTATTGACAAGGGAATTGAAATGCACAATATGTCAGTTGTTATCACAACCGGAATTGCCCTTGTTCTTCTGGTGTGTCTTTCTATGTTCTGCGGCTCTATGTCCGGCAAGTATGCCGCAAGTGCTTCTGCCGGCTTTGCAAAGAATCTGAGGAAGAAAATGTTCCATTCCATTCAGGACTTCTCTTTTACCAATATCGACAAATTCTCCACTTCCGGTCTTGTAACAAGGCTTACAACAGATGTCACCAATCTGCAGAATGCATACCAGATGATTGTGCGTATAGCTGTGCGAAGCCCTGCAATGTTTACATTCTCTATGGCAATGGCGTTTTTTGTAAACCCGAGGATTGCACTTATCTTTCTTGCTATTGCACCTATCTTAGGCTTTGGTCTTATCTTTATTGCAACTAAAGCACATCCCGTATTTGAAAAGGTTTTCCGCACATACGACCGTTTGAACAGCGTTGTGCAGGAAAATCTGCGTGGAATCCGTGTTGTTAAGGCATTTGTCCGTGAGGATTACGAAAAACAAAAATTCAATTCCGTTTCAAAGGAAATCTATGATCAGTTCAGCCGTGCTGAGAGAATTCTCTCCTTTAACGCACCGCTTATGCAGAGTATGATGTATATAGTTATGCTACTGATTTCGTGGTTCGGCTCAAAGCTGATACTATCCCAAAAAATGTCTCAGGGCGAGCTGATAAGTATGATTACCTATGCAATGCAGATACTTATGAGCCTGATGAACTTTTCAATGATTTTTGTAATGATTATCATTTCAAAGGCATCAGCCGAGCGTATCACCGAGGTTCTAAGCGAGGAAAGCGACCTTTCGGACGGTAAGGAAAATATAACCAACATTCCCGATGGATCAGTTGAATTTTACGATGTTTCATTCAGCTACTATAAAAGTCCCGACTCGCTTTGTCTCGAAAACATAAGCTTTAAGGTTGAGTCCGGTGAAAAGATAGGTATTATTGGCGGAACGGGTAGCGGCAAGACCTCACTTGTTCAGCTGATACCAAGGCTTTATGACGCAACAATTGGCGAGGTTTTTGTAGGTGGCAGAAATGTCAAAGAATACAATCTTGAGACACTTCGCAGCAATGTTGCAGTTGTTCTGCAGAAAAATGAGCTGTTCTCGGGAACCATAAAGGAGAATTTGCGTTGGGGTAATCCCGATGCATCCGACGAGGAGCTGATACGGGTTTGCCGTCTTGCTCAGGCAGATGAATTTATACAAGGCTTCCCCGACGGCTACGATACTCACATTGAGCAGGGCGGAAAGAATGTTTCTGGCGGTCAGAAACAGCGACTTTGTATTGCAAGAGCGCTGCTTAAGTCACCTAAAATCCTCATTCTTGACGATTCCACAAGTGCTGTGGACACCGCAACCGACAGACTTATCCGTACGGCTTTTGCCGAGGAAATACCGGGAACGACGCAATTCCTGATTGCTCAGCGTATCTCATCGGTGGAGCACGCAGACCGTATAATTGTTCTTGACAACGGCAGGATTAATGCTATCGGCTCGCATCAGGAGCTACTTGAAAGCAACGATATTTACCGTGAAATTTACGAGTCACAGCAAAAGGGGGTGGGTGTAAATGAGTAGACCTATGGGACCCGGTCCGGGCGGCAGAGGCCGTGCAATGCACGCCACCAGAAAGCCAAAGGACACAAAAAAGACCCTCAAAGCCCTGTTTGGCTGTATCTTTAAAAATTACAAGCTGCATTTTTTTGCGGTTATGGTGTTTATCATAATAAACTCCGTTGCCGGCGTAAGGGGTTCGCTTTTTATACAAACTTTGATTGACGATTATGTTGAGCCTATGCTTCGCTCAGGCTCACGGGATTTCTCACCGCTTATCCTCGCACTTTTCACCATGGCAGGAATTTATGCCGTTGGTGTAATTGCGGCATTCTTACAAAACCGAATAATGATTATTGTAGGGCAGGGCGTATTAAAGGAAATCCGCGACAATATGTTCAGCAAAATGCAGACCCTACCTATAAAATATTTTGACACACACTCTCACGGCGACACAATGAGCCGTTACACCAACGATACTGACACACTCAGACAGATGATTACAATGAGTATACCCCAGATGTTTTCATCGGTCGTAACAATCGTTTCCGTCCTTGTTGCAATGCTCACAACAAGCGTATGGCTTACCATTGTTGTGCTTGCCCTCGTTGGACTTGCGCTGTTTGTCAGCCGTAATATCACCGGTAAAAGCTCAAAATTCTTCTTTGCACAGCAAAAGTCTTTGGGCGAGGTGAACGGATTTATAGAGGAACACATTAACGGTCAGAAGGTTGTTAAGGTCTTTTGTCACGAGCGTGCTGTCAAGGACGAATTTGATAAAATCAACGAGGAACTTTGCAATAATGCAACCGCCGCACACACCTATGCCAACATACTTATGCCCATTATGGGTAATATGGGACATATGCAATATGTTCTGCTTGCAATGGCAGGTGGAGCGCTTGCAATTATTGGTGTTCCGGGCGTTACCGTCGGCGTTATTGCCGCATTTCTGCAGCTTAGCAAAAGCTTTACTATGCCGATAAACCAGATGTCCCAACAAATCAACTCAATCATTATGGCACTTGCCGGTGCTGAAAGAATTTTCGAGCTGATTGACACCGAGTCTGAAGAGGATAACGGCTATGTAACTCTTGTAAACGCAGAATATCAAGGTAACGAGCTTTGTGAAACCGAAAAACGTACTGGAATCTGGGCGTGGAAACATCCGCACTCGGACGGAACCGTTACCTACACACGGCTTGCCGGAGATGTACGACTTGCCGAAGTGGATTTTGGTTATACCGAAGAAAAAACTGTTCTTCACGATATTTCAATTTATGCCGAGCCGGGACAGAAAATTGCATTTGTGGGTGCAACCGGTGCCGGAAAAACCACCATTACAAATCTTTTAAATAGGTTCTATGATATTGCAGACGGCAAAATCCGCTACGATGGAATAAACATCAATAAGATAAAAAAGCCGGAGCTTCGACGTGCACTTGGTATGGTTTTGCAGGATACACATCTTTTCACCGGAACTGTTATAGAAAATATCCGTTACGGAAGGCTTGATGCCACCGACGAGGAGGTTTACGCTGCAGCAAAGCTTGCCAATGCGGACAGCTTTATCAGAATTCTCCCCGAGGGCTACAACACTGTTCTTAAAAACGGCGGTGAGGGACTTTCGCAAGGTCAGCGTCAGCTTCTTGCAATTGCTCGTGCCGCAGTTGCTGACCCGCCGGTTATGATACTTGACGAGGCAACATCGAGCATCGACACCCGAACTGAACAGATTGTTCAAAAGGGTATGGACTCGCTTATGCAGGGCAGAACAGTTTTTGTTATTGCCCACCGCCTTTCCACCATTCAGAACTCGGATGTTATAATGGTTATGGACCACGGCAGAATAATTGAACGTGGCGACCACGACAAGCTTATCGCTGAAAAAGGCACATATTACAAGCTCTATACCGGAGCATTTGAAAATATTGATGAATAAACACACCGTTTCCCGCAGATACTATTCTGTGGGAAGTTTTTTTGAAAAATTTGCAATTTCCTCTTTATTATTGTCAAAAAGTGTGGTATACTGTTTTTTAGAGTTTTTTAAAGGAGTACTTTTATTATGGGAAAACAGGGCTTTGATAATCAAAAATACCTTTTACTGCAATCTGAGCAGATTCGTAACAGAATTGCGCAGTTTGGCGGCAAGCTTTACCTCGAATTCGGGGGTAAGCTTTTTGACGATTATCACGCTTCCCGTGTGCTCCCCGGTTTTGAGCCTGACAGTAAAATCCGTATGCTTCTGCAACTTCGTGATGTTGTTGAAATCGTAATTACTATTAACGCAGAGGATATTGAAAGTAACAAAACCCGAAGTGATATCGGCATCACCTACGACAGTGATGTTTTAAGACTTATCGATACTTTCCGTGACCTTGGACTTTATGTAGGTAGTGTTGTCTTTACAAGATACAACAACCAGCCCAATACCGCGGCATTTCTCAGGCATCTTACCTCAATGGGTATAAAGTGCTACCGCCACTATAACATTGCAGGGTATCCATCGGATATTCCCCACATAATCAGCGAAGACGGACTTGGCAAAAATGATTATATTGAAACACAGCGGTCTCTTATCGTTATAACTGCTCCCGGTCCGGGCAGCGGCAAAATGGCAACCTGCCTGAGCCAGCTTTATCACGACCACAAACGCGGAATAAAGGCAGGCTATGCAAAGTTTGAGACCTTCCCCATATGGAATCTACCGCTCAAGCACCCCGTAAACCTTGCCTACGAGGCAGCAACTGCCGACCTTGACGATGTGAATATGATTGACCCGTTCCATCTTGAGGCTTACGGAAAAACTGCTGTAAACTACAACAGAGATGTGGAAATTTTCCCCGTTCTTAATACAATCTTTGAAAGAATTCAGGGCAGCTCGCCCTACAAATCACCCACCGATATGGGTGTTAATATGGCAGGTAACTGTATTTTTGATGACGATGCCTGCTGTGAGGCATCAAAGTACGAGATAATCCGCCGCTACTATGCCACAAGCACAAACGCTTTCCGTGGCAGATGCGACGAGGCTCAGGTCCGCAAGATTGAGCTTCTTATGAATCAGGCTGGAATTACTCCCGACTACTGTCCGGCAGTTCCTGCGGCACTAAAAAAAGCCGAGGATACCGGCGCTCCGGCAGGAGCAATGATTTTGCCCGACGGACAAATCGTAACCGGAAAAACCTCCACCACACTGGGTGCAGCATCTGCACTTCTTCTTAATGCACTCAAATCACTGGGCAACATTGACGACAATCTTGATTTAATTGCAGCAGAAGTCCTAGAACCTATCTGCAATCTCAAAACAACCTACCTCAAACATAAAAACCCTAGGCTGCATACAGACGAGGTTTTGCTCGCATTGACAATTTCCGCTCTCTCTGATTCGGTTGCAAAAAAGGCAAAGGAAGAGCTGAAGCACCTGCGCGGCAGCAATGCACACTTCTCGGTAATACTCAGCGAGGAGGATGAGAAAATCCTCAAACGTCTTGGTATAAATGTCAGCTACGAGCCGCGGTTTGAGACCAAAAAATTATATCAAAAATAACAAAAAGCCTCTTTGAGGCTTTTTTATTTATAAAACTTATTTAACATTGTGCAAATCTTTCAAAATATTATATAAAGACAAAAGGTTGGTTAGATGTTATACTTTTTTTCAAAGAATAAAAATTTTTCATCTATATAAGGAGGATTTTTACTATGAGTCAAATTTGTATTCCCCACAACGAATATCTTGAAAGAATCGAGAAAGCATCTAAGCTTGTGCGCGAAAGAGGTCTTGATGTTATGCTGGTTGTCAGCACAGAATCAGACTATGCCAATGCAAGATACTTCAGCGGTTTCTGGCCCCTCTTCGAACGTGCAGGTGTTGCAATTTCTGCAAACGGCGATGCTGCACTTCTCGCAGGTCCTGAATCTGCAATCTTCTCAAAGGACAGAAGCCACATTGATAAGGTTTTCGTTCTTAAAGAATTCAGAGAATCTGCTGACCCCTCTTACCCCGAGCTTCACGCTGACACCTTCGAGGATGTATTTAAGGCAATCGGCGTAACAGGCAAAAAGATAAAAATTGGTCTTGGCAGCTACGTTGAATGTACTCTCCCCATTTACGAAGGTCTTAAAGAGAGCTTCCCTGAAGCAGAAATCGTAAAGTGCAACGACATTATGGTTGAACTGAGAAAGATTAAGAGTGCAAACGAGCTTGCCTGCATTCGTGAAGGCTTCCGCATAATCGACCTTGCAACAGATGAAGTAATAAAGAATTTGAAGCCCGGCGTAACTGAGCTTGAAATGGTTGGCGTTGCACAGAGAGTTATCTATGAAAACGGCGCAGAATATGAAGGTCTCCCTATGTATGTATTCAGCGAGGCTTCTACCCGTCACGCAATCAGCCGTTCAAGCTACCGTAAGATTGGCAAGGGTGATATTGTTCAGCTTAACCTTTCAGCAAAGATTGACGGTTATTCACCTGCAACAGGTATCCCCGTTGTTATGGGTAAGCTCGAAGGCGAACGTCGCAGAATTGTTGAATTCTGTCTGGAAGCTCATAAATGGACAACCGAACAGATTAAGGCAGGCGTTCTGGCATCTGACATTGCAAAGGGCTTTTACAAGCTGTACGAAGAAAACGGAATGAAAGACAACTTCGTTTATGGTCCTTGCCACGGAACAGGTATGATTGAGGTTGAAGCACCCTGGATGGAAACAGATAGCAACTATAAGCTGGAAGAGAATATGACATTCCAGGTTGACACATTTATTTCCGGTCCTACCTTCGGTTGCAGATGGGAAAAGGGTATTGCTGTTACAAAGGACGGCTGCGAATCAATGACAAACTATCTTGAGAAGGGAATTATTGAGCTTGATGTGTAAAGGTATAGGAAAAAAATCATGGATTATCCCCGACTGCGAGCTTCCGCCTCCCGGCGAAGGCGTGCTTAAGGGTCACGAATCTGTTATTGTTGTAAATGACAGCGATACAGATGCCACAATTAAGGTTACCGTATTCTTCACCGATAAGGACAGCTACAAGGACATTGTCTGGGAAGTAAAAGCCGGCAGAGTTCGTTGCTTCCGGATGAACAACCTTGATGATATGTGTGGCTTTGAAGTTCCGCTTGAAACTCAATACGCAATGAAGCTTGAGTCAAACTGCAATATCGTTGTGCAGTACGGCAGACTTGACAACCGTCAGACAAACCTTGCCTACTACACCGAAATTGCTTATTCTGAATAAAGGAAGTGTCGTCAAATGTCAATGCATTTGGATATGTGTTTCCCAAGGGAAATTGAAAACGCAAAAAAGAACAACACCCCTGTTGTAATTGTAGGCGGAACGGTTGAATACCACGGTCCTCAATGCTCATACGGTTGTGATACGCTTGTTGCCCGGGGTCTTGTTGAAAAGCTTGCCGAGCGCAAGGACATCATTATTGCGCCAAGCATCAGCTACAGTCCATCAAGCTATGCGGTAGGCGATGCAACAAGCGGAACTGTTCACGTTGAGGAAAACGCGTTTGAGCAGTATGTCTACTATGTTTTTATGAGTATGCTTTCATCAGGTCTTCGCAATATTTATGTTGTTATACATCACCAATTTGAACAGGAGTCCCTGATGCCTATGACACTTTCGTATATGAAAGCGGCAAAACGGGCAACCATGACATATCTCGAACAAACAAAAGGACAGGGCTGGTGGGGCAGCGAAAGCTATAACACCTACTATGACAATCTGGGTGGAGGCGATGACCCGTTCAGTTGGATTAAGGTTATCCCGACAATGAGTACCGAGGTTCAGAACGCAACCGGCTACGACCACGCAGGTAAATACGAATGTTCAATCCTGATGTCGCTGTATCCCGAGGCTGTTAAGCTTGAACGACTAGCGGATATAGAGCATTGGTTCACCAAAAGCTCTAAAGATGCAAACAAGGAACTTGGCGACGAAATGGTTCGGCTTTCCCTTGAGTATCTTGAAAAGAAAATTGTTTAAATTTAAACCACAAAAAATCACTTCGACTTTATGTCGAAGTGATTTTTTATAACTCTAATTTTGCTTTTACTGTTTTTGTATATTCTTTCGGCGCCTGCCCTGTTGTTTTTTTGAAAAGTCGGCAAAAATAGTGGATTGAGCTAAAGCCCAGCCGCTCGGATATCTGCGTTATCGACAGTTCCCGTTCCCTAAGCAGCCGCTTTGCCTCCTTTATCCGGAGTCCGTTTATGTAGTCAAGCACCGTAGTCTGATACATTCGTTTAAAGCTTTGGCATAGCGTTGTTTTATTTGTACCGAATAAAAAGCAAAGGTTATCCAGCTGAATTTTTTCACGGTAGTGCTCGTCAAGATAATTCCGTATTTCTGACATTTTACCCTCTGCCGTTCCTTCACCTAAAGACATAGCCTTTTGAATAATTCCGTCACGAACAATCGAAATCAACAGCATCTCAAGCCTGATTTTAAGCATTTGATCAGCACCGAACTGAAAATCGGTGCGTTTTTTCATATCTCTTGTATTTGGTAAGTCAAAAGGCGGAGAATAAACATTCATTCCCTCCTTCATCACATCAGCAAGCATTCGTTTATGCTCCGCTCCAAGTGTAAACGGCTTATGCGAAAATTGTCCAAGTTCTTCTGCATTACATTCAAAGCCAATAATAATTACATTGGGGGCAGCACCGTCTATACATTCAAGAGAGTGTATTTCATTGGGTCTGTGAATTATCATCTGTCCGCTTTCCAGAATTCCGGCGTATTTTGAAGCGCGCACAGTAATTGCTCCGTTATCCACATAAAGAAGCTCGCAGAAGTTGTGGAAATCATCCACCGTACGGTACTGTCCTGTAAATTCAAAATAATGAATATAAGCTATCCGGGACACCTCTACCGGTATTTCAAAGGTTTTGAGTTTAAATTCCATAGCACATCTCCGCTTAAATTTTTATTTTCAACGCTCTGAATGCCTGTTCTGCTGTATCTGCTAAATTCTGCTTTGCGTTTTCCTTTTCCATTGCCTCGTCAAGTGTGCAAATTCTGCGCAGAATAGGAAAGAATGCATCAATTCCTTGTCTGTTACATTCATCCGCATCCTTTGTGACCGAGCCGGCAAAAGCAAGCACAGGTTTTTGATATTTTTTCGAAAGCTTTGCCACACCGATAGGCGCTTTGCCCATTGCTGTCTGGAAATCAAGGCGTCCCTCACCGGTAACAACAATATCTGCAGTTTTTATATAATCTTCAAGGCCTGTTTTTTCCAGTATAAGTTCAATACCGGGTTGGAGTTTTCCGTTTAGATATGCAAGGAAAGCAAAACCAAGACCGCCTGCTGCACCCGCGCCGGCAGTATCAGGGTCTGCGAGTCCGAATTTTTCTTTGGTAATATCAGCATAGCTTGCAAGCCATTTATCCATATCTTTCACCATTTTGGGCGTTGCACCCTTTTGAGGTCCGTACACCGCACTGCAACCCAAAGTTCCGCACAAAGGATTGGTTACATCGCAGGCAATATTAAAGGTGCATTCTGAAAGCTCCTTTAAAGCATTATCTGTGGTTATTTTAGCAAGAGCCTCTGCTCCCTTTGCACCAAACGGAACATTTTTGCCGTATTCGTCGAGCATACCAAAGCCAAGTGCCTGAAGCATACCGATACCACCATCATTGGTTGCACTTCCGCCAATGCCGATTATAAAATTACGGCAGCCGTTTTTTATCGCATCGGCAATCATTTCACCAACGCCATAGGTTGTTGTGTGCAAGGGGTTTCGTTCATCGCCCGAAACCTGTGTTATACCTGCCGCCTGCGACATTTCCATAATGGCAAGCTTTTGGTCCTGAACCATTCCGTAAACAGCCTGCACTTTTTTTGCGGCAGGACCCGTTACCTCAACAGTTTTGAGACTTCCGCCAAGCCCCTCTGCAAGTGCCTCAACCGTGCCTTCGCCTCCGTCAGCAAGAGGTCTTACCAAAACCTCTGCTTCTGGAAACGCCCTATATATTCCGCACCTTATCGCATTTCCTGCCTCAATTGAGGTAAGACTGCCCTTAAGTGAATCTATCGCTATAACTACTTTCATCAAAACTACTCCTTAAATGCCATCTATTTGTATTATATCAAATATGTTTAATATTTTCAAGTATTTGCAAAATAAATCCTCTTTGTATAATAGCAGAAATATTTAACGCATAAAAAAATCCGCATCTACTCGGTGCGGATTTCATTTTATACTTCTATACTGTGTACTTTAACACAAGTTTCGCCTTTTTCAAGCTTGATTATTCCCCGTTTTTTTGTTATGTCATAGTCGCTGTCCATAAAGTCCTGACAGCCGCACCACGGCTCCATACAAATATATTTTGCGCCCGGCTTTGTCCAGAGTAGGAAGAAATCAAAGCCATCAAAATAGACGGTACGTTCCTCACCTGTTGCTCTGTGTCTCAAAGTAGCCTTTTTGGATTTAAGGTTTAAGAACACCTGAGCATCAATTGCAAAATACTCATACTTTAGTTGAAGTTCTTTTGTTCCGTTTCCTAAATTGCGTGTGTTATGCTCAAGCAGATTGCCGTTTAAGATATTGCTCACCAAATCCTCGGTCTCAGGGAAAATTACACTGTATTCCTCAATACCCTCAGGGCAGGCATAACCCTCGTGACCGCCGATTGAGAAGTACATTTCCCCATCGGTTGTGTTCTTTACATCATATTTAATATTCACCTTTGTCTTATCAAGGGTATAAGTCACCCTCAGCTCATAGTCAAAGGGGTATACCTTGTGGCTTTCTTCGTTTGAAACGAGCAGGAACGTTGCACTTTCATTATCCGCTTTTTCGAGCTCGAACTCAACCTTTCTGCCATAGCCGTGCTTTTCAAGGTTATATTCCTTATCGTTATAAATAAACTTGTCGTCTTTCAATCCTCCGCAGATAGGGAACATCAACGGTGTCTGTGCCGGCCAAACGGCAGGGTCACCGCACCACAGCATTTCCTTGCCGTTTTTGGTAATACTCTTCATTTCAGCACCCATGGTTGAAATAACAACATCTATGTAACCGTTTGAAATTTTAATTTCCTTTGACATATAAATTCTCCTTTGTTTTAATATAAAAACGGCGTTTTTGAAAACATTCTTCAAACGCCCACTATTTTAGTATATCATACGCTCTTATGAAAGTAAATAAAAATTTAATCTATTTTCCCATTTTCTGCTATTTACACAAAAAACAGCTTTATGATTTTTATAAATTGTCAATTGAAATCAACCTTGACTTATGCTACACTTAAACCAAGGAAAGGAAGGTACACTCCAATGAGAAAGTAAGTCCTTAAAGCTTTTAAATGAGGGTGCGGTTAAACAATCCGGACGAGAGAAAGGAACCGCGGCGGCGTAAACGCTTGATATAGAATAAGGAACAAAAAGGAAAAAATCGAAAAAAGTTTCCGGATTCAAAATCAAAACCAGCATTCAAAAGCAAACAAAATTCACCTTTTGCAGCAAGACTTGCATCTTAAACGAAAGTTGTTCTCGTTAGAGAAATAGTTAATAAGAATGGGTTTTAAAAAGCTGTAAGATTAAAGCAAAGGGTAGACCGTAGAAAGAGAGGATAACCAAAAGATGTTAGATATCAAGAGTGAACAGAAGTGGCC
>JBGVEN010000019.1:0-25727 GCA_045120135.1 Monoglobaceae bacterium | reverse complement strand
AGAGCCTATCTAATATATCACACCGGACAACTTTTGTCAACCCTTTTTTTGAATTTTTTTAATTCTTTTTCGAATCAACCCCGTCGCTCGGCGCAACTCGTTTATATTAACACATCTACCTCTTCTTGTCAAGTACTTTTTTTGATTTTTTTCAACTTTTTTTAAATTTGTTTTTATTGACTGCCAAAAAGCCTTATGTTATACTGTCTTTAACACTTTAAAGGGTGATGAAAATGTCTGATATAATTTTGAAAGAGAAAATTAATTCATTAATTTGCGATACTTCATACAATATAACTGTGCTTGAAACTGTAAATTCGACTAACCTATATCTCAAAGAGCTTGCAAAAAACAATTTCCCGCACGGAACTGTTATTATTGCAAACAAGCAGACAAGCGGCAGGGGTCGACTGGGCAGAGAATTCTTTTCACCTGCTGATACCGGGATATATATGTCTATTCTTATCCATCCAGAAGAAATAAAACTTGACCCATACCTTTTAACCGTAGCAGCGGGTGTTGCTGTTTGCCGTGCGCTTAAAAGTGTTTGCAACACCTCACCTTTCATAAAATGGGTTAATGATATCTTGATAAACAACAAAAAGGTGTGCGGTATTCTTGCAGAGAGTCTTTCCTGTGCAACAGGCATCAATAGTATTATAGTAGGAATCGGAATAAACGTTACAACTTCTGTCCGGGACTTTCCGGACAATCTGAACAACATTGCAGGGTCGGTATTCCCGGAAAATGCTACACGGAACGAGATAATTGCAAAGGTGCTTGCCGAATTTGAAAACTTGTGCAATTCTGATGATGCAGGTAAACTGATTGAAGAATACAAAAACCTTTCACTTGTTCTACATAAAGATCTGAGCTTTACCAAAGATGGCAAAAGCTATAAAGGAACGGCAACAGATATTAATATAGAAGGAAATTTAGTTGTTAAACTTCAAAACGGAGAAACAATTATATTAAAATCCGGCGAGGTATCGCTTGGAAGCGAAAATTTCACAAATTAGATTAGAAAGGCTGATGCATTGCATCAGCCTTTCTCAATATATAATGTTAAAACTCTATTATGTAAAAATTCCCATGAGCATCACTGTAGTAACAAATGTCCTCGCAAAAATCAATAAACTCCGCCTCGGTATCCATTCCATGTTCAGCAAAATTAATCATATATTCTTGTTTTTTTGTTTGAGGATTAATAACCCTTAGTACAGGCGGCTTGCCAATTGTTGTAGAAAACCCCTCCGATGAATAAATCTTCCCTTTATGGCAACAAGCCCCCTGAACAAAAAGATGATACTCGCAATCAAAGTAATCACGGATATTGCATACATTTAATGTAACCATTTTTACGCCGTATTCTTCATCAATGATACCATCCGCCACTTTAGGCAATTCAAACGCAAAGTATCTTGTGGTACGGCTTTCGTCACGCATATTAAAAGCATAAAGAATACCTCTTTCACGGTCAATAGTGAAATTGCCATATGGTCTGACATCTTCAGTACCTGAGGATATCCAATGCTCGTTATTATCTGTGAAACCTATCTTCAACATTTGAACAAGTTCTGTCGTAAAACCATTAGCTGTTCGTTGCAGGCGGTAAACAAGGCATACACCTTCTCTCCGTTCCTCCTCTTTTGCATAGTTATTGTATATATTGCTGTAAAGTAACGGAAATTCATCTTCGGGATAATAATACTCATTTCCAAACATAACCGCATTGCTGTGCGGACATATTTCATCAGCTCTATCCAATGTAAATGTCGCAATAGGTGCCGGCTCAACAATTTTGTCTTCACTTTTTAAATCACTAATATCAAACACATTACACAGTCCTTTTGTGTTAAAGCGAAACAAAAGCTTATTCCAGATTGCTCCGTCCTGTCCACCGGTAATTTTTGCTATATTTCTTATTTTCATGATAATGCCTCCTAAAAAAATTCTCCAAATTCCTGTCTTAAGTCATCATCTTCTTCCGTGTCAAAATCTTCATCCTCATAAAAATTGTCACGGTCATCAAAATCGTTAAAATCATCGAACTCCTCGTAGTCCTCATCTTCAAAATCATCATCGTCATCAAAAGCCTTTTCGCCAATGAAAGCTTTTTCTGGAAAGAGTTCTTCATAGCTTAACAACTCGGGGTCTTCATTTTCTTCCAGGGTCAAATCAACATCCACGGTATTATAATCATCATCCGCTTCAAGGCATTTGCCGCAATTATCGCACTTTTTTTTAGGGTCAAGGTCACAGATATCACATTCGCCGCAACATATACATTCACGGTCGTATAATACACACTCTTTTTTCATTGCCGACACCCCCTAAATTTCTTCCTGCGTTGAAATCTCACAACCATGTTCTTTAAGAATTTCGTAGGTCTTTTTCATATCATCAGCGCAGATTGCAATTCTGCCCGTTGCCTCTTTTTCACCTATGAACGAATACAGATACTTAATATCAATTCCCGCCTCACATATTGGGTGTACCACCTCATCGAACGAACCGATTTTATCAGGCATAACCGCAACAATAACCTCGTTGAGCTGGGCTGTCATATCAGCGCATCTAAGCACCTCAACCGCACGCTCGGGTTCTTTGACTATAAGCCGCAAAATACCAAACTCAGTTGTATCCGCTATACTGAACGCTCTTATATCAATATTATTATCCTTTAAAATTCCTGTAATATTTCCCAGTTTTCCCGCCTTATTTTCCAGAAATACTGAAACCTGCTTAACAAACATCATACTGCTCCTTTTCTTTTGTATCCTCTAAATCTGACTTATTCAACTGCAGCTTTCAAAAGCTTTATCGTCTCGTCTAAATCCGACTTCATCACACATTCGTAGGGTTTACCCTTATGCATAACCGGAATACCTATCCCAACAGCATTCGCGCCTTTTCCCCAAGTCGTAATTGACTCAAGACAAAGATTCTCGCCTGTAACTGCAGTCTGAATTTTTGCATTGGATTTTTTTGCAACAGCTTCAATTCTGTCCCGTAAACCTTTATCCGATACACCATGGCTGTCAACCGCTATAACAGCACAACCCTTGTCCGACTTTATTCCATTTTCACATATCACACCGTCAACCGTAACAACCTCATCAAAATCATTGCAGCCAAAGAATGCTTTGATACCCTTTGCAGCAAATCTTCGTTGTGCGCTGAACAGTACAGTAAGATCGTTATTAGTATCTGCTACCCTAACCGCCTGCAACACTGCAGCAATTGCAATTTTGGTTGAAAGGTCATTAGCGAAAAGCTTTGTTGAATTTTCAAAGTAATCACCAGTGATAACAGCAAAATCACCTATACTGATATTCTGGGTGTCCATCTCGATATAAAGGTCTGTTACCTTGGCATCATCAATATTTTTCCCGTCGAACCGTACAACACCGACCTCGCCATTCTTGAATGTCACTTTTTTGCCTGCAAGGTATGCAGCACTTACGCCTCCTACCCCGGAAAAAAACACTCTGTCACATTCTTTGGAAATAACCATTATACCACAACTATCAAGTCCACATTCAATACATACCTTACGACCGCTTCCGGCTTTGCGACAAACAAGATTGCCTATATTATCCGTTTCAACCGTATCAAATATCTTTTTTGCATTTTCAATTATATATTCACGCATTTTCTGCTCGTCACCTGACGGAGCAAATACTTTACATAAGTCTTTCAGCATTATTCACCAAACCCTTTCTCCGCTTCTTTCAAAAAAGCCTGTACAAGCTCTTTGCAGGAAACATAGTCATTCTTATTCATAACACTTACCGGTGAATGAATATACCGGCACGGAACAGAAACTGATGCCACTTTTATTCCGCCATCGGTAGTGGCAATTATGCCGGCATCATTGCCACCTGCAGTTGATGCCTTGAACTGATAAGCAACCCCATGTTTTTCGGCAGCGTTCAAAAGCAAATTAACCAAATCACAATCCGCTTTGCTTGCAGAGTCAAGAATTGAAACAGCAACCCCTGCTCCTGATTTTGTAACTCGGAGCTTTTCGGGAACACCTGCCATATCATTGCAGGTTGTCCCTTCAATCACTATAGCAAAATCCGGATTTATTCCTCTTGTTGCAACTGCCGCCCCACGAAGACCACATTCCTCCTGAACTGTAAAATTACAGTACAAATCCACATCCCAATCCCGTTTGAGAATATCTATCATAACGCAGCAACCTATTCTGTCATCAAGAGCTTTTGCTTTTATCATATTACCAAATTCGATATATTCGCTGTCAAAAGCAACATAATCACCACGCAGTGCAATTTTCTCCGCTTCGTTTCTTGTTTTAGTTCCCAAATCAATATACAGATTTTTTTCGGACAATGGTTTTTGCCGTTCCTCTTTATCTGTCAAATGCACCGCCTTAAGTGAAATTATACCCTTGTGACCATTGACTGTCACCCGTTGCGAAATCAACACTCGTGGGTCAATTCCTCCAACCGCCGCAAACTTGAGATAACCGTCATCCGTTATGTCGGTTACAATCAGCCCCACCTCGTCCATATGTGCAGAGAGAAGTATTTTTTTTGCAGGTTGTTTTTTTGCCCTTTTATATACTTTTAAATTTCCCATACTGTCAACCATCATTTCGGTGCAGTAACTCTTTATTTCATCAATTATAATGTCACGAACCGGCCCCTCATAGCCCGAAACGCCAAAGGCATCCGTCAACTTCTTAAGCAATTACCTCACCCCCGCAAATCATTTCAGCCATCAGCTTGCCCACACATTCGATATCCTCTGTGTCAATCGTCTCAACCACCGTATGCATATAACGGAGCGGAATTGAAATCAACACGCAGGGAACACCGCCCCCAGAAACCTGGAGCATCCACGCATTTGTTCCTGTATTGCCCGGCGCAACCTCAATGTCATAAGGAATACTTTTTTTCTTTGCAGTATCGATTGTTTTGAGCGTAGCCTCATAGTCAAGATTTGGTCCACGGCATATAATCGCACCGCTTCCCAAAGGAAACGTATCAAAAGCCAGTGCATCGGGAGTCCTGCCGTGAGTAACATCAACAACCACAGCAAGGTCAGGAGTTCCGTCAGCAAGAACCGTTCTTGCACCGTGGAGTCCCAACTCCTCACCGGTGGTAAATGCCACCTTGACATTATAAGGAAGTTCTTTCCCCAAGATTTTATCAAGACAATTAAAAACCGCCGTCATACCCGCCCGGTTATCCAGTGCCGCTGATGAAACAAGGTTGCCTGCGAGCTGTGTGAAATCAGACTTCAGGATTATCGGGTCGCCTACACTGAATCTTGATTTTGCTTCCTCCAAAGTCAAGCCGGTATCTATAAGCATATCACTGATTTTAAGTTCCGCATTTTTATCCTTACCGCTCATCAAATGAGGCGGAAGTGCACCGATTACACCATAGGTTTGTTCCCCGCCAATAATATATACCTCGGATGCAGGAAGAGTTCTTTCATCAACTCCTCCCATAGGTTTAAACTTAACAAATCCATCTTCAAGTATCTCTGACACGACAAGACCTATGCGGTCAAGATGAGCTTCAAGTAATATTGTTTTCTTTTCAGCGTCATATGTCCCCATAGTTCCTGTTACGCTGCCGGTTTTATTGACCGAGGCATCGGAACAGTATTTTTGCAATCTTTCACACACCTTTTCCGAAAACTCGGCCTCAAAACCAGATATTCCCGTACTTTGGGTCAATTCCTTCAATGTTTCCGTTATATTCATAATGATTCAACCTTCTGTATTTGTTAGTATCATATTTAATTTAGTATGTCTTATTTAAGTTTAACATATCACCTGAAAAATCACAAGAGCTTTGACAAAAAAACATAGTTTGTATAAATTTTGTCTTTTATTGAAAAAATTCTTTACATTTTACTACTTTTATATTATCATATATTATGCGGGAGATTGCGGATTTTCTCTCCCCATAAATATTTGAAATAAATTTATCCAAATAAACATTAGACAAAGGAGACAAATTATTATGGATATCTTTTCAATCTTATCGCTCATCGGCGGACTTGCTTTATTCCTCTTCGGTATGGACCTTATGGGTGACGGGCTCAAAAAGCTTGCAGGCGGAAAGCTGGAGTCAATTTTGGCAAGACTCACGGCAAACCGTTTCTTAGGATTTTTGCTCGGCTTTATTGTAACAGCCGTTATTCAATCCTCCTCTGCGACCACCGTTATGCTTGTTGGTTTTGTTAACTCCGGCATAATGAAGCTGGGTCAGACAATAAGCATCATTATGGGTGCAAACATTGGTACAACCGTTACATCCTGGCTTCTCAGCCTTACAGGTATCGAAGGCTCAACTACTTTTCTTAAGCTCCTCAAGCCGGAATCATTCACTCCTATTCTAGCCGTAATCGGTGTTATTATGACAATGATGGCAAAAACTGATAAGAAAAAAGATATCGGCACAATTTTCATTGGTTTCGCAGTGCTTATGTTTGGTATGGAAGCTATGAGTGATTCTGTAAGTTCACTTAGAGACAACGAATCATTTACCAATATCCTGACAATGTTCTCAAATCCCATTATGGGTATTCTTGTCGGCACAGTATTTACCGCAATAATTCAATCGTCTTCTGCTTCAATCGGTATATTGCAGGCATTGTCACTCTCCTGCGCTATCCCCTACTCCACTGCAATTCCGGTTCTTCTCGGTATGAATATCGGTACAACGATTACACCGATTATTTCATCCATCAGCGGTAATACCGAATCACGCAGAGTTGCAATATCCTGTCTCTACATCAAGATGATTGGCGTTGTTGTTGTGACAGCCGCATTCTATATTCTTCACTATATTATAGGCTTTGATGAATTTATGAATGCTCAGTCAACTGTATTCACCATTGCGGTAATCCACACACTGTTTAATATTCTTTCAACCGTTATTCTTATGCCGTTCTGCTCGGCAATCGAAAAGCTTGCTATTAAGTCCATTAAAGGTAATACATCCTCTGAAGAATCCGATATTTTTGACACACTGGACGAAAGATTTTTGTCAATCCCTGCATTCGCTGTTGAAAAATGTCGTGATTTGGTTTGTGAAATGGCAAAGCTGTCACAGGATTCATTCATCCTTGCAACAGAGCTTTTTGACGATTACAGCACAGAGAAATATAACAAAATTGCTGAAATGGAAACTCTTGTTGATAAGTATGAGGATAAAACCAGTACCTACCTTGTAAAAATTGCATCAAACAGTATGTCTTCCAAAGACAGTAAAGCTGTTACTGAGCTTCTCCACTGCATCGGTGACATAGAGAGAATTTCCGACCACGCTGTCAACATTGCAAAGGTTGCAAAAGAAATGTTTGATAAGGAGGTTTCGTTCTCCGAACAGGCACAAAAGGATATAAAGGTTATAACAAGTGCATCGCTTGAAGTTCTCGACATGGCAGTTACCTCCCTTGTCAATGAAGATTTGAATATTGCACGGAATGTTGAGCCTCTTGAACAGGTAGTTGACCGTCTTAAGCGTAAAATCAAGAGCAATCACATTTCCCGTCTCAGACAGGGCGACTGCACTATGGAGCTTGGTTTCATACTCTCCGACCTGCTTACCAACTACGAAAGAGTTGCGGACCACTGTTCAAACATTGCTGTTTGCCTTATTGAAATTGCACACGACAGCTTTGAAACACACGAATATCTCAGCAGCATTAAGAACCATAACGATGAGTCATTCGATGAACAATACGCATTCTATAAAGAAAAGTATTCAATCTAAAATATGCTCAAAGCCTGCATCTCTGTATGCAGGCTTTTTTTGTGTTCACTATTGCTTTTTTGACAAATGTGTGATAAAATGCATATGTTATCTATATGCCCGAATAATAAAATAAGGGGGTTATATTTTACATTAAACAAAAAATACAGAAGCGCCCGGGCCGCAGATATGGGCAAAAAGCGGTTGACGAGGTTGAGGTTTATCGAAAGATTCGGCGGATGGCCTCACGGTGGCATGACACCACCGCTTGCGGAATACGATAAAAACACGGAGCAATCCGTGAACAAAGTTTCTCCGTTTGTCATTTAATTAATTGAATCATACAAGCGGGCCTGAACTTCAGGCTTGGTTTTAAACTTATGGCTTGTTTTTCAGGTCCTTTGTATACATACCTAAACAGAAAGGATTTGATTAACATGTGCGGAATAGTTGGATATATTGGCGACAAAAACGCCACTGAGATATTAATAGCAGGTCTTGAAAAATTAGAATACAGAGGTTATGATTCTGCAGGCGTAGCAATAAGTAGCGGGACATCATTAAGTGTGTGCAAGGAAATGGGCAGACTTAAAAATCTTGAAGATGCTCTTTCCAAAGCTCCCTTGACCGGAAATGCAGGGATAGGTCACACCAGATGGGCAACCCACGGTATGCCAAGCGCAAAAAACTCTCACCCACATACTTCGATGAACGGAAAATTTGCCGTTGTTCACAACGGTATTATCGAAAACTACAGTGAGTTACGCGAGGCATTAACCAACAAAGGCTATGTATTTGCTTCGGAAACTGATACAGAAGTCATACCTCACCTCATCGACTACCATTACGAAAATAATGGCGGTGACTTTCTTCGTGCAGTGAAGTCTGCCATAGTATCACTTACAGGAAGTTTTGCCCTTGGAATTCTTTGCAAGGACTTCCCCGATACTCTTATTGCAGTAAGAAAAGACAGTCCTCTTATTATAGGTTTGGGGAAAGGCGAAAACTTCATTGCATCGGATATCCCTGCCATTTTATCAGAAACCCGTGATGTTCTTTTCCTTGACGACGGGGAAATTGCTGTTATAACCAAAGACAGCGTGAGTATCACAGCGCTGGACGGAAACACAGTTGTTCGTGATGTTCATCGTGTTACATTTAACGAGAATGCTGCTCAGAAGGGCGGCTTTGAACATTTTATGATTAAGGAAATCCACGAACAGCCAAAGGCTGTTGCCGACACTCTGAGAGGCAGACTTAGTCTTACTTCTCCGGTAAAATTTGATGGCATTGACCCTAAAACTCTTAAAGACATAGACAAAATTCACATTATAGCCTGTGGTTCTGCATATCACGCAGGACTTGTAGGAAAAACCGCAATTGAGAAGTTGGCGAAAATACCCGTATCTGTTGAGCTTTCATCAGAGTACAGGTATAACAATCCTCTGACCGACAGCAAAACATTGGTAATTGCCATCAGCCAATCTGGTGAAACAGCCGATACTCTTGCAGGAATACGTCTTGCCAAAAGTCTTGGAGCAAAGGTTTTGGCGATTACAAATGTAGTCGGTAGCACAGTCGCCCGAGAGGCATCAGGGGTATTCTACACTTATGCGGGACCGGAAATTTCAGTTGCATCCACGAAAGCGTACGCAACCCAGCTTGTAGCAATTTATCTCTTTGCCGTTTTTGCGGCAGAGGCTTTGGGCAAAACATCGTCCGATGAGCTTTATACAATAAAATCAGAGCTTTTGAACATTCCCGAGCTAATCAAACAGACAATCAGCGCGGAAGCCGAAATTGCAGCATTGAGTAAAAAGATTTATAAGGAAACTGATATGTATTATCTTGGTCGCGGTCTGGATTATGCCGTTGCAATGGAAGGCTCACTTAAGCTAAAAGAAATTTCATATATACATTCCGAGACTTATGCCGGCGGTGAACTGAAGCACGGACCTATTGCTCTAATTGAGGATAAAACAGTTGTTCTTGCCATCAGCTGCGACAAGGATTTATGCAGCAAGATGGAAAGCAATATAAAAGAAGTTATTACCCGTGGCGCATTTGTTGTGCTTTTGGCAAACGATGCCACTAAAGCGATGCACACAGGGTTCAGTGAGGTAATAACCGTGCCTGAGACATTGCCGCTTCTTACTCCGCTCAGTGCGGTTGCGGCGCTTCAGCTTCTGGCATATTATGTAGCAAAAAATCTGGGCTATGACATTGATAAGCCCAGAAATCTGGCAAAATCTGTTACGGTTGAATAAACCTGAGAAAGGATATTGAAAATTATGGGAAGATTATTTGAAACAGATGGTGTTCGCGGTATCGCAAATGAAGAGCTTACCTGCGAGTTGGCATTTAAAATTGGTAAATGTGCGGCATATGTTCTCACCGGCGAGATAAAGCATAAGCCTAAAATTCTTATTGGCAAGGATACCCGTATTTCCGGTGATATGCTTGAAGCCGCAATCACTGCAGGTCTTTGCTCCGTTGGGGCACAAGTCGTATCTCTTGGAGTTATTCCGACTCCGGCAGTTGCATTCCTTACACGCAAATACGGCGCTGATGCAGGCATTGTTATTTCCGCATCACACAACTCTGCAGAATACAACGGAATAAAGATATTTAACGCAAACGGTTATAAGCTGAGCGATGAAATTGAAGAAAGAATTGAAGCTCTTATTCTTGATGACGACAGCGAAATTAAGATGCCCACCGGTGACGATGTTGGGACAGTTTCCCGTTGCAAGACTGCAATTGCCGACTATATCAAGTTTGCTGAAAGTACAATTGATTGCACTCTCGACGGAATGAAAATTGCCATCGACTGTGCAAATGGTGCATCCTGCGAAACAGCCGTTAATGTAATTGTTGACCTTGGTGCAGAGCCTTACGCTGTATCTAACCATCCCAATGGCACAAATATCAACCTCAACTGTGGTTCAACACATACTGAAGGCTTCTGCGAATATGTAAAGAATATAAAAGTTGATGCCGGAATCGCCTTTGACGGAGATGCTGATCGTGTACTTGTAATTGATGAAAACGGCGAGCTTATTGACGGCGATAAGATTATGATGATTTGCGCAGAATACTTAAAGGATAACGGACTTCTCAACAAGGATACTCTCGTCACAACAGTTATGACCAATTTGGGACTTGTTCTTGCCGCCAAGGAAAAGGGAATTAATATTGTTCAGACCAAGGTTGGCGACAGATATGTTCTTGAAGAAATGCTTCGTGGAGGATATTCACTTGGCGGTGAGCAGTCGGGACACATCATCTTCCTTGACCACAATACAACCGGTGATGGGCTTGTTTCAGCTCTTCAGCTACTTGCAATAGTTAAAAAGACCGGCAAAAAGCTTTCAGAGCTTGCCGAGGTATTCCAGACTCTTCCGCAGGTAACTGTCAATGCACGAGTTAACAATGCAAAAAAGGGCGACTATGTAAATGACGAAATTATTGTTGCTGAAATTAAAGAACTCGAAGAAGAGTTTAAAGATAATGGCAGAGTTCTTATCAGGCCGTCAGGCACCGAGCCTGTTGTCCGCGTTATGCTTGAAGGACCTTCTCAGGCAGTAATCGAACAAAAAGCTAACTATCTTGCAAAGCTTATTGAAGCAAGACTTGGCTAAGAAAGGATTAAACAGATATGACAAATTTAAATATTTATAAAGAAAACGGCGTGACCTTTATTGATGAAAAAACCGCATACATTGAAGACGGTGTAAAAATTGGTAAAGGTACAGTTATAGAGCCTAATGTTTACCTCAAGGGTAACACAATTATCGGCGAAAATGTGACCATTGGTTTTTGCACCGAAATCTCAGATGCCGTAATCGGTAATAATGTTACCATTCGTCATTCGGTAATTACAAAAAGCTCCATTGACGAGGGAACAACCGTGGGTCCGTTTGCCTATATCCGACCAGATTGTAAGGTTGGCAAAAACGTTAAAATCGGTGACTTTGTTGAAATTAAAAACTCCAATATTGGTGATGGAACTAAGCTTTCTCACCTCACCTATGTCGGCGATGCTGATGTCGGCGAAAAAATCAATTTTGGCTGCGGAACAGTTGTTGTCAACTATGACGGCAAAAAGAAGCACCGCACCGTTATTGAAGATAACGCCTTTATCGGATGCAATACCAATCTGGTTTCTCCCGTTAAGGTAGGTAAAAACGCATATACCGCGGCAGGCTCTACCATTACCGAGGATGTACCTGAAAACGCTCTTGCTATTGCCCGTGAACGTCAGGTAAACAAAAAAGACTGGGTGTTAAAAAGAGATTAATGCACATTATTATCGGGGAAAATCTCTTGTGAGTTTTCCCCCGATAAAATCTTTTAAATTTTTCTCAAAAAAGGCTTGACAACCTAACAGTTTTAGTATATACTATTTAAGGTGTTTCGGGGTGTGGCTCAGTTTGGTAGAGTACTTGAATGGGGTTCAAGTGGCCGCTGGTTCGAATCCAGTCACTCCGACCAAAATAAAAATCCTGTCGAAAGATGGGATTTTTTTTGTATAATGAAAAAGGGTAAGTTCAGTTTAGAACTTACCCTTTCATATTACTCGTAATCTACAACATCTACCCACGAAAGCAGGAATTCTCGTTCGTGTTCGTTGCCCTTTACAGACTGTGAAGCAGCGACAATAGGCATCCATTTCTGAACATACTGCTTTGCCGTATCGCTCTTTTTGCAGAATAAGTCGAGGTATTTGTCAGCAATATCATTGTTCCCGCTCAGGCAGAACAAAAGATAAGTTCTTGCAACATCTGCCGAAGCATTACCTTGAGTTGCGTGTGACCAGTCGAGAATATACGGTGTGCCATCTGCCTTTATAACAATATTAGACGGATTGAAGTCGCCGTGACATACTTTTGTGTGCTTGGGCATACCCTCAAGTCTGGTGTGTAGCTCGTATCTGGTTGTTGCATCAAGGTTTGTTTCACTTATTTTTCGATTCATTTTGTCCTTTAACTTATTAAGAAGCGGTGATTTTTTTGAGTGTACTTCAAGCTGCAGGTCAACCAACCGCTCAATATATTCTTCAAGCTTTTCCGGCGCTTCCTCCATTAACTGTGCAAGAGTCTTCCCTTCGATGTATTCACACACAATTGCCCACTTGCCGTCAACCATAGTTACTTCATAGATTTTAGGGATATTAAGTCCCGTTTCCTCTATTCTTGCCTGATTAAGCGCCTCATTCAGCACATCAGCCTTGGAATAACACTCATCGAAAACCTTAATACATCTGTCACCGTCACGATAGATTTTTTTATTCTTTCTTTCAGCAATTATCTTATCAAGCTTCATAATTTCACTCCTCCGCATCCATTAAATGTTCTTTGCATCAGGCATTTTTGCCTCAACAAAATGCTTGCCGTAATACGCATTCAGATACATCTGCTTAATTTCGCTCATAAGCGGATATCTGGGGTTCGCGCCGGTGCACTGGTCATCAAATGCCTGTTCAACCATCTCGTCAAGGTTATCGAGGAACACCTTTTCGTCAATGCCGTAATCCTTAATAGTTTCCTTAATTCCAACCCTTGCCTTAAGGTCATTAATTGCCTTGATAAGGCCCTCAAGCTTTTCCGCATCGGTTTTACCCTTGATACCAAGATAATCTGCAACCTCTGCATAGCGTGCAAGTGTATGGGGGTGGTCATACTGAGAGAATGTTCCCATCTTTGCAGGCGCTTCCGATGCGTTAAATCTGAGTACCTCCTCAATCATAAGCGCATTGGCAACACCATGAGGGAGATGGTGGAATGCACCAAGCTTATGCGCCATTGAGTGGCATACACCAAGGAACGCATTAGCAAATGCCATACCTGCCATTGTTGCAGCGTTTGCCATCTTTTCACGGGCTTCAACATCTGTCTGACCATTCTCGTATGCACGAGGGAGATATTCAAATATTACTTTAAGAGCTTTAAGAGCAAGTCCGTCTGTATAATCAGTTGCGAGCATTGCAGCATAAGCTTCAATTGCGTGAGTTACGGCGTCAATACCTGATGCTGCAGTAAGGCCCTTGGGCGCTGACATATGGAAATCAGTGTCAACAATCGCCATATTGGGCATAAGCTCATAATCTGCAAGAGGATACTTAACACCTGTCTGCTCATCTGTGATAACCGCAAAAGGAGTAACCTCAGAACCTGTACCTGCAGAGGTGGGGATAGCAATAAAGTATGCTTTTTCGCCCATTTTGGGGAATGTATAAACCCTCTTACGGATATCAATAAACCTCATTGCCATATCCATAAAATCAGCCTCGGGGTGCTCATAGAGTACCCACATAATCTTTGCGGCATCCATAGCACTGCCGCCACCGAGAGCAATGATTGTATCCGGCTTGAATGCAGACATTTGTGCCGCACCATTCTTTGCATTGAGAAGAGTCGGGTCGGGCTGAACATCAAAGAAGGTTGTATGAACAATGCCCATTTCATCCAATTTATCTGTAATAGGCTTGGTGTATCCGTTTTCGTAAAGGAATGTGTCTGTTACAATGAAGGCTCTCTTTTTGCCCATTACATTTTTAAGTTCATCAAGAGCAACCGGCAGACAGCCCTTTTTGATATATACCTTTTCAGGTGCACGGAACCAAAGCATATTTTCCCTTCTTTCTGCTACTGTTTTAATATTGACAAGGTGCTTAACACCAACGTTTTCAGATACCGAGTTGCCACCCCATGAGCCGCAACCAAGTGTAAGAGACGGTTCAAGTCTGAAGTTGTAAAGATCACCAATACCGCCGTGTGAGGAGGGCGTATTAACAAGGATACGGCATGTCTTCATTCTTGCCGCAAATGCGTCAAGCTTTTCTGTCTCGGAAACTGCGTCAAGATATACCGATGAGGTGTGACCAAAGCCACCGTCCTCAACAAGTCTTTCCGCTTTGTCGAGAGCCTCGTTAAAATCTTTTACCTTATACATCGCAAGAACAGGTGAGAGCTTCTCGTGAGCAAATTCCTCCGAAAGTTCAACCGACTCTACTTCGCCGATAAGAATTTTTGTTCCCTCAGGTACATCCACACCTGCAAGACCTGCAATCTTGCTTGCCGGCTGACCAACAACCTTTGCGTTAAGTGCTCCGTTTATAATAATGGTCTTTCTTACTTTTTCTGTTTCCTCTGCATTTAAGAAGTAACAGCCTCTTTTTGCAAATTCGTTTTTAACCTCAGTATAAATACTTTCAGGCACAATTACCGACTGCTCAGACGCGCAAATCATACCGTTATCAAAGGTTTTGGAATGGATAATCGAGTTAACCGCGAGGAGAATATCTGCGCTCTCGTCAATAATAGCCGGTGTATTTCCTGCGCCAACGCCAAGTGCCGGTTTACCGCTTGAATATGCCGCCTTAACCATTCCGGGGCCGCCTGTAGCTAAGATTATGTCCGCTTCCTTCATAACCGTATTGGTCATATCAAGGCTTGGAACATCAATCCAATCAATAATGCCTTCGGGTGCGCCAGCCTTGACTGCTGCTTCCAGAACAAGCTTTGCTGCAGCAATTGTACAGTCTTTTGCTCTTGGGTGGGGAGATATTATAATTGCATTTCGTGTTTTAAGAGCAATCAGACACTTGAAAATCGCAGTTGATGTGGGATTGGTTGTAGGAATAACCGCCGCAATCACACCTATAGGCTCGGCAATCTTCTTCATACCTGATGCTCTATCCTCTTCTATAACACCGCATGTTTTTGTGTTTTTGTATGCATTGTAGATATATTCGGATGCATAATTATTTTTGATTACCTTATCCTCTACAACACCCATTCCGGTTTCTTCTACTGCCATTTTGGCTAGGGGTATTCTTGCCTTATTTGCCGCAGACGCTGCAGCAAGGAAGATTTTATCAACCTGTTCCTGAGTATAGGTCGCAAAAATTTTCTGTGCATCTCTGATGCGCTTGATAGCTTGTTCAAGCTTTTCAACGCTGTCTACTATATCATAAGTCTTTATATCCATCTTATTTACCTCCTGATTTTATAGTCCTTTTCGTTTGTTAATATTTTAACGTAAACTATTAGTTTTGTGAATTCTTAAAACATATAACGGGTATTATCAAAATTGATAATACCCGTTATATATTAATTATAGATTATTTTCTTTGCTTTGCTTACTTCCTCGATAAATCTTTTGTCGAGGTCAGTCAGCTTATAGCCTTTTTTATAAATGAGCACATCTTGATATATTTTCTCATTTTGAACACATTTTTTTTGAACAAGTCCATATTTATCCAAAAGACTTTGCGGCACCGGAGAAACCCACATAAATGTTTCGGGGTTTTTTTCCAGCAAGTCAAACTGACTTGCCCGTTCAAAGATAAAGATGCGGCGTTCAATGTTATCGGGTAGTTCCTCTTTTACCACCTTCGAAAGCGGCATAGACGGAACATATGGGTCAGCGTGAGCAATTTCAATATAGCCTTTTAAATCATCAAAGGTTATAGCAGTCTTTTCAGCAAGAGGATTCTTTTTGCTCATAATAAGTGAATATGAGAATTCGGTTATCAGCTCATAGCACATGTCTTTTTCATCAAGCATTGCTTTAAAGTATTTGTCATAGTTCTCTGCATACCGTATAATGCCCAGCTTGTAGTCGTGGTTAACCATATTATGAATAGTACGCTGGGAGTTTGTTTCTTTGTAGAAAATCTCTGCAGGCTCTTTACTCAGTGACTTGGAAAACTCCGAAAACGCTTCGGAAATGTAGCAGGCACGGGGTACAGAGATTGAAAATTTTTGTTTATCCGGCGCGCCTTCTTTATAAAACTTTTCCACCTGGTCAATCTGATTGAGAATTCCTTTGGCAAAGTTGATAAATTCCTCACCCTCAGGGGTCAAGCTCATTCCCTTGCTGGTTCGCTCAAATATAGTAATTCCCAAATCCGTCTCCAGTTCCTTTATCGAACGGCTGATATTGGGAACTGCAATCAAAAGTTTCTCTGATGCCTTACCCAGCGAGCCGGCTTTTGCCACCTCTAACGCATATTTCATATGCAATATATTCATATAATTACCTTCTTTAATTTCATCTTTGATGAGACTATTATAGAATCAGTGAGCGATTTAGATGTCAATATTTTGGAGATAAACTCATCAGTATTATTTAAATTGGTCTATTATCTCAATCGCACCTATATACGGCAACACTCCGGAAGTTCCATAATTCAAGCCACTGTATTCACTTGTATCTTTGTTTATCCATTCAAAAGGAGCTCCGTTTTTCTCGTAGTTGTATGTATGCTTTATAAAATCTTCCAGAATATCTGTTTTTCTATTATAACAGTATAAAGCATATGCATACCAACCTGTAGGAGTTGCCCAATATGCGCCATTCTGATAAGTATTGTATGGAATTTTAGTGCATTCCCACGCTGAATCAGTAGAAAAATCATCATTCGTCAAGATATGTCGCACATATCCATCAACAACTGCAGTCTTATTCATATATGCATTATAAAGGGCTTCCAATGTCTTTTCCTCTTTTATAACCTTTGAAAAAACTGCATAAGCTGTTGCCCATACATCATATTGTTTTCCAATTCCTGTTGCTGAATATAACCATCCGGTATTATCATCGTAAAATTCTGATAATATATTTTTCCTGATTCTTTCTGCCTTTTCATTATAAAATTTGCATTTATCCGGTTTGTCTTCAAACATCATTTGCATTTTTCTTGCTGCATTGTACCTTAAAAGAGAAGCCATTAACAGTTTCCCACTCTTTTTTATTGCATCTACAAAGCCCCAATCAACTGTATATGTTTCTGCATCGCTAATACACAAGTCGCTTTTTTCATCTATATTATATCCAATAAATGCATATTCAAGGCTTTCTTCAATGGTTAATTCATTACATGTTTCATTGAGTATTTCAATGTCACCACTTTGCTCTATATATGCACCTACCATCATTATGTAATAATAATTATCACAGAACGGCGGATAAAAACCAAAACCTCCGTTTCCTTGATTTTTTCCGGAAGAGTACGTCCCAGGAAAATAAACCGGTTCTCCGTTATAATTTATGTGATCAGCAATTGAATATGGTGGAATTGACAATCCGTTTTCCAGGCAAATTGTCTCTTTTCCGTTTTGACCATGAGTTGCAATAATCTTAATGTATTTTTTTAACAAGCAATTATCTATCAACTTGCTCTCTGCCATCATTGCACAATCTCTTATCCAAAAACTAATATATTTTTCATCACCGGAAGGCAATAAAACAGCTTCATTATTCTCTTTATTAAAATAATTAACTTTTTTATAAAAAGTACAATCATCTATAGTTTTTATTGCAATTTGTTTGAGTAGATCTATTATCTCTTTGCTCATTGTAATTTCTCCCTTTTTTGACATCTCTCATTTCTATTAATTAAACTTATTATAGAATTCGTGAATGATTTAGATGCCGGTTATTTTCTCTTATCTAAAAAATATTTTAAAATTATTTCTAATATAGTAATAATTAGCGAGCATAACACAAAAAGCCATATTAAAAACTGATATTCTTCTGTTACTTCAGGATGAAAACCAACCCCATAATTTTTACGTGATAAATACTCAAATATAAATCCGATTGTTGAACATGTAAAAAGTACAAGATTATATATTATCAAGTTTCTTTTTGAAGTCGCAAAACACACATTCACTAATGACACTGCCAACGCAAGTAAAACAACATATGTAACCGGTAATATTCCTATATAAACAAATAAACAAGGAATTATGATTGCTATATTCAGCAATAGCAATTTTCTTTTCATTTCATCACCTCGGGTATATTAGTTAATTTTTCTTTGCAGTAGTTACGGATGCAATAAGCAATTTTCTGATTTTACTGCATTTATCATACATATTTGTGTATTCCTCTTCTGTTATCATTTTCGTTTCCTTGAAAAGAGCTAACCAATAATCACTTTCGTAACACTCTTTCAAGGCTATCTGAAATTTATTTATAAAGTCTGCTTTACTTGCAGCATAATTTGCTTCATGAATATTGGCTCCAATGCTTGTACCGCTTCTCAAAAGCTGATTTAACAGTACATTTCCTTTTCTGTTTTCCTTTATCTCTGCACACAGATTAACAATATCAACTGCAAATTGTTTTGACAAATCTACAAGTTTATTCTCTTTCATATCTTTTCTCCATTTAATGAATTGACAACTTCGTTGTCATGAATTGGCTAAAGCCATGAATTGTTGCTTACGCAACATGAATTGAATTGCCTTTATGCACCGTCAGGTGCAATTCAAGAGCCATAGGGCTCAATTCATGAAATCGCAGATTTCAATTCATGCCGTAAGGCAATTCATTGATTTCATCTTCGATGAAATCATTATATCATTATAAATACAAAATGACAATATTTCATACGAAATATTGTCATTTTTTTTGTTTATAGATTAAAATGCATATCCCTCAACGCTGTAGTATGCCATATTAGTTTGTCTCACGTCAAGTCTGCCAAAGCAGGCACAAACAGGGACATCACTCTTTACCCATACGGTATACTGAACCGATTCTCCTAAAACCAGGTTCTTATCGCCAAGAGGCTGGTCAAGTCTGATACTTGTTGTTCTCATTGCGTCAAGCTCAACAAATATGCCATCAACAGGTTCCTTATCCTCGAACACAAATACCAGTTCAATCTTTGCTTTTTTGTCGTTCAGGTTAGTCAGCATAAGAGCTTCGTGACCTTCAAATTCAGGATTATCTCCTTTGGGAGGCAGGTATCCGTCACAAAATACCCAGTTTTTCTTACCTATTTCCATATTTTAAAACTCCTTATTTAAAGATTTGAGGAATTACTCTATCATTGTATGTTGTCATACGTTTTGCTCCTTTGTCGGTTATAAGGTAGCAGTCTTCAACACGGAATGAACCCCATTCCATACCCTTAAAGTATGCATCAATACAAATTGCCATATTTTCCTCAATTACACGCTTGTTTGCAACCGAGAATACCGGTGCCTCGCACTCAAGCATACCGGTACTGTGGAGACTTCCGTAAGGGCAGTAATCAATGTAGCCGTACTTTGTCAGATAGTCTGTATATGCGTTGAGCACAACATCACAGGGTGTACCGGGAATCATTTTTTCCGATGCATAATTAAGTGCCTCGTATGCACACATAACTGCATCCTTAATCTTCTGCGGAATTTCGCCGAGAACCAGCGGGCTGCAGATTACACCGTTATAACCTTCGTAGCATACACCTGCACCAAGGTTAATAATTTCGCTTTCCTCAATTTTACGCAATGTGTTTCTGCACATACTTATGTATGAATTTTTAGGACCTGTTGCAACCATGGGAGCAAATGCCTGAACATAGCTTTCCGCACCAAGGCTCATCATTTCAGCCTCAAACATACCTTCAATGTAACGTTCGGTCATACCAACCTGAATTTTGGGTACAACATTTTCAAACATCTTTGAAACCATTTCCCAGTTAGTTTTGAGAACTTCGATTTCCGCAGCACTTTTTCTTATTCTCTGCTCATAATGTACGTCATCAAAGTCAACAATTTCAGCGTCACTAAACACCTTTTTGAGCTTATTCATAATGATTGCAGGGAAAATAAGACGTCCAATAAAGCCGATTTTCTTTACACCGGGGTTTTCCGACTTAATCTGCATAAACAGTTCTTCAAAGTCAAGCTGACCTTCGGTATCATACTCAAAGCCGCTTACCTCACCGATTTCGGGCAGAATTACAATACGGCTTTCGGGAAGAGCGTTCTGAATTTCACAGTAGTCAAATGAAGCCTGACCACTGCAAACCGTTACCGGTCCTTCTGCAGGAATGATAATTGCTGAGCTTTCATTAACAGGGGCAAAGCCACAGTAGTATCTTACAATAGCGATTTCCAACAGGTTGGAAAAGCCGACTACCAAATCTACCCCCTCCTGCGCCATCTTCTCGCGCAATGCATTGACTCTCTGAAGGTATTCCTTACCTTCAATTTTGGGATAATTCATAATTTTTCCTCCTTAATTAATTGGATTAAAATTTAGTTTTCTTATTTAAATCACGATACAAAGTCGGTGAAACTCCAGTGTTCTTTTTAAACATTTCCCCAAAGTATTTTACCTCTGAAAATCCCAATCCCCGTGATATATCGCCTATTGAGCTGTTGGTTTCTGCAAGCTGTTGTTTTGCCGCCTCAACCTTTAACCGGTTGAAGTATGTAAAAATTGTTTCTCCGGTCTGATTTTTAAAGATTTTACACAAAAATGATTTAGAATAATTCACTTTATGGCAAACCTCATCAAGCGCCAGCTTTTTATGAATATTTTCGCTTAAGAAATTCTTAAGAACCTCAACAATTCCGGGATAAAACTTTTCATCATCAAGGAAAACAACGCCGGAATTTTTTTCTGCTGAAAGCTTTCTCATCAAAGAAATCAAAATGTATTCAAGCTGCAGAATAATTGCCTGCTGTCCACCAAAACTCGGTGACGGCAACATCTCCATAATGTCATCCTCGTTTATACGGAAGGTTGCCGGAAATTCATCGATAATTCGGTTCATACAATCAAGCTGAACCTTATCAAGTGAAAAACTCATTCCGCCAAGCGACCTAAGTGCTTGAGACGAACACTCAAAGCATATTACAAATGCCCGATTTGAATTGCCGGATGCAGAAAAATACGAATGAACAATATCAGGTGCAATAAATATTACATCTCCTGCCGACAGGCTTTGGCGCTCTTCTTCCAGCAATATGCTAATTTCTCCCGTCTCAACAAAACAAATCTCCCAGAAATCGTGTTTTTCAACATAACCCTTATACTTACCTTCAAAATCAAGATACTCAAGTGTAATAAGGTCCTTGACATCCACAACATTAAGGCTTTTATGTCTGAGATATGTTTTCATAAAATAAATCACCCTGTTTCTTTAATTATAACTTTCTGTTTTTTATATGTAAACCTAAAATGTTCTTTCATTATACCGAAATATTCTTCAATATTTTTTTCGTGGTATTTAAAAGGTTGTTTTGATAATAACATAAAAATACAAAAAAGACAATCCTTTGGGTGTTTCTCTAAGGGATGTTTAGTGAAATACTTGTAACGGTGCGGAAGTCGGGTGAACAGTTTAGGCTGTTCACCCTTTTCCTTTACCTTAAATTTGACCTGTATTTCCTATGTGAGTGAAATATATGTCGATTTGCTGTGTTGCACTTTTCGACCGTTTTTCACTTCGTTCGTGTATAACGATTTTGGATACAAAGGTCAATAATACTTCTGGTGTCAGTTCTTGTATATGCACATACTTTTTAGCAAGTGCAATGAACTTATCCGTATTCGTTACAGAAGATTTAATTGCTTCGATTTCATCTTCCAACTCAGGTATCCGCAATTCTACATCCTTTTGTTCTGATGTGTAGCCGCCCGACAGCATATGGAATTGGTCATCTGTGATTCGTCCTAATACATTATCTTCATACAGTCGTTTGAACAAAGATTCCAACTCATTCTTACGCTTTTTAAGTCTTCCAAGCTCTGCTGACTTTGCCGATAATTCTTTCCGGCTTTCGGCAGAGGTTTTTTGATTTATGAATTCTGCGAACTCTTTAGTCTTTGTTCTGGCATAGTATGTAATTCTTCTGATTTCTTCAAGAATGATTTCGTCCAGAACAACCTCTCGTATTGAATGTGGTGTACATTGTTCTTCGCCTTTGTGTTTTCTGTACCTGCTGCATATGAAATGAAACGCTGATGGTTTTAGTGTTTTGCCTCTGACAAAGTAAAGCTTTTGTTCGCAATCTGCACAATGCAGAAGACCGCTGTACTTATTAATTCCATCCATAGAATCTCTTCTGCGTTTTCCTTCTCTAACTCTGCGAACGATTTCCCAAGTATCCATATCAATAATAGCTTCATGAGTTCCTTCTACACGAATCCATTCTTCTTCAGGCCTTTGTATTTTGTGCTTGTTCTTATATGAAACTGTTGTTTCTTTGAGATTTATTGTATTTCCTA
Source organism: Monoglobaceae bacterium (assembly GCA_045120135.1). Lineage (GTDB taxonomy): Bacteria > Bacillota > Clostridia > Monoglobales > Monoglobaceae > SIG440. The sequence continues at coordinate 2,964 of JBGVEN010000019.1, read as the reverse complement.
TATAAACCTCATTATCAAGAATTCCTGCAACTGTTCTGTCATTCCATCCGTATGGATCGGTTACATCGGTAGCAGCACCATACTTACCGGTTTTCTCATAGCTATACATCGACGGCTTGAGAATTTTTCTTTCTTTTAGGATATGGGCAATATATGTAGGACCAAGTCCGCTTGCACATAATCTGTAGATTTCTCTTACAACGGGTGCTGTTTCCTCATCAATTACGAGCTTAATCGATTTCTTGGACCCTATGGGTGTGCTTTCATCTCTTGCGTAGCCATAAGGTATCTGTGAGCTTACTCGTTCACCACGCTCTGCTTTCGCTTTAAAAACTGCACGAACCTTCTTTGATGTTTCCTTTGGATGCCATTCATTAAACAGATTCATAATCGGAGCCATATCATTGCTCTCAACATTATTGGAATCATAATTGTCTTGCACGGCAATAAATCGAACATTGTATTTAGGGAAGATGACATCTGTGTACATTCCTACCTGAAGATAGTTTCTGCCGAGTCTTGATAAATCCTTTGTAATAAAATTCTTAACTCGACCTTCTTCTATTAACTTCATCCCTTTCTGAAAATCAGGTCGGTCGAAGTTTGTTCCTGTGAAGCCATCATCAATCAGCCATACTAAATTATCAAAGTTATAGTCCTGAGCAGCTTTTAAGATAATTTTCTTCTGATTCTCAATACTGTTGCTGTCGCCTTCAAGGGTATCCTCTCGTGATAATCTGCAATATAATAGCGTTAAATCATAATCTTGGTTTGACATTTTTCTTAACCTCCTTCAAAGTCAAACCGATTGAGAGTATTGTGTGTAGATATTTCACAATCACACAATACCCTAAACCGATTGAAAAGTCCAGACTTTTAGGAGACTTTGTCTATATTATCCTGAATATCTATTGTTATTAATCTTCGTATGTGATCCTCAACCTTTTTCTTTGAGTTCATATCAAAAATTGAATTTACAATATAATTCATATTACCGATATGAGTTTTCCTCGTTTTTACCATTTCGTTATCGGTGATACTATATGAATATCTCCGTCTAACTGATGTGGCAAGTTCGGGATTATATTCTCCGTCTATATCTATAGCAAAGTCTTCATTAAAGTCCATAGGTATTTCTTTCTTATTCATAAAAATTCTCCTTTCGGATTAATGATTAATATTAAATACTTTTATTGCCTTAATGAATTTCCTTTCTATAGATTTTTGACCGCCTTTTAAAATATAGGCAATAAGCGTGTATTCACCAAACCTTGCACTTGCCTCCGATTACATTTCCTGAGCCTCGGTCCTGCTCGACCATAACCTCGTATTTGCAAACAGTTAAATCGCTCGTCCGTCATATAGGGTTCCCAAAAAGCAATTTGCTTTTTGGGAAGAGGAGGAACAGCTATATAAATGAGTTTTCGCATTTATGCGGAAACGAATAAATATTTGCTTGTTCCGACGAAGTCTTGGCGCTCACTGTGTTGTATAACTCACCGTGCAAGCTATTAAATTTTCAAGGTTCAAATTCCACGATTGACATTTTTATTTGCATCGTGTATAATTTGTTGTGTGGCTATTCTAACATATTGCAAGAAGTGCGTCAACCGATTTTGCCGTCATTTACAAAAGTAGTGGAAATATAAATTATGTATCGTGGAAGTGAGTATATGGCAAGTATAAAAAGTTTAGATGAAAAACCATTTGATTTTGGATATATAACAGCACAATTTTATAAAGATTATGTTATTATCGGTAAAGAAAAAGTCTCGCTTGGTCAGATTTCAACTGAAATTTTGGAATTATCAGACGAACAGCTTGATAATTTGAAAACAGTATTATCAGATTTAAGGAAAGCATTTTTAGAAAAACTTTATGGGGAGTATGAATCAAAGTTAATGATTATATCACCATGCAGCTTTGATTCATTTTATCCATATCTAAACAAGGCTTTGGACTTTATCCTTAGCTTACCTTTGTATAACCGCATTGAATTTGATAAGAAAAACTACATAGCAGAGTTTAGGGAGATATATGAAACTTATCCAAAAAGCGAAGGAAGAAATATATTAAATAGAATTTTAGTGACTTTGTTATCAACCAATGATGAAATAATGATTTTTAAAATATATGCCACTGCATTTGTTGATTTATATATAGAAAATGTTTCAGCAAGAACTCCTACGCATTTTGCACACGCAATATATCAGTTTCTGAATAATAGCGAATTACAGCAAAATCTTGAATCTCTTATTCCAAAATATCCTGCAATTACATTTAAAGCAGAAATGCCGGCAAATATTGAATATGTCACCTGTCCCGACCCTGATTGTAAAGAAAATTATATACTGGCAGAAAGAGTGATTTTCAGGTCTCTTGGAGGCTTTCTAAACTCAGACTTATTCAGAGGATTAAATGTTAAGCATTCACCTAAACGATGTCATAATTGCAAGCGATTTTTTCTTTTGCCAACAGGTCACGATACCCACTATTGCAACAGAGTGGCTCCTAACGATCCAAAAGGCAGAATATGCAGTAAAGTAGGTCCTCATAAAAAAGAAAACTCAGACGAATTCAGGTCTCCTATAAAAAAAGAATATGATAGAGCCTATGACCGATTAGCCAAGCGGAAATCAAATGGATTGGAGTATCCTGAGTGGCTTGAAAAGATTACATTAGCTATGGATATTAAAGAACGTGGTGAGTCTGGAGAAATTTCACTCGATGAAGCCATAAGGTTGCTGAAAGAAATATAAGATGCAAAAACGGCGGTATGTTCGAGGTGATCTCGAGCATACCGCCGTTTAGGTTATTCATTTTATTCCATTGTGCCGACCATTTTATTTATGTCGCCGTCTGAATCTACTATGATGGTTTTGGTTTTGCTTGGTGCTACATAGCCGAAGCCTTCGATGTAGGTCTTATTCTTTTCTTTTATGATTTCATTTCGTATTTGTGTTT
>JBGVEN010000018.1:0-116763 GCA_045120135.1 Monoglobaceae bacterium | reverse complement strand
ATTCCATTGTGCCGACCATTTTATTTATATCACCATCTGAGTCTACGATTATGGTTTTAGTTTTGCTTGGAGCTACATAGCCGAAGCCTTCGATGTAGGCTTTATTTTTCTCCTCTATGATTTCGTTCCTTTTTACAGTTTCCTCATCGGTGAGGTAGCAGGTGTCCTTTGCCATGATTTCGTCATTTGGATTTACAGGCTCCTGTGGGTCAGGCTGCCACTTAGCATAAAGTACATCAGGCTTTGTGAATTTGAATGTTGTTACCTGATTCTGTTTTGTTCGAGGGTCGGTGAACCATCCTTTGAATGTGTATCCGTATTTTGTCGGGACACAACATTCAAGGTTGATGCTTTCGCCATATCTTTTGGTTATTGGCCTGACAAAGCTTCCACCGTCCGATGCGAATTGCAAGGTTACATTTCCTATGAATTCAATTTCGCTATCGAATATGAGTTGATTCCGTCTCAGCTGCCATGGCGCCGCTGATGCAGTTTGTGTCAGCAGTATTGTTACTGCCATTACCGTACATAATACTTTTTTCTTCATAATTTTCATCTCCTGATTTTTGTATTTACCTTTTCGGCAACACAAACATACCACAGAAGATGAGGAAAGTCTACGAAGGTTTTTCAAAGTCCTTTTCTTTGGTTAAGGTGTATCATATTTTAATATAGGGTATGAAAAAGGAGTGAGCCTTACGACTCACTCCTTAAAAGCAATAACAAAATGTATTAGTTTGCTTTAACAAATCTGTAAAATATTGTTGCAGCTTCAGCTCTTGTTGCATTGTCAAGCGGATTTAATGTGCTTTCTGTTTTACCATTAATCAAGCCAATTCCGTTTGCCCACTGCAAAGAAGCCTTTGCATAATCTGAAATACTGTCAGAATCGTTGTAAGAAAGAATGTTTGTATTTTTGCCTGATTCCACATCATCTCCCTTATACTTTGCATAGCGATGCATAATGGTTGCTATCTGCTCACGGGTAATGTCACTATCCGGTGAAAATTCAGTTTCTGTTACACCGTTTACAATACCGTTTTCCTTAGCCCACAAAACTGCTTTTTCATACCAAGCATTTTCTTTGATATCTCCAAAGCTATTTACAGTTTCTACTTCCGGTTCGCCATCTGCACGGTAAAGCATTGTAACAAGCATTGCTCTTGTCAAATGAGAATCCGGTGCAAACTTGTCATCGCCTATACCTTTCATAATACCAAGTGCTCCAACAAAGTCTACAGATTTTGCTGCCCAATGATTATTATTATGAACATCTGTATAGAGTGCTCTTTCACTCTGTATTACCGAAATCTTAACATTACCATTTGCTGTAACTGCTATACCCTCATCGCTTTCTGTAAATTCATCGGTATATCTTGTTCTTCCGTTTTCATCGGTAAAAGATACTACAATAATATCCGCGGTGGGTTCTATCGGCAAAATAACATCCTTTTTAGAATTTGCCTTAACTTCGGCAGTAACAGTACCGTCTTTTTCGGTTTTAACAGTTACAACATCACCATCAGGATAAGTTGTAACTTCGGTTACTGTTCCTGTCTTTTTATCTGTTGTTGTTTTGGTTGTAGAACCATCCTCGTTCTTTTCGGTTTTTGTAGAAATGGAACTACCTGATGAACCACCCGACGAACCTGATAACAACACGTTTACATTAATAACATCAGAAATGCCGCTTTCAGTATAGTGAGCTGTAATCTGAGTGCTTCCAACTCCTACACCTGTAACAACACCATTTTCATCAACAGTTGCCACTTCATCATCAGCAGACGAATATGTTACCTGTCCTGCAAGACTGTTCCAAGGCGCAGCAACACTGGTAAGAGTACTTGTTTTTCCTGCCGCCAAATCAAAGGCTTCTTTACCATCGTTTATTTCGGCAACAACGGGTTTAAGCGGTATGTAATCTCCGATGGCAGTTACTGTATTGTCCTCACCGAAATCAGCAGTAGCTTTGACACTCATAACTCCTAAATTGCCGAAATACTCGTTCTTAAGTTCAACGGAAGCCGCTATGTCAACTGTCTCGCCCGGATTAAGAGCCTTTAATTTTGCCGTTGCAATCACATTATCATTTTCATCACAGATATTTACATCTGTTTCAGTTGATGCTGTGTTACCGCTGTTTGTTGCAGTTGTACTTACGATAAGCTGACCATCATCCTCAAGCTCAAATTTCAGAGAATCCATTGTCACATGTGGAGCACCCGAAAGTTCGCACTCAACTGTTTGAGGTCTTGCCTGAACAACTCCACTGGCTTCGCTCACTGTTACTTTGATTGTTGTGCCATCAAGATTTTCGGGAACAGTCCAGGAAATGTTGTATGGCTCACTCTCGTTCGCATCAAGATGTGTGCTGACAGTTTCTTCAAACAACACTTCTTCTGCACCATTCTTTTCAGCTACAACTTTGAGATGATAATCCTTGAGCGTGTAAAGTCCGCGATTTTCAACATCAAATCCGATATTTACAATGCTTCCGGGCACCGTATTTCCCCTAATGGCTATATCATTATATTTGATATTGGCAGAACCCATAGGCTCAAAATCAATTTCTATAAGTTTGTTAGGACTATATTCTATCACGCCAGTATCGTTTATAGACTGTCTGTAGAAGTTTGATACAAGGCTTATCTTATTATCCTCGGTCATAAACATATCAAATTCATCTATAACCGCATCGTAATCTGTAATGGCAACAGCATCGGTAAAGCCCCATTCGCCCACGTTTGCATCAGCTTCGGCATCAACATCTGTGCCAAGGTTGTCGTCTTCTTCGCCAATATAGCGTTTGTACCTTATACCATAAAGTTCCATACCTGTTTTATCAGGTGCCTCGTTCATTCTTGTAAAGAAGATATAAATATCGTTTCCGTTTGAAACAAGTTTATATTCTTCAATGGATAAATTATCCGTTTCACTAGTGGTTATGCTTGTACCGGAGACTCGGAATGTTCCGTTATACAGATCATTGTATATAGAGTCATCATATACGAGATGGCCATGATAATCAGATCCCGTGGCAGGACTAAACGATTCCTCGGTATGCATTCCAAGTTCTTCGGCTGTCTTTTTATACCATGTAGCATCATCCTCGTCGCTATCTGCATAAACGCTTCCTATGGTATCATTCATAAACAGTGCTGATACAAGGTCGGAAACATCAAGAAGCTGAATCTCTCTTGTGTCTTTGAGCCATGAAAGGAATATTTCGTCACCGAGTTTTGTAAGCCTCGGAACAGACACAGTAACACCTGAACTAATTTTAATCGGATAGTACTCCTTGCCATTCGTTGCGTCTCTTATTGAGAGGTAAAGTTCTCTGTCAGATGCCGTATCAATCTTACCGTCGGTATCTACTGTATATGTGGCAAGTGTGTATGTGTTATCTCCGATTTTGCTTGTCAACGTGTTATAGTCCATTGTGAGCGGATCGTCGATTGCAGGATGCTTTATATCGACAAAATCTCTCGGAACAACTTCTTTTGCCGCCATATCATATCCAACTGTTACCATAGTGCTGTAAAGTCCCGCCACATCAAGGATATCCTCGTCCTTGGTGACCGCTTCAATATCACGCGCCATGTATGACACATATATCTTGTCATCGACCATACTTACCTGAGGAGCAAGATTAAAGTATTCATCCGAAACAAAATTAATCTCGTCACTCATTGTGCCGCTTTCAAGATTATAGATTGCACCGCTTATACCAAGGGTATTGAGCTTGTCTTTAAGGGAATCCTCCGCTGTAAGTTCTCTTGCGGAATCAGCCCATACGATGCCGATGTTCTCTTTGTTTGTTCCAAACACAATATCCGGCATAGTATCAAAAGTACCGTCATCTGCAACAGGAACCGGCTCTGCCCAATTTCCGTTTTCATCACAGATTGAATAGAACAGACACATATCATTTGCGGTAGGCTCGGAATCCGTTCCTCTGTTTCCTATAAATACAACAAACTTTCTTCCGTCGCCGAGGTCCAGAATCTGAGGTCGAGTTCTGTCTGCAGCATTGTTTAGAAGGGGTTGCATATTCACAGCTTCAGGCATACCTCTTAGCATTTTCATTCCAAAGGTGGACATATCATCCGTTCCTGCACCATAATCCGATGTCGATGTGCCATCATCATTATTACTTACTGTGGTATCACGAGCAGCAGACCTCAGACTCAACGGTACGATTTTCTTATCATTAAGGAATGAAACATGGAGAGCGTTTTTTAAACTACCGACTCCCTGTGTGAATTTAGCAATGTTTATATCGATTGAGCCAAAAAACAAGTCGAATCCGATACCGCCTCCTGCAGTCCATAATAAACCCTCTCTTGCACCGGTTTCGAACTGCAGACCTAGATCAACAAATCCTCTTGTACTGAAAACACCGTTCATACCGGCACCGGCCTGCAGTTTACCCTTGATAACCATATCGGTTAAAGTCTCCCAGTCAGTTCCTTCAGCAGCATCATCAATAATGCTCTTTATGTTGCCGCTGTATGATTCAAAATCTGTACTGCTGAGCATACCGTCTTTGGTCCATGAGTTTGTTAAGTTAACCTGGATTGTTGCTGTAATGTTAATAAAAGTAGGAACAGAACCCAAAAGGGAATACTTGGTAGATACTACGGTTGCTGTAGCACCTACTGCGAAAGATGTACGGAAATGTTTGAATTCCTGCGTTTCAGGGTTGAGGATATAATCAAAAGTAAAACATATAATTGCGGATACAGTACCAAAACTTTTATCCAATGCCGTAGCGGCATCTTTAGCCTGCTTTGAATGTGTTTTGTAAAGCCTTTCATATGCTTCCGCCGCAGTCATTGCTTGATCCAAGTCCGTCTGCATGTCTTCAGAACTATCCGCGGCTTCAGCCGCACTAATAATATCGGACAAAGTAGTTAGTTTGTTATTATAACGACTTTCTGTTACCTTTTCTTGTCTGTTAGTAGTATGCGCCTTGTCTACAGCACCCTTAAAGTCTTTATATCCCTTTAATTTCTGCGCTGTTGTCATCGAAGGCATATTTGTCCAGGAGCCTGCTGCATTTACCGCAAATGTTAATCCCGTTCCGTCTGCCCATTTTGTTTTTTCAATCTTCAAAAGTTTGGAGTTGACAGATGGACTGGCTTTTCCGATAAGAGGAATATCTACTGTTGTAATATCATCTAAACTATATTCCTTTGGAGCGATAACCGCATTTTCAACATAGAAGACTATTCCGGTATCCACCTTTGGATATACGATTGCCTCTGATGCCTCTGTTCCGTCAATTGTTTCTTCGTCAACAAGGTATACACTTACACGGTCGCCGTTATATGCTATTTCGGGAAGTGCGTCAATCTTGCATGAATAAACATTTGAACCAGTCATTTCGGGATATGCATCATAGGATGACACAATACCGTTTGTGGTGCGAATCTGGAATACCGCTTTCTTTATCTTTCTGCCATTGGAATTTACAACGGCACGGATTGTAAGATTATCGTCAAAAACACGGATAGAGTTTTCTCTTAAATCTATCTGCTCGTTGTTTGTGCTCTTGTCATAATAATAAGATATTCCACCTTCGGGGATATAAGGGAGATTTGGTGAATACTGCAGACAGAATTCCTCTGCGCCTACAGTTACTTCCTTACCATTCGTACCTTTTGCGGGGAGCTTTATATTTATGATATCCTCGGTATTTGTTCCGTTGGTAACCAAAAGGTTTATATATACATTCTTAAAGCCCTCTATTGCATCACATTCAAAGTTTCCGTTTTCGTCAGTGATATCATTGACAGTATCAACAACGGTAACAGTTTCCTTAACGCCATTTACTGATGTTTGTTCGATTTCCCTTTCGCCACTACCCATGATTACACTGTAGCCCTGAGCGCCCTCTTTGGAAAATTCAAGTCCGTTTGACAAAATCGGCTTGTAAGATGTCTTTACAGAGCCTTTAATTTTGTATTTTCCAACATTAGCTGCCTTAGCTTGATAAGCTGCAAGGTTTATTACATTGTCGCCGGGCATAGAGCGAGCCTTGAAGTAGTACTTGTTTGTTATATACTTATTGCCCGTCATTTTGTCGGTTATATACGGGAAATATGTGAAACTTTTGTTAGACCGATTATTCTTCCATATAACATCAAGATAATAAATTTTTCCAACCTCGGGCGTCATCTGCTCAAGCACGGTTTCCTTTTCGGGATGAAGCTTCAGGATTGTTTTACCTGCAAATTCAGGATTAGGAGCAAGTTCTTCTTCTGTGAAAACATCGTTTCCAATTTCAAAATATTTCATAGCACCTTCAGATCTGGTAATCTCAATACAGTTGTTGATTTGAGAAATTACAGGTCTTATGGTGTATTTATTTCCGGGTAGCAGTACAAGTGTTTTTGTATCACGTATGGTGTTGAACACACCGTCATTTACCGAAACCTCGTAGCCTTCCGCCTTATAGGAAGCATCATAAGACTTACCCGTAAGATCGAGTGAATCACCTGCATGGAAGCGATGCTCTCCAAGAGAAAGTTCCTGCCACTTAAAGCCGCCAAGAACAACATTCATGTCTGTTCCTTCAGTATATGGCTTTACAACGGTAACATCCACATCATAATAATCTACAATCGGAGTAAATTTAAGTTCCTGATGGTATGCTTTTCCACCGTCACTGATAACTCCCGGTGTCTTGTCCTGAGAGTTTTTCTCGTTCTGTACAGATTCTATCCAGGCAGAAAAATACTTGTCTATCGGTATTGTATCAAGGTTGCTGTTTACCTTTTTCTTGACAGATTCCACAGCAGCACTTGTAAATGACAAAGATGTAGTACTTGCATTGGCTTTCACCTTAGAATCAAGGAAGCTAAAATAATCAGCAGGATAGCTCTTGTTGATGTAAGCCGAAGATGACCCTATACGGATTGTATACCCCGTTATTTTACCGAATTTTCCGTTTACACCATTTACACGGTTATCGCTGACACTGAACACAAGATTGGATTTTTTCTCATCATCATTGATGAAAATATCCATATTTTCTCTGTTTCCGAGTATCTGTGCTCCGCAGTTTACATTTACCTGAGCAGGAATATAGCCGGTAGTTACAGCTTCCCCTGTTTCTGAATTAACACCGGTAATAAACTGCTTTTCGGTAGGATATGTAACACTTATGCGATACTTCTTGTAGAATGCCACAACACCGTAGAATTTGGTTCTGATTTTAGGCGTTCTGCCCGTATACTTATCCACCGCAGCAACCTTTACGCACATAGCGTTAAGAACATCTTTAATCTGAACGGCAGAATCCATACTTGTTTCTTTTGAAAATTTGCCTGTTCTTACACCCGTACCAATTAAACCTTGTTCAAGGGCCTTTTTATTTAAAGCTCTGTCATAAACATCCATTGAGGATAACTGGCTGTCATCTACAAAGACATTGCCGAAAGTTCTGTCTTGCTCCCAATGCGGGATCAAATACTGATAGTACGGACCTTCTATTTTTGTATCTGCACCAATGTTACTGTATGTATACATACTACCGGTTCTTTTTGTGTAAGAATGGTAATACTCCAACTGACCGTTACCGGTGGCGAAATCACCTTCGGTGCTCGGTCCTGAATAGAAGGAATTATAATTACCCTCATTGGAAGGCTTTTTGCCGGTACTGTTATCTCTGCTGTAGTTAAATATTCCGCCTTTACTGTCAGGAGCAGAGAAATAGTACTTACCTACCAAAAGATGCGGATCATAGCCGGTATCATATATTTCTCCGACTATATCACCGGATTTGTATTTTACTGTATATGTTTTGTCTTTAACCGTAATGGGGAATTCAAGTCCATCATTAGCGGCTGCAAAAAGAGCAATACCTGCACCTTCGTCAATCTTGGCGGTAGCCTGACTTAAAGCACCTGCTTCACAACCTGTAAAATCTGAAAGTGTGAGCTTGAAATCGCCTTTTCCGCCAACAATAATATCTACTGTTTTTTCCTTTTCATAGGGTGCAAAAACAATCTCACCATATATACTTTCATAGTGCACATCTGCAATCGCACTGCCGTCTGTTGTCTCTAATATACAAGTTGCAGGCGAATACTCTGCACCGTTTCTTTTTACGGTTACACTTACCATTCCGTCCTTTGATTTGTATTCATCCGACGAAAAGGTTATCTTGGGAAGCACCACAGGTTCATCATCTGTGATGATTACATTTGTTGCTGTCACCTCAGAAATCTCGGCTCCTTGCGGCTCTGTCATAAGAAAAGTGAAATATTCTTCACCTTCTGAAATGCCGTCATCCATAATACGTATATTAACATATTTAACTTCCTCACCGGGGGCAAAGGTTAAAACAGTTTCAAATGAATAATTTACATATTCAAATATATCGCCAAGCATTTCATCCCTGACAATATCGCCAAGTTCATTATACACTTCTGTTTTCTGAACCTCTCTGGTGGTTTTTCCTGTCTGTGCTTCTTTTTCTAAAGCAAGTTTGCTTTTGCCCGAGGTTTCTTCAATTTCAATTTCAGGCACAACCGCAAAATATTCCTTGCTTTCATCAAGAGTTTCTTCTGTATTATCAGTTTCTTTTTCGACTTCGGGGTTAACAGTTTCATCAGCTGTTTCTTCTTCGACTTCACCATCCGGAGAATCGGGATCATCGTCTGTCAGCACATTGCTGTTTTCTTCGATTATCTCCCCAATTTGCTGACTGCCGTCCTCTATATTGCTCAGAGCGGAGTCATCTATGATTGACTCCTCGCCGGTCATTGCCAGTTCAATAAGAGTTTTGTCTCTCTCTATGATTTCTATACTATCGCCTATAATACTGTAATCCTTATTATAAAGTGCTGAAAAATCAAGAGTTCTGAGCACTACTGATGCTTCCTGCGAAACATCACCGCTTCTTAAAATCGGAAATGCATATACTTTGTCATTTTCGTCAAACACCGGTCCCGGTGCACCAAAGTAAATAATATTGCCATCAAATTCCTGCCGTGTAATACCTATTGTTTCGTATGGAACCTCGCTATTCGCAAAAGCAGGTGCACTTATGGACAGCAACATACTCAGAACCAAAACCAGCGCAACTAGTGGCCTAGATTTAAACATATATATCACCTCAATTACTTATTTTTAAATGCTTCTATTCTTACCTTGGCATTTTCACGCAAATTCTTATAATAGAAACCGTAATCCTGTCCATGGTAGCTTTCAGGTCCGAAAAGTGCATGTGCAGCTTCAGGAATTGCATACACTGCAGAATCGGCAGTTTCACAAACTACAACACCACGCTCTAAATCAATCTTTGCATCAGCAAGATTCTTTTCGATTTCTCCGTCTATATTAAGTGAACCGAGGTTTTCTTCTTTAGCTGCATATGTATCATCTTTTTTCCAGTTAATCGGGTTAATGGAAATAGCTCCGTCGGTTACTACCGCATTGTGCTGATCCTTGTTTGCAGGACCTTCTGTATTGTAAGAAATGATAACTCCTGTATCGTCAGCACCTTCTGCAAACTTAAGGTGTGGGTTTGCTGCAAGATATTTGTCGGTTACGGAGTATCCAATTACATATGCTGCAATCATATTTTTGTAGTGCTCAGGATGTTCTTTCATGTAGTCAGAAAGAATCATAGTCAAAATCTGAGAACCCTGAGAATGTCCTGCAAGAATGAAGGGCTTGCCGTTGTTATAGTTTTCAAAGTAGTAATCAAGTGCAGCGGACGGATCCTGTGATGCGGAATAACGGAGCAGATCGTCAGCTTCTTCATCACTGAGAGTAAGCGCATAAGCTGCATTTACCTGTCTGTAAAAAGGTGCATAGATATTGCAATCTTCTCCAAATACCGAAGCCTGATTTTTAAGTTCTCTCTGTGCACCGCTACGCATAGATTCATCTGTAATATCTGCTACATCAGGAGCATCGTCAGATACCTTTGAAAAGGTTGTTGGATAAAAATATACAACGTCAACATCCTTGCCTGCGTCTTCTGCACTAAGCCAGTTATCTGCATTGGCATAGTCTATTTTTGTTTCCCACTTTTCACCGCCGTTAGTCTTTGCAATGACTGCCGGAACATTACTTACTTCAGTCTCTACATTTGTATCAGTATTGTTTACCGTGCATCCTGTAAACAATGCCATTACCATAGCAAAAATTAAAATGGTTTGAAAGATTTTTTTGCTTTTCATAAAATTTCCTCCTAAAATATAATAATTTATTTAATTATGGCTTGTTACCATATTTATATACCTGTGTAGTATTGCTGCAACTTCAATTCTTGTCGCATTATCCTTTGGAGCAAGTATGCCTTCGGACTTACCGTTTATAAGTTCTGCACCAACTGCCCAATTCATTGAAGATACCGCATATTCAGAAATCTCGTTAGCGTCTGCAAAATGAAGATTTTCTTCGAGTGTCAATGCATCCATTCCCTTATAGACTGCGTATCTCATCATAATCGCCGCAATCTGCTCACGGGTAATGCTTTCATCCGGTGCAAATTCGTTCTCTGTTACACCGTTTACAATACCGTTCTGCTTTGCCCAAGATACAGCATTTGCATAATAAGCACCCATATCAATATCAGAGAAAGGAATACTGCGGTTTGTGGCAGGTTCACCTTCTGCACGGTAAAGAACTGTAACAAGCATCGCTCTTGTCAAGTTTTCGTTTGGTGCAAAGGTGGTATCTGTTACACCTTTCATAAGACCGTTTTCGAAAACAAATTTTATATTATTGTAGAACCAATCATTTTCCTTTACATCTGTAAACGGATTTTTCCATTCGGCAGTTACGATTTCGTCATCGTGCTTTTCCCATTTTGCATAAAGTGTAAAATTCTTTGTTACCTTACTTTCAAAATCATAAGCATCTGTCATTTCTTTATCGGTAAACCACCCGATAAAACTATAACCTTCCCTTGTAGGAGCTTGTGGCTCAGCAAGTTTTGAGTTTCTTGTAACGGTTTTGTTTGTGATTACACTTCCGCCGTTTGTATCAAACTTAACGGTATAGTGAGTTACTCCACCGCCAGAACTCGAGTGAATTTTAGTCCACTTTGCAAAAAGCGCAAGGTCATCGTTCAAAGTAACATTAGCACCATCTTCGTACACTACATCACCGTCAGAATCTGTTGCCCAACCTGCAAATTTGTAGCCACTTCTGGTGAATGTATTTTTGTTAAGTGCAGTTTCAACGCCTTCAGGAATCTTCTGGACATCCATTGTTCCCGTACCTTCACCTGCATTAAATGTTACTTCTCTTGAAGAATAGTATTGAACTGTATTGCTTTGAAGATAAGTTACATCTTCTATTCCCAAATCAACAACAAGTCTGTATAGTTTGCCGTTTTCTGCACCTGTAAGGGAGTTTTCGGTTGCATCTGCAACTGCACTTCCAAGAGTGTATGTGTCGAAAGACATTGTTACTTCAGGCATATCTGAAATACTTCTCTCTGCAGAGGCTATAACAAAGTACAGTGTATTTTCATCCACGCTCCATGTATTTTCACTCACAGATACAAGCGGTTCTTCGGCCGGAGTAAACTCTACAGGATCACACTCAAACAAATTATACTCTACCCCTGACGAATCGCCCGTCGGTGTAATCTTAAATATTCCTTCTTCCAGGAACGCGACAACCGCATATACGAAAGAGCCATTTTCTTCGTCAGAAATTCCGGGAACTGCTATGTAAGCATCATCAGATGCATTAAGTTCATTCAGGAAGAAGTAAATTTGTTCCTGATCCACCGTAATATCTTCCGGAAATGAGTATGTAAATTCATTCACTTCATACCACTGATATGTTTCACCACAAATTTCGTTCAGGCTGACCGTGTAACCATTTTCAAACGACGGTTGCTCGGTAATCGTATAACCAAGCTCAAGATAACCATATTCGTCAACATACATAGGATATTGCGTGTTATTTTCAAAATATCCCGTGTAATCTGTAATAGATTCAATATCACCTGAAGGAGCTGCAACTGTGCCATAGCAATCAACATTCAAGTTAATGAATGCACCGTCTTTAAGCGGACCGTTCACGTAAGGAATACCATCAATATTGCCGGATTCTTGACTGGTTGCTGTGTTGTCTTTTATGACAGGTGTACCCGAAAGATACATATTTCCGTTGCCATATCCGCCAAACATTCCATCGCATTTGATACCACTGCCGAACTTTGCAGTATTATTGTCAACCGAACCCCCCAGCATATAAAACTCATCATCAACAACCACACCGCCGCCAACATAAGCACTGTAATTGTGTGCAACAATGCCGTCGTGCATATAGAATGTTCCATCTTCTACATCAACGCCACCGCCGCCGGAGTAGGAAGCATTTGCAGCATTTCCAATAATGGAACCGCCGTACATATTGAAGCTACCCTCGTCTATAAAAATACCGCCGCCATACACGCCCGTGTTACCTGCAATGGTACCACCGTACAATGAAAGATTTCCTGAAGAAAAAATACCGCCGCCATTGTTATTGAGGTTAGCATGTGTTTTTCCTGTGCCACCTGTTATAACGCCGCCTATAAGGTTTAAGCTTTCAGCACCGCCAGGAGCATCGCCTGACCTCCACAAATGTGTTACATCATCAATATATCCGTTATGAACAGTGTTTTTGCAATCATAAATATTAAGTGTTGCATTTTCTTCTACATAAATAACGCTTGAATTTTCTGTTCCCTCGTAGGAAAGAATGTTCCCGTTGAGGCAAAGATTAAGCGTATTACCGCTTTCAACGGTAAGGGTATCAGATAGTGCTACATCACCTGTAAGATAAATATATGCTTCGTTATTTTCATAAACAATGCCACTTGTTCCGTCCCACGGAGCATCACCGCCGGCTGTGTGAGAATGTACTTTTGTGTTAACCTCATCAAGTGTGCCTATTTCTAAAGTATAACCCACTATAAAAGATATTCCACCCGGTATACGCTCTGCATCGCCAAAACCCGTGATAGCTATTTCATCCGCAAATAGATGGGTTGGTTTAAGAACTGCAGCAAACACAAGTGCATATCTGTCCTCGTTGTTAATCCTATATTCGTCGCCCATAAGATGAGCATATACCCACTTTTCGGTTTCTTCATCATAAGTTGCCCATCCGTACTGATAATAGTCAAGACCTTCACAATCAACAGACATATATCCGTTAATATCAGAATCTCGACTGTCAATAGGTTCGGGAGGTACTGCACCGTTATTTAGCTTTGGCACCTTATACCAATTAATATTCACATCAATCTTTGATGCTTCAATGTTTGTGAATGTGATTCTATTATCTACCTCTGCGTATTCTTCGCCGATAACACCGTCAAGGTTTTCTGTAATGTATGTTTCAAAGAGGTCCACATCAAGCATACCATCGTTTTGAAGTATGGTGGCATCTGCAAACATACTCATTCCATCACCACATTCAAGCAAATGGTAACTGTCCGATGCAATGGAATAGTTTTTGGTAAGGTCAATGGGTTCATACTCTCCGCTATCCTTATTCAGCACCATAATATCGTACACACGGTACTCTCCGTCTATGCCCGTAAACACCCAATTGTTATCTACCTGAGCAGCAGACTCTATGGCAGTATTTAATGAGAATGTAAGTCCTGATATATGAGGGAAAGCACCACTTTCGCTCGGCCAAAATTTCACGGCAAGTTCAAGGAAATCCTTTATAACCTGACCTGAAACTTCTGCCACAACAACAGCGTTGTTGTAGGGGAATACATTTAGTACATCATTAAAGGTAACATCGCCCACTTCAATTGGTGCACGGATTCCACCGCCGTTTACATAGCCAATATCAGCACCCGTTACAATGCGGAAAGCATCAGAACATAGATTGCCGAGATTGGTTTCTGTTGTCCTGACAAGGCGTTTATCTCCATCGTGCGTAATAAGCTCTATTTCACTATCGCCAATCTTTCGATTACCGAGGGCAGAATATGCTTCGTTTATTTCCGCAAGTTTTGCATCAACGGATGCATCCGTATTAGTATAGCTTTCAGTTTCTATAAGCTCTGTTGTAATCTCATCGTCTGTAATTGTAAGCTTGCCGATATTTTCAAACTTTGTGCCTGTTGAGGTAAGAACAACCTCATTTCCGCCCTCATCGGTCAGCTTCATATTTTCAATAACAGAGTGAGAATGCCCATCAAGAACAACATCAAATCCGTCTGTATTTTCAATTAAGTCAACAACATCCTCATACTGCGGATCTTCTTCATATCCGATATGAGAAAGGGCGATTATATAATCTGCGCCATCTTCCTTTGCAGAATCAATATTTGCCTGTACCACGTCGTAAAGGGTATCTACATTGAATGTGTAAATATACTCACCATTTTCATCCTTAAACTGTGCAGGTGACGATGATGACAATGCACTCGGTGTTGTGATGCCGATATATGCTATATCTACATCACCGTAGGACACGATGGAATACGGTTCGAAGTAAGACTTGCTTGTACCTATCTTTTGGAAGTTACAAGAGATAGGTTTTGTGTTCATCAATTCTACAAGCTCGTTAAGACGAGGGAGCTTATAATCAAATTCGTGATTGCCAAGTGTTACGGCATCATATCCCACAAGGTTCATAAGGCTTACTACGTATTCACCACGGGAAACTGCGCCAAGAGTTCCGCCCTGAACAAAGTCACCGGAGGATACAACGCCTACATATTCATAATCTTCTGATAATTCATTTTTCATTGCTGCAAGTTTAGAATAACCCTCTACTGCACAATGAACATCGTTTTCATAAAGAATAACGATTGTTTCGGTATCCTTTGCAAATACCACTCCCGAAAAACACGAGAGAAACATACACAAAACTATAGCGAAGCTTAAAAGTTTTTTGTTAAAGTTCTTCATACTATTGCCCCCACTCATAAATACACTTTTAATTAAAAATATACACTATAATTTTATCAAATTTATATAATAAATAGGTAGCGTTGTCGTAATTTGTATGTTTTCTGTCGTAATTTGCAAAAAAACTCTCTTGACAAAGCAAGAGAGTTTTATGAATTGATTAAATTTTTACCTATGCATCCATGATAACGATACACTCAAACTGTCCCGCGCCCGCCACAAATCGACAGTTACCATTATGTTTTTCAACCACAGAACATATACTTTTGATGCCTGTGCTTCGCATTTGTTCGGGCATATCATCAAAGTCAAGGTCTAAGTCACAGGAATTCGAACAATTAAGAACGATTTTCTTTCCCTTATGGAATATATCAAGTTTTATATATCTTCCGTTTTTAGGTGCCAGTTCCGCACCGTTCAAAGCATTTTCGATGACATTGGCAAAGACCGTTACAATATCAGGGGGAGCAATGCCAAGTGTTTTGCGTGTTGATGCCTGCACCTCGAAATCTATACCTTTATTTTTTGCTTTTTCCTGATAAACACCCAAAATACTGTTGATTGTATGGTTTTCGCAAAATGTTTTTGGTGCATAAGAAGCAGTTTGTTCCATGTATTGTTTAATGTAGTCAATTATTCTTTCCGTTTCTCCGGCAGAAGCATAAGACATAAGTGCATCGTAGTGATGATGCATATCATGCTTAAACTGCCTTGCATATTCGATTTCCTTTTCCTGTGCCTCCACCTGCAAAATAAGTAGTTCAGAGTGGAGCTGTCTGCGTCGTTCTTTTTCATAATTGACCGCATCCTGCAAACTTGCAAATAGCGAAGCATACACCACAAAGAAGGATGCAACTGTAAGCATAAAATAGATAAACTGTGTATTTGAAAGTGCAAGCTCATCCGGTAAGTATATGGACTGTGCCGCAATCATAATAAAGAAAGCTATTACAATGGCATAATATTTTGCCCATCCACCATTTATATATGTACTAAATCGCTTAAACTTGGGCAAAAGCACATAGTAAAGTAAAAGCTGAAGCACAACCATAGTCAGAATTACGAATATGATTTTAGCTGCAAGTGGTATTTGCCTTGCACCCACATAAGTAGCCATTGTGGAAAAGCAGGTGTATATACATACATAACTTAAAAACAGAAAGCCTTTTACCGACGGCTTTCCCTTCGTTGTGAAAAAGAACAAAACACCGTTAAGCACAAGCGAGATAATGAAATTCTCACGGGGATGCTGTGCCGGCAAACCTAAAAACACAATACTGAATACAAACCATATAAGTGCAGTTAGAACTCTGTTAAAGCGTGGCCTAGCAAGGAAAATCGACATTCCAACGTGAGAAAGCACAGATAAAACCAAAAGTAGAATTTCAACAACGCCTATCTCTCTCATATCCATTTACCTCCTCCCGAAATAATCAAAATATGCAGTCTGCAAGCCCTTGAACGCAGTCCTCGGAATAACTAAATTATCGCCGCTTGTCAACGCTGCAGAATTTGACGACAGTTTATCAATATAATCAAGGTTTATGATATATGTTTTTCCGCATTGATAGAAGCATCCGAAAGGAGAGAGTTTATCTGCAAGCTCGGTTGCAGAAATTCTGACAGAAAGTTTTTCACCATTTAACAGTGATATTATCTGATAATGGTCATTTGATTCGCTCCATACAATATTGTAAACAAGAATGGTTTTATATCCGCCCTCAATTTTTAGCTTTATGATTTTTGGTGAATTGATGTTAATAGCCGCAAGTGCTTTATCTACACCTTTGAAGAATTCTTCTTTTGTGTAAGGTTTTACGATATAGTGTGTTGCGTTCACACCAAACGCCTGTACCGCGTAATCGGAATATGAAGTTAAAAACACTATCGGACTTTCAATGCGCTTTGCACGAAGCTCTGTTGCTAAGCTCATACCCGTGATGCCCGGCATACAAACATCAAGCAAATATATATCATATTCCACAGTTTCATCAAGCAAATCCGATGGATTTGAAAATTCAGTTATATCAAAAGGAACATCCTTTTCTGCTCCGTACTGGGTAATCAGATTTTTTGCAGTATCCAAATATTCTTTTTGGTCGTCGCAGATTGCTATTTTAATCATTTCGCATTCACCTTACTTTTCCATTGGGTTTACCTTAAAGCTTTTCTTTTAAGCATCATGGTAAACATGTCTAATTTAAGTGATCCATTAGAACGGAAGTTCTTTGCCTTGTTTCTGCCATTCGCGGAATTCTGCAGTTGCACAGAAGATTACATCGCCTGATGAATTTATTGCAGTTTCAAGCGAATCCTGAATAACACCGATTATAAAGCCTACTCCGACTACCTGCATTGCAATATCCTGACCTACACCAAGAAGCGAACATGCCATCGGGATAAGAAGAAGTGAGCCACCTGCAACACCTGATGCACCGCAAGCACCAAGCGTTGCCACAAAGCTTAATAGTATTGCAAGAAAAATATTTACCTCTATACCCTGTGAAAAAGCTGCAGCAAGAGACATAACAGTGATAGTGATTGCAGCACCATCCATGTTAATAGTAGCACCAAGAGGAATGGAAACACTGTAATATTCTTTGTCGAGTCCAAGTTTTTCACATAAGTTCATATTTACCGGAATATTTGCAGCAGAACTTCTTGTAAAGAATGCTGTTACACCAGATTCCTTGAAACACTTAAATACGAGAGGGTATGGGTTTTTCTTTAATGCCAAAGCAACAATCAAGGGATCAATCACAAGTGCCATCAAAATCATACATCCTACAAGAACTGCAAGAACTTTTCCATAATCAGTGAAAATTTCAAGGCCGTATTCACTTACAGAACTATATACAAGCCCCATAATACCAAAGGGTGCAAGTTGGATTACCCATGCTACCGACCTTGATACAGCATTTGAAATATCAGTAAGTACTTCTTTTGTCTTTTCGCCGGCAACAATTCGAAGTGCAAGACCAAGAATGATAGACCAAGTGAGAATTCCCACATAGTTTGCGTTGATAAGTGCACTTACAGGATTCATAACCATATTTCCCATAAGTGTGCGGAAGACTTCGCCAAGTCCTGTCGGAGCGGTCTGCTCTACAGCCTGAGCAAAAGGGATTGTTGTGCGGAAAATAAAACTTAAAACAACTGCAATTACTGCAGCAAGGAAAGTACTTAGCATATAGAAAAATATTACAGATTTAAATCTGTTTCCTATGCCCTTGCCCGCACTTGCCAAAGATGCCACTACAAGTACAAATACAAGTATTGGTGCGATTGCTTTAAGTGCACCGACAAAAATATCGCCAAAAACAGTTACAAAACCTGCTTCAGGAACCCAAAGTCCAAGGCATATACCTATAACAAGGCCTATCGCAATCCTCAAAATTAATGGGGTTTTTGTGTAAAAACCAAAAAACTTTTTCATACTTTTTCCTCCGTATAAATTCCATAAAAATATATTAATTAAAATCATTATCTATATACAGCAAATATATCACATAGTGTTGTCACAACAACATCTCCAAAGTTATAAAACAATTAACTAAATTCCATTTTTATTATAACAGAAAAAAGTGATTTTGTAAATATAATTGAACGCTTCTTGTCAACATCTACCATTTAAAGAAAAAACCACCTAACATCAAAAGTCAGGTGGATGCAGAATCGAGAATAGTTATATATACATTTATAATTTCCTTTTTCTTTTTGACTGCATAGTCATATGCGACTGCGGTTCCGCTTTTTGGTTGGTAGTCAAACAAATCTCGTCTGCTATTTTTACGCCTTGGGGGAAGATAATTTTCATCGTAATAAACTACGCAGAATTTACTGTGGTTAATCATTTCCTGATTGCGTTCCACATAAGATGCTCTGCCTGCGTTTTCCATATGTTCTGGGAAGTATGTACCTTCGTTATTTTCGAGCAAACTTTTTTCATACCAGTCGGGGATATATTGGAATGCAGACCTTACATATATCCGTTTAATGTGAGGATATCTTTCTTTTAGCTCGGTAACTATCTTATGGCATAAGTCATCAAACTCACTTTTGCTCCCAAAGAGGAAGGTATCAACATTTTCATTTACAATTAAATTTTCTATAATTTCATACAGTCTATTTTTCAATTCTGCCGTTTCATCAATTTTTCTATGTCCGAAGAAACAGCAGGTTTTTTCTTTATCGATATCGGGCATGTTTCGACTCAACTCCTATTAGCACACATAATCAGCATTATGTGTGTAACCAAGACTGCTGAAACAAAAAAATCACCCTCTCAGGTGATTGCGGTTACCACAAATTTAAAAGAGCCTCAGACCAATGAGTCTTAATTTTTTCATTGGTCTATTTGCCATGTGCAAATTTTACGATTTTTCTGTATTGATCTCTGAAACATTGACCTTTATGTATTTTCGTGGTATAATTTATTCAAATATTTTAATGTTTTTGCCACATAATGCTGATTATGTGGTTTTTTAATTTTGCATCCGCACGAGTCCCATTCTCTGCATTTGTCTGCGGTGGGTTGAGACATTTTCTATGGTATAGATTCTTGTAGTATTTACATTGCTGTGTCCAAGTATGTCAGCCAGACGAACGATATCTTTTTGCAATGAATAGTATGTCCTTGCAAACAAGTGGCGAAGGTTATGTGGGAATACTTTTTCTTTTGACACTCCGGCACTTTCACACAATTGTTTCATCGATTTCCATATCGAGTGCCTGTCCACGGGCTGACCTTTTCTTGTTACGAACACACTGCCCGAGGTGATATGCTTTTCCTTTATATATTTTTTGAGCAGTTGGCACAGTTCCTTCGGCAGGATTATCATTCGTATTTTACCTTTCAACCTAACCTGAGCCTGACCTGTCATTACAGAATTCACATCGATATATTTTAATTCACTTACACGGATTCCTGTAGCACATATCGTCTGCATAATGAGGTAGAGTCTTTCATTCTTTTTGCTCTTTGCCGCTTTAAGAAGTCTTTCATACTCAGCCTTGGTAAGTTCCTTTTCGCTTTGGCAGAAGATTTGCCGTTGCACTTTTAAATTCTTAACCTTCAGGTCGTATCTCTCAATGTAATTAAAATATCCGTTGAGAGAGGACAGGACTGAGTTCACACTTGCAGGAGCATACTGTTGTGTGAGCATGCTTTTGTATTCAAGCACAAGTGTTTTTGTAAGTTCATTGCCCTCTGTCCAATTTACAAATGCAGTAATGTCACGGATATATTTTTCTATAGTGACAGAGCATTTTTCTTCCTCGATTAAATAATTTTTGTAGTCTTCAATAGTGCGTTTAGTAATTTCATTCATGATTCAACAACTCCTTTTCAAATATTATATACCGAATATTTTTTTCGAATACTGTTTTGAAAATTTGTTGTCAATGTTTCAGTATTAATTTCAAAAGGCGATTGCACATTCGTTAACCGAAATGCAATCGCCTTAAGTCATTCGTATGCTTTGACATATTTTTCACCTCCTGCGAGACAAAGCATACCACAGAAGAGAGAGAAAGTCCACGAAGTTTTTTTACAATCTTCCATGTCTTTTCATAACATTTTCGATTGCCATCTCTTCAATGTCTTCCATATAATATTCCGTATAGGCACCACTCATAATCATTGTTTGCTTTTCAATACTTACAGCGAATTTGAAAAGCATATCAGAAACTTTGTCAGTATGACCTGCGATGGTACAGTCCACCGCCTGAACCAACAGCTTATTCATGTATGTACCTATGCTATCATATTGAAGTTTTGAGAGATATTCTTCGATAGCTTCTCAGCAAAATGCACTCTCACTTTTGTAGCCAAGGTCCTCAACAAGATTTTTAATTTGTCGTCTGACCTTGGGATCAATATTAAAAGTCATCTTTACTTTTTTGTTCTTCTTCATCGTATTTTCACCTCCTAACTACATTCCGTGATGGATCCCCATCGCAGAATCTTTTCTGTATTCTTTTGTTCTTTCTTTTGAATCTACAATTGATTTTGTAAATCCTTCCTTGATGTCATGGTCAATGGACTGTTCAAACATTTTACAGATAGCAAAAACAATTCCGCCGTAGGGCATACTGCCTTGCTCTTTATCTGTATAAAAATCATTCTTTTTATTGTCATAGATGGCCGCTCTTAGAACAACATTTTCCAAGCGTCTTTGGAGATTAAGATTGTTCTCCAAGTTATCAAAACATTCTTTAGGATTCTCTCGATAATATTTCAAGAGAGCCAACTGAACCTGACACCATTGTTGATATAATTCCTGCAGGTTTTCATCCTTGCAAACGATTTTTACAACCGCATCAACTTTTTCCTTTTGCTGACGAGAAATGAATTGATAATTATTTCTGCCAGTGTACCCATTAAGAGAGAATTTTAAGTCAATAAACGCTTCGGCAAACTCATCGGGAGCTTCACCAATATCTGCACAAAACTCATTCATTTTTTCTTTCACAGACTCAATAATTTTATCTCGAAGAGATTGCCTCTCATCATAGATTTGTTTCATTTCATCTTTGAAAATAGTTTTTGTTAATGAGTCTTTGTATCTGTTGTAATCTCTTGCACAAAGAAATTCGCCGCCGGGTTCTTTATTGAAGAGAATAAAATGCACATGATAGTGTCCTTCCTCTTTATGAAACGCTGCGTACCATTTCATATTTTCAGCAGGAATTCTGTGGTAAGATGCAATCTCAAACTGCTTTGACCTGAGAAGATTTCTCCATGCATCCGGCGTATCATATCCAAGTCTTTCTGCATCAGTTTGTCTGAGAGATATAACTTGTTGCCAGACGATTCCTTTATGATTATATATTTCTTCTGAGGCTTTACGCAGATTAACATAGTCCTCCTGACCAAATAAACCGTGTTCGCCCATCGTAATAACTCCCGGTCTCTCCGCAGCATATTTAGGAAAGACCTCCGACCTTCTTGCGTTAATTGTTTTGTCAACTCTGTCTCTTCTTGCGATATAATTTGTGAACCCTCCGCCGACTGATTTGCCACCCACAGAATAATGTGTTCTTATAACAACTTTACTCATAATTTCACACTCCAATCTTAAAAAATTTTGTAATTTTGAAGACACCTGTTATTACACCTACTGCACCCTTATACAATGCGGTCAGATGGCATAACAGACACCAACACAGCACCAGCAGATGCATTTTAGAAACTCTCCGCCGGGCTTCGCACGGCGATGTAAGGGGGCTTGGAGCGGATAACGCACCAAGCTTTATCCTGTTTCTATCATTTTCTCGTACTTTTCGTTCCTCGGGGCGCCCCGTCAGGTGTTTTCGTGTACCTTCGTTTGTTCTTTTAAATCGATTTTAAGGGCTTACCATAGGGCTTACATCCTTGGTACGAGAGGCTAATTATTCAGGGTGGTGTACCTACCTTACCGCAAAAATCAAACTCAATCTATGCGATTATGCTTGCGGATGTATCACTCCGAATTCAAATACATATCTCCGTATTCCATTCTAACAATTTCATCTGCCGTATAACGCAATGCATTATACAGAGCAGTTACGATATATGGAACCGGACTTCTGACTTGAATTTCAACTCTGCCATTAATCATTTTTCTCGGCATATTGTTATCGACATAGACGATATGCTCGTAGCTGATATTTTCTAATCTCTTACGAACAATTTCGCGAGGAATGATTTCACCGCCAACTGAAATTGATTCTGAATTAAACATAATTTCAATTGCAGTTTCGTAATTCTTTTTTGATAGTCCATCGAGTTCATATGTTTTTGCTTGGTCCATCACATCCTCTATTGATGATAGATGGTTATTAATAAAATAATTATTATTTGTATTTGAGTATTTATTGCAGCCGTCTGACACACAACCTTGTTCTTCTTGCACACTACGGGGTAAGTCGTTTTGCACACAAGGAGTGGTTTCTTCTGCGACCTCATCAACCTTAACGGTGGTTTTTTCACACACCACATAGAGATTAGAACTCGCACTGCCATCAGATTTCTTTCGTTTCTCTTTCTTTATAAGTCCAAGGTCAATAAGTTTCTTAATAGAGTCTTTGGCTTTTGTTTCGCTTATATCAATTCTATCTGCAATCGTTTTATATGACGGATAACAAGTGCCATCATTATCTGACAGCATTAAGAGATAGCACATTACTCTAAATTCATAGGTATCAATTTCCTTATTTGTGATGTGTTTGTTTAGTACAATCGTAAAATTTTCAGTATATATTTTCATAAAAGTATGCCTCCTTTTTGCATTAAAAAAAGCCGCATCATTTCGATACGACTTAATCAAATATTAAATTGAAGCCTTTTTGAGCAAAAGAAAAAGTACAGCTATTTTTCAATAACTGTACTTATTTCTCTCTCAATCGGCTTTTTTCGGAAACATCCTTTTGAGAAACACGCCTTTGATTGCTTTTTTGTATTTTACCGCTTACCTGAAGCTGTTTTATCACTGTTATACAAATTAAAAAGGACACCTAAAGGTGTCCTTTTAATTTGGGGTGCAGGGGCCGGATTTGAACCGACGACCTCCGGGTTATCACTAAAGTGCCGCCTTGCGGTTCCCGAAAAATCTTTGGGCGGTCTTCCGCTTTCCCTCAATTTTTCGACCGCTGCGGTACTCGCCTAGTGCCTTAATCTGCCACCGGCAGCGGCACTATGCGAGTACCAACGAGCTCCGCTCGTCGGTCTCATAACCCGCAACATCACAGATTCAACCCAACTCATACAAGCAAAATAAAAGGACGCCTAAAGGCGTCCTTTTATTTTGGGTGCAGGGGCCGGATTTGAACCGACGACCTCCGGGTTATGAGCCCGACGAGCTACCAAACTGCTCTACCCTGCGATATAAAAAATTGTGTGGTGCCGGAAACCGGGATCGAACCGGTACGGGAAGTTAATCCCACAGGATTTTAAGTCCTGGGCGTCTGCCAGTTCCGCCACTCCGGCACATCGTTGTCACCAACCACTATATATTAGCACAACTTATACGCTTTGTCAAGGAAAATTGTAAATTTTTTTATTTTTTGTTCTGCAGTGCTACACTATATTATATGCAGCACTGCAGAATTTTATTCCTCTAATTATTCATAAATGCTTTATAGCCCTTGTATGCCATATAGATATCAAACTTGCCCGCAACCTCATAAGGAGAATGCATTCCAAGCAGCGGTACACCGGCATCAAGAACCTCAATATCAAGATTTGCAACATAGCACGCTATTGTTCCACCGCCGCCTATGTCTGTTCTGCCAAGTTCGCCTGTCTGCCATGCAACACCGGCTTTATCAAGCAATCCGCACACCTTTGCAACAAACTCCGCATTGGCATCGCTTGCACCGCTCTTACCTCTTGCACCTGTGTATTTGGTCAATAAAAGTCCCTCATTCACAAAGCAGGAATTATTCTTCTCATACACTTCCGCATAATTTGCATCATATGCTGCACCAACATCTGCTGAAAGACACGCAGAATTTGAAAGACATTCACGCAGAACAAGGTCATTATAGCTTTCCGAGCATAGGCTGCAGACCTTAGCAAGAGTATTCTCAAAATACCTTGACTGCATACCCGTGTTACCCTCGCTACCGATTTCCTCCTTATCAACAAGCAGACAAACCGCAGTTTTGGCAGGTTTTTTTGTTTCAATAACAGCCCTAAGTGCAGTATATGCACAAACTCTGTCGTCATGCCCATAAGCCGCAATCATACTTCTGTCGAGTCCCAAATCCTTTGCCCCGAATGCCGGAACAAGTTCGAGCTCGCTTGTTATGAAGTCTGCTTCGCATATACCGTACTTCTCGTTAAGAAGCTTCATTACGCCATATTTAAGCTTATTCTTTTCGACCTCGTCACAAGGAATATTGCCCACAATAACATTAAGTTTTTCTGCCTCGAATGCAGCACCAACCTTTTTTTCGGTCTGCCGCTGTGCAAGGTGCGGAAGTAAATCAGAGATACAGAAAATCGGGTCATCTATGTCCTCGCCGATTGATACGAAAATCTGTGTTCCGTCACGCTTTACCACAACGCCGTGGAGTGACAGCGGAATGTTAAGCCACTGGTATTTTCTTATACCACCGTAATAATGGGTCTTGAAATATGCCATACCGCCATCATCAAACAAAGGATTGGGTTTTAAATCAAGTCTTGGTGAATCGATATGAGCACCAACAATATTTGTGCCATTTTCAATAGGCTCGCTGCCTATAACAAATGCAGCAACCCCCTTACCACGATTAACCGAATATACCCTGTCTCCCGCAGAAAGTTTATCCTTTGAAGCAAGCTCTACAAATCCTGACTTATCAAGAAGACTAATGGCCAAATCACTGAACTCACGCTCGGTTTTTGCCATTGTTATCGCTTCGCTGTATTCTGCACAGAAATCAAAAATCTCCGCCTTTTCCTTATCACTCATTCCCTCAAAGCCGTTCTTTTTTTCATAGAGCAATTCTTCCATCATATCTCCTCCGCATTCTATATGTTATTTTTGTATAAGTCCATATAAGTATTAAATGTTTTTGTAACCTTTTTTACATACTGCTTTGTTTCCGGATACGGAATGTCGGCAAGTCCGCCTTTGCCGTCTGCAAGGCTTGTATCTGCCAACCATTTGTCCACATTTCCGACTCCACCATTATACGCTGTTATAGCAAGCTCAGTATCTCCGTAAATGTCTATCAGCTGCCTAAGATAGTAGCATCCCAGCCTAATGCTGCATTCCGGAACAAACAGATCACTTGGAATGGAATACTCAAACCCGCCTTTTTGGTTACAGTCCTGAGCGGTATTTTCCATCATCTGCATAAGGCCTCTTGCACCGACCCTTGACACAGCGTTTTCGTCAAAGCCGCTTTCGACCTTGATTACGGCATAGACAAGATATTTATCCAGCGAATATTCTTCCGCATACCGTTCCACCAGAGTCTGGTACTTTACCGGATATATTTTTTTAAGTATAGTTGTTTTACCCTCACCTACCGTAAAATACAACAATGCAAGAGCAAGTAAAATAAACATTATCGGCTTTAAACAGCCGCCTCGCCTGATTTTCACAATTCAAATTCCTTTTTTAATATTAATTTCTACACAATTTTTCAGCAAACTCTCGTATTTTTTCAGGATTGCCGTCATTCACAAAACATATATCTGCCAGCACCTTATACTCGTCGTCTGCCATCTGATTTTTCATGCGTTCAAGTGCTGCTGCCTTGGAAATACCGTCACGACTCATTATTCGCTTAAGGCGTAATTCAGGGTCGGCAAGAACTGCCACCGTTAAATCGCACTTAAACGGAAAGTCTGTGTTAAACAAAAGTGGAACATCCATAACAACAACAGCCGTTTTACATTCCTCTAACTGTTTTTGCATTTGTGCAAATATATGCTTATGCGTAATTTTGTTAAGTAATTCCAGTTTTTGTTCATCATTAAACACAACCGCCGCAAGAGCCTTGCGGTTAAGCTCGCCATTTGCAGAAAGCATTTCCTCACCAAAAGACTCAACAATCTCCCCAAATGCCGCTCCGTCGCTTTTTGTAACATTCCGCGAAATATGGTCGCAGTCAATTACTGTCGCCCCGCATTTCTTCAATTCCTCACACAACGAAGACTTACCCGCCCCCGTTCCGCCGGTTACGCCTATAATTTTCATAAGTTATTTTCCTTATCCTATTTTGTATCATACCAGGTTTCTCCGGTATTGCAATCCACCTTTAATGGTACGGAAAGCTCCATTGCTTTTTCCATTTCAGAAACCAGAATTTCTCTGGCTCTTTCCACCTCATCCGGAAATGCCTCAACAATCAGTTCATCGTGCACCTGAAGTATAAGCTTTGATTTAAGACCTTCTTCCTTCAGCTTTCTGAACACATTTACCATAGCAATTTTAATTATGTCTGCCGCTGTCCCCTGAACCGGAGCATTAAGTGCAACTCTTTCGCCAAAGCCTTGGGTAATCTTGTTGCTTGCCCTAAGTTCCGGAATGTATCTTCTGCGGTTCATAAGCGTTGACACATAACCTTGACTTCTGCCGTTTTCAACAATATCTTCCATATATTTTTTAATTGACGGATATGTGTTTAGATAATTTTCTATATACTGTTTTGCCTCTTTGATGGAAATTTTAAGGTCCTGAGACAAAGAAAACTCACCAATTCCGTAAACAATACCGAAGTTAACCGCCTTTGCACCAGAACGCATCGACGAAGTTACCTCGGATACCGGAACCCCAAATACCTGAGATGCCGTCTGGGTATGGATATCAGCACCGCTCAGAAATGCTTTTTTCATATTCTCATCATCTGCAATATGTGCCAGTACACGCAGTTCAATTTGCGAATAGTCGGCATCGATAAGGACTCTTTCGTCCTCTGCCACGAACATACGGCGCATTTCGCGGCCACGCTCTGTACGGACTGGTATATTCTGAAGATTGGGTTCTGTGCTGCTTATTCTGCCCGTTGCCGTAACCGTCTGTTTGAAGTTTGAATGTATTCTGCCGGTTTCACCATTGATTACCGAAAGCATACCCTCAACATAAGTTGACTGCAACTTGGCAAGGGCACGATATTCCAGAATATCGTCGATTATCGGGTGAACACCCTGTAACTTTTTTAAGACATCAGCATTTGTTGAATAGCCTGTTTTGGTTTTTTTGCCGTGTGGCAACTGTAATGTTTCAAACAAAATATCGCCAAGCTGTTTGGGCGAATTTATATTAAACTCCTGACCGGCATACTGGTAAATATTTTGTTCCAGCTCGGCAATACGTGTTTTCATACCACTTCCAAATTCTTCGAGAGCCATTTCGTCAACATACACACCGGTATACTGCATATCTGCCAGAACTTCAACAAGCGGAAGCTCCACATCATAGAAAAGTCTATGCTGATTGTTGTTTTCAATCTGTGCATCAAAGTTCTTCCACAAGTTAAAGAGGGCAAAAAGTTCCCAACCATAAAAGTCATTTTCCGACTTTTCCTCATCAAAATTGAGGAAGAATTGGCCATTCTCCTCCTCGTTCTGTTTCTTCCGAGAAGCAAGGCCCAAGAATTCAAAAGCAAGCCCCTCTATATCATACCCTGTTCGGCTTGGCTGAAGAATATACGCAGCAATTGCCGCATCAAACAAAAGTCCTGAAAACTCTATATCCATCTCCTTGAGACGGAGTATATCCTCTTTTACATCAAAGCCTATTTTTTTGCAGGCTGAATTTTCAAAAAAGCTTTTAATGACCTCTGTTTCTGCATTTTCAACACAGTAAAACACCTTGCCGTCGCAGGTAATTGAAATATCTGCCAAGTTACCATTGCAATTCAATCTGTACACAAAGTTGCCACCGTTTTTTATCAAATTCAAAAACTCAGAACTATCAATCTTTTTGCATTCGCCGTCAAACACAAGTTCTTCTTTAGCCGGCTTTGCTTTAAGCTCCAGCTTACTCATAAACGACTTAAAATTCAGTTTGTGGAAAAGAGCTGCAAGTTCTTCTTTATTATACTCCTGCAGCCTACAACTTTCAATATCAAAGTCCATAGGAACGCGTCGGTCAATCGTTGCCAATGTACGGCTGAGATATGCAGAGTCTTTACCCTCCTCAAGCTTTTTGCGAACCGAGGGGGTGACCTCTATTTCATCAAGATTAGCATAGATGTTATCTATGCTCTTGTAATTCTCAATCAATGAAAATGCTGTTTTTTCGCCTATGCCCTTTACTCCCGGAATGTTATCTGAGGCATCACCCATAAGGCCCTTAACATCAATAAATTCTGACGGGGTGACAGCGTATTTTTCATAAACCTCGTCTGCACCGTAAACAGTCGTTGTGGTGCTGCCCATTTTGGAGATGACAAGTTTCACCTTGACCTTATCCGAAGCAAGTTGAAGGTCGTCCTTATCGCCGGTGAGGATTGAACATTCCATGCCCTGTTCCTCGCAGATACGGGAAACTGTTCCTATAATATCGTCCGCCTCATAGCCCGGCTTTTCAAGGCACACGCAGTTCATTGCACCGAGAACCTCTTTCATAAGCGGGAGCTGAACGAGGAAGTCCTCAGGGGCAGGCTTACGTTGAGCCTTATATAAATCATACATTTTATGACGGAAGGTCTTTTCCTTAACATCAAACGCCACGCAGACATAGTCAGGCAAATCCTCCTCAAGATTTTTGAAAAGGATATTTAGAAATCCGTAAACCGCATTAGTCGGAGTTCCGTCCGGTGCGGTCAGCGTACGGATACCGTAATACGCACGGTTTAATATACTGTTTCCGTCTATAATAAGTAACTTTTTCACAATTTTCAGCCTTTCGGATCGCAAGTATGTAAAAGACATCTGCGGCGGCAAAAAATTTGCCGTCGCAGGATTAATTTTGTTCTTTACTCAGCAGTAAAATCTGAGATTGAAGAATTATCTAACGATTTTTTTGCTTCTCTTTTTTCCACAATTCCGTCCTTGATTTCCACAATTTTATCAATTGCTGCTGGAACCATATCCAGAATTCTGTCATATACCGTATTTTCGGGGTTAACCGGCATAAGTCTTATCTGACCCTTGCCTACAACCATAAACGCTACAGGACTGATTGAAACACCGCCGCCGGCACCGCCGCCAAAGAGGTTTTCGCCATTATCTGCCGGTTTACCGTTTTTCGATGCATAGTCCGAACCGCCGACACCAAAGCCCAGTGCCACCTTGGAAATCGGGATAATAACTGTTCCGTCGGGGGTCTCAACCGGGTCGCCGACTATTGTGTTTACATCAATCATATCCCTTATGCTCTGCATTGCTGTATACATAAGTCCCTGAATTGGATGCTGTTCTGCCATTTAAAACTCGCTCCTTTGTAATTTATATTTTTAACATAAGTTTAGTTTCTAATTTATTTGCCTGCCCTAAGCTTTGGAAGAAGCTTCAGAACACACTTTATAATATGCACAAGCCGTGTTGTGATTATTCCCTGTGCTTCTATTTCAAAGGCAGTTCTGTCAAATTGAGGTTCAAGCTCAACTGTTGGGAATTCAACATAAAAATGTCTGCACAGATATGCATATACATTGCCCACAAATGCCCAGACAGCACCATACATAATCCCCGTATTTGCCGCATCGCCCGTACCGTAGCATAGCCGGACATATATATCAGAAAATTTAGCTCTGTTCTTTACCAAATCAAGAATTTCGTCAAGTGCATCCTTGGCACTGTCGAAGCCACTCTGCATTTTTTTAATTCGCGACACTCCATCTTTTTGTGCGTTTTCTGCAGGTTTTTTTTCGGGTTTTTCTGACTTGTTCTTTTTTCGGAAAGCCGAATCCTTTACCGAAAATCTCAAAAACGCACATCGGAATATGAGTTTTATCTTTTTTTCATGGTACTGCACAACAATCTTAAGCGGAGAAAACAGTAATAAAACAACAATCGCCAAAAGTATGGCAATGGCAATTAAAAAAATCTTCATTCACATCACCGATAA
The DNA here is from genome assembly GCA_045120135.1 of Monoglobaceae bacterium. Taxonomy (GTDB): domain Bacteria; phylum Bacillota; class Clostridia; order Monoglobales; family Monoglobaceae; genus SIG440. The sequence continues at coordinate 86,372 of JBGVEN010000018.1, read as the reverse complement.
ATTAAATATCTGTATTTTCAAAAGAAATCTCGTCTGCAAGCCGTTCCTCTGCCTTAATTTCCGCGGTTACTTCAGCGGCTTTGGCAAAATATTCGTCCTCGCCCTCAAGTGTAATCTCATCAGAGCTGTTTTTCTCATATTCGGGAAGGTCGGTAACGCTTACAATACCAAAACACCTTAAAAACTCCTCGGTTGTTCCAAAAAGCATCGGCCGTCCGGGGGTATCCATTCTGCCAACCTCCTCGATAAGACCTCTTTCCAGAAGTCTGTTAACCAAGGTATCACAGGAAACGCCTCGAATCTGTTCAATAACCGAACGGGTGACAGGCTGCTTGTATGCCACAATTGATAAAACCTCCATTGCCGCATTTGAAAGGCTTTGTGCACGTCTTGGCTCTGCAAGTCTTGCAATATACTCGTGGTATTCGGCTCTGGTGCACATCTGATACGATTCCTCAAGTCGGATTATCTGAAGTCCACGGTTTTCTTCATCATATTTATCTATCAGGGCGGTCATTAAGGCTCTGGTACTTTTTAAATCAATATCTAGGATATCTGCTATCCTATCAAGCTCCACCGCATCACCTGCGGCAAACAAAATGCCTTCAATAATCGCCTCGGCTTCTTTTAATTTCATTTGTATTCCTCCCGGACAAAAAGTGTTTAATCCTCTACTCCCTCAAAATCAAATGCGTCATCATCCGTAATTTTTGTAACAGAGTATTCGCCCTTTGTATCCGTTTCTTCAACTGCAATTTTGTTCATTTTTATCATTTCCAGTACCGCGAGAAACGATGCCACCGCTTCAGGCTTTGACTTTACGCCCTTGAAAATATCCTTAAACAGCACCTTGCCCCGGTCAACCAACTTATGCCAGATATTCTTTACGCGTTCCCTAACAGACACCTTTTCGTGACCTACAATGCCCGAAAACGAGCGTTTGGGCGGCGGAAGCTTGCGTTCCAGCTTTGCAAAGGACATCTTATAAGCCTGAAGAAGATTTTCGGTTGTGAGTGCGGAATAGTCAATAACCGCCGGCGGTCTTTCAATCACATCGGGCAGTTTAAAAAACAGAGCCGCATCGGAGTTCTCGTGTTCTCTGAAAAAATCTATTGTTTCCTTAATGCGTTTGTATTCGACCAATCGTCTGACAAGCTCTGTTCTGGGGTCTTCCTCTTCCTCATCGTCCTCTGCCGGAAGAAGCATTTTTGATTTTATCTGAAGAAGTGTTGCCGCCATAACAAGGAACTCACTGGACATTTCAAGGTCCAATTCCTCCATCTGTTGCATAACTATCAGATATTGTTCGAGTATATCCGCAATAGGAATATCGTATATATTAACCTTGTTTTTTTTGATTAGCATCAAAAGAAGGTCAAGCGGTCCCTCAAAGGAGTCCAGTTTAAACGAAAGCTGCGTCATTGCATTTGCTCCTGATTCTGTAATTTAGAAAAACGGTAACAACTCTATAATCCCGATAAAAAATCGTATAATTCCACTTTGCACTATCGTAAGCATATTGCTGAAAATCGGCAGGTTGAGAATTAGCAAAAGAATTATAAATCCGTACCGTTCATACTGCATTATCTTAAAATATATCCTACCCGGAAGAACTGCACTCAGTATTTTAGACCCGTCAAGCGGAGGTATCGGAAGCAGATTGAATACAGCAAGACCGACATTCATGTAAATCAAAGAGATAAATACTGCATTGAGTACAGAAACAGCCGAGGCTAAAACCCCTGTTGCATTGTAGGAAAAAAGGTTCATAATATTAAGTAGCAGTAACGCAACAAAGGCAAGAATCAAGTTGCTGACAGGACCTGCCAGAGAAGCGATAACCATACCAAGCTTTCTGCTTTTGATTTTGAAGTTTGCCGGATTGACAGGCACAGGATTTGCCCAACCAAAGCCAAACAAAAACAAACAAATTGCGCCTATGGGATCAAGATGGCTTGATGGTCTTAAGTTAAGTCTACCCATATATTTTGCCGTTCCGTCACCCAGTTTATATGCGGCATAGCCGTGAAAAAATTCGTGTATTGAAAGGGAAAGGAACACGCAAAACACCGTTATTAAAAGGTTGACTATCCCCATCCATCCGTTGCTGAACCAATGTTGTAATCTGCTTATCATTATTGTCACCTGAATTCAATATATATACTGTTTTATTTTAGCACAGTATCATTTTTTTGTCAATTAAATACACCCGTATTTTTCCCTTTATAATAGTGTTGACAAAAATACACACATTAAGAATTTTTCGATTGACAATCAGTAAAATGTTATGATATATTTAGTATAATCTTTTAAGTTATGAGGAGGATATAATATGGCTATACCGGTACCAAAAAAATATATTGCCGATTTTGAGAAAATGGGTTTTGGTATGTTTGTTCACTGGGGGCTTTATTCACAGCAAGGCCGGGGGGAATGGACCTTTACCCAGCATAATCAAAATATGGACGAGTACAAAAAGCTAAAAGACACATTTACCGCAGAGGACTTTAACGCTGAAGAACTGGTTCTTATGGCAAAAAGCGCAGGCTGCAAATACATAACACTTACAACAAGGCATCACGAGGGTTTTTCGCTTTACGACACCTGCGGTCTTAACGATTTTGACGCACCACACAGCACCGCAAAGCGCGACCTCATCCGCGAATTTGTTGATGCGTGCAACAAGCACCAGATTATGCCCATGTTCTATCACACAACGCTCGATTGGTATAACCCCGATTTTGAGAATGATTTTGACAGCTATCTTGAATACCTCAGAAAGAGCGTAGAAATTCTTTGCAAAAACTACGGAAAAATCGGCGGGTTATGGTTTGACGGAAACTGGAGCAAGCCCGATGCAGATTGGAAAGAGGACGAGCTTTACGTAACAATCCGCAAATTTCAACCCGAAGCAATGATTATTAACAATACCGGTCTATCAAAACGTGGACTCGTGGGCAACCCTGAAATTGACTCTGTTACATTTGAGCAGGGAACGCCTACTCCTATGAACCGTGAGGGTATGCCAAAATATCTTGCTGCTGAAATGTGCTATACCGTTAACAACCATTGGGGAATAGGCAAGTTCGACCTTAATTACAAATCACCCGGCGAGTTAATCCGTGCACTTTGCAACTGTCGCAAGGTAGGTGCAAACCTGCTTCTCAACATAGGTCCCACCGCTCAGGGTGGTATTGACCCGTTCCAGCGCGAGCTTTTCCGTCTTATAGGCAGATGGATGGAGTTATACGGCGAAGCAATCTACGAGGGCAAGCCTTGCTCGGCTTATGGTATGGGTAGCAACTTTGCACTTAAAGGCGATGATTATCTTTATCTGTTTTTCCCTGAGCTTGGAAATCACGGCGACAAGAATGTTGTAGTTGCTGCAGGAAAATACTCCGGCCCCTACTGTTTTGGAAATATGGATTGCGAGATTGAATCCATTGAATGGATGGATAATGGTCAAACACTTACATTTTCACAAGGGAATAATATGCTTTCAGTTGATGCAACAGGCTTTGAATACGGAATTCAGACATGCGTACGTGTTGCCAAAGCAAAAATCAAAAAATAATAATATAGAAAAAAAACAACGGCTTATCGATGATAAGCCGTTGTTTTTTATATTGTAAAAGCTTAAGCTTCTACTTCTTTCTTTGTAACTGCCTTGATTACAAACAGAGTTGCAACCATAAGTACTGCAGCGATGGGAAGAGCAATAATCCAGTTCTGAACATAACCTGCGATTATGTATGAAACAAACGATACAGCCGCAACGGTTATTGCATAAGGAAGCTGGGTTGATACGTGGTTGAGGTGGTTACATTTTGCACCTGCAGATGACATAATTGTTGTATCCGAGATGGGTGAGCAGTGGTCACCGCAAACTGCACCAGCAAGACACGCTGACATACCAATAATGAGAAGCGGATCGCCTGCTTCAAAGATAACGGTAACAATCGGGATAAGGATACCGAATGTTCCCCATGATGTACCAGTTGCAAAAGCAAGGATGCATGCAACAACAAAGATAACAGCAGGGAGAAGATTTGCAAGAGCGCCTGCACTTGCAAGGAGGTTCTCAACATAGGTAGCATAGCCGAGGAGACCATTTACATTCTTGAGTGCTGTTGCAAATGTAAGGATTGTGATAGCAGGAACCATTGCGATAAAGCCCTTGGGAACACATTCCATAGCTTCCTTAAATGTTATAAGCCTTCTTGCCATAAAGTAGGCAATAGTAAGAACCAAAACAATCAAAGCGCCCCAGGGAAGACCAAATGTTGCATCTGTGTTACCGAATGCACCGATAAAGTTGCCTGCATTATCTGTGCCGCCCCAGATATCCGTGCCGTAAAATCCACCAACATAGAGAAGAGCAATAACGCAGACTATAATGAGAACAACAATCGGAAGAACAAGGTCAATCACCTTACCCTTTGAGGCTACAACTTCCTCTGTTTCTTCAACACGGTCACCGCTTGTAAAGAGATCACCCTTTGTTATAGCGTTGAATTCGTGAAGCTTCATAGGACCGAAATCAAACTTCATCAGACAAATTGCAATAATGAATACAAATGTCAGAAGTGAATAGAAGTTATAGGGGATTGCCTGAATAAATAACGAAATGCCCTGACCTTCCTCTGCATAACTTGCAACTGCAGCCGCCCATGACGAAACAGGAGCAATCATACAAACCGGAGCCGCTGTTGCATCAATAAGATATGCGAGTTTTGCTCTTGAAATCTTATGACGGTCAGCAACAGGAGTCATTACAGAACCAACCGTAAGACAGTTGAAGTAGTCATCGATAAACACAAGTACACCGAGCACAAATGTAGCAAGCATTGCGCCTATACGAGTTTTGATGTGTTTTTCAGCCCATGCACCGAATGCTGCACTACCGCCGGCTTTGTTTATAAGTGCAACAAGAATACCAAGAACAACCAGGAATATAAAAATACCGGCTGTACCCGAAACAGCACCTATAAGGCCTGTGTCAAGAAAGCTATTCATTGCAGTAACGGGATTAAAGTTTGCAGAGAACAATGCTGCAAGCAAAACACCGATGAACAATGAGGAATAAACCTCTTTTGTTACAAGTGCAAGAACTATTGCAATAATCGGGGGGAGAAGTGACACGAATGTCGCATAGTAGTTACTGGGAACAGGAACCTGACCTGAACCTGCACAATCTGCACAGTCAGCACCTGCACCCTCGCAGGTTGCGCAAGCGATTGTTTCAACCGAAGTATGTACTGTTGTAGCACAAACAACAACTGCAATCAATGCCAGCAAAACCACTGCGATTTTGATGATGCTTGATTTTTTCATAAAAATCCTCCTAAAAGATTATCCTCAGTTGTGTATTTAACCAAGGTTTACATATATAGAGTTATTATCACATAAATTACCTTAAAAGTCAATATTTTTACTCAAATTCACAAAAAAGGTCTGCGATTTTGCAGACCTTTGATTTATATTTTATTTATGTAATTATTAAGTACAGCATTTGAGCAAATAGCTTTATATAAAACTGTTGAAGCAGCAAGACCGAAAGCAGATTGAACAATACTTCCATATATTCCTGCAGCAGCAACCGCCACACTGCCCGATAGCCATATTTCAGCAAGAAAATATCCCAAAGTCATTATAAGTTGCCCGACAAAGCCGCAAGCGACCAGAATACTTATTTTATTTCTCTTTTTCATTACCACAAACAACCGCCCTGCAGCAACCGCCATAATGAATTTTATAATCAGCGTCGGCAAAGCAAATGATAGATAACCCGCAACAATATCCGCTATGCACGAGCCTACTGCAGCCGCAGTACCGCCAAGCAGAGGGCCAAGAATATATGCTGAAATCAGAACCATACCATCGCCCAAATTAACATAGCCTCCACCCATACCGGAGGGTATTTGTATCACCAATGTTGCAACACAGGTAAGAGCCGCAAAAAGCGCAGTTATAACCAGTGTTCTTGTTTTCATAGAACTACTCCTTTACCAAGTCAGACATATTGTATAGTCCGGCTTCTTTGCCGTACATAAACATTGCCGCACGAACTGCACCAACGGCAAAGACTTCCTTTGAGGTTGCAGCGTGTTTAATTTCAATCACCTCGTCATTACCGGCAAAAATAACCGTATGCTCACCAACAATATTGCCACCACGGACAGCGTGAATTCCTATCTCATCCTTGCTGCGTTTTTGTCTTACCGAATGACGGTCGAACATATACTTGGGATTAAAGCTTACTGTCTCAGATATTGCATCAGCAATTGCAAGTGCTGTACCACTAGGGGCATCAAGCTTTTGGTTGTGATGTTTTTCAACAATTTCAATATCAAAGCTGCCGTCAAGAATTTTTGAGGCACGGCACACTAAATCCATAATAAGATTTACACCAATTGACATATTTGCAGAGAAGAAAATCGGGGTTTCCTTTGCATAAAACTCCAGCTTTGACACCTGTTCTTTGGATAGACCGGTTGTGCAGATAATTGCCGGAATCTTATTTGCTTTAGCAAATTCAATTATAGAATCAAACAATGCCGGATGTGAAAAGTCAATAATGCAATCTATCTTTTCAGCTATACCTTCAAGCCTATCGTATACCGGAAAGTTATCAGACTTTGTATTTATATCATAGCCTGCAACAATTTTCACGGTATCCTGCCCTGCTGCAACTCTTGTTACTGCATTGCCCATTTTACCGTTTGCACCGCACAAAAGAATATTTATCATTTGTATTCACCTCATATTTATAAAAGTGTGCAGAGGCTTGCCTCTGCACTCCTTTAGTTATTTAATCTCAAATTCGTATTCCGTAAGGGTCTTTCTGAGCTTTTCCAGATTGGCATCCTCCATTGTGCACAGCGGAAGTCTCAGCTTGCCTGCGTTAAAACCTAAAAGATTCATTGCCGTTTTAACCGGAATGGGATTAACCTCATAGAACATTGCATCCATAAGCTTAAGCATTTTAAGGAAATTTTCCTTTGCACTCTTTATATTGCCCGATTCGTAGTCAGCACAAAGATTGTGCATTTCCTCCGGAATAATATTTGCCACAACGGAAATTACACCACATCCACCCACCGACATAATCGGCAACGTTACATCATCATTGCCCGAATACACCGCAAGAGTTGTTTCAGCCACAATTCGTGCAGCAAAAGCCACATCACCGCTTGCTTCCTTTAAGGCAACAATATTTCCGTAATTCTTATCAAGATATAAAAGTGTATCCAGTGAAATTGAAACACCGGTGCGTGAAGGAACATTATAAAGTATAATCGGGATATTTACCGTATCTGCAATCGCACCGTAATGCTCCTTAAGACCCTTCTGGGTGGTCTTGTTGTAATAGGGTGTTACCAACAAAAGTCCGTCATAGCCAATCTCCTCGGCATACTGACTGAGGCGGATTGACTTTTCGGTGTTGTTGTTGCCTGTACCGGCAATCATAGGGAGTCTTCCCCCCACCTTTTCGACACAGAAACGAAGTACCGATTTGTGTTCCTCTTCGGTCATAGTAGATGCCTCACCCGTTGTTCCGCATATGATAAGTGCATCCGTCTTATGTTCAAGATGGAATTTCAGAAGCTCCTCAAGTGCTCGATAGTCAATGCCACTTTCAGCATACGGCGTAACAAGCGCAACACCGGAACCTTTAAAAATCAGTTTTTTCATAATTCGCACAGCCTTTCTGCCCACGCAAAATATTCAAAACCTCTATTCACACCGCAGTGGGTTGCGGCATGCTTTTTTCTTATCTGTCAAAATAACCCTTTGCTGCAAGAAGCTCTGCCATAAGAACTGCACCGCCTGCCGCACCACGGAGGGTGTTGTGTGAGAGGCAGACAAATTTGTAGTCGTACTGGCTGTCTTCACGCAGACGACCGATAGAAACTGCCATTCCGCCTTCCATATCACGATCAAGCTTTGCCTGAGGACGATTATCCTCTTCAAAATAGTTAAGGAACTGCTTGGGTGCAGAAGGAAGTTCGAGTTCCTGAGGAACACCCTTAAAGTCCTTCCACGCCTTTTTAATTTCGTCAATTGTGGGCTTCTTTTCAAAGCTTACAAATACTGCTGCAGTATGACCATCGGAAACGGGAACACGCAGACACTGTGTTGTAATTGCCGGAGCTGTTGCGTCGACAATTTTATCACCGGAAATCTTACCCCAGATTTTAAGAGGCTCAACCTCACTCTTTTCTTCCTCGCCGCCGATATAGGGGATAAGATTATCCACCATTTCAGGCCAGGTTTCAAATGTTTTTCCGGCACCGGAAATTGCCTGATATGTGCAGGCAAGAACATTTTTAACACCAAACTGCATAAGCGGGTGGATTGCCGGAACATAGCTCTGGAGTGAACAGTTGGATTTAACAGAAACGAAGCCGCGTTTTGTACCGAGTCTCTTTTTCTGAGCTTCGATAATTTCAGCGTGCTCGGGGTTAATTTCAGGAATAATCATAGGAACGTCATCTGTATGTCTGTGTGCAGAGTTATTTGATACAACAGGGCATTCAGCCTTAGCATACGCTTCTTCAAGGGCGCGGATTTCGTCCTTCTTCATATCAACTGCGCAGAACACAAAGTCAACCTGTGAGGCAATCTTTTCGATATCCGCTGTGGCATCATACATAACCATATCGCAAACCTTTTCGGGGATTTCGGTCTTCATTGCCCAACGACCTGCTACTGCCTCTGTATATTTTTTGCCTGCACTTCTGGGAGAAGCCGCCAACAGCACAATATTGAACCAGGGATGGTCCGCAAGAAGAGTTATAAATCGCTGTCCAACCATACCGGTTGCACCGATAATACCTACATTATATTTTTTCATTATTTTGTCCTCCTGATATGTATTTTCTTCTACTTAAACATTATATGTCATACCTCTTTGAATGTCAATTATTTTTTGTAACACAATTTTAACATTTATTCAAAGGATTTCAGGGTTTTTTTGTCGAATTTTTAGTAATGAGGAAAATTTTAATTTTACCTAAGGATGATTTCCATTATGAAAATGTATATAAAACCATTGATAACTGTAATACTTCTTCTGTCCCTGATTTACGGACAGGCATTTGCCGCAGACTACGAGGACACTCTTCGTGTCGGTATATACTACGGCTCAGGAGCCGTCAGCTCACTTACTGTTGAAAGCGGCAACGGCATTTATGCCGGTGTTGTGGCTGACCGAGATTTTACTCCGGTAATTTTATCCGAAGCCGGTGCTGTCGTTATTGAGCCTAATACCACCGAGTCCGCACCGGCACACCATGTGTTGTATTCCTCTCATCAAAATTCCGACGATGCATTAGGTGCTGCTAACGATTTGATTGATGCAGGAATGGATGTATTTATTGGATATATAAACTCTGAATACTGCGTTCTTGGAGGCAACTATCAAAACAGTAATGATGCGATTTGGGCAGCAGAAAACCTTGCCATTAAGGGAACACCGGTTGAAGTTTCAGCAAAAGCAATACGTGCAATTGAGCCGGCAACAAAAAAAATTTTGTTTGTATTGGATGATAACACAAATGGTCTTGGAATTTACAGCAAGGATTATGAAAATCCTGATGCCCTGCTTAAAATCTCCGGCTCGGCAAAAGGAACATATCGTGGTGGTTTTGAATGTCGCAAAAATGCCGACTCCGCTATGACGGTCACAAATATTGTACCAGTTGAATCCTACCTTTACAGCGTAGTCTGCCGTGAAATGTCATCTTCGTGGAATGTTGAAGCACTCAAGGCTCAGGCAGTTTGTGCAAGAAATTTTGCACTCGGCAGAATTAACTATCACAAGCAATACAGCTTTGATGTATGCCGTACAGTATGCTGTCAGGCATACTCCACCGATGCCGACCAGTCCGAAAGTGTTCATACCGCAGTTGACGAAACCCGTGGAATGCTTTTGTTCTACGAAGACAAGCTTGTTCAGGCTGTATACTCATCATCAATGGGCGCACGAACCGAAAGCGTTGAAAATGTATGGGGGTCAAAGTTCCCCTACCTTGTAAGTGTTGAAAACCCCTATGAGGACACCGAAAATATATATAACGGCAAATGGACAAAGACTCTTACCGCACAGCGGGCTACCGAGATTATGAATGCAAAAGGCTATAATATCGGTGATGTAATCGAAATTAAGGTTATTGAACGCACACCTGCCGGCGGAGTTTTAAAGCTTATGGTTCGGGGCACGGGCGGCGAAAAAGTCTTTGAGCGGGAAAGCTGCCGCAGTATATTCAGCGAGGTTACATACAGCCAGCGTTATACCGTAGAAAAGGGTGGACAAACAGTCAAGCCGATCGTGTATATTACCAACGGCAGCAACAAGACTTCGGCTTTAACCCTTAATTCAGTTTCGGTGCTTTCCGGCGACAAATCCATAAAAGCTGTAACCGATAATTGCTCCGTTACAAACGGTAAAACAAAGAAGCAGTACAAAACAACTCAGACTGCCGGCGATTCAAACACATACACCTTCAGCGGTGAGGGTTGGGGACACGGTGTCGGTATGAGCCAGTACGGTGCAAAGGGTATGGCGGATGCAGGTTTCAGCTTTGATGAGATACTCACCCATTACTACACCGGAACACATCTTGAATTGGCATACTAAAAATTAATCTGAAAGGTAAGAATTTATTTTGGATATAAAAGACTTTTACTACGACCTGCCGGAGGAACTGATTGCACAAACACCCCTTAAGGACAGAACAGCATCTAGGCTGATGGTTCTTGACCGCAAGACCGGCGAAATTCATCATAAGCACTTTTACGATATTGCAGATTACCTAAACGAGGGTGACTGTCTTGTTATGAACAACACTCGTGTTATCCCCGCCCGACTTTACGGAGTTAAGGAAAACAGTGGCGGCAAAATTGAGTTTTTGCTGCTTAAGCGTATTGACCTTTGCACCTGGGAGGTTATTCTGCGTCCCGGCAAAAAGGCAAAGGTCGGCAGTCGTTTTGTTTTTGGTGACGGACTATTAAAAGCCGAGGTCATTGAAGTTCGGGACGACGGAAACCGCATTGTCCGTTTTGAGTTTAACGGAGTCTGGGAAGAAATCTTAGACAAGCTTGGCGAAATGCCTCTCCCCCCCTATATCAAGGAAAAACTTGAAGACAAGGACCGTTATCAGACAGTTTACTCCAAAATTGAAGGGTCTGCCGCAGCACCAACTGCAGGACTTCATTTCACCGACGAGCTACTCGAAAAATTACGCAAAAAGGGCATAAACACCGCATTTGTTACACTTCATGTAGGACTTGGAACTTTTCGCCCCGTATCGGTTGATAAAATAGAAGACCACAAAATGCACTCCGAGTATTACGAGATTTCACCCGAAACTGCAGAACTTATCAACAACACTCGTAAATCCGGCGGCAGAATATTCTGCGTCGGAACAACCTCGGTAAGAACTCTGGAAAGCAGCTCAAACCCTGACGGCACAGTGGTTGCCGGTTGCGGTGATACATCTATTTTCATCTACCCGGGGTACAAGTTTAAAACTGTGGACTCTCTTATTACCAACTTTCACCTGCCGGAATCCACACTTCTTATGCTGATTTCGGCACTTTATGACCGTGACTCAATAATGAAGGCATACAGCGAGGCTATATCCGAAAAATACAGGTTTTTCAGCTTCGGTGATGCTATGCTGATTTTGTAGAAAGGCAGAATATTATGTTTAAATTGATAAAAAAGGACAGAAACGCCCGTCGCGGCGAATTTCACACTGTTCACGGGGTAATACAGACCCCTGTATTTATGAATGTGGGCACAGCGGCGGCAATAAAGGGCGGACTTGATGCTTTTGACCTTAAGCAGATTGGATGTCAGGTTGAGCTTTCAAACACTTACCACCTCCACCTGCGCCCCGGTGACGAGGTTGTTAAATCGCTTGGTGGACTTCACAAATTTATGAACTGGGACAGACCAATCCTAACCGACAGCGGCGGCTTTCAGGTATTCTCGCTTGCAAAGCTTCGCAAAATCAAAGAGGAGGGCGTTTATTTTGCATCACATATAGACGGACGCAAAATCTTTATGGGTCCTGAGGAAAGTATGCAAATTCAGTCCAATCTTGCATCTACAATAGCTATGGCTTTTGACGAGTGCGTGGAAAACCCCTGCGAAAAAGATTACGCCAAAGCTTCGTCTGAAATGACGGTACGCTGGCTTAAGCGTTGCAAGGCAGAAATGCAGCGGCTTAATTCATTGGAGGACACCATCAATCCTCACCAGATGCTTTTTGCAATCAATCAAGGCAGTACCTACACTGATTTAAGAGTTGAGAATATGAAACAGATTGCAGATCTCGACCTTGACGGTTATGCAATCGGCGGTCTTGCAGTTGGCGAACCAGCCGAGGTTATGTATGATATAATCGAGGCGGTTGAGCCTTTTGCACCTAGCAACAAGCCCAGATACCTTATGGGGGTTGGTACACCCGAAAACATTATTGAAGCAGTATACCGCGGTGTTGACTTTTTTGACTGCGTTATGCCCAGCCGTAACGCCCGTCACGGAACTCTTTTCACCTCTCAGGGTATTGTGAACATTAACAACGCCAAGTATGAGCGTGATGACACTCCTCTTGACCCCAACTGCACCTGCCACACCTGTCGCAATTTTTCCAAAGGATATCTCCGTCACCTTTTCAAGGCAAACGAAATTCTGGCACTTAGACTTGCGGTTATACACAATCTACATTTTTACAATAATCTGGCATCCGATATACGCAAAGCAATTGAAGATGACCGTTTTGATGCGTTTAGGCTCGAAAATATCGGGAAATTGTCGCAAAGGATATAAAGCATCTTAAACAATTTGTGAATATTTTAAAATATGCTTGCAAATTGTGGAAATAAAGGATATAATACCATTATATCAATTAAAAACACTTAGGAGGTAACACAAAATGTTTACTAATGTTTTTGCAGCAGCTCCGGGTGCAGCTCCCGAAGCAGGCTTTGCAGCAATGGCACCATCACTTATTATGTTGGTTCTTATGTTTGTTGTTTTCTACTTCATTCTTATAAGACCTCAGAAGAAAAAGGAAAAAGAACTTCGCGAGATGCTTGCATCACTCAAGGTTAATGACGAGGTTGCTACTATCGGCGGAATTCACGGTAAAATTGTAAGAATCAAAGACGACCTCTTTGTTCTTGAATCAGGTCTTGGTCAGAACAAATCATACATTACCGTTGACCGCAGCGCAGTTAGCCGTTTCTTAAAGCGTGGTGACGAAGCAAAGGCTACTCCCATTCCCGGTGAAGAAACAGAAATTGCTGAATAACTAAGGTAATATACCCCCTTCCCCTTTCATATATTTACAACAGATAAATATGAAGGGGGTATTTTTTTGTCTAAACCAGTTCAGAACACACCGACGTTGGGTCCTTTGAATCAATTTTTATTTATGCTAAAGGCTGTTGCCATCTCGTACATAGTGTCTGTTATACTTCTTTTCCCTGCAGCATTGCTTGCAAACTTTCAGGCATATTCAAATCAAGGCATCAGCATTCTGGCAAATATAATAACAGCCTTTGGCACGGCTCTTTCCGGTTTTCTTGCCGGCAGAAATGCCGGAAGCAAAGGAATCTTCGTCGGCGCAGGCTGCGGAATAATCTATTGCCTGATTTTATGCCTTGCAGGAAACATTATCTCCAAATCCGCGACCTTGGGAATGGAATTTTTAACCGCACTTATTATTGGTATACTTTGCGGCGGTGTTGGCGGCATTACCGGTATCAATACTAAAAAGCAAAGGCGGAGATAAAAAAACTTGGTCTACCGCAAGCAAATTAAATTAAAATAAATATAAGGTATGGCATTTATGACATACCGGAGCACAAAAAATGGTGCGGTTCTCATTGAGAAAACCGCACCATTGCTTGCTTTTTGCGAAATTATTCTCTACCGTACACCAGCACGCCGACGAAAACAATTTCACAAAATATACCGGCGTTTTTCGCCACCATTTTTTATATTCGTAAATCGTTTATGAACATTCCGGTATATTGTGGAACGCCAAACTTATCTGCAAACATTTTACACTTACACATAAATGCATAATAAACATTCATTTTGCAAAATCTCAGGGTTTCAAAGTTGCCCTGTCCCTTTGCAAGTATCAAATCTGCCTCGTCAATCTTTTGCCGTGCCTTGGGAGAAATTCTGTCAAGGCAGGTTCCGGCAATTGCAGTCCCGTTGTCCGAAACGCTTGCTATGTCCACAAGTCTTACCTGCTTTGCATCTTCCATTGTTGCATCATTCAGCACGGGAAGTCCTCTAACTATAATCTCAACATTCAAGTCCGGAAACCGATTGCGTATTGCTTTAATAAGAAGTTTATCTAAAACCACCTCACCGCAGTTGTCTGTTAGAAACACCAGTTTCTGTGCGTTTTCAAGTTCCTTTTCAAACTGTTTAAATTCAGCCTCGTTTATGTAAATTTCCGGAGCTTTATCAAGAAACTCCATTAGTTTCTGCTCGTCTACATTTTCCACTACACCAAAATCAATATAATTACCCATCATTGAGTATTTAAGTGCAGTTTTAACAATATCGCTGCCGGCTTGAATTTTTTCGTAAATCTCATCTTCAAGGGACATAACAAGACTGTTGAAGTGCTTTTTTATCTCTGAAAAATCATTTTGTGCACCAAAGATTTTCTCACGCAGAAGTGAAACCTTTTCAACAAGCTCCGGTGCACTTTCGGTTATCTTCGCCTCTGCCAGAATTTTTAGCACGCCCTGGATATAACTAAGCCGAGCCTCATATCCTGCGTCTTCGGGATAATCCTTTAAGTATTTACTGATTATACAGTTTATACATTCTTCGTTTAATTTTATGTTTTGCATTTAGTCCTCCACTTCTTTAAACAATGCCCATAAACCATTCAACACCGATTGCAACAATAACAACAAGCGCCGAGATAACGAAACCGTGTATCATAGGATTGATTCCGGATTTTTTCATATCCTTAAAGCTTGTATTAAGCCCGATTGCCGCCAATGCAGAAACCATAAGAAATTTGCTGACCGACTTTGCTGCAGCCGAAATCTCTGCCGGAATAACGCCGGTGCTGTTCACAATCGCTAACGCTACAAAACCTGCAATAAACCACGGGAACAGCTTACCAATCTTGACTTTCTTTGAATCTGTAGTAACATTGTTTTTTCTTTTGAAGCGAAGATTAACAAATGTAAATACAAGAACTGTCGGGATAATTGCAAGAGTCCTGGTCAGCTTAACCATTGTTGCAAAATCCCCTGCCGCCTCACTATACGCATAACCTGCCGCAACAACACTCGAAGTATCATTTACCGCAGTTCCTGCCCACAAGCCGTACGCCATATCCGAAAGCCCCATCATTCTTCCCATAATGGGGAACAAAACAATCATTGCCATATCGAACAAAAATGTTGCAGACATTGCATACGCAATATCGCTGTCCTCAGCGTCAATCACCGGAGCAATTGCCGCAATTGCCGAGCCTCCGCAGATGCCCGTTCCGGCTGAAATAAGATTTGACAACTTCCAATTAAGTCCAAGCGCCTTGCCAACAAGATATCCTCCGCCAAAACAGGTCAAAAGCGTAAACAGCATAACCATAAGCGAAAGCTTGCCTACCGAAAGAATTACACCGACGCTAAGCGATGCACCAAGCAAGACTATGGCGAACTTGAGAATTTTCTTTGACGTAAATTTAAGCCCAGGGTCAAGCCATCGAGATCGCCACACACTGTTTATTGCCATACCTATAAACAACGCAATAACCGATGCTCCTATAATATGTATCGGAAGCAGGCTCTCTAAAAATCTGGCAAGCACCGCAATTACAACGGACATCAAAAATCCAGGTACTATCTTTCCTATATTTTTAACTGCATTCTTCATTTTTAAACACCATACTTAAGTATATTTTCAACGCGCGGTATTGCATCCCAATCTTTCTGACAAATCAGTTGCATCGGGGTTGCAAGTCCATTTCTGGTCATCTTATCAACACCCTTTATAACAATAACGGACAGGCATTACATATTTTTGTATTCAAGATAGGATTTTCTGCCCGTTTCATAAAGATTTTTTCCTTTACTGTCAATTATTACTATAGCCGGAAAATCTTCCACCTCCAGCCTTCTAATTGCTTCAGCTCCTAGGTCATCGTATGCGATAATTTCTGACTTTTTAATACACTGACTCAAAAGTGCTCCGCAACCACCGATAGCTCCAAAATATACTGCACCATATTTTTTCATAGCAGTAATAACTTCACAACCCCTTTTTCCCTTACCAATCATTCCCGTTTGACCAAGAGCAATCAAATCAGGGCTGTAAGAATCCATTCTATACGATGTTGTTGGTCCTGCAGAGCCTATGGTCTGTCCCGGTTTTTCTGGTGTCGGACCGACATAGTATATAATACTGTCCTTTATATCCAGCGGGAGCTCCTTGCCTTGTGCAATAAGTTCGCACAGGCGTTTGTGCGCAGCATCTCTTGCAGTATAAATTACGCCTGAGATTAGGCAGCTATCACCTGCTTTAAGTTTCATAGCATCCTCACGGGTAAATGGCGTTTTAATAGAAATGCTCATTTATATCACCTCCGTACAATGCCTTGTAACATGGCAATTTATATTAACTGCTACAGGTAAGCCCGCAATATGTGTAGGATATTTTTCGATGTTCACTGCAAGCGCCGTAGTCTTTCCCCCAAAACCTTGCGGACCAATGCCAAGGGTGTTTATTTCTTCAAGCAATTCTTTTTCAAGATTTGCATAGAACAAGTCCTCATTCGGAACATCAACAGGACGAATAAGTGCTTTTTTTGCCAGATAAGCAGCTTTATCAAATGTTCCTCCTAGACCCACTCCCACAACAATAGGAGGGCACGGATTCGGACCGGCTTCTTCAACAGTTTTTATTATAAAATCCTTCACGCCCTGCAAGCCATCAGAAGGTCGAAGCATAGCGATTTTGCTCATATTTTCACTGCCAAAGCCTTTCGGTGCGACAGTAACTTCAATTTTATCTCCCGGTACAATTTCAAAATATAGCATAGCTGGTGTATTATCGCCGGTGTTTACTCTGTCAATCGGGTCGCGAACAACGCTCTTTCTAAGGTAACCTTCTTCGTAACCTAGCCTTACGCCCTCGTTTACCGCTTCTGTAATATCGCCTTTTATATGGATATCCTGACCAATTTTAAGAAATACACACGCAATGCCTGTATCCTGACAAACAGGCTGATTGTTGTTGTCGGCTATATTATAATTTTCGATAATACGTTCCAATATTTCTTTCGCTTGTGGCCATGTTTCATCTTCACAAAAGCTTTCTATCCGTTCTTTAATATCTCTGCTTAAATGACAATTCGCCTCAATACAAAGTTTTTTTACCGTTTGAGTGATTATCAAAGCGTCAATTTCTCGCATAACGTTTTCTCCTGTCATTTATTTTACAGTATAATATACTCTTATATTTGATTAGCAAATGCCATATAACATAAATCCCTTATCTCGTTACAAAGGTACATATCGTGCCTTTATGTAGTATATCGTATTTTT
This sequence comes from Monoglobaceae bacterium, assembly GCA_045120135.1. Taxonomy (GTDB): domain Bacteria; phylum Bacillota; class Clostridia; order Monoglobales; family Monoglobaceae; genus SIG440. The sequence goes on along the minus strand of JBGVEN010000018.1, from coordinate 68,771 downwards.
ATGGACCTTATATTGCTGACTTCATCTAAGATTAACTCATTATAACACAAAGCCGCAAAAACATCAACTGTTTTTGCGGCTTTAAAAATTACCACCATATTTCTTTATGAAGAGTTTTTCGATTGTCGGGAATACGCTTGTTGGTTTCAAGGCTCTGTATTATAAGTGACAGATTATACTCCTGAACATCAAGCATTTCCTCACGGCGGGCAAGTGCACCAAGCATTGCATCAACCGTAGCGAAGTTCTGAGCATTATGACGTGATTTTTCGTCGAGAACCTTTTCACGCAAGGCAGCAGTTTGTTCAATCAGCTTTGCTTTTTCTCCAACTCCATTTTTAATGAATTGGTCAGCAGCCAGATACAGCTTCAGATACTCATACCAATAACATACTATCGGCTTGTTGAGCGAAATCATTTCAAGATACGATTTTATATCCGGATTATCCGTTTTTTCCGCCTTTAAAATACTCTCCGCCAATTCGTTCAGGCGTTTAATCTCGCCAAACGAGGCAATAAACTTTTCTATCTCTGTCTCAGGCAGCTCGTTATCCCATCTGTAATAAATTATTACATCATTGCCGGCATTCAGAGTTTCCTTATTGCAGGCATAAGGCACAACACACTCAAAATTCTCTCCACAGAGCTTAAATACTTTTGACATTGCCTCCCAATTTTCGCCGTAAAGCTTTTGACAGATAACATCAAGCATTCCACCATCGCCGTAAACCTCATGAGGTCTTACCTTGGTGTCACGGCAATCGTAATAAAGCTTCAAAAACGCATCGTAACCAACCGGAACATCTTTCATATTATAAAAACTGCTATTTTCACACTTCCACATATATTCAGCATTAAATATCTGAAGAGGCTCCTGAAACGCACTTCCGCTACAGGTTATCAAAGCATCTGCGCCCTTGAACATATAATTGAATACAGACGAGATAAAAAACAGCTTGTCATTATAAAAGCCGCCTGCACCGCTGAAATTAATTATACCAAAGCTTTGCTCCCCCTGCCAAGCCTTGGAAACAACATCAGGAATTCTAAGCTTATCATCATCTCTGTTATAGTGCAGTTCACGGAAAAGCGGAATTACATTTTCCTTAACTTTTGTGTATTTCTGAACAGCCTCCCAGAACTTACTTGCCGATTCAATCTCCTCGTCCGTGCATACATACCACATATACCCCGGTGAAACATTGAATATAAGTAAATCCTTTGATGCGTCATAATCATCACACTTAACGCTTCTCAAACCCCCGTTCAGTTCGTCAAAAAACTCGGCAAATGCCCCTGCCATACCGTCCTTTGCAAGAACGTCGTCGTTTGGCCACCGTTTTCTGCAATCCTCACATCTGGCAAGCCACAATCTTTGGTCTATAACATGCGAATCCATATTATGAAGATAAAGCGCACCGGGCTGTGCCTCACGAATGAATTCTTTAAGCTCGGATAGTTTATCCTCCATTAATTCCTTATTGGAAATACACGTACCGAATGTTCTACCGGTTACAAACGGCTCTATGGAATCATCGTATGGGTCTTTTTTAAATGTTCCAAGGCACTCGTATTCTTCACCGGCATTTATATTTTTATAAACCTTGCCGAAGTGCTTCCCAAAGTTATGTGCAGACAACCCGTACCCCATTGTATATGCGCCATGAATCAAATGTATTCCGCGCTTACGTGCTTCATGGTTGCACAAGTTCATAAGTTCCTTATAATGCGGAGTTCTGTCAAGATTGGAACCCCAGCCATCAAAGTAAACCATATTAATCTTAAATTTAAGACACATATCGAGCTTGCGTATTATGCGTTCCTTGAATGCATCAATACCATCACCAAAATCATAGGACCAAACCTCTGTTTCGTTCCAGATAAGCCACTTGTTACCCCTGTACCGAAAATCGGGGTAGTCCTTAATTTCAAATTCGTCAGAGACAGCCGGGATTTGAATGAGTGTCGCAATCGCATACATTATACCCATATAATTATGGGCAAAAATAACGATTTTGCCGTTTGACAAACCTTTAATTATGTAGCCCTGCTCCTCTGCGTTGGGGTGTTTAAACCAGTCCTCATCAACCGCATAAAACTGTTTGGCAAGGCTTGCATCGCAAGTTATAACCACATCAGCTTTATTCGCATTTTCATTTTCAAGCAAAGGCAAAAATTTAAACGCTTCTGCCGCTGACTTTTTAAGAGCAGCATCCACAAAAAAAGTCTTGGCCTTTTCGAGCGGAGTTTTTCCAGCTTTGGGGATTGCAACTACACTTTGTGGTGTAGGAATAATATTCAGCATTGACATAAATATCACCTCAAAAGTTTTTTTAATTATACCATTTCATAATCCCGGTTTCAATGGTCTATTCGAATATCAAATACAAAAAGCAGACAAAAAGTCTGCTTTCTAAAAGGTTTCAAACACCTAATTTAAGTAGCTTTGCAGCATTGCGAAAATATATATTCTCCTTATCCGTGCTTGAAATATCCAACGATTCAATCATATGCATTTCCCAAACCGGACGATGCCACGGCATATCTGACCCAAAAAGGAATTTGTCAGGTGTATGCTTATCCATTATTTTTTGCGCAACAGCTTTTGGCATTGTTCCATATCCAAACGCTGTGTCAAACCACAAATCAAGACCGCAAAGCTTTTCCAAGACCTGCTTTCCGCAACCGTTACCGCCCCAATGCGCTGCAATAACCGGCGTATCAAGCCATTTTAGTGCACAAACAAGGTTTTCAGGCATACAATGATACGGCTCGTCATAGCCATAATCGTGACCTGCGTGAAAAAGCACCATAAGCCCAAGCTCGGACGCTTTTTTATAAATCGGTTTCATTTTTTCATCATCTACATAAAAACTCTGGTATTCGGGATGCAGTTTTATTCCCATTAATCCAAGGCTTTTAATACGATCAAGCTCATCAAGTACGTCAGATGCTTGCGGATAAACCGAGCCAAATGCCATAAACCCTTGCTGCTTATTTACCTCGGCAGCAAAATCATTCACATTATGCTGTTGAGTTGGATTTGTGGCAATTCCTAAAACAACCGACAAACCAACCCCATCTTTTTTCATTTCCGCTCTTAAGCCCTCCAATGTCCCGTCGGTTTGAGGAATTAAACCACCCGAAGCGTGAGCCAAAGTGTCAATTGCCCGTTCGGCAATCTTTTCAGGAAATGCATGGGTGTGAAAATCTATAATCATTACTTTGTGCGCCGCCTTCCAATTTTTTATTATTATTCCCCAAAATACTATCATATATTTTCAAAATTTTCAAGAGGTTTATGCACGGATGAGGCATCTTAAAATCAAAAAAAGACCGCACAATGCGGTCTTTTTTTCAATTTCTATTTCTGAAGAAATCTCATAAGTATCGTAGCAATCTCTGCGCGGGTTGCTTTGCCGCCGGGGTCAAGAACGCCACCGTCTTTGCCGGTAATGAGTTTTTCTGCTACTGCCCAGCTCATACCCTCAACTGCCCAATCAGAAATTTTGTCTCTATCCGGTGCAATAATCCCTATCGAAGCTGCCTCAACTGGATTCTTCTTTTGTGAATACTTATACAGAATTGTTGCAATCTGTTCACGGGTTATATCCGCATTGGGAGCAAATTTTCCGTTTCCCACGCCGTTAACAATGCCCTCGTTTGCAGCCCACGCAACAGCGTTTGTATACCACTGTCCGCTTGCAACATCGGAAAATGCTGCATCACCAGTTTTGGGTTCTCCCTCAATTCGGTGAAGAACTACAACAAGCATTGCACGGGTAACCGATGCATTTGGAGCAAATTCGGTTTCGCTGATACCACTCATAAGCTTGTTTTCTTTAGCATATTTTACACTATTAAAGAACCAGTCACTTTCTGCAACATCCATAAAGCCAAGAGCCGCCTCTTCCTCGCTCGGCACTTTATCAAGCGGTAGAGTTTCATCAGCCTCATTTGTCTCAGGCTTTTGAGGTGCCGCTCCATCATTTTTTATTGTTCCTCCACCCGCAGGCTTGCTGTTCTCAACCGGTTTTGTCTCTTCGGGCTTGGTATCGGTAGTGGGAGTGTCTTCTTTTTCATTCTCGGTTTCAGTAATCTGGCCAGAATAGATTGTAGACCCCTCAACGCCTTTGACGCTCATTGATGCTGTTTTGACAACTTGACCGTTCATATTCCCGACTTTAAAATCTTCACAGCCAATATCAGAATTTACGAACTCACCCGATACCAAATCAAGCTTCATCGTAATAACCGTACCGTTCTCCGGCATAGCCATAGCAGATGCCCATACAACACGAATTTTATTTTCTGCCAATTTATCATTTATGACACACATAGCGTTTGCCATAGAATCGCCTTGAACAACTTCTTTGAGCGTTAGTTTTGTATTATCGTAAATAATATTAAAGCCTCCGCCTTGTACCAACGCATTATTTTTATAGGTTACATTAACAGTAACAGCCCCATTATTCACAGAAGGCTCGACAGTAAACACTGTCGAGTCCTCAGCATATGTGGGTGCTGAAACTGCCATAATCAAAACAAGTATAGCAATTAAATACTTTTTCAAGTGTCAAGCACCATCCTTTATCGAATTTCTACATCCTCCGGTTTTTCCAATAGCGGTTTTCCGTCTGCATCCCAAATAAAGATTTTTCCATCTGTATATAGTGATGGAATAGGCATTGTAAATGTTACAGGTTCAGTAATAGGCGAACTAAACACCTTGTAGTCACAGGCAACAAGGGTTTTGTCATTGTAACAAGCCGCATAAATAATACCGGAATCAGGACAATCTGTAACAGTAGTTGTAAACACCATTTCATTACCAATATCCACCGTTGTTTTAGTAGAAAACGCCGAAATTTTTACATCTACACCTTGCACATTGTAATCATAAAATTTTGTAAAGGGATTACTTACAACCGTAATTCCATCAGGCATATCTAAGGAAAAATCTGCAACACCTGTCACACCTTCTAAAACTTCAAAATTAAAAGTTATAAATGTATTACCAGTAATTCCACTCATTGATGCTCCAATAAATGTAGCTTTAGGAACATTATCTCTAATAGCAGCTGTAAGTCCAGTATTTCCCGCAACATACGTACCTAAATACTTTACCATTTCGTTGTCATAAACAACCTCTATCAGCCCAGCAGCCATAACTCCAGAATTCTCCGAAACCTTAACTGTTAAAGCCAGTGTATCCCCAGGTTTAGCCTCTGTCTTATCTGCTTCAAGATAAAAGGTAATACCTTCCGCATTTGCAGAAACAGTCATAACAGATACCGCAAACATTGCTACTAGTAGTAAACAAAGAATTTTTTTCATTTTTATTCATCCTCTCAACAGACTATAACAATCTAACGATTTCCTATCATATCTTCATACTTAAGATTTCCGGCGTAACAATTTAATATCATAAGTGCATCAAGAAAATCTATTGAGTTATCTCCGTTTACATCGGCAGCTTCATGCTTTTCCACCGGAAGCTCATAGTTTCCTGCATAATAGTTTAATGTCATAAGCGCATCAAGAAAATCTATAGCATCATCACCATTAACATCACCATACATAGTATCTTTAGGTGTATTATAAACAACTTTCTCTACTGCCGCTTCTTCAACTCCTACGCCACCCATTTTGAATATAAGTGACAGGCCTTCGATATCAGCAAGATTTTCTTTTTCGAGTGCTGACTGAATTCTTGTCTTTTCAATCACAAACGAATATGTACTATCCTTTGTGGGGGTAACCTGTTCATCGAGGTAAACAACCTTTGCTTCATTGCCGGCAAGTTCTTGGCTTGGTTCGGTTGCTGAAAGTGCAAAAGTAATTCGTGACATTTCCTCTGCTGCCTCATCGCGAGTTGCCGTGTATTTAACAGTTACCTTGACATAATCTTCATTAACTTTGCCGTTTGCATCCTTGTAAACATCAAGGCTTATACCGCCGTTTTCAAATGATATCGTATTTGCCGCAAAAGCCGGCATTGCGCAGATTACAAGGCTCAAAGCAATAGCAATCAACGACTTAAAAAGGTGTTTTTTCATATCAACATTCCTTTCGAAAACAAATGTAAAAATGCCAATTCCATCTAAAAACGGGCATAGATATCTCAACATATATACTATAACATAAACAACATCCAAAGTCAATAAAAACCATATAGTAAATACGCATAAAAAATAGAGATTTTTTCTGTAATTTTGACGGGACAAAAACAGAAAAAGCAGCTCAATTGAACTGCTTTTTCAACTCATAATACAAGTGACGGAGCGGAATAAATTCTTGCAGCATACTCGCTGTCTAAGGAGTACAGGCCCTTTGAGTCGTTGCCGAAAAGTTCCATCTTTTTTATCATATCATCGGCATTCTTTTCTTCCTCAAGCTGTTCTTTTACAAACCAGTCGAGAAACTGCATTGTTCTGAAATCCTTTACCTCGTATGCTGCACCATAGATATCATTAATCAGGCTTGTAACATATTTTTCATGCTCCAGTCCAAACTTTAGCGGGTCCATCAATGTTTCAAGCTTTTTGTCCGGTTTATCCACCAAATCAAGTGTCACCTTTTCACCGTTATTCTGCAGGAACTTCAAAAAGAGCATTGCATGGTCTCTTTCCTCCTGTGCCTGAATCATATACCAGTTTGCAAAGCCATCGAGGCCCTGTGCTTCGTAAAAAATCGAAAAGTCAAGGTACAGATATGCCGAATACAATTCCTTGTTTATTTGTTCATTGATTAGTTTTGCTACCTTTGCTTCCATAGCTTTTTCCTCCTCATTTGTAAATCGGGGCTGTCAAAATGACAGCCCCCAAAACTTTTTATGCAAAATATCTCTTAAGGAGACCTTCTAAGCCTTTACCATGTCTTGCCTCATCTCTTGCCATCTCATGAACAGTATCATGAATTGCATCCAGGCCGTTCTTCTTTGCGCAGCTTGCCAAATCAAATTTACCCTGAGTTGCACCATATTCACAATCAACTCTCCATTTGAGGTTATCCTTTGTTGTAGCCTTCATATTGGGTTCGAGGTCTTCGCCAAGAAGCTCTGCAAACTTTGCAGCGTGCTCTGCTTCTTCATAAGCTGCTTTTTCCCAATAAAGACCTACTTCGGGGTAACCTTCGCGGTGAGCTATTCTTGCCATACAGAGATACATACCGACCTCCGCACATTCACCATTGAAGTTTGCCATAAGCTGTTCAAAAATGTACTTCTTATCTTCCTCGCTGATGTCGGGGTTGTTCTTTACAGTTTTGCCGTAAACGCCATATTCATGCTCAGCTGCAAGTGCTGCGCCTTCCTGCATCTCCTTGAACTTTTCAGCCGGAACCTTACATACCGGGCAAGCTGCGGGAGGAGCGTCTCCCTCGTGAACATAACCACATACCGAACATACAAATTTTTTCATAATAATTTCCTCCTAAAAGTTTTTATTTTTAAATTTGACACTCATTGCATCTTCCAAAGAAAATCGCAGAATGTTTATAAATTTCACCATTAAATAAATTTTTCGCCCACTTATTAAGTTCTTCAAGAGGTTCTGCCTCTATATCCTTTATTGCACCGCATTCGGTACACATAACATGATAGTGAGGGTCGGGGTTGCCATCAAAGTGTTCTACACTTGTGCCAAGTCCCAGCTTAACGATAGTGTTTTCATCCGATAGCTTTGCAAGATTGCGGTAAACCGTGCCCAGGCTGATGTTTGGAATAATCTTCCGCACCTCTGAATAGACCCAATCCGCTGTGGGATGAACCTTGGTGCCCTTGAGAACCTCTAAGATTGCGTCACGCTGTCTGCTGTGTTTTGATGTGTTCATTTTGGCACCTCCATTCACTTCTACAACAATAACAATAATCGTTACTATTATTATAGCAAATTATTTCTATTTGTCAATAGTTTTTTTAATTTTTTTGCACAAAAAATCATTCCGCACAAAAGTATGCGCGGAATGATACTAGTAGTCTATATTAAAGATTTAATAGTTTTCAGCCTTTACCCTGAAATAGCTCTGGGGATGTGCACAAACAGGGCACATTTCGGGAGCTTTTTTACCTACAACGAGGTGACCGCAGTTGAAGCACTGCCAGATTACATCGCCGTCTTTTGAGAACACAACGCCTTCTTCAATATTTGAAAGCAGTTTCTTATATCTGTCTTCGTGTGCCTTTTCGATTGCTGCAACCATTTCAAAAAGGGCTGCGATTTCGGTAAAGCCTTCTTCCTTTGCAACCTTTGCAAATTCAGGATACATTTCTGTCCATTCATAGTTCTCGCCCTCAATACCGTCTTTGAGGTTTTCAGGAGTTGCACCTATACCGTCGTGAAGAAGCTTGAACCAGATTTTTGCGTGTTCTTTTTCCTGATTTGCAGTTTCCTCAAACAATTCAGCTATCTGAACATAACCGTCTTTCTTTGCCTTTGATGCATAGTAAGTATACTTGTTTCTTGCCTGAGACTCACCGGCGAACGCCGCCATCAGATTTGCTTCTGTTTTTGAACCTTTAAGCTGTGCCATTTTTATATTCCACCTTTCGCAGTTTTAATTTATAGGATAATATTACCACTACAAAACCAAAAAATCAATACTTTTTTACATAAATCCAATCAGGCTTACCGCCATTACTGCCATGCCGCAGATAAGTCCATATACGGATATATGATTTCCGCTGTATTTCTGCGCTGACGGCAACAGCTCGCTCACCGAGATAAACACCATTATCCCTGCCACAATCGCAAATACCATAGCATTAACAGTATCGTTTATAAACGGCATCAGCAGAAGATAACCAATTATTGCTCCCACCGGTTCAGCAATGCCGGAAACAAGCGAATAGAGAAACGCTTTGGCGCGATTGCCCGTAGCATAAAATATCGGCACAGCCACCGCTATGCCCTCAGGAATATTGTGTATCGCAATCGCCACAACAATAGGAATTGCCATTACGGGTGACTGTAGCGCTGATACAAAGGTTGCCATTCCCTCGGGGAAGTTATGAAGTCCCATAACAAGCGCCGTAACCAATCCCGTACGTAGCAAGTTTCCTTTTTTTTCCGCGCCGTCACAGCCTTTTCCCTTTTTCAGTACCTTTGCACTTTGGGATTCCGGTACAAAACGATCGATAACAGCAGCCAGAAACATTCCACAAAAGAACATTGCCGCAGCCAGAGCAGCACCCGATTTTACACCATACTGCTCACCGAGAACTGACATCGCTTTTGCAAGAAGCTCCACAAACGAGACATAGACCATAACACCAGCAGATACGCCAAGGGTAAATGCAAGAAATCTTTTGTTTGTATTTTTTGAAAAAAAAGCAACAAGACCGCCTATGCCGGTTGAAAGTCCGGCGAGTGATGTCAGCAGAATTGCCGCTCCTACATTACTCATATTTGACCTTACCTCCAAAATGTAATTTGAAAATGCATAATTTATGCTACTTACATATTACACGCCGGCAAGGGTTTTGGTTCACAAAAAAACAAACAGACCCAATAAGAGTCTGCTTGTATAAATCCTTTTTATAAATTATTCGCAATCGTCGCAGTCGCCTTCGCATTCGCAGTTGTTGCAGTCGCAGTCGCAATCAAAGTCAAATTCGATTGTTTCGCCGCATTCGGGACAGATAATTTCGCCGTCCATCAGGTCTTCTGCAGTTACGATAATTTCTTCGCCGCAGCCCTGACAGCAGATTTCAAATTCGTCATCATCTGCTTCGTCGTATTCATCAAATACTTCGTTACCGATAACCTCGATTTCCTCGTCAAGGTCCTCAATCTGGTCCGCAAGGAAGCCTTGCTCTGCATCAAGAGATTCAACCTCAACCGCAATGTCATTGAGAAGCTCAATAATCTCTGAAAGAAGTCTGCCTTCGTTCTTTTCTGTATCCAGTTTCATTCCGTCAGCAAGACCCTTAAGGTATGCTGCACGATTTGTAAGTTCAGCCATTTTAAAATCCTCCGTAAAATAAATTTATATTACTATATTATTCTACCACATATTTTAAGAATAGTAAAGGAAATTTTTTAAAATAATGACAATACCCACCATAATGGTGGGTATTGTTTAGGTTTTATGTTATACTCTTGAGAGATACTCTGATGTTCTGGTATCAATCTTGATTTTATCGCCTTCATTGATGAACATAGGTACAGTAACAATTGCGCCTGTTTCAACAGTTGCGGGCTTGGTAACGTTTGTAGCTGTGTTACCCTTAACGCCGGGCTCAGTTGCAATAACTTCGAGCTCAACGAATGTCGGGGGTTCAACTGCAAATACATTACCCTTGTATGAAAGGATTGTAACGGTCATATTTTCCTTAACGAACTTGAGTGCGTCGCCAAGCTGGTCAGCGCTGAGCGGAATCTGCTCGTAGTCCTGGTCCATAAAATAGTAAAGACCGCCGTCTTCGTATATATATTCCATATCCTTTCTTTCAATATGTGCTTTTTCAACCTTTTCTGTGGGGTTAAAGCTTCTTTCAACAACGCCGCCGGTAACAACATTCTTCATCTTTGTTCTTACAAACGCTGCACCTTTACCGGGCTTTACATGCTGAAATTCTACAACCTGATAAACATTGCCTTCGAACTCGAAAGTAATGCCGTTTCTGAAATCACCTGCAGATATCATTGGTATTTCCCTCCAAATTATTTTTTACTTATTATATTGTATACTACTATTCTAAAAAAATCAAGAAGAATTTTGAAATAACCGTAAAGAAATGTTAAATTTCAATCAATTCCTTGGTTGCCGGTGTAAGATTTATATTTCCATCCGCTTTGACAATGACTAAATCCTCAATTCTTACGCCGCCGAAATCCGGTATATATATCCCCGGCTCACAGGATACAACCATATTTGTTTTCAGCTCAATTTCCGATTTGGGCGAAAGGTTCGGAAGTTCATGAACCAGAAGTCCGACACCGTGTCCAAGAGAGTGTCTGAAATATTCGCCATAGCCTGCATCTTCGATAATCTTACGTGCCGCCGCATCTGCCGCCTTACCCGTAACGCCCTCACGGATAAAATCAAGGGCTGCCTGCTGAGCAGTTTTTACTATATTATATATCTTCCTTTGCTCCTCACTTGCTTTGCCAACTACAACAGTTCGGGTCATATCAGCACAATAGCCTCCGATTTTACAACCGAAATCCATTGTCACAAAATCGCCCATCTGAATTTTTTTATTCGTTGGCACACCGTGAGGAAGGCTTGTTCGTGCACCCGATATTGCTATTGTTTCAAAGGAAGTACCCTCACCGCCGTTTTTCTTCATATAATATTCAAGCTCTGCGGCAAGTTCAAATTCACAAAGTCCCGGCTTGATTATTCCAAGGATATTTCCAAAAGCACGGCAAGCCAAAGCTTCAGCTTCTGCAATTTTTTCTAGTTCCGCCTCGGTTTTGACCATACGCAGTTTTTTAAGCTCTGCCGAGCCTGATATAAGCTTTGTTTTGGGTAATGCTTTTTTCAACTTTTCGTAGTCGGCAGCACTTACCTCTTCGTCCTCAAATATAATTGAGGCAAAACCTTTCAATTCGCACAACCAGTTGTTTGTCTCAACAACATTGAACGCTTTTGCCTCAAGCTGTGCTGCCTCGGTATATCGCGAATCGGTATATACTGTTTTTTCGTTTGAGGTTACCAAAACAGCACCCTCACCGCCGGAAAAGCCGCTGAAATACCGCATATTATGCGGTGATGTCATAAGCACGGCATCGCAATTTTTAAGAAGTTCATCAAGCTTTGAATACATTCTGATACCTCCTGCATATACCTTGCATTTCTGCCGCATCACGGGTTTGGGTACCCCGTGTTTCGCAAATTATTATCGGTGACAAATCCCGTTTTGCAACAATTTCGGCAATAGGCTCAAACTCCGGCTCGTACTCGGTTTCCGAAAAGCAATGGTGCTTCTTCTCGCCGGCGTTTGTATATTCAATTCTGCTATAATGCGCATGGAAGTTTTTTGCACGCCAACCACCTAATTTGTTCTCCAGAGAATTAAATACTGCCTCAAAATCTGACATTGTTTTAAGTCCACCCAGAGTCATTGCGTTGACATGACCAAAGTCAATTGTGGGTATCAGCCGCTCGTCAAGACTGCAAAGTTCAATAACCTCATCAACAGTTCCAAGTTGTTTTACCTTACCCATTGTCTCCGGACATATAAATATATCGCCAAAGCCTGCATCATCTGCCGCTTTCAGACTTCTTAAAAGCGTGTCCTTGGCAAGCTCCATAGCCTCACGGCGAGTTATGCTTCCAGCAGTTCCCGAATGAACAACTATCCGTTTTGCATCCATACACTTTGCCGCATTAAGGGTCTGCAATATATAATCAATACTTCTGTCACGTTTTTCTGATTCAATTGAAGAAAGACTTATATAATAAGGTGCGTGTACCGAAAGAACAATCCCGTTTTCACGGGCGTTCTCCCCCAGGGTCTGTGCCGCTTCGTCGGAAATCTTCACACCCTTACCACATTGATACTCGTATGCGCCAAGCCCGTTTTCCCGCACCCACTTGGGTGCTTCAAGCGACGACTTGTGGCCTGCGGCGTAGAAATCCTCGCAGTTACCTGCCGGCCCTAAAATTGCTGCCACCTACAACACTCCTATCTATCCATTTTCCGTAATATCCGTCTTTCAAACCGTCTTTTGAACTTTACAAAACCATCCTCCACCTCAGAAATAGGCTTTACAAGTATGGTTTTCATATTCATAAGATTTCCGCCCCATATATCCGTAAAAAGCTGGTCACCCACAAGCGCTGTTTCAGTGGGTGCTATACCCATATTCCGGCATGCTTTTTTCAGATATTTTTTCAGAGGTTTGAGCGCCTTTCCGTAATGCGGCAGATTTACACTTTCAGAAAAAATACGAACTCTCTCCTTATCATTGTTTGACACAATATAAAGCTTAAACCCCATATCACGCAGCCGCTCGAGCCATTCAATAACCTTTTCGGTTGCAATGGGATCGGCATAAGTTACAAGCGTATTGTCAATATCAAAAACAAAGCCACGTATACCGTCATTTTTCAGGGCATCAAGGTCAATATCATAGACAGTTTCCGCAAATATATCGGGTAATAAAATACTACTCATATATTCTCACCTTATTGTAATTTTTCCTTAACTATTGCATTAATCATTTTTCCGTCGGCTCTGCCTTTTGTTTTAGGCATAACCGCAGCCATAATCTTACCCATATCCTTCATAGAGGTTGCGCCAACTTCTGCAATCGCAGCCACAACAATCTCTTCAAGTTCTTCGGGGGTGAGCTGTTTGGGAAGATAAGCAAGAAGTGTTTCAATCTCTTTGTTCATATCTGCAATAAGATCGTCTCTGCCGCTCTTTTCGTATTCAGGCAGAACATCGCGACGTTTTTTGAGTTCCCTTGCGATTACATCCAGAACGCCCTCGTCATCGAGCTCGGTAAGGTTATCCTTTTCGAACTGGAGAACTGATGAACGAACCATCTGAACTGTATTCTTGCGGATAATATCCTTATCCTTCATTGCAGCCTTTAAATCTTCCATTAGTTTTTCTTTTAATGACATATTAAATACCTCCTGAGATATTTAAAGACCGCTGTCGAAAATGACCGCGGTCTTAAATAAACAATTGAATTATCTGAACTTGCGCTTTCTCGCAGCCTCTGATTTCTTTTTGCGTCTTACGCTGGGTTTTTCATAATGTTCTCTTTTTCTAACTTCTGATAAAACGCCTGCCTTTGCACATGAACGCTTAAAGCGGCGAAGAGCACTGTCTAATGATTCATTATCTTTAACTCTGATTTCAGCCATTATTGATTTCCCTCCCTCCAATAACATAATTGGAAATGTGGATTTTCTTTCGTCAATCTTAATACAAAAAATTCTACCATATTATTATAACTACTTTTGTCTTTTATGTCAAGCATAAAAATAATATTTTTTGTTCTTTTTTGAGCTTGTTTTACAAAAGCTTGATTCAGTGCGGGTTTAGCCGTTTTTATAAATTTATATTGATATATTTTTTTAATTGTGGTATAATAAATTATTATTTTTTTACGGGTGAAAATATGAAAAAATTTGATGGAATACTTATCTGCACAGACCTTGACGGAACACTTCTCCGAGGTGATAAATCTGTATCAAAGGAAAACCTTGATGCAATTGAATACTTTAAAGCGGGTGGCGGTATGTTTACCATCATTACAGGCCGTATGCCGGTTACTGCAGCCGATATATGCAACACCGTAAAGCCAAATGTTCCCATCGGATGTATAAACGGCGGCGGTGTATATGACCACCGCACCGACGAATTCTTATGGATGGCATCGGTTGACCGCTGTGCACTTGAAGTTGTTGAAGCAGTTGATAAGACTATGCCGGGGATTGGAATTCAGGTAAACACTGCAAAAAAAGTTTATTTCTGCAAATACAATCAGGCAATGATTAATTTCCGCAAGGAAATTAATATGCCCGACCTGAGATGTCATTATACAGAAATAAACGAACCTATCGCCAAAATTATTTTTACCGAGGACGACGAAAAGGTCCTCTTCGACCTTATAGATTTGCTGAACAATCATCCAAAATCCAAAAACTTTGACTTTATCCGTTCACAGCGGACGTTGTATGAGCTTTTGCCAAAGGGCGTAACCAAAGGCACGAGCCTTACAAAGCTGACCGAAATATTAGGCGTTGACATAAAAAGAACAGTTGCAATCGGCGACTTTGACAACGACGTTGAACTGATACGCTGCGCCGGAGTCGGCTATGCCGTTTCCAATGCCTGCGATGCCGCAAAGGCGGTTGCCGACCGCATCACTGTGAGCAACGAGGAACACGCTATTGCAAAAGTAATTGATGATATTGACAGCGGCAAATTGATATTTTAGAATATACATATAAACAGGAGGTGCCTCTTATGCCGATTAAAGTTTCAGATTCATTACCGGCAATTGAAATACTTAACAACGAAAATATATTTGTTATTACCGAGACAAGGGCTCTTACACAGGATATCCGACCCCTTGAAATTGCTGTACTGAATCTTATGCCTACAAAAGTCGAGACCGAAACCCAGTTACTCAGAGTTCTGGGAAATACTCCACTTCAGATAAATGTTCAGTTTATACACACAAAAACTCATATTTCAAAAAACACTTCAAAAAGTCACATTGAGACGTTCTACAAAACCTTTGACGATATAAAAGACAGCAAGTTTGACGGACTTATCATCACCGGCGCTCCCGTTGAGACCCTCGAATTTGAAGATGTAGATTACTGGGATGAGCTTTGCCAGATTATGGAATGGTCAAAGGAGAATGTAACCTCCACCTTCCACATATGTTGGGGTGCACAGGCGGCGCTTTACTACCATTACGGAGTCCCCAAGCACGAGGTTCCCGAAAAAGTGTTTGGTGTGTTTGAACACACCGTCCCTGCTGAAAAAAAACATAAAATTCTGCTTCGTGGCTTTGATGACACATTTTTTGCTCCGCATTCACGACATACCTGTGTTGACAAGGAGGATATTCTTAAAGTTCCTTCCCTTGAAATTCTTGCAGAATCAGACGAGGCAGGTGTATATATTGTTACCGACAAAAATGAACGCCGGTTTTTCATTACCGGGCACTCGGAATATGATGCCGACACTCTGCAAAAGGAATATATGCGTGATGTAAACAAGGGGCTTGACATCAAAGTTCCAAAAAACTACTTCCCTAATGATGACCCAGCCAAGGACCCGATTGTAAAGTGGCGTTCTCACGCAAACCTGCTTTATTCCAACTGGCTTAACTACTTTGTTTACCAGACCACACCTTACGATATAAAAACTATCAAATAGATTTGAGAGGCACAAAAAATGACACAGTGGAACAAAACAACCGTGGGTTGCCCCGCCTGCTTTGAAGAGGGTGAATTCAGAATTTGCAGTTTCGTTGATACGAAAGAAAATCCAGAGCTTAAAGAGAACATATTTGACCGTAGCCTGTTCAGATACACCTGTCCCGAATGTGGCGAGGAAATTCTCGTTTCATATCCTTGCACATATTTTGACGAGGATAAAAGCTTTACCGTAGCTCTACTTCCCGAAAAGGACAGCACCACCGCTCAGTCAAAGGACTGCACCCTGAGAATTGTTCGTTCAATCAACGAATTTGTTGAAAAAATTGCACTTATGGAGGACGGCATCGATGATCGGATTATTGAGCTTTACAAAATAATGTTGGAGGACCAGTTTGAAGAAGAACGGCAAGGCTCGGAAATTCTTGGAATTTATTATGGCGGTCAAAGCCCAGAAACAAAAGCGCTTTTGTTTTATATAATCACCGGAAATGCCGAAAACTGTCGTGCAGAGCTTTCCTTTGACACATACAATGCAATTGCAAATCAGTTTGAGGAGTCCTCAAAATCCGATGCTGACTGCACAGAAATTAACAGACTTTGGGCAATAAGTGCATTGCAAAAAGGCTTTACCGACGCAAACGAATAATAAAAAGAGCATATTTTAAAACCCTCACCCATACAATGTATCGGTGAGGGTTTTTATGTTTATTTCATTCAAATTAAACCGAACTGTTATTTTGATTTGTTCAGGAATACTATTTTTTGCCTTAATTTTCGTCGGGGCTATCAACCATTATTCGGGCAAAGCGGCAAACAGCGCCTCAGTCGAGAAAAACTACATTAAGTGGGTTGACTTTAAAGTGTCTTCAACCGCAATGAACAAGGCTATGAAGTTGGATATTAACAGTCGCGAAACTGATACACCGCTTAATTGGATTGAGCTTTTAGCGGTGCTCGGTTCAAAATACGGCGGAGACTTTTCAAAATTTAAAGAGTCCGACCTGACTAACCTTGCAAAAAAGCTTGAAAGCGGAGAAAAGATTGAGGACATAACTGAAAATATGAAGTATTACCCATACTTTTTCGAAGCATACTCTGCCGTTTTGGGGCAATATTTGGGGGAATATGAAATTCAGGTAAATGATAAGGACAAAAATGAAGTTTTGTATAAAAAACAGTATGGTCTTAAAGCTTTTTCGCCCATTGCAAAGGGTTATGGCTACTCGCACTCGGACGATTTTGGAAACAGCCGTTCCTATGGCTATAAGCGCAAGCATCTCGGTCACGATATGATGGGCAGCGTTGGCACGCCCATAATAGCCGTTGAAAGCGGAACTGTCGAAGCTCTCGGTTGGAATCAATATGGCGGTTGGCGCATAGGTATAAGGAGTTTTGACAAAAAAAGATATTACTACTATGCACATCTACGCAAAAATCATCCGTATCCCGTTGACTTAGCGATAGGACATACGGTTAAAGCCGGAGATGTTATAGGCTATCTTGGAATGACCGGATACAGCACAAAGGAGAATACCAACAACATCGAAATTCCACATCTTCATTTTGGAATTCAGCTTATATTTGACGAGTCGCAAAAAGACGGCAACAATGAAATCTGGATTGACTGCTATGAGATTGTTAAGTTCCTTAATCAGAACACCTCTGCGGTTACAAAAGATGAACTAACGAATGAATTTCGCCGAAAATATGAATTTATGGAAGAATCAACAGAAAATACTGAATAGAAAAGGAGAAACGCTATGTATGTTATCAAAATGAGAACTCTTATATGTTATTTTGCCGTATTTGCAATAACGCTTGCAAGCCTTGGCATTATAAAGCTCCACACCGAATCGCAGGCC
The DNA here is from genome assembly GCA_045120135.1 of Monoglobaceae bacterium. Classification (GTDB taxonomy): domain Bacteria; phylum Bacillota; class Clostridia; order Monoglobales; family Monoglobaceae; genus SIG440. Next base: position 51,048 of record JBGVEN010000018.1, on the reverse strand, counting down.
GTTTCTTCGGTTACAGAAGTAAAAACTGCAGAAGAATCCGAAGGCGATGCTCTTCCGTCTGCTTTAGGTGAAAAGAAGATTGATGTACCCATTCTTATGTATCACAGTATTTTACGAAGCAGCGGCGGTCATAGTAATTACATAATTGCCGAGACCTCATTCGAAAACGATTTAAAATATTTGAAGGACAATGGTTACACCACCGTGGTTATGCAGGACCTGATAGACTATGTATATGACGGAAAGGTTCTTCCCGAAAAGCCGGTTGTACTGACCTTTGATGACGGATATTCAAACAACTTTCTTTACGCATATCCGCTCCTTGAAAAATATAACGCAAAGGCAGTTCTGTCAATAATCGGCTACTACACTGACCTTTACACTAAGTCCCCTGACGAAAATCCAAGCTATTCACATGTGACATGGGACAATGTAAAAACTATGATTAACTCCGGTTTAGTGGAATTTCAAAACCATTCCTACAACCTCCACACAACCGACAAAGGCAGGAACGGCACAAAAAAGAAACGCGGCGAAAGTGATGCCAACTATAAAAAGGTACTGACCGAGGACTTAGGCAAACTTCAGCAGGAATTTAAGGATAAAACAAATTACACACCAAACACCTTTACCTATCCGTTTGGAAGCGTCAGCAACGCATCATTTGAGATTATACGAGAGCTGGGGTTTAAAGCCTCCCTTTCCTGCGAAAGCGGAATGAATAAAATAAGCCGTGACCCCGAATGTCTTTATATGCTAAAAAGATATCTCCGTACACCTAAAAAATCTGCAGAAACCTTGCTTAAATAAAAAAATGACGGCAAATTAATTTGCCGTCATTTTTATTTTCTTTCTCTTCCGCATATACGAAATTCCCAATACTATATCTGTCAAAGCCCATGATATAGCATAGGAATAATACAGCATCGTAAATGTGGGATTAAGCGGCCAGATGAAAGTTATCCACAAAACTCGAAATCCGCACACGCAAGCCAGATTTGATATTGCCGGAGTAACTGCATCACCCATACCCTGAAGTGTCCCACCAAATATTTTTAATGGAGCAACAAGCACCCTGGGAACTACAGTAATCCAGAAAAATATCATTCCCGTTCTTATCACAATATCATCTTTCGAAAACAGCCCCAAAAGGTTTTTGCCTTGCGAAACAATAAATACCGAGCACGCTATAAGCGCCACACTTATACACAAAAGTCCTGTGCGGACAGTCTGGTCAATTCTTTTATACTTTTTCGCCCCCATGCATTGCCCTGCAAAGCTCACCGCCGCCTGCTCGCCCGAAGCAGCAACAATATTTATATAATTGCTTATACTGCTTGCTGCTGTGTCTGCCGCAATGACCAGCTTACCAAAGGTATTAATAGCACGCTGAAGTATAACATCCGAGAACGAAAATGCAGCCGTACTCATCCCTGCAGGCAAGCCTATCCTCAGCATATGGACAACCTCTTTTTTGCTGAATTTAAGTTTTGAAACATTGAATCTAAACTCTGCCTCCAGCTTTGAAAATACTGCAATCACCAAAGCCGCCGATACATACTGAGAAACTACAGTACCAAGAGCAACACCTGCAATACCAAGCTTAAAAGCAAGAACGAACACCAGATTAAGAACAAGATTTAAAAATCCCGTAATCGCAAGTATATAAAGTGGACGTTTTGTGTCTCCCATCGCCCTGAGAGCACCTGCACCATAGTTGTAAACCAACACCGCTGGTGTTCCCAAAAATGTAATTTTAACATAAGTTCTTGCACCATAAATTACATCATCTGGAATTTTCAAAAACCCCAGAAGATTGTTAGTTCCAAAATATCCAAGCGCTGCAATAGTGATACCCAGAAACGCACCAAGCAAAATTGCAGAGTGCAGAGCTTTGCTAAACCCCGTTTTGTCACCTGCACCGAAATATCCGGCACACACTACATTGGCACCGACCGAAAGTCCAATAAACGTATTAAGTATCAATCCAACAAACGCAACTGTTGACCCAACAGCCGCCAATGCTGCGTCACCTACATACCTGCCCACCACTAAAGTGTCGGCAATGCTATACATATACTGCAGAAGCCCCGAAAGAACTATAGGCACAACAAAAGTAATGAACTTTTTAAAAACCGAACCTTCGGTTAAATCCACTCCAGTCTTCACTGTTTGCTTTCTCCCTTCCATCTTTCCATTAAAAACAACATACTATAAGCCATTCACTCCGTTTCATAATAAATCATCCTTATTTAATACAGTTCTTGCTTGTTATTTCTGTCACGAATTTCACCGAAAATCCTTTTTCTTACATATAAATATGCCACCATCATTGCAATTGATGATGCAAACCATGTTATCGGATACGACACATATATCATTTCCACAGACGGGAACATATTGTATATTGTGTAAATCCAGATTACTCTCACCACACAAACAAAGAACGCATTTATTACAGTGGGCTCAATAGAATGGCCAAGACCTCTGAAGCAACCACTGAAAATTTGTAGCGGTACAAGCAAAAAATACAGTGCCGCAACAAAATACATTCTGGTTTTTCCTGCTTCAACCACTAGTGGGTCATTTGTATAAAGGCCCATAAAAAAGTCACCATTAGGAACAACAACAGCAATCATTGAAATAGCAATCAAAAAAGAGAATATAAGGGCACACTTGGCAACCCTATCTACCCGTTCAAGCTTCCCCGCACCAAAGTTCTGGCTTACAAAGCTTATGCATGCTTGTTCTGCCGCAGAAATCCCGATAGCAATAATCCCTTCAATATTGGCCATTGCTGTGCTCCCTGCAATGACCACCTTGCCGTATTGATTCATAGCTGTTTGAATGATAATATTTGAAACATTAAACATTATTCCGTTAAGTCCGGACGGAATACCTATCTTTGAGATATTCGCAAAATCGTTTTTGTAAATTCTTAATTCGGACAAGTTGAGTCTGAATTCAGTTTTAGTTCTTAGCAAAACGGTCAGCACCAGTATAGCCGAAATCACCTGTGAAGCAAAGGTAGCCCAGGCAACACCTGCAACACTCATTTTAAATACTATAACAAACAAAAGGTTGAGCATCACATTTATGAAACCTGAAAACATCAGTATAAAAAGCGGGCGTTTTGTATCACCGCCGGCACGCAGTATCGCTGCACCAAAATTATATATAAATGCTGCAGGCATACCCAAAAAGTAAATCTTTATGTATAAAACTGCACCATCAATTACATCAGGAGGTGTATTCATCCATTTTAAAAATTTTTCCGAGAGCAATTCGCCCAACAAAGCGACTATCGCACCTGCTATAACAGAAATAAGCATAGAAGAATGGATTGCCCTTTTTAGTCCCTGCTTATCGCCTGCACCATACATTCTGGCACAAACAACATTTGCCCCTACCGAAAGTCCCAGCAGCAAGTTTATAAGAAGTGCTGCCATATTGCCTGTAGAACCAACGGCAGCCAAAGCAGCATCGCCTGCAAATTTCCCCACGACAGCGGTATCAGATATATTATAAACAAGTTGCAAAATGCTGGCCGCAATAATTGGAATTACAAAATCGACAAACTTTTTAAAAACCGGTCCTTCCGTTAAATTTATCCCTAACATTATAACACCACCCAAACGGTATTTATTCTTTTTATAAAATCCGCGTCCTCAACATCAGCGAATAACATTGATACTTATTCAACCATTTTAATCTTTTTACGACCGACAGCCATATACGCAATAATCATTGCTATTCCCGAAAGAAGCCATGATGCTCCGTAGGAATAATAGACCATCTCCAATGTCGGATTAAATGGCCACACCCACGCAATCCACGCAACACGAAGGCCGCAAATTCCCAAAATATTTATTGCAGTAGGAAGAACAGACTTGCCCATTCCGCGAAGTGCCCCTCCGATAATCTGGTTGGGAACATACAAGATATAAACACTTATAGCAATATAAATCTGGGCAAGCCCCGCCTCAACCACACCGGGGTCGGGGGTAAATATACCGAGAAGCGGTCGTGCCTGCCACACAACAAACAAACTGAACAAAACTGTTGCAACACTGCAAATAAGCATTGCCTTTTTGATTACACTCTTTACCCTGTCATATTTCAACGCACCCATATTCTGCCCCACGAAGCTCACCGTTCCCTGTTCATGCGCCGAAACAAGCAGGCTGCAGAACGCCATATAATTCCAAGCCACACTATGTCCTGCAACCGTTGTTTTGCCAAAGCTGTTGATTGCACTCTGGACAAAAACATTGGAAAGACTGAACAGTATCCCGTTAATACCCGACGGAATACCTATCGCCAGAATCTTAAGGAATTCTTTTTTGTAAATTCTCAGCCTTGACAAGCTGAGTCTTACCTCTGCATTCTTGCGTGTGAAAATTAGTATTACCCATACAGCCGACACAATCTGCGCCACAACAGTACCTATGGCAACACCCACAACACCCAGCTTAAATGCTATAACACAAATTAAATTAAGTACAACATTTACAATCCCTGATACCGCAAGAATGTAAAAAGGCTTTTTTGTATTACCCATTGCCCGAATCACCGCAGAACCGAAATTGAAAATAAGGCTTGCCGGAACGCCAAGGAAATACAGTTTCATATAAAGTGCCGCACCGTCTATTATATCATCGGGTGTTCCCGTGAGGCCAAGAAAGAATTTTGCCCCGAACCCTCCTACCAGCATAAGAGGTATACCAATAACAATTGCAAGGAGGATTGAAGTATGTAGAGCCCGTTCAAGACCCTTTTTATTCTCTGCGCCAAAAAAGCTTGCGCAAACCACATTGGTTCCTACCGCAAGCCCCATAAACAAAGTAATTATAAGAGCGGACATCGACGAAGTAGCACCAACCTCAGCAAGTGCCGCTTCACTTGCAAAGCGGCCAACTACAACGGTATCCGCTGCATTGTATATTTGTTGAAGAAATCCCGTAAAAATCAAAGGTATGACAAAAAGTACAAACTTTTTAAGTATCGGTCCTTCTGTCAGGTTAGTTCCAAGCTTCATAGCGATTACACATCCTCTGAAATCTTTAATTTTTATGCTTTCACCTTTGATAATTGTACCCCCAAACCACTGATTTGTCAACCCGAAATACCTTTATTTCTTGGTTTTTAACAATATTTTTTACACTCTGTTCTGTTTGTAACATTTTGTCATATTATTTCATAGAATGTAAATGTGGGCTTTATAAATTTAGTCCATATTATAAGTGAAAGGAATGACCTAAATGGCAAATTTGTCTTTAAATATCCCCGAAGGTTATGCTTATGTGCCAACACAGGTTGCAAGCGACAGAAACCTGTATTCCCCCGAGGCAGGACTGATGCGGGGAACTATTTTCCCAACCTTAGATTTACCGCTGGGCGTGTACGGCAATCAGGATCTTTCAAGGGAGGCGGAAAAGGAATGAATGAACGAAATGCTCTTATGAAGCAGATTATGGAATATGCCTTTGCCGCATACGATTGGAATTTGTATCTTAACACTCACCCAAAAGACCGTATGGCTCTTCGCTTTTTTAAGGAGATGACCAGAAAAACCGATGAGCTTAAAAAGGTTTATATCGAAAGGTTCGGACCTATAACTGCGGCAGATGTAAACAGTGACACCGAATGGACCTGGATCAACGAGCCGTGGCCCTGGTCTGTCTGAGAAAGGAGCTTAGCAGTTTATGTGGACTTATCAAAAAAGACTTGAATACCCCATTAATATCAAAAACCCCAACCCCAAGCTTGCAAGCTTTATCGTGAGCCAGTACGGCGGACCTCACGGTGAAGCGGGAGCAGCAATGCGTTATCTTTCCCAGAGATTTTCAATGCCAAACGGTATCACAAAGGCAACCTTGACCGATATCGGTACCGAGGAACTTGCTCATCTTGAAATGGTAGGAACTCTTATCACTCAGCTTGCAAAAACTGCAACAACTAGTGAAATCGAGAACAGCCCGATGGCTCCGTACTTTATCGACCACGGCAAGGGCGTTTATCCCATTTCGGCAGGCGGCAACCCCTTTAAGGCGGAGACTTTCTCTGTTACAGGTGACCCTATTGCAGACCTTGTGGAAGACTTGGCGGCAGAGCAAAAGGCTCGTGCAACCTATGATAATATTTTGAGAGTTTCCGATGACCCTGACGTGAACGATGTAATCAAGTTCCTTCGCGAACGAGAGGTTGTTCACTTCCAGCGTTTCGGTGAGGCGCTTGATTCAATACAGAATAAGCCGGTTAGCCGCAACACATTCTATATGGGAATGAAAAAATAGTTGTTGGATAACGACAAGCAAAGCCTGCGGAAATCCCGCAGGCTTTGTTTTTTAGTTTATTATAGTTTATTTTACTATATAATAGAGGATTTTTCATCATCCGTTTTTGCTGGTTTTTTTCACAGCTATCTCTTGTGTTAAATTATTCCCACTCGCTCCTGATAAAGAAATCTTAAACAATTCTGTTTAGAGATTTTATCACGAGGTATTGTAGTTATCTGTATTATCCACAACCTATGGACTATCCGATTTTTTGTTGCCATATTGTTGCCATTGGACAGTTCATATTATACATCAAAGCCACAATAAAATCAATGCTTTTGCAAAAATTAGTTATATAAATTTTGCCTACATAATTTTTAACTTAGTATGTGGAACAATAGCTGTGCGAAATCGCCCTTTATATACGGTTTTCAAAAACCAAAATTTACAAGGTAAGGATTTTATATTTCCACCCTCAAAAATAGGTTTCTATCGTTCTACTTTTGTCACGCAATAGAGGTTAAAAACGCTCATTTTATGCGGTTAAAATATGCAAAAAACATAAAGGTAATGGTTTTATATTCAAAGCCTCAAAAATGAGCTTCTATTGCGTTACACAGTATGCAAATAAAATCGTGATACCTTTTACTCATTAAGCAAATTGTACCACGATTTTTTCGGTTACATATTTACAACTTTGGTTGCGATTTTTTCTCTGAATGAAATATCGTGTTCGACAAATATCAGCGTTGGCTTATACTCCAAAATCACATTTTCGATTTGTATTCTCGAAAAAATATCAATAAAGTTTAACGGTTCGTCCCATATATACAAATGTGCCTTTTCACATAAACTTTTTGCAATCAAGACTTTCTTTTTCTGTCCGCTGCTGAAATCGGATATATCCTTGTCAAACTGTTCCCTTGAAAAGTCGAGTTTCCTCAAAATTGCTTTGAGTAAGCTTTCATCAATTCCGTTGTTTTTTGCAAACACTGAAAGGTTGCCCTGTAATGTATCGGTGTTTTGCGAAACATAGGAAAATTTAAGCCCATTGCCTATACACACATCACCTGTGTATTTGATTTTTTCACCACATAGCAGTTTCAAAACACTTGATTTTCCGCAACCGTTTTTTCCGCATAAAGCAATCCTATCACCATTTTTAATTTCAAAACTGATATTTTCACAAATTTTATTATTATCATAGTATAAAGAAAGATTGCTTACATCTGCCAGCCTATCTTTTGTATAGATTGCAGGAGCTAACGCAAGTGCTTCGTATTCCTCTATGTTGTGTAACAATTTTGACTTTTCCGAAATAGCTTTTTCTTGTCTTGCTTCAATGCTTTTTGAGCGTTTCATTGCTTTAGCAGCCTTATGACCTACATAACCCTTATCTAATTTTAAGCCGGAATTGTTAGTATTGTATTTGCTCATTTCTGCCATATCAGACCACGATGCACTACGCTTTGCCGCCTGTGATAGTTTTGAAATTTCTTTTTGTAATTTTTTGTTTTCATTCATTTCAAAATTATCTTGCAGGGTTTTGTTTTCAAACCAAGTAGAAAAATTGCCTTTTCGTACTTCTATATTTGTTTTATTTACAGATAAAATATGGTCTGTGCAAGTATCGAGCAATTTTCTGTCATGCGAAACTAATATAAACCCCTTTTTTCTGCATAGATAATCGCCTACAATTTTTCTCGCATTTTCGTCTAAATGATTTGTAGGCTCATCTATAAGCAAGAAGCTGTTTGAAACAAGAAATAGTGCTGCAAGTAAAACCTTCGTCTGCTCTCCGTTTGATAGTGTGAAAAAAGGTCTGTATAAAACATCAAAATCAACTTCGAGCAAAGATATTTCACGCATAAATTCCCAATCCTCGCAATTAGGGCAAATATCATAGAAAATTTCTATTGTGTTTTTGGTTTTATCCTCAACTTCATACGGGAAATATTCAAAGCTAACAGATGCAGTTATATTTCCGCTATATTTGTATTTACCCAACAGAATATTCAGAAATGTGGTTTTACCTCTGCCGTTTCTGCCAACAAAACCTAATTTCCAATCTGTATCAATCTGAAAACTTGTGTTTTCAAATACATTCTCATAACTTCCGTCATAAGCAAAAGTTAAATCTTTTACATTTATTAAAGACATTATTATCACTCCTCTAAAACTGTATTTCCAAATGTTTTGAGTTGATATTACCGGCAGTAATGATACTTCAAGCAACCACTGCCAAAACAAATCAACCTTGCTTGAAGATAAATATGTGTAATAGATATTTTATCGTTCATTAAAACACCTCCCAATGCAAAAGAAAAGAGCCATAAGAAAGCATTTTCCTATGACTCAAATAAACAGTATAATATTATTTATACAGCGGAGTTATAGATATAGCTTTCCTGCTTTCACGAAAACAAAATAACGGCTCTTTAGCCCTATAATGTTAAACATAAATTAGCAAGAAAAGTTAATCATTTGTCCGCCTCCAAATCTTTTTTTAAATTATACTACATATTACTCCAAAAATCAATAGTTAGAATATATAAATTTTATAATGTTTTGTCATTTTTATTATGCTAACCACCCACACAGGAATGTGGCACATTCCTGTACCAGTGATTAAAGGGATATTTTATCTTTCAATTTCCTTGCTGCTTTTACTTCTGTTTTTGCCAAGCCTTGTTATTTCTTTCAGCCATTGGTTTATTGTTTCTTTGCCGAAATGATTTCGTATTCTGTCAAAATCTCTGACCTTAACCTCTGCTTTTGATAGTGCCATATTTTTATACCACAGCCGATTTTCAAGCTCTTTATTTTTCTGTTCTAACGGTCTGATTTTTGCTTCTGCCTGTTCAGCAAGTTTTTCCGCCCTATAACACCGCCTTGCAAGGTTTTCAATTATTTTCATAATACGCTTTATGAACGGCTCTATAAATTTTGTTTTATATGTCTTTGCCGTCATCAATGACGGAGGCTCCGGTATATCAAAATCGTCATTGTTTTTGATTTTTTGTACTGTAAGATGTGCATATTCTTCTGCCTGCTTATATGCTGACATTGTTTGCAACAAGTCTTTCTTTTGTTCTTGCAGATTTTCGACTTCCTCTATGAGCTTATCTCTCTTAAATTCGCTAACGGATTTATGCTTTTCGTGAGTTCCTTTCTGCTCCCATTCAATGCCGTGTGTAAGCATTATTTTTGATAAAACTTCCTTTTCGGAATCACGCCATTGATTAAGCTCCGTATCACTCCGACCTGTTCCGCTAAACCCTTGCTGCTTTAATGCACCTTTCATTGATACCCTTGTGTCAAGTCCTCGTTTGCTGTCCGTAGTGAACGGAACAAAATCAATATGTAAATGCGGTGTTGCTTCATCCATATGTAAGTGAGCAGAGAATACATATAGGTTTGGATTTCTTTCTTGAAAGCCTTTCATATAGTCGTCAAGGATTTTCTTTGCAAGTTGTCCGTTTTCCGTTTCAGCACCCATATTATCCTTATCGCCGATTTGAATTATTATCTCCGTAAAAGGTTTTTCCTGTTTGCTCTCTTGACTTATCTTTTTATAATAATTTTTGATAATTCTATCCGAGCGAGTTTGTTTTGCATTGTATCTTTTTACGGCATCATCAAATAATTTATGATATACTGTTCTGATGTTTTCATTGCAGTACACAACATTATTTTTTGTCCGTTCCTTGTCAACATTTTGTGCCGTAAATTTTCGGTCATTATGATTAACCGAGCCTTTACCTGTCATTATGGATATTGTTCTTTGCATATTCATTTTCACCTCAATTCTGTTAGAGTGGGTACTCTTTTATAGTAATTTTTCTTTTGTTACTTTTGTCAAAAGTAACGCAAATGCACTTTTGTCAGCAGAGCCAACAAAAATGCGGCAATCTACGATTGTTTGCGCTCTTGCAGAGGGCTTGTTCGGCTACCGCCGAAGTGTGTGCTGCTTGTGGCTACACACACCGCAAACGGCAGATATTTTTCAACAAAAATTCCGCCGTCTGCAATGGTGGAGAACGCTCAAAATTTTCTCGTTCTCACCTATCTGCAATCCGTCACTTTCGTTCCTTAATTGCCTACACGGGAATGTGGCACATTCCCGTAAATATCTCTTAAAGAGGAATCACCACCTGAAGCTCTCAGGTACACCTCTTTCATCGAGATATTTTTTGCGTGCTTCCTCACGCTCCTGCTCTGTGGGAGCAGTTTTATATGTGGTGTAATACTCACGCATTACCATTAAATTTAATTTGTTTTCAAGCTCATTTTTTATATCTTCCTCAAGCTCATACATTTCTGCAAAATGATAGCGAATCAGATTTAGAAAAAGCTCTCTTGAAATTTGTACTTTCTTCATATCCTATCCAATCCTTTCCTATCCAAAAATCCGTGTCGGTCTGTGACGGTGGTGACGGTGTTTTTAGTACCGCCACCACTATCAAAATCATCGACACGACCGACGCACACCGTCACGCAAAATTCAATTTTCTATAAGTGAAAATTTCACTCTGCGACCTGCGTGATACCTGCCATACTCATATCGTATGCCGTACTCATTGAGTAACCGCCCTGCGTTTACATTGAGCTTTAATGTCAAAACATTTGCAGCCATATCAACCTGTAATTTTTCTACAAGCTCGGTAGGACTTCCCGACCATTGCGGATTGTTGGAGGTTATAAACTTTGCAACCGCTTCCAATATCGGCTCTGGTGGTTCTTTCCATAACTCCGTTTCTAACCTTTCCAAATCCCACAACAGCTTTTCCGTATCTCTTACAAGATACAGCTTTTGGTCTTGCTGATCCCTGCCGGATATTTCAAGAACCGCATTGTTTGAAGTGCGTTTTTCCTTTTGTAGCATAAACGCTCCGTCTGCTGCTCCGAGCAATCCGTTTGTGCCTGAAATCATATCAAATTTATCGTCTGCCTGCTGCTTTCTTGTGTGATGAACAAGGAGCAGACAAACACCGAAATTATCAGCAAATTTTTTCAGCCTTGTTATGACCTCGTAATCATTGGAATAGCTATACTTATCACCGCCGAACTCTCTGACCTTTTGCAAGGTGTCAATGATAATCAGCTTTGTGTTAGTATGCTCATTTACAAATCTGTTAAGCTGTTCATCAAGTCCGTTTCCAAGCTGACCTGCATTTACGGCTATAAACAAATCGTCTGTGCTTTCATCACCGAACATTCGATAAAAACGCTCCTGCAATCTTCGGTAATCATCTTCAAGAGCAAGATATAAAACCGTGCCTTGTTTGACATCAAATCCCCATAGGCTTTTACCCGTGCTTATGTGGTATGCAAACTGCGCCATTAAGAAGCTCTTTCCAAGTTTAGGTGCTCCTACAAAAAGATATGTTCCTGGATAGAGCAAGCCGTCAATAATCGGCGGCCTGCTCCTGTAAACTGTGTCATAAAGTTTATCCATAGAAACTGTTTTCAAATATGACGGCTCCAAACTTCTTTGAAATTCTTCTTGCATTTCTTGAAAAATATCATCAGAAGCATTGCAATTTTCGTCATAATCGGTTATAATAGTGTTGGTTTTAATACTATTTGACTGTTCTTCATCTGCGCCAACAGATGTAATCGGAGCAGTCATTTCTTTTTTTGTGTTCATTACTCGTCCTCCTTTAAGCCTTGCAGAGTTAAGGTAATCAACTGAATTGTTTGCAGTAATTCCTCTGTCACATTCTCGTTTTCGATACGCTTTAACTCGGTTAATACATTCTGCAATTCATCTTTGAGTGCCTTATATACTCTCGGATTTCCCACTACAACAATGTCCTGACCTAAACATCTGCGGTAGCAATATTCTTGTTTCGGTAGTCCCGATAACTTTACTGCCTTGTTTATTAGTTCGTTTTCTTCGGCAGAAACCCGAAACCCTACTGTGATATTTCTCCATCGTTTGTGGCTGTCTAAATTTTTAGCTGACATTTTCTTCATCTCCTTTTCTGATTGTGCTTAATTTATCTGCCATTTCCGTTTGTGTTGTCGGAAACAGATGTGCATATCGGTATGTTATATCAATGCTTTCGTGTCCTACTCGGTCAGCAATGGCAACCGCTGAAAATCCCATTTCTATTAAAAGGGAAATATGCGAATGACGAATATCGTGTATCCTTATGCGTTTAACCCCTGCTGCCTTTGCTCCCCTTGTCATTTCGTGATGAAGATAACTTTTTGTTATTTCAAACATTCTTTCATCAGGCTTGATGTGGTAAAGCTGTTTGATATAATCTTGTATTTCTTCACCGAGAAAATCGGGCATTTTGACAACTCGATTGCTCTTTGGTGTTTTCGGGTCTGTTATCACATCTCGTCTGTCAAAACGCTGATATGATTTTGTAATTGCAACCGTACATTTTTCAAAATCGAAGTCTGACGGTGTTAATGCCAATAACTCACCCTCACGAATACCGCACCAATATAACATCTCAAAGGCATAATATGAAACAGGCTTATCCATAACCGCCTCTGCAAACTTTTTATATTCCTCTTGTGTCCAAAACTGCATTTCTTTGTTCTTTTCCTTACCCATATTACCGACTTTTGCTGCCGGATTTGAAGATAATCCGTAAAACCTTACTGCGTGATTGAAAATTGCACTTAATTGATTGTGAAGCGTTTTAAGATATACAGGGGAATATTTTTTGTTATCGCTCTTAACGGAATTTATCATTTCGTTTTGCCAAGCAATAATATCCTTTGGCTCAATTTCACACATCTTTCTGTTCTTGAAATATGGTAAAATCTTTGTTCGCATTATATGCTCCTTTGTGTGCCAAGTGTTTTCTTTAATACGGCTTTTCATATCTTCCGTATATGTATCAACGAAGCTCGCAAAGGTCATATCCAAATCAGCCTTTGTTTTATTAAGCTGCTCCCGTTCCCAAGCCTGTGCTTCTCGCTTTGTAGCAAAGCCACGCTTTTGTGATTGCCTGCGTTCACCTTTCCAATCGGTGTAGCGATATATAACTCGCCAAGTATTTGTTTTTTCTTCCTTGTAAACTGCCATATTTTACTCATTCCTTTCATCATATTTATCTGTGCCATAGCACGCTTTTTCTAAAAAATATCTTCTGTTGATACGCCCTGAAACCACCAAAAAGCCTTTTTCCTTTAACTCTGCGTTAAGGCTTCTGACAATTTTATATGCGTATGATTTTGATACGCCGAGAATTTCGGCAACATCTTCTACTTTAAGAAAAGTGTTATTTGCCATATTTTTCACCTCCTTGTGCGATAAATTAAACTTATATGTTTAAGTCCAATATCATTATACTAAACATTTTTGTTTATGTCAAGTGGTTTTCGAAAAAATATTAAACTTTTTTGTTTATATTATCTTGACAAACACTAAACATATATGTTATACTACCTATAAGAAATTAAAAAGGAGCAGTAAATTATGGCAATAGGTGAAAGAATACGCTTTTTACGCAATCTTAAAGGTATGACACAAAAATGGTTAGGTATGGCAGTCGGCTTTGATGAAAAGACTGCTGATATTCGTATGGCACAATATGAATCGGGCACAAGAACACCGAAAGAGAATTTAACAAATGACCTTGCCAAAGTGTTAGAAGTTTCTCCTGCTGCCTTAAATGTTCCCAACATTGACAGCTATGTTGGCTTAATGCACACTCTCTTTGCATTGGAAGATATATACGGCGTAAAAATTGAAGAAACAGACGGAGATGTTTGTTTGCGTGTTGATACATCAAAAGGCAACTCTGCCGCTAATCTTCATAAAATGCTTTTTGCTTGGCTTGAAACCGCCAAAAAGTTTTATGACGGCAATATCACCAAAGAAGAATATGACGAATGGCGTTATCATTACCCCGAATTTGATACAACACAAAAATGGGTTAAAGTTCCGTCACAACAAATCAGCGATATTTTCACCGAAGCAAAAAAATCTTCTAAAAGCAAATAATCTGTGTCATTTTCAATAAATTAAAAATGACAAGACAAAAAGAGCTAACCGATTTTACAAAAAATCAGTTAGCTCTTAATTATTATGAATAATACAGATGTTGCCAAATCGTTGCCAAAACACCTTTTAATTTTCGAAAAACCCAGTATTTATGCGGTGTTCAGCCGTTTCGTACATCATTCCCACTCGATTGTACCAACAGGCTTCGGGGTGAGATCAAGAAGAACACGATTGATACCTTCAACCTCAGTTGTTATGCGGTCTGTAATTTTATGAAGTACCTCATAGGGAATTTCTTCAATGGTTGCTGTCATCGCATCAGTTGTGTTCACCGCACGGATAATTGCAGGCCAGCCCTCGTATCTCTTATCATTTCTTACACCAACGCTCTTGAAGTCGGGAACCGCAATAAAGTACTGCCATACCTTGCCTGCGAGACCGTACTTGTCAAATTCCTCGCGGAGAATTGCATCTGCCTCACGGAGAGCGTGGAGTCTGTCACGTGTAATTGCACCAAGACAACGAACACCAAGACCGGGGCCGGGGAACGGCTGACGATAAACCATTTCGTCAGGAAGACCGAGCGCACTACCTACAACTCTTACCTCATCCTTATAGAGAAGCTTTACAGGCTCTACAAGTTCCATTTCCATATCTTCGGGAAGACCGCCAACATTGTGGTGAGCCTTTACACCGTCACTTTCAAGGATATCGGGGTAAATTGTACCCTGAGCGAGAAAATCAATTCCCTCAAGCTTTGCCGCTTCTTCGTCAAATACCTTAATGAATTCGCCACCGATAATCTTTCTCTTTTTCTCGGGTTCTGCAACATCTTTAAGCAAATCCAAAAATCTGTCGGTTGCATCAATATATATAAGGTTTGCATCAAGCTCTTTGCCGAACACTTCGATAACCTGCTCGCTTTCGCCCTTACGCATAAGTCCGTGGTTTACATGTACGCAAACCAGCTGTTTGCCGATTGCTTTAATAAGAAGTGCTGCAACAACTGAGCTGTCAACACCGCCGGAAAGTGCCAGAAGCACCTTTTTATCGCCTACCTGAGCACGGACATCTGCTATCTGCTCTGCAATAAACTTATCCGCCAATTCTTTTGTTGTGATACGCTCCATAGTATCAGGTCTTACATTTCCGTTCATATTTTATCCTCCTTGTATTTTTACCCAAAAAGCGGTGTAGAGAAGTATCTCTCCGCTGTGTCGGGAAGTACTGTTACAACTGTCTTACCCTTGCCTAAAAATTTTGCAAGCTTTATTGCTGCGGCAACATTTGTACCGCTTGATATACCACACATTATACCTTCTTTTGAAGCAAGCTCTTTTGCCGCGCGGATTGCTTCTTCATCTTTTATAACACAAATATCATTGTATATATTTTGGTTTAAAATCTTAGGAATAACTCCGTCGCCTATGCCCATCTGGAGATGTGTTCCGATTGAGCCGCCCGAGAGGATAGCTGCGTGTTCCGGCTCAACTGCCCATATCTGAATGTCGGGATTTTCGCGTTTTAAGGTCTCACCTATACCGGTGATTGTTCCGCCGGTACCGATTCCCGAACAAAAACCGTGAATAGGACCGTCTACTTGTTTTAAAATTTCTTCACCCGTTACCTGACGCTGAACAGCAACATTTGCCGGATTTTCAAACTGTTGGGGAACAAACACATTTTCATTCTCCTCCTGCATTTTAAGGGCAGTTTTAAGACATTCGTGAATACATTCACCGATATTGCCCGCATCATGGATAAGAATAACCTCTGCACCATAGTGTTCAACCAACTTTCGACGTTCCTCACTGACCGAATCGGGCATAATAATTTTAACCTTATACCCTTTAACCGCACCCACAAGTGCAAGGCCAATCCCCTGATTGCCGCTGGTGGGTTCAACTATAATGGTGTCCTTATTTATTAACCCTTTTTCTTCAGCGTCGCAAATCATATTGTAAGCTGTCCGTGTTTTTATTGAACCACCAACATTAAGCCCCTCAAACTTGACAAGGATTTGTGCGCTGTCGGAGTCCACCATATTAGTAAGCCTTATAATGGGAGTATCCCCCATTGCCTCTAAAACATTACTACAAATCATAATAATTTCCTCAAATTTCAAAAAGATGCAAAAATAATTATATAATATTATACTCCCAAACCCCTTTGTTGTCAACAAAAAATCTGTATACACACATAACAAAAAAGGAACGGTCAAAAGACCGTCCCTTTGTATTTATTTCCATTCTATGAATCCGTAGCTATCCAAAATTTGAAAAAACTTTGCCAGTCTTGGATATAACGGCTGGGCATCCTCGCCGAAATGCTCATTCACCAGCTTGCCCAGTTCGATAATATTTCGTTCACCATCCATAAGCGGCCACACAAAGCTGCCGTTTTCGTCAAGATGGATATAACTAACTTTCGGCTTTTTAAAAAACTTTTGTGCTATGCGGTTGAAAAAGCCGATGTTATCTATACAAAGCGTAACCTTGCCGTCAGCATCAGTTTCCCACCTAAGTCCGTTTTTGGCAACGGGAATTTTCTCAAGATAGTTTTCCGCGAGCTTTTTATTCTTTTTCATCCTACTTTACGCCGCGCTTCTTCCACACAGAGAATTTAAGCACGCTGAGAACAATAAGGGCAAACACAACAAGGCTGAGAGCATTTGCAACGGGTGTTGAAAGATTGAGTATTCCGGAAATATCAATCATAGAATTAACACCAAACACCGCTAGAATCGCAAGGGCAATACCAACAATACCTTCGCCCGCAATCATACCTGAGCAGAACAGGATTCCGTCGCTCACAATTGCGTCCTTTTCTGCCTTATCACGCTTGAGCTTATCCATTACAAGGCGAACAAGTCCGCCTACCATAATACAAGCGTTAAGGTGAACAGGGAGATAAACACCGATTGCAAAGGGTAAAACTGGTATACCTACCACCTCAACAACAATTGCAATAAACACACCTACAAACACAAGTCCCCAGGGGAGGTTTGCATCCATAACACCCTCAATAATCATCTTCATAAGTGTTGCCTGAGGTGCTGCAAGCTCGTCAGTACCAAATCCCCATGCGCTGTCAAGGAGATAAAGTGTTCCGCCAATAGCAAACGCCGCCGCGATAACACCTATAACTTCACCAATCTGCTGTTTCTTGGGTGTTGCACCGAGAAGATAACCGGTCTTAAGGTCCTGAGAGGTATCACCTGCGATTGCTGCAACAATACAGATTATTGAGCCAATGGCAATAGCACTACGCATGCCGTGAGCACCGCTGTCGCCTGTGAGTTTAAGAATAAGTGTTGCAATCAGGAGTGTTGCAATCGCCATACCCGAAACAGGGTTGTTACTGCTGCCAACTAAACCTACCATTCTTGAAGAAACGGTCGCAAAGAAGAAGCCGAATACTACAACGATTACCGCACCGATAAGTGTTACGGGAATTGCCGGAACAAGCCATACCAGAAGTGTAAGGATTGCAATAGCAATAAGAACAATCTTCATACTGATATCCTGAGCAGTTCTTTCAGAGCCTGCACTA
Organism: Monoglobaceae bacterium; assembly: GCA_045120135.1. GTDB lineage: Bacteria > Bacillota > Clostridia > Monoglobales > Monoglobaceae > SIG440. Next base: position 33,246 of record JBGVEN010000018.1, on the reverse strand, counting down.
CCAGCACCTGCAATACCCTTGATTGCATCCTTGAATGTACGAACAATAAGGGGGAGTGACTTGATAAGGCTGATAATACCGCCGGCTGCCAAAGCACCTGCGCCTATATAACGGATATATGAACCCCAGATTGCACCTGCACCACCGGCATCATACATTGCACCGATTGTTTCTGTTCCGGGATAAAGAACAATTTCCTTACCAAAAAGAACAATCATAGGGATAAGAACCAGCCAGCTGAGTACGCCGCCGGCAAACATATACGAAGAAATTCTGGGACCGCAGATATAGCCTACGCTCATTACCGCAGGGTAAATCTGAGTTCCGATTTCGCCGGCATAGCCTTTGATTTTAAAGCCTATTTCACCGGGGACTGCCTTGAGTCCGTCTATTATAAACTTAAAGAGTGCCGCAAAGCCCATACCTGCAAATACAGTTGATGCGTTTGCGCCACCTTCTTCACCTGCCAGAAGAACCTCTGCGCAAGCTGTACCTTCGGGATAGGGAAGAACGCCGTGTTCTCTCACAATAAGCGCGTTGCGGAGGGGAACCATAAAGAATACGCCCAAAAGACCGCCAAGGAGTGCAATAATTGTAATTTCTACAATACCCGGCTTGTCCATTGTGCCTTCTGCTGCCCACAAAAACAGCGCCGGAAGTGTAAAGATTGCGCCTGCCGCCAGAGATTCGCCAGCTGAACCGATTGTCTGAACGACATTGCTTTCGAGAATTGAGTTCTTTTTCATTATAACTCTGATTACGCCCATTGCAATAACAGCAGCCGGAATTGATGCCGAAACTGTCATACCGACTCTGAGACCGAGATATGCATTGGCCGCACCAAATATTACAGCAAGAAGGATACCCATAATTATTGATGTAACAGTAATTTCGGGAGTAACCTTATCCGCCGGAACATACGGTTTAAAATTGTTGTTTTCCATAATTAAACATTGCCTTTCTGCCCACAGATTTTGTTCAAACACCAATGTCGCGGGCGGACATAGCATTCATGTGAAAATCATTAAATTCTTCACGCATATATGGTGAAATTATACCACAGTTAAATTAAAAAAGCAACAATAAACTTGCAGAATATTGTTGCTTTTTATAGTTTTTTTAAGGTTTCCTTATATTCATCGTAACCGATTGCAAGATTAAGCACCTCAAGAAGTGCGTTTGCGGATATTCTGACAGGGAGTCCAAGCTTTTGTGCCAGTTTTTTTCGTTTCGCTGCACTTTCTTCACCGCCGCTGAGTCCGTCCTCGTAGAGCATCGCTTTTGTAATTTGTGGCTCATTCATTTTATCCGTATCGGTAACCTCTGTTACACTTTTCAGTATATCCGAAAGCAGTTCCTCTGTCATACCCTCAACGCCAAGGAGTCCCTCCTTGCCGCCTACTGTCTTACGCTTTTCCTTGCCCTTTACCGAGGGAATATATGCGTGCTTTACCGTGCCACGGTCGCCCACGCATTGCTTGATGTAGCTACGGATTCTAAAGCCTGCGCTGTCGGAATCTGTCAGCACAATCACGCCTGTTTTTTGCGCCATTTTTCGAATTGCTGTTATTATACTTTTATCGGTGTAAAGAGTAAATCCACCCGTGCAAATAACGGGGGCATCTGTCACTTTTTTCAGTTGTTCCTTGTCGAACTTACCCTCGACAACTATCGTTTCTTTTATATGAAGCATATTTAGCACCTATACAAACGGGCGGAGAATAAAAGCTCTCCGCCCCATTTTATTTTTATTCCTTACCCTCAAGGAAATATGTTGCCTCCATATCCGCTGTTGAAAGAGCAAATGCCAGAGGGAACATTTCAAAGGCACTGCCTACATTGCCGGCAGGCTCGTTTCCCGAAAAGCCCATATGGTATCTGATTGCAAAAGCCTCTTCACGGGTCAGGCGCATAAATCCCGAAATCATATACACCGACTTTTCGCCGTGGCCGTAGGGGAGCTTATCATCTATCTCATAGGTCGGAACCTTTTGCCATACTCCGTTTGCATCTTTCACATTACGAAAGCCGGGCTTGTAAAAGTTCATTTTGCAGATATCGTGGAGAAGTGCCACAATTGCAATAGTCTCTTCACTTGCCTCAATTCCGTAAAGTTCCTGAACCCTTTCACGTGCAAGGTAGTCGCACAGACATTCATAAACGTTGATGCTGTGCTCCACCAGTCCACCCTCGTACGAGCCGTGAAAGCGTGTACTTGCCGGAGCTGTGAAGAAATCACTTGCGGGCGAGAGAAGATGCTGAAGCAGCCTGTCTGCCCCCTCACGCTTTATACAGCGGTTATATATTTCTATAAATTCTTCCTTGAAGCTCATAATTACTTCACCACTATATTTATAAGCTTTTTGGGCACTGCGATAACCTTAACTACCTGCTTACCCTCAATCAACGCCTGTACCTTGTCGGAAGCAAGTGCAGCCTCCTGCATACCCTTGGGGTCAAGTTCTGCCGAAATCATCATCTTGTCACGAATTTTACCGTTAATTTGAACAACAACTTCAACCTCATCATCAACAGTTTTTGCTTCGTCGTATTCGGGCCACTTTGTATCTGACAGATTACCCTCAAATCCTGCAATCTGCCAAAGCTCCTCCGTAATATGCGGAGCAACAGGGTTCAGGAGTGTAATAAATGTCTTGAATTCAGCCTTATTAATTCTTTCAACCTTCATCACGTCATTGATGAACGCCATAAGTGCCGCAATACCGGTATTGAACTTCATTCTGTCATAATCATCAGTTACCTTTTTGATTGTTTTGTGAAGTGCTGTTTCCAGTTCTTTTGAATAGCTATCCCCGTCAACTAAGATATTCTGCAAGTTCCATACTCTTTCAAGGAACTTATAGCAACCCTTAACGCCATTCATAGACCATGGTGTAGCCTGGTCAAAAGCACCGATAAACATTTCATAAGTTCTGAATGTGTCAGCACCGTATTCGTTAACAACATCATCAGGGTTAATTACATTACCTCTTGATTTGGACATTTTTTCGCCATTCTCGCCCAGAATCATACCGTGTGAAGTACGCTTCTGATAAGGCTCTTTGGTGGGAACAACGCCAATATCATAAAGGAACTTATGCCAGAATCTTGAGTAGAGGAGATGAAGTGTTGTATGCTCCATACCACCATTATACCAGTCAACAGGCAGCCAGTATTTAAGCTCTTCCATTCCTGCAAGGAAGTCTGAATTATTCGGGTCGATATATCTTAAGAAATACCACGAAGAACCTGCCCACTGAGGCATAGTATCAGTTTCACGCTCAGCTTTGTCGCCACACTTGGGACAGGTTGTTTCAACCCAGTCTCTAATTTTTATAAGCGGCGATTCGCCCGATTCACCCGGCTCAAAGTTCTTTGTGTCGGGAAGCTGTAAGGGAAGCTCGCTTTCGGGAAGTGCAACCCATCCGCACTTGGGACAATTAACCAGCGGAATAGGCTCGCCCCAGTAACGCTGACGGGAGAATACCCAGTCGCGGAGCTTGTAATTTACCTTGCGCTTACCGATTCCCTCTTTTTCAAGGTAGTCGATAATTGCTTTCTTTGCATCCTCAACCTGCATACCGGTAAGGAAGCCTGAGTTTACCATTACACCGGTTTCAACATCGGTAAAGGCTTCACTTTGAACATCCTCGCCGCCTGCTACAACCTCGATAATGGGCATATCAAACTTCTTTGCAAACTCCCAGTCACGCGTATCATGTGCGGGAACTGCCATAATTGCACCTGTTCCGTATGTTACGAGCACATAATCCGAAATCCAAATCGGAATTTCAGCATTGTTTACGGGGTCAATTGCAGTTACGCCCTTAAGCATAACACCGGTTTTATTCTTATCAAGCTCGGCTCTCTCAAAGTCGCTCTTCTTGGAAGCTTCAAGCTTATAGTCTTCGACCTCGGCATAGTTTTCAATCATATCCTTATATTTTTCCACATAAGGATGCTCCGGCGCAAGAACCATATATGTAGCACCAAAGAGAGTGTCGGGGCGTGTTGTGTAAACTCTGATTTTATCGTCTGTACCTTTAATCTTGAAGTCTACTTCAGCACCCTCGCTTCTGCCAATCCAGTTTGTCTGCTGAACCTTTACTCTGTCAATATAGTCAAGACCGTCGAGGTCATCGATAAGACGCTGTGCATACTCTGTTATCTTAAGCATCCACTGGCTTTTTTCCTTTTGAACAACCTCGCTGCCACAACGTTCACAAACACCGTTTACAACTTCCTCGTTTGCAAGACCTACCTTACAGCCGGTACAGAAGTTAATCGGCATCTTTGTTTTATAAGCAAGACCCTTTTCAAAAAGCTTAAGGAAAATCCACTGAGTCCATTTATAGTAATTGGGGTCGGTTGTGTTTACTTCCCTTGACCAATCAAAGCCAAAGCCCAGCATTTTGAGCTGTCTTTTGAAGTTTTCAACATTCTTTTCTGTAACAACAGCAGGATGAATGTTATTCTTGATTGCAAAGTTCTCTGTAGGGAGACCAAATGCGTCCCAACCCATCGGGAACAATACATTATAACCCTCTAAGCGTTTCTTACGGGTAATAATATCAATTGCCGTATAGCCTCTCGGATGACCTACGTGAAGTCCGTGTCCTGACGGATAGGGGAATTCCACAAGACCGTAGAACTTAGGCTTTGACTTATCTGTGTTGGATGCCTCAAAAGTCTTGTTGTCATCCCAGTGCTTTTGCCATTTTCCCTCAATTGCTTTAAAATCGTATCTCATTTATAATCAATCCTTTCGGTAATTTTAAACTAACTTATTCTGCGAGGAGATCCTTGATATCAACATCAAGTCCGTCCTTCCAGATATGCTCCAGCTTGTAGAATTCTCTCGGTTCTGACTGGAATATATGAACAATCACATCGTCATAGCCCAAAAGCACCCATTCTGCATTGTTGTAGCCTTCTTTATTCCAAAGCTTTGCACCTTCTTCACGCATCTTTTCCTCAATGTTGTCGCAGATTGCCTGAATATTTGACGGAGCACCGCCCGTAATTATTACAAAATAGCTTGTTAGCGTTGTCAGCTCGCGCACATCAAGCACGGTTATATCTTTACCGAACTTTGCGTCAGCAGCCTTAACAATTGTATTTACAAAATTATTTTCACAGCTCATTTATTTTTCTCCTTTTACGATATAAAGTCTGCACCGACAATCAGTGTAACATCCGGCTCTTTTTCGCCCTCGTCTGCCACAAACAGTTCAATTCCGTCTTGAACTTCAATTCCGCTGTATACCGCTTTTAAAAGCTCTGCCGCATCTTTGTTGTTATGGTTTATCAGCTTTGACTTATCCTGAATACGGTCAGACTTTTCGGTGCTTATTACCTTGAACTTATATTCACCAAGCATATCCGATACCACTTTGATTACATCAGCTTCTTCAGTTTGTATACCGGTTGCGTCAATAATCTTTACCTTAACATACTTGTTTTTAGGTGAAATTGTTTTAGTTGCACCGGTAAGCTTCTCCATGGTTTTGAAATTTTCCTTGACCAGAAGCTCCGTTTCTTTTTTGTCATGGAAGAAATACGAAACTCCGTTTTCGCCGTAGCCGCCCTCACCCGGAAGTGTCAGTATTTTTACCTTTTCCATACTGAATGACGGGATTTTGCTTATATACTTCATAATTTCTTCGCCGGTGAAATCAGTTTTTACATTATTGCTTATAATGCTCATTATTTTTGGAACTTTAAGGATTGTACTGCCGCTGAGCAGCTTGTTCATTGCTGCCTGATAGAATCCTTTCTGTGCCGCAATCCGGTCTATATCGCCATTCGGGTAGCCTGTTCCGTCGTTGTTATGCCGAAATCTCATAAACATCTCGGACCTTCTGCCGTTAAGTACCTGAAGACCGGGATAGAGGTCTATTGTCAAATTTTGCACGGGGTCGGTGTAGTACATTCTTATGGGAACATCCACCTCAACGCCGCCGATTGCATCAATAAGTTCACGAAAGGCTCTAAAGCTAACAACCACATATTTCTGCGGACGGATTCCAACCACCTGTTCGATTTCATCAAAAAGGCGTTGCTCCTTTTCTGCAGTTCCGTATGCCGAATTGATTTTCTTATCGTAACGATTAGTTTCAACCAGTGTGTCACGAGGTATTTGAAGTGCCGTGATGGCATTATCCGTAAGGTTGTATCTGCAAAACAGAATAAGGTCTGTACGGATTCCGTCCTCATCCGTTCCGGCAACAACAAAGTCCTGAATTTTTTCGGCTCTGGTGCCACCTTTGCTCCAAACGCCAAATTGCATGGGCCTGCCGGTTATTATCGAAATTGCTCCGGAAATACCTGTATAAACCAACATAAGAAGTATAAGTATTGCAACTGTCAGCCGAAGCGGCGATTTAACTTTCATCTGTCTTACCTCTTTTGAATAGCATACTGTTTCGGGCAATAATTGTATCGGTATGCACCGGTTTGCCCTTGTCAATTGTAAATTTTATTACAGCGTCAGCCTCAGCAAGTACTGCCGCATCAATATCCGTTTTAGAAATTTCACGGACCTCAACCGATTCGCGGTATTTACGCCCCGGCTCGGTGAAGTCTGCTACATAGACTATTTTTTCAAGCAGAGTCATATCCGCTCTGCCGGTTGTGTGATACCTGACCGCATCAAGCACCTCCCGGTCTGTTATTCCAAAAAGCTCTTCCGCCATATATGCACCAAGCGGTGCATGAAGAAGTGCGGGCGAACGGGATTCACGGCTATCTGGAATATATCCGTAGCTTTTAAGCCTTTTAACCGATTCGTCAACCTGAATTTCCTTGGCACAATCGTGCACAAGCCCTGCAAGAAAGGCCTTGTGCTCATCCGCACCCCATCTCTTTGCAAGGCTTTTTGCTGTTTCCGCCACTCCCATCGTGTGGGCAAACCGTATTTCACTTAAATTTTCTTTGAGATACTTCGTTATTTCATCAATATTTTGCATCATCAAAAACTTTCCCTATAAACTCCGGTTTTGTTAATGTAGTCAAGAACTTTTTGTGGAACAATTCCCGAAAGGTCACTATCCGTTTTTAGCCGGTCACGAATATCTGTTGCAGAAATCTTAACAGGTTTTATATCAATAACTGTAATATCAGCATCAAACATCCTTTTGTATTCTTCCGCCGCTTTGTCAATTCTTTGAGAATCCACACCGCCACGGTTTGCAACAATTATCTCAGCTTTTTTGAAAATTTCATCGGGCTTATACCAACCCGTCATATCAAGCAACGAATCCCCACCAACCAAAAGGCATAATCTGCTATCGGAATAGTGTAGCTTCAATTTTTCAAGCGTTTCTGCCGTGTAGCTTGGTCCGGTAAGTTCAACTTCAACATCACTGATTTCAAAATTCGGCTCACCCGAAATTGCAAGACGGGTCATCTCAAGCCGATGTGTTACATCGACTTTCACAGGTGTTCGCTTGTGATATGGATTTCCGCAAGGTACAAAAACCATTTTGTCAAGCTTTGCCTGTCTTAATGCTTCCCTCGCAATGTAAAGATGCCCGTTATGCGGCGGACTGAATGTTCCGCCAAAAACTCCAATTCTAAGCATTAGTTCTACCTTTAGTTCATAAGCTCTGCCACAGCAGTGTCAATATCAATCATCTTTTTGCCGCTGCGCTTCATACTTAAATCAAAGCTTCCGTCATCTGCGTTCAGGTTCTTGTAGCATAGTATATCTTCGTCACGGAGAGTAAAGCCGAATACTGCTGTTGCAAGTTCCTCACTCTCGCCCTTGAGATTTACCTTTTCAAGTGTGCCGAAATTACCCTCAACACCATAGCCGGTAATGCAGAATATATTATCCCCTGTTTTTGAAACTTCAAACATTGAAGGATAGATTTCCTCTTTCACAACCTTCAACTCGCCCTTTTTGAGGAGATAGCTATCAAACACCTTGCGAGTTGGACTGTAATCCTTATTAACTATGAAATTGCCGTCCTCTGCACGGTAAACGGAATATACATCCTCCGCAATCTGCTGTTCGGAGATAATTCTGCCCTTTTTGTATTCAGTAAGGTGGAGTGTACCGCCGCCCTTAAAGCCTTCAAATTCAGAGATATAGAGTATCTTTGAGCAGTCCTCTGATATAGCCATTTGGGGCTTGCCACCTACTGTCTCGTATGCAACAACAACATTGCCCGCAACCTTAACAGGCTGCTTACCCTTGGTGTATGCATAATAATCTGCTAGCTTTCCGGTGTATACCTTGTCATAGATAACTGTCTTTTCATCCTTGGAGAGCATCAGTATATCGTTCACGCCCGATGCAATCTTGTCCTTTTTGCCGGACTCAATTTCAACCGAATAGAGGTTGCTTGTGCCGTCGTCCGCCATACCATATACAAAGAGCTTGTCCTTTGTCTTCTGCATAAGCGGAGCTTTTTTTGTTCTTTCACCAAGACGGATGCTGCGTCCCTTTTTGTTCATCGCGTATATATCAAACGATGTGTCGGCTGTATCATAATCCTTAGCGTAGATATACGCCTTGCCGCCGGGGTTTGTACCAAACAATGTGCATACATTGGAATCAATCTTGATTTTCTCAGCCTTTAAATCCTTAAGGCTCTTTACAAACATATCGCCCTGCATCTGAACTCTGTTAAGGTTCTGCAGGAACATTACATATTCACTTTCACCTGCAAAGGTAAATGTGCCGTGGTCGATATCCGACGCAACCACGAACGGCTCGTCCAGTTTATCGTTCCAGTAGCAGAGAACACCCATATCACCGTTCTTGTCGGTGGTTGCAAGGAACAGAATATCTTTGCCGTCAGGAGAAATCACCAAAGAATTGTGAACAGCCGGTGCAATCTGCTTAATCTTTTTTGCCTTGCCCTTGTTTATATACTTTAATATACCGCTGCCGGTTTCGGGGTCAAATTCTTCAAAGAAAAATGTGCGTTTGCCATTCTTAGAAGTTTTGACAATTCCTGCATTTTTTGCGGCACGCTCAGCAGAAGCTAAAGTGTCATTCTCCTCCGCTGCTCTCAAGTAGCTGTCTGTAACAACTGTTTCAGACAGCTTAACAGTTTTTGATTTGTATATCATATACATCGTGTTATTCTTGATGTATGTATACGGCATAGGAACATCAGAATTGGACACCGCACTTGAAATTGCAGCAATACCAATAATAATTGCAAAAACGCAAAGCACAGCCGCGCCCAGAGCAATAATTGCTTTTTTGTCAAGCTTTAATATATTCTTCTTATCCTTAGTCTTTGCTTTGCTAGTTTTTTCACTCGTGAGTTTTGCAGATTTTTTCGGTTTTTCGGCCTTGACAGCCTTTTCTGCCTTGTTGACTTTTTCAACTTTTTCAGCCTTTTGAGCCGCCGGCTTTTCCTGAGTTTTTACCGCTGGAGTTTCCTCAACAATAACCGGAGCTACCACTTCAGGCTGTGGCGGCTGAATTTCTTTTCCGTCCATACCTCTTACTGTATATCTTGCAAGACCCTCGGGCACAAATTCAGCAGCCTTTTGCGATGCACTCTTGGCAAATTCTCTTGCCTTGGCATCAGCATCCAGTGCCGGCTCCATATTGGGTCTTAGGGGTGACGGCGAAAAGTCGCCGTTCTTGCGTTTTATTGTATTGATATTAAGCCAGGGCTTGGATTTTTTTGCATCTTCCGAAACTCCGGCTCTTGCCGTATTCTCAAGTTTTTTAGAATCGGATACAGAGATAGTATATTTAAAGTCAAAATCCTTGAACTTTCCCTCGTCTTCACCTGCTCCGGTGAGTGTTTTGCAGTAAGGGCACTTTTTTACGCCCTCGTAAATGTCAACTCCGCATTTTGGACACTTCACGATTATCCCTCCTGTTTTTCGGTATAATATATCAACTTATGAGTGTAATTTCTGTCAAAATTCCGCCATAAATCCGGCAGAAACATTTATTCAGTTTCAGTATATCATAAAAGATTGCAAAAAACAACATCTATTGCACATATTTTTGACCAAATTTTTAGCCGTTCTTTTGTTTCAAATCCTCTACGAACTCAAGTTCTTTTTTACTTAGCCGTGCACGACTGAGCATACCTCTGCGCTTTTTAAAGGTGTTTTCAATCGCACTTCTTCGTTTCCACTCCTGAATCAGCTTGTGATTTCCGCTTTGAAGAACCTCGGGGACACCCATTCCATGCCACTCACTGGGTCTTGTGTACTGCGGAAATTCCAGAAGTCCGTCGAAGTGGGATTCCTCGGAAAACGCCACTTCTGACGCAAGCACACCCGGAATCATACGTGCAGTTGCATCAACCACAGCCATTGCAGCAATTTCTCCGCCGGTCAGCACAAAGTCGCCGATAGAAATTTCCATATCGACGATTTCGTCCAGTATTCTTTGGTCAACACCCTCGTAATGACCGCAAAGCAGAACGATATGCTTTTCCTTTGCCAACCGCTTTGCCGTTGACTGGCGAAAGGTTTTGCCCTGCGGTGACATATATATTGTCTTTGGCTTGTAATCAAGACCATCTGTTACACTTTTGTATGCCTGAAAAATAGGCTCTGCCTGCATAACCATTCCCTGACCGCCGCCATACGGATAATCGTCCACCTGACGGTGCTTATTAAAAGCAAAATCACGGATTTGCACACAGTTTATCGAAAGCAAACCATTCTCCTCGGCTCTGCCGATAATAGAGGTTTTGAGCGCCGCCTCCATCATTTCGGGAAAGAGGGTAAGTATATCAATTTTCATTAGTCAATCAATCCTTTTAGGGGTTCAATTACTATCCGTCTTTCGTCTATGCTAACGGACTTTATAACCTCGTCAATAACAGGGATAAGAACCTGCTTTTTTGTTATGTCTTCAACAACATAAACATCGTTACTTCCGGTTTTGATAATATCACAGATTTTGCCCAAATTTCTGCCGTCCACAGTTTCAACGCTGCAACCAAGCAAGTCGCAGATGTAGTATGTTCCCTCGGGCAGCTCACCCAGCTCCTCACGGGGGATTGTCAAAACCTTGTTACGGTAGTTTTCCGCATCATTAATATGGTCAATGCCTTTAAGTTTAAGAAGTACCGCATTTTTGTGGAGTGAGGATTTCTGAATTTCATACTCCTCACCATCTATTAAAACATACGCAAGCTCGTGAAAGATTTCAGGGTCATCGCACCAGGGCATAACCTTTACATCGCCACGGAGTCCGTGCGTATTAACTATTTGTCCAATTTCAAGTAAATTTTCCATAATATTTATCCTTCAAAAATTAAGACTGTACCACAAGGTGAGCTACGGCAAATCCCGTCCTTCCCGATGATACAGTCCTTTTCTCTTATACAATATCAACCGTAACTTTTTTGTTTTCGTGGCTGGCTGCGGCCTTAACAACGGTACGGATAGCCTTTGCTATTCTGCCCTGCTTGCCTATAACCTTGCCCATATCGTGCTCGCCTACGTGAAGTGTGAGCACAACGCTGTTTTCTGACACAGCCTCTTCAACAGAAACCGCATCAGGTTCTGAAACCATTGATTTTGCAATAAATTCCAAAAGGTTTTTCATTCTCTTCCTCCATAGACAAAACAGCTTGCAATCCGGGAAAAAATCCGGATGCAAAAGCTGATTTCGCCATATTTGCTTTAGGGCAAAAACTAGATAATACCCTTGTTCTTAAGAAGACGCTTAACTGTGTCTGTGGGCTGTGCGCCGTTTGCAATCCACTTTGTAACCTTTTCTGCATCAAATTCAACTGCTGCAGGCTCGGTCATGGGGTTGTAAGTACCAACCTGTTCAATGAATCTGCCGTCTCTGGGGTATCTTGAATCTGCAACTACTACACGATAGTAAGGAGCCTTCTTTGCACCCATTCTTCTTAAACGAATTTTTACTGCCATAATAAATTACCTCCAAAAAATTTTTCATAAGATATATAAATTTAATAATTTTACAATTTAAAACGGAAATTTCATTCCGCCAAAGCCGCCCATGTTGCCCATCTTGCCGAACTTCTTCATCTTTTTTGCCATATTACCGCCGGTCATCATCTTCATCATTTTCTGCATCTGCTCAAACTGCTTGACCAAAGCGTTTACATCAGCAACGGTCACACCGCTGCCCTTGGCAATTCTCTCACGGCGTTTGGGGGTAAGCTTGTCACGGTTTTCCCTCTCACCAATTGTCATTGACTTTATCATAGCCTCGGTATGAAGCATCTTTTTTTCGTCAATCTGGACATCCTTAAGAGCACTTGCATTAACACCCGGAATCATTCCAAGGATCTGTTCCATAGGGCCCATCTTCTTCATCTGCTCCATCTGTTCAAGGAAGTCGCTGTAGGTGAATGTTGCACTGCGCATCTTTTTCTCAAGTTCAAGTGCCTTTTTCTCGTCGATTGCCTGCTCTGCCTTTTCGATAAGGCTCAGCACATCGCCCATGCCAAGAATTCTTGATGCCATCCGTTCGGGGTGGAACACCTCAAGGTCGGTAAGCTTTTCACCCATACCACAGAACTTGATTGGCTTGCCAGTAACCGCACGCACCGAAATCGCCGCGCCGCCTCTGGTATCACCGTCAAGCTTGGTAAGAACTACACCGTCAATCTCAAGGTCACTATTAAAGCTTTCCGCCACATTTACCGCATCCTGACCGGTCATCGCATCGACAACAAGCAGAATTTCGGTTGGTTCAGTTGCTTTCTTGATATTTTTAAGCTCATCCATAAGCTCCTCATCGATATGCAGGCGACCTGCCGTATCTATAATGAGTATGTCGTTGGAATGGAGCTTTGCGTGTTCCAAAGCCTTAGTTGCAATATCAACAGGATTTTTTGAATCCTCAACGGCAAACACTGGAAGTCCCAGCTGACCTGCCACCACCTGAAGCTGTTTTATCGCCGCAGGACGGTACACATCGCAGGCACAAAGCAGCGGACGCTTGCCCTGCTTTTTGAGAATTCCGCCGAGCTTTGCAACCGTGGTAGTTTTACCTGCACCCTGAAGACCAGCCATCATAATTACTGTTGGCGGCTTTGAGGAAATCTTTATCTTTTCCTCACTGCCCATAAGAGCAATCAGCTCTTCATTAACTATCTTTATAACCTGCTGACCGGGAGTGAGGGATTCCATAACCTCGGCACCCGCCGCACGTTCTGAAACGCTGTTTACAAAATTCTTTACAACCTTGAAGTTAACATCCGCTTCCAAAAGCGCAAGCTTAACCTCTCGCATTGCTTCCTTTAAATCAGCTGCGGAAACCTTACCCTTGCCACGCAGCTTTTTAAAGGTTCCCTGCAGTTTTTCCGCTAAACTTTCAAACGCCACCCGACACCGCTCCTTTGCTGAAAATTACTTCTCCTCATCGTTGATTTCGGCAACAATAGTAAGAATCCGGTTGATTTGTTTTTTTATGTATACGGGAAGACTTTTTGCCTCGGGCGACTTTTCAATCTCTGCAATAATTCCGTCAATCTCGCCAAGGCTCTCCTTGATGCCAAGAAACCTCTTTGCAAGACCAAGTCTCTCCTCTGTATCATAAAGAATAGCCTCGGCTCGCTTTAAATTATCACGCACACCCTGACGGCTGATACCAAGCTCTGCACCAACCTCCGCAAGAGATAAATCCTCGTTATAATAGAGGTCTACCGTGTCTGCCTGTCTGTCCGTAAGCATCTTTCCGTAAAACCCGAAAAGCAGAGAAACTTCAACATTCTTTTCCATTCTGAAATTCTCTCCTCTCCCCAATGTAAAGTGTTTTCACTTTACAACTCAACTATTGTACATTATTATTTGCTTCTTGTCAAGTGTTTTTTATAATTTTTTATTATAAAAATCAACCCTGCCACAACCAGCACCGCCGACAGAATTTGAGACACCCTGAACGCACCGAAGTACAACGAGTCTGCACGCAGTCCCTCGATAAACATTCTGCCCGTACCGTACCATACCATATAGCAGCAGGTAAGCTCGCCCTCAAACATCTTTTTCCGCTTGAGCAGAAGCAAAACGCCCACCCCTGTCGCATTCCATAGCGACTCGTACAAAAAGGTGGGGTGAACCGATTCTGCAATAGTGCGTGTTCCCCTCACAATTGTCATAGCCCACGGCAGATTACACTGTGCACCAAAGGCTTCGCCGTTCACAAAGTTTCCCCAGCGCCCGATTGTCTGACCGATAAGAAGTCCTACCGCCAATACATCAAGAACTCTGCCAACTGACAGCTTTTTAGACTTGCAATAAATAAGTACCGAAAGTGCAGCACCGATGACGCCGCCATAGATTGCCAAACCCCCGCCACGGATGTTAAGTATCTGGAGCAAATCGTCTTTGTATGCATCCCAGCTGAATATGCAGTAATAGAGTCTTGCACAGACTATGGCGGCAGGCAGACCGATTATGAACATATTGAGGAAATCGTCCTGAGAAATATCTGTTTTTTTAACCTCTCTCGCAGCATAGAGAAAGGCAAGGCATACACCCAGGGCAATCAGAAGCCCATAGGTGTATACCGGTATGCCGAACACCGAAAACAGAGAGCGGCTGACCTCAAACGAAAGACCAAGACCGGGGAAAGAAATCCCATTTTTCATCTTTTATCCCTCCAACGGTTCTATAACTGAAAGAACCGAGTTTTCTTCTGTGAAATGCTCTTCAAGACGAGCTTTAAGCTCACTCATTTTAACGACCTCTGCGGTGTGCTGGAACTCAAACGGATTAATGCCGTTCATAAAGCATCTGATAAAGTTGTTACCTATCCGTTCCACACTGTTATAGTCACGGAGGTTTTTGCCTATCAAAACCCGCTTTGCACGGCTTACATCAGTCTCAGAAAGTCCGTTTTTCTTAACCTCTTCAAGATGCTTCATTACTCTGCGGTACACCTCGTCAGGGTCCTTTGACTCGCCGGTAACACTTGAAAAGCCGTACTTCTTTTCCAGCTCGCAGTCCGCACCAAATGTTCCGTCAATCAATCCCTCGGAATAAAGCGACATAAAGAATTCGCTGCTTTTACCAAACAGAACTTCGGTCAGGATAGATGTTGTAATCTGTTTTTTTAGCAGTTCTCTGCCGACAACATCTGTTTCGTTTTCCTTAAAGCCAATAATGAACATTGGTTTTGACACACTCATTTTCTGAGTAATCTTCTTTTTCACCACTTCTCGCGGCTCTGCAACGGGAATTCTTTCAATTCTACCTCTGTCCTTTTCTGCGCTGACATTGCGGTCAATGCACTCCACGGCATGTTCCTCATCAATATCGCCCACAAGAACAAGGAACATATTTGACGGATTGTAATATTCCTCACAGCATTTATAAAGCAGGTCGGGGGTTATATGACTAATACTTTCAACCGTGCCGGCAATATCCGTTTTTACCGGATTGTTATGAAACATTGCCTGAAGCATATTAAAGAACAAGCACCATTCGGGGTCGTCATCATACATTTTAATTTCCTGACCGATTATCCCCTGCTCCTTGCTTACATTCTCATCAGTGAAATATGGATGGTTCACAAAGTCCAGAAGAATATCGAGGTTTTCATAAAAGTTATCGGTGCAGGAATACAGATACGCTGTCATATCAAAGCTTGTGAACGCATTGCTGCTTGCGCCGGTGAGGGCAAAGCGGTCAAAGGCATTGCCACCGTCTTCTTCCTCAAAAAGCTTGTGTTCAAGGAAATGTGCTATGCCGTCGGGGAGCTTTATACTCTCATCCGTACCCGAAACATTTAAAACATTATCAAGTGAGCCGTATTCCGTTCCGTAAATTGCATAGTACTTGCAAAAGCCCTTTTTCGGTATGATATAAACCCGAAGTCCGCTTTCGTGAATGCCGTGGAGAATTGTTTCCTTTAATGTGCTGCTGTCGAGTCTGTTAAGCTTCACTGCTGCCTACCCCCTTTAAAAAGTATACTGTATCAAGCTGAACTGCATTTGCCGCAGCAATTATCTCGTCACGGTTCACCGCATTCAGACATTCTGTAAGACCGTCAATCGTTTCGTTGCTGCCGAGCAGAATCTGACCCATATAGAAGTCCTCGGTTGCACCCATGCTATCCTTTATCGAACCCATACCCGTTGCAAGATACTTCTTCGCAGAGGTTATCTCATCATCTGTAAAGTCACCGGTCTTCATTTTTTCAAGCTGGATAAAGATTTCGTCGTATGCAGCATCGAATTTATCCGCCTCAATTCCGGCACTTATCTTCATACAGCTTTTCTGCCGGTCAAGTGCCGAGAATACATAATATGCAAGGCTAAGCTTTTCACGGACATTGTTAAAGAGTTTGGAGAACGGACTTCCACCGAAAATGCAGCTAAACATCATAAGTGCATAATATTCACGACTTGTCGGCTCTATGCCGCAGTTAAAGCCCATAACAAGCTTACTTTGCGAGGTTGGCATTTCCTCTGTAACACGCTTTACCTCTATGCCGTCCTCATATACTGCAAGACCGCTTTTAATGTCGCTTGCGCATCTCTCGCCCAAAGTTTTTCCAAGCTTATTTTCCAAAGCTGTTTTAACTTTAACTGTATCAAAGCTGCCGCTGGCAAAAATCTCAACCTCAGAGTTCTTAATCAATTCCTTATAGAAATCGTAGAGATTTTTCTCGTCTATGCCGTCAAGGTCCGCAACATAGCCATACTCATAAATACCATAGGGGTCGCCCTCAAACATTACCTCGTTGCATTTTGCCGCAGCGTAGGCTTTCTTATCATTTATCAGACCCTCTATGAAATTTTTGAGGTTTGTTTTTTCTTGCTTGACAAACTCGCTATCAAAACCGCCGTCCACGGTTTTGGGATTTAAAACAAACTCTGCCAGTAAACCCACAACCTCGTCAGTTATAGTACCCGAAATAAAGCTGTCGCTTACAAACTGAACTGTAAACACCACAAGCTGATTATCGCCTTTTTTCATAGTTCCGGCAGAGATACTTGCACCGTACAGTTCCTCAGCTTTTTTAGAAATATTCGCAAGTGTCGGATATTTTTCTGTTCCTCTTTTAAGAACTCTAGGCACAAGTGCCGCACGGGTAGCAGTGTCCCAACATAAAGGTAGTCTCAGCACCACGCTTATCATATTGGTTTTGAATTTTTCGGTTTTCAAAAAGTGTAAGTTTACGCCCTTTGAAAGTTCTGTTTTGTTTATATTCATAATTTCACTTCCCTTTGATTTCCTGTTATTTTTACCCTTTATGCCGGCTTTAATACAGAGAATACTGCAAAGCACAGAATGTTTACTATAACGATTGACGGACCGACCGGCGTTGAGCAAAGCACCGATGCTACGATCCCCAAAGCAGCACAGCCGACCGAAACTATCGCCGAACATATAACTACCGAGCGAAAGCTCCTATATACCCGCATTGCAGAAAGTGCCGGAAACACAATAAGTGCCGAGATAAGCAGTGATCCGACAAGTTTCATCGCAAGCACAATTATAACTGCCGTAACAACCGCAATCACTGTGTTTAAAAGGTCAGTTCTGACGCCTGTACCCTCGGCAAAATTCTCATCGAAAGTTACTGCAAATATCCGGTTATAAAACAGCACAAACAGCAGTATAACCAATGCAGAAAGCACCGCACATACTGTGACATCAAGAGGCGTTAGCGTAAGAATTGATGTTGCACCGAAAAGTGTACTGCACACATCCCCAGAAACATTTGCAGATGACAGAAAAACATTGAGTAAAAGGTATCCGACAGCAAGCGCACCAACAGACACCATTGCAAGTGCCGCATCGCCCTTGACTTTTCGTTTTTGCCCCGCACGGAGTAAAATTACCGCAAGCACAGCTGTAACCGGCAGAACAACATACAGCTCGTTGGAAACCCCTAAAACCGTGGAAACAGCAAGAGCACCAAATGCTGCATGGGAAAGTCCGTCACCGATAAACGAAAACCTGCGAAGAACCAAAATTACGCCGAAAAGCGCCGAGCAAAGTGCAACAAGCACCCCTACAACAAGGGCATAACGCACAAAGGGGAAGCTGAAATAATACGAAAGTAATGTAACTATATTGTTCATTCTTCACACCTCCCGCATTTTCCTGAATTAAGAAACGCCTTTCCTACCTCACTCATAACATATTCTGCGGTAGTGCCGAAAAAGACCTTGGCATTTCCAAGATGCAGAATATTCTTTGCGTGGTTGACCGCCGCCTTTATATCGTGCGAAACCATAACAACAGTCAACCCCTCCTGTTTGTTTAAATCCATTAACATATGATACATTTCGTTTGTTGCCACAGGGTCAAGACCTGCTGCCGGCTCATCAAGCAGGAGTAGCTTCTTCGCCGCACAAAGTGCCCTCGCAAGCAGAACTCTTTGCTGCTGACCGCCGGAAAGGTTGCGATAACAGCTGTTTTTAAGTCCGTCAATTCCAAGCTTTTTGAGATTTTCCCTTGCCAGTTTCTTTTCCGCTGTCCTAAAAAACGGCTTAATTCCACAACTGCCAAGACATCCCGAAAGTACAATCTCCCATACAGTTGCCGGAAAATCCCGTTGCAGCTCCATTTGTTGGGGAAGATACCCTATTTCCTTTCGGGAAACTCCGCCCAAAAGCCTTATCTCTCCGCTGACTGGCTTTGAAAGACCCACAAGGGTTTTCATAAGGGTGCTTTTCCCTGCTCCGTTTTCGCCCACTATACAAAGATAGTCGCCCGACTCCACCGAAAAGGAAAGATCCTCCAAAATAATTTTTCCGTCATATCCCAAAGCGATATTATTACATTTTATATATTCCATTTATTTAAGCGCCTCCCTGAAGGCTTTTAGATTTTCTTCCATAATCGCAATATAATCTGCCCCGTCTGCTAAATCCCTGCCCTGAATTTTCTTTGTTTCGGCATCATTTACCGACTGGGGCACAATGGACTGGCACGAATTCATAACTGCAATCTGTATATTTTCATTTCCCGATGCACCGATTACCGCATTGGCAACCGTGCGGTCTGAATTTTCAAGAACAAGAATTGTTTTTTTGTCAAGTGCCTTTACCTTTTCCGAGAGTCTCACCACTGTTTCGAAGCTTGCGTCGGTGTCGGTGGAGCATCCCGGAAATGCCGCAACGCTCTCCACACCATAATCCTCCGTCAGATACAAGAAAGGAAATCTGTCGGCAAAAATAATAGTTTTGTCCTCGGATTCAGCAACCGCTTTTTTATATTCGTTATCAAGGACTTTAAGGCGTTTGATATACTTCTCAGCATTGTTTTGATAAACCGACTCGCCCTGCTTATCCAATACGGAAATTTCCTGACAAATCGCATTTACCATTTTTTCAGCAAAACGGAGCGACAGCCATATATGCTCGTCATACTCGTTATCCGAATGGCCCTCGTGGTCTGCATCGTGATTGTGATTACCGTCTGCTGACAGCTTTTCGTTTTCGGGTACAGTATCAAAAAGTCTTAAAGTCTGTATTCCTCTGTACTTAACCACATCATCTATCCATTGCTCGGATATTCCACCAATACACACAAGCAAATCGCAGATGTGAATTTTTACCATATCTGCCGCTGCAGGCTGAAAGCTATGGAAGTCCCCGTTTTGGGCAAGCAGGCTTACATTAAAACGCTCTGCATTTTCGCCTATGGCCTCGTTCACCCAATCGTATATGGGAAAGCTTGTGCACACAATATCTATTTTATCATCATTGACTAACCTTTGCGGCTGTGCCGTGCACCCTATAAGTGTCAGGCAAAAAACTACAGCAAGCAAAATTGAAATAAACCTCTTATTCATAAGACACTCCTTTCGTTAAGCCAAGGAGAGTTAAGCCCCTCAAACTTTAAACCTGATTAATTTTTACGCTTTCAACTTACTACATATTCACAATCATTCCAGCAAGGAAAGCCACAAATGCCGATGCCGCAGCAACCGTAAGAAGCGACTTTCGCATAAATGCAAGCAAGAATGCAACCGCCGCTCCGCAAATACCCGTTGCAAGACTACCCGTAGAGTAGAATATATACGGAAAGGTCATTGCCCCCAGAACCGCATACGGAACGTAATAGAGAAAGCTTTGTATGTAAACCGATTTGATTTTACCACGGACGAGAGTAAACGGAATCATTCGCACGGCATAGGTAACACCTGCCATCACCGCAAGGTATAGGAAAAATTCTTTTGTCATTTTTAATCCTCCTCTGACCGCGGAGCTATGTATGCCATTACTCCGGCTGAAACAAACGCACATATTATAATCGAAAAGCCCTGCGAAAGTCTGTTTAAATACGGAACATAATAGAACGCACAACTGAGCAGCGATGCTATTGTCACGGTTACAAGCACACCCTTATCGTCTCTTGACGGAGGAATTATAATTGCCATAAACATACTGTATATTGCAATCCCCAATGCCGCACACACGCTTGGCGGCAAAATCTGATTAGCATATACGCCAAGTGTTGTTCCCAAAGTCCAACCGACAATTGGCAGTGTTATAAGTCCATACATAAACCGCCTGCCGATAAGACCTTTTTCCGCCGCCGCAACACCGAAGTTCTCGTCGGTTATACCAAACGCCGTAATAAGGCGGTGGATTGTGGTGAAGCTTCCGTCCAACTTTTGTGTAAGTGCCAGAGCCATAAGGCAGTAGCGGATATTTATTATAAGCTGAGTAAGCATCATTTCAATCAGCGTTCCGCCTGCCGCCATAATTGCAACGCCCGCCACCTGTCCGGCAGAGGTCAGATTGGTCAGGGATATGAGGATTGTCCCAAGCGGGTCTATCCCCTGACCTACCGCGGTAATTCCAAACCCAAAGGATACCGAAAGGTAGCCGAGTGCAATAGGCAAACCCTTGCCCAACCCGTACATATATGAATTCTGTGATTTTTCGTTAGTCATTGTCTTTCACCTGATTGTCTGTGATTATTTATCGTAAAAAACCTCTTTTAACATAAGTCCGCAGGCAGGAAGCGTTGTTCCGGCAGCCTCACGGCACTTTTTTTCAAAAACCTCTGAAATCACCGTCTCATCAAGCTTACCTGTGCCGATTTCATAGAGCGTTCCCGATATAATGCGCACCATATTATAAAGAAAGCCGCTTCCGTTAATGCGAATTGTTATAATATCGTCTTCTTCAAAAATTTCAATATAATTGATTGTTCTCACTGTTGATTTTTTTATTTTTCCAACCGAGCTAAAACCTTTGAAATCGTGTGTTCCCACGATTTGTTTTGCCGCAAGTTGCATCTTTTCAATATCCGTCTCGTCTTCTGCAAAATATACAAATTTTCGGATAAACACATCTGGCTTTCGGGTGGCAATTTTGTATTCGTAGGTCTTTGACACGGCGTTCAGACGGCTGTGAAACCGCTCGTCTACCTCTGCAAGCGAAGTAACCAGTATATCCTGCGGCAAATACTGATTAAGATATTTATTTATCTCCTCTGCGGAAAGCTCGGTGTCGCATTTAAAGTTTGCAACCTGAGCTTCTGCGTGTACTCCGGCATCCGTTCTGCCGGATGCAAAAATCTCAATATTTTTACCGCACATTTTTGACAGGACATTCTCGAAACGCTCCTGAATGGTATTCTGCGTATTCCCCTGCCGCTGCCAGCCGTTGTATCTACTTCCGTCATACTGGACGGTAATTTTATAGTTCTTCATTGCTTAGTCCTCACACTTTTTAAGTCCGCTTTCGGTCAGCAAAAAGTCCATTTTTATATCGTGTTCCTCTGCCGGAATTTTCTCCTGCATCTGAAAGTCATAGCAAACGCCGATTTTAACTCCGTTATACCATTCTAAAAGCATATCGTAGCAACCCTTACCAAAGCCGACTCTTGTTCCGCTTTTGTCAAAGGCAATCCCCGGAACCAAAACCACATCCGTCCTTGTCATATCGGCAAGTTCCGTGCTTTGCGGCTCCATAACCGAAAAACTGCCCTTTTCAAACACGGTATTTTCATTCACACAAATCGGGGTTATAATGCCGCTGTTTTGCTCCGTAACTGGAAACACAACACATTTTCCATCGGCAAATGCCGCATTTTTAACCGCCGTCAAATCCACCTCGTTGCCAAGCGGCATATACAGCATAATTTGCCGTGCGTTGGCATATAATTCACTTTTTAAAAACGCTTCTGCCACCGCCTGACTTTTTGTCTTGGCGTCGCAACTAAGCATTTGTCTGCGAAGAGCTTTGTTTTGTTCCCGTATTTCCTGCTTTGTCATCATTTATTCAAACACCCATAGTTTTAAAATTGCGAGACTCTCTCGTATATACGACGGAATAATATTATACAATTTTATTCTGCCGCCAAGATGTGTGACATCACCTAAGCCCTCCATTTTTGCATAGGTAACACCTCTGTATATATGAAAATTATTTGTGATAATAACCGTTTTGTATTCTCTGTCAAAAATATTATCGAGTATAGCCTTTGAAAATCTCATATTTTCACGGGTGGATGTAGCCTTTTCCTCTTTAATTATTTTATCTCCGGGAACGCCTTGCGAGAGCAAATACTTCTCCATCGCATAGGCTTCGGTCACAATTTCACCAAAGCCCTGAGCGCCGGTCACAACAATAACCGCATCGGGATTTTTTTTGTTATATTCAACCGCCCAATCAAGACGGGTTTTAAGCGGATATGTCACCCACTCGCCACGAATTCCGGCACCCAGAACAATTACACAATCCTCATCAAAGGCAGCCGTATCCGTTCTTCCATATCCGGCAATAAACATCACAAAGGCAAGCTCCACACAAAGCAGACTGATTATCGCAATCTTTATAACTTTGCCCGCACCTTTTTGAGTAAGCACAGCTATTTTCTTATAGAACAAGCCCCAACAAATCAAAAAAAGTCCGAGCAAAATCGTCAGTACAATACCAAACGTCATATTTGCCAGTGTGCACATAAACGCTCCGTTGAGAAAAATTACAATGCCTGCCATTATAAGGATAATTGCCATAATTTCACCCCTTGGAATCATTTTATCATATTGAGTTGTTTTTTTCAATGCCAATATATATTATATTATAAATTGTTATGGACAATTTTGTTCTTTCGTGGTATAATGGTAAAAAATGTTATGGGGGATTTATTTATGAAAAAACTTACATGCTTGATTTTGTTCTTTACAATTCTTTTAACTGTTTTTTCTGCTTTTACCTTTTCCGTATCAGCTGATGATGAAAATTTAAGCTATGGATTTCTTGCAAGCTATTATGATGAATATAATGAGCTTGTTTATGTCAAAATTTTTGATGAATATGGTATTGAAACAACATACGACTATTGGGATGGGGATACAATCCTTCTTAACGGAACAAGAACTTACTCCGCAACTACCGTCTTAAATACTTTAAGCACAGCTACAGGTTTATATTGCTCTTTCGAATCAAGCGAAACCACGTTAACCAAGCTAAATACAAATCTTCCGTTCCCTGCAACCCGTGAGGTAAATGCAACACTTAGCAGTATAGACTACAATAAGGATACCTCAATCACCGCTAATATGCGTTTTAATTGCATAAAAGATGATTGTATGGTTATTCTTGGAATTTACAATTACGACAACACTCGCCTGGTAGATGCTGTTTGGAAAACTGCAAAGCCAACCGATACAGAATTTTCAATCAGTTTTCCTCCCTCACCTGATAACGTGGCTTATCTTGATCTTCCGGCTAAAGTTTTTTTCTGGGATACAAACGATTTTAGTCCGGTAAACCGAGTTTTAGAAGGCACCGTTAATGTTATAGCAACTTTACAATTTGCCCATACAAAAAATATTAATGCTGTTCTATCGGCATCCGGCACCGGATATGATGTTTCCATTGATATTCTTTCTACCGATGGGGTTGAAACCTATAGTATCAACAATACCCGTATTCGCCTTGCTGACGGCAGTTCACTTCATATCGACTCGTCCGAATGGACAAGCGAAACAGCTATGGCAAATATACAGCAAATCAGCAATAGCATCCGTGGTCCGGTTGTGCAGCTGTATAAAACCACATTGGGAAATATTACAAACATATTTAATGCCGGTTATATGTCCGATTTCATAAACACAACCCCTGCAGCACTTGATTCGGCCTACAAATATGACTCTGAAAACAGAAGATTTTTAAATTATGGCTACTTTGATGAAGATACTCTTGTATTTTTCATCGATAACAATATGGCATCATGTCGAGTTGGAACCTTGGCAGACCTTAAAGACGGATATTCATATAATGTCGTTGCATCCTATACAGGTAGCTCAGCTTTCGACAATAACATCCTCGTAGTTTCTGCATCGGTTGAAATTCCCAAGTAGCACCTCTGCATTTTCGTTCTACCAACACCTTAAATAAAATTATCAAACAAAAAAGTCCTTGCGATGCAAGGACTTTTTTAATGTTGTTAGTCTGTCATATTATCAAAGTAACCCTGAACAAGAACGATAGGTGTACCCTTATCACCCGAACCGCTTGTGAGGTCACAAAGTGAGCCGATAAGGTCGGTCAGACGGCGGGGGGTTGTTCCCTGAGATGCCATATTGCCAACAAGGTCGCCGTCCTTTTTGCGGATTGCAATTTCAATCGCCTTTTTCAGTTCCTCACCTTTGAGGTCTGCAAAATCGTTATCTGCAAGATACTTAAGTTTGAGCTCATTGGGTGTACCCTCGAGCCCTGCTGTGTATGCCGGAGAAACTACCGGGTCTGCAAGCTCCCAGATTTTACCTACCGGGTCTCTGAATGCACCGTCACCGTATACCATAACCTCAATATTCTTACCGGTGCGTTCCTTCAACTGCGCCTGAATATCGTTTACCATCTCAAAGCATTCCTGGGGGAACAGCTTAACAGCTTCCTCTGTTGACTTGTTGGAGCCAAGCAGACCGTACTTTGAGTTAAAACCGCTGCCGTCAACAGATTCGGTGAGTATATCATCAAGACCTACAACACACTTTGCACCGGCATCACGAAGAATTCTCTTTGTGCGTGCACGGCTGTGAATATCACAGTTAAGAACGCAATCTGTATACTTAAGAATTGTTCTGGGGTCGTTTGCAAGAATAATCTCTGCCTCTGCACCGCAGGAACGTATTAAATCACCATAGTAGCTGATATAGTCAACACCTGTGAACGGATGAGGATTCTCACCAAAGAGCTCACGGTACTTTGCTTCGGTCAGAACATCCGAATAGGGGTTTATG
Source organism: Monoglobaceae bacterium (assembly GCA_045120135.1). Taxonomy (GTDB): domain Bacteria; phylum Bacillota; class Clostridia; order Monoglobales; family Monoglobaceae; genus SIG440. Next base: position 8,108 of record JBGVEN010000018.1, on the reverse strand, counting down.
CCTGCCTCGTCAAGCTGGTCGAGAGAAACCAAGGCATTTCCCACCTCGTCGCTCGGGTAGTTGAGCATAAGAACAATCTTTTTTGCACCCTTTGCAATACCACGAAGACAAATAGCAAAACGGTTACGGCTGAGAATGGGAAAAATAACACCGATTGTCTCGCCGCCGAGCTTTGCTTTTACATCCTTTGCAATCGCATCAACTGATGCGTAGTTACCCTGCGCACGGGCAACAACCGACTCGGTAACCGCAACAACATCACGGTCACGAAGTTCAAACCCTTCAACCTGAGCCGCCTCTATAACACTATTAACTACAATCCCTGCAATATCGTCACCTTCGCGGATAATCGGGCAACGAACACCTCTTGAAATTGTACCAACTCTTCTTTCCATAACAAAAAACCTCCTGCTTTTCGTTTCACTTTTTGTTATTGACTTTTTACGTCATAATTATTATAATACAATTATAGTCATTAGTAAAGCAGATAAAACTTACAACTGTAATAAGGAGAACTTATATGAAAACAAAGCTTGATTATTACCGGATTTTTTATGAAACGGCGCGGTTTGCATCGTTCTCAAAAGCCGCGGAGCATCTATATATTTCCCAGTCCGCCATATCCCAATGCATTCGCCAGCTTGAACAAGACCTTGACACAACTCTTTTTGCCCGTTCACGGAGGGGTGTTTCTTTAACCAGAGAGGGCGAGCTATTATTTCAAAAAATTGAAAGCGCAATGCAGACCATTGAACAAGGCGAAACTCTTCTTGCAAGGCTCCATCATCTGGAGAGTGGCTCGCTTGTTATTGCGGCAGGTGACTCAATTACCAGCCACTATCTTTTGCCATATTTGGAGAAATTTCACGAGATATACCCCGGAATACGAATTGAAATGGCAAACTCGTACTCGTCCCGAACACTTCAGTTCGTCAAAGACGGTAAAGCAGAGCTTGCATTTGTGAATCTTCCCGTAGACGATGACGAGCTTTGTATCAAGCCCTGTCTTGAAATACACGATATATTTGTCTGCGGCGCAGACCACAAACGCAAATTAAGTTATTCGTGGCAGGACATTGCCACAGAGCCGCTGATTCTTCTCGAAAAGAACTCATCATCACGCCGGTATATTGATAAAAAATTTGCTGAAAAAGGAATTTATCTTGAACCCCAGATTGAGCTTGCCGCATACGACCTGCTTATCCGTTTTGCGTCGATACATCTCGGCATCTCCTGCGTGGTTGAGGAATTCTCAAAGGAGAGTCTTGACAGCAAAATCATTCACAAGCTCAACCTCAATCCGCCACTACCTCCTCGAAGCATCGGTTGCGCATATATGCGTCAAAGTCCCTTATCCCTTGCCGCTCAGGCATTTTTGAAATTAATACAGGAATAAAACATAAAAGGCATCCTTACTGATGCCTCAGCGTGTCGATAAAGTCGACACGCTGAGCAGATGCCGAAAAACGCCGGTATATTTTGTAAAATTGTTTTCGTCGGCGTACTGGTGTACGGTAGAGAACAATTTTGCGAAAAGCAAGCAACGGTGCGGTTTTCTCGATGAAAACCGCACCGTTTTTTATACTTCGGTATGTCATAAATGCCATACCCTACATTTATTTTGCTTTTATTTGCTTGCGGTAGACCAAGTTTTTCGACAGTCTGAGGCATCCTTACGGATGCCTTTTAAATTGTTACTCACTCTTTTCCGGAACGGCAAAAATAAATATCAGCGAGCTTACAAGGAGCAGATACGGATAAAACAGCTTGGGAATAATCTCAAAGGCTGAGATTTCATAGCCTAACGCATTAACCGCCGAAATTGCCACAAGCATCTGAGCACCGTATGGAATTATCCCCTGAAATACACAGGAAAATGTATCAAGAATTGATGCGGTTTTCTTTGCCGAAATGTCGTATTCTGTTGCAATTTCCTTTGCAATTGGGTTTGCCATAACTATTGCCACTGTATTGTTAGCTGTTGCAATGTCAAGCGCACCCACAAGTACGCCCATTCCAAGCTGACCGCCCTTTTTGCCTCTAAACACCTTTTTAATTCCATTTAAAAGCGAATCAAAGCCGCCGAATTCACGGATAAGTGCACAAATTGCAGAAACAAGTATTGCCACCATTGTTGTTTCAAACATTCCTGCAGCGCCCGTACCCATATTTCCGAGAAGTGCCGTTGCGGTTGTTCCGCCTGTTGCGAGCATTATGACCGAGCCGGACACAATTCCTATTAAAAGTACAAGAAAAACATTGATGCCGGCAATTCCGCCTATCAAAACAAGCAGATACGGAATTATTCTTACCAGGCTGTAATCATTCGCTACCGCACCTTTTATATCACCGATAAGAGACAGAACAAGTATTAATACAAGTGTAGCAATTGCCGCCGGAAGTGCAATAAAGAAGTTTGCACGGAACTTATCACGCATTTTACAACCCTGACCGTTGCACGCCGCAATGGTTGTGTCGGATATAAACGACAGATTATCACCAAACATTGCTCCGCCGATAACCGATGCAACGCAAAGCGCCATATCAAAGCTAGAAGCATTGGCAACCGCTACCGCTATCGGAGTCAGAAGAGTTATTGTTCCGACCGAAGTCCCCATAGCAAGCGAAACAAAGCAGCCTACCACAAACAAAACTGCAACTGCGAACTTAGCAGGGATTATCGACAGCATAAAGTATGCAACACTTTCCGCACTTTCTCTGCCGACAACACCGACGAATATTCCTGCTTCCAAGAATATCAGAATCATTGTGATAATATTCTTATCGCCTACGCCTTTACCCATAAGCTCAAGCTTTTCATCAAAGCTGAGCTTGCGGTTCTGGATACACGCAACCAAAAGAGCGGCAAGAAATGTCACCACAATAGGGATATTATAAAAACCCATTGGGATTTTGAGTATGTACTCAAAGGTAATACCAAATCCCAGATATAAAACTAAAAATACGCCAATGGGCAAAAGTGCCCACACATTTCCTTTTTTCATAAGTTCAAGTTCCTTTCTATTGATAAACAAATCCTTCACTCTAGTTCAAATTACCACTATAACAAGATTTATTTGATTTTTTAGCTATGTGTTTTTAAGACAGTATAACATAATAAGCAAAGTTTTACAATATAATTATCTAATTTATACCTTTAAAACAAAAAAGATATCCTCTCAAAGAGGATATCTTTTGCTATAAATCAGACCTGTTTTAAATTTTAGTCGCAACTTATGCTTTCTTCACTAACGCAAGCCTCAATCTGGTATCTGATGGGTATTTTTATACACACTTTTTGAGTGATAACTATATTTAGGCCGGTTCCGCAGTCATCTGCACAACACTCAATGCAAGGCTCGTCACAACATTCTATTGTTACCTCACCTGCACGGGTTTTGGGCTTTACCTCTACCGGAACACTGATATTTGCATACTGATAATTCACGGTAGCGCATCCGTCATTGCGGTCGTCACATCCGCCAAAACCAGCTGTTTGTTCCATTTCATTGTATTCTTCAGGATTCATTCTGTCATTCTCCTTTTTATTGTTTCCTGCAAAAAGCAGGATACTACATTTTATGCAAAAACCAAAGGAGTGTTCTGTCATCCCGTCATTCTGTACCATATAGGAACAAAAAAGACATCCGTAAGGATGTCTTTTTTAATTTCCGCCCGGGCCATCTTTGCGTTCACGAGTATCGTGAACATCAATTTTGCCCTTTATCTTTCCGGCATCTGTCAGCTTTTTTGAACACTTGTCGCAATCTTTTTTAATATCTTTTTCTTCCATTTTATATCTCCCCTTTCGCACTTAGTATGTGCAAGTTTTGGAGATTTATATAATGATTTTAAATTTTAAGAAAAGAACCAACGAGACACAAGAACCGTCCCCTTGTCTTATCTTCGTCCCCTTGAATATGCTACTTATTATCTACTTCCCATTTTAAAATTGAACCGTCAATTGCATTAATCTCCGTATCATACTCAGTTGTATCTTTTTTAAAATCAACTTCATATCTCCATACTCCGTCATCGTGGTCAAGCTCAACTTTATCAAAAATCACACTTTCTGTAGTCACATTTGCTTTTTTTAAAGCGATTTCTTTTGCTTTTTCCTCGCCTATAAACTTGGATTTTTCTTCATTTGTGGTAGCGGAACCATCCTTGTTCACGCCATCTCCTTGAAGCATGTCTTTTCCTTCGTTCAGCATAGCCTTTCCGTCATTCATAAGCGAAGAAGCTCCCTCTTCCACCTTTTGTACGCCTTGCTCTGCGGCTCTTTCGCCACTTTTAACCATAGCACAACCCGTCATAAAGCACACAAACAAAAATACCATAGCTGTTAACGATATTATTTTTTTCATAATTTAATTCATCTCCTTTAATTATATTATGTGCCATTTAAAGCATTTATATAACTAAAAAAGCATTTAAGGAAAACCTCTCAGGTACTTATGTAAATGCACCTGAGAGGTTTTGTCATAATAATTTTTATGTTTTTTTAGAAAATAAGTAACATGACGCAGGAACCGTCCCCCTGTCTTCGGAAGAACCGTCCCCCTGATTGGAAGAACCGTCTCCCTGATTGCCCCTGATTGCCCCTGATTGGAACTATCCTTTTGCACTTCTCATTCCTCAACGCCGCTCTTAGGCTTTAACACAAAATAATATTTACGAATTGCCCAAATTGCCAAAACAATCATCACAATAGATGCTAAAAACATTAATACAGCTAATCCATATATCCCATCCGCCTCACTTCCTAATCCTACTCCGTAATAATCTCTTTCATCCAACATTGACATTGTATCCAAACAATTCCGCATATTAATTAGCGAAACTATAACCGAAAATATAGATATTCCCATTCCTGTGTAACAGAGTCCTTTTTTCTCTCCGGTTTCAATATACTGCTTCGCAAATTTCTTCGCTCCAAAAATAAAAACTAATCTGATTACAAGTAAAATATAATACATTGTATTATCCTCCTAAATATCCGTTTCTTTAAAACTATCTAAATCTTGCCTTGCGTATATAATAAAGTAATCTTTGTATTCCGTATAGTCTGTTCCATACTCACTTTTGTGTATTTTTTTTATACAATTCCCATTTTCATCATATGTGTATTCGTCTTTCCAAGCACCCCATATTTCTTCTATACAATTTCCGTTTTCATCATAAACATACTCAGTAGTATTTTCACTAACACTTCCATTGTCATAAGAAAAAGTATGTGTTTCTTTAATACAATTCCCATTTTCATCATAAATATTTTTTGTAACTCTTGATGGTCCTTCCATGCTAAATATTCTATTTACATTAGGATCATAGGCTTGTATACAATTCCCTCTTTCATCATAAGAATATTCTTCGATTAATTCACGATTTCCTTCGCTATCGATTTCTTCTTCTTTAATGCATTTCCCCTCTTTATTGTATGTATATTCAGTTATAGAAACCCCATAATGGGTAGACCAATGTTCCAACTCCCTTATACAATTATTATTGCTATCATAAATATACTCTCTTGTATGTGTAAAAGTATCATGAACACTTGTTTCTTCTACTTTGTTACCTTTCTCATCATATTTATATATTGTTTCAGAATTTGGATATAATATCCTTGTGCAATTTCCATTATTATCATACCAATATCTTCTAATGTAATCACCTTCTTTTACCTCTATACAATTACCATTATCATCAAATGTATATTGAATAACAGTCGGTCCATAATAGCTATTTATAACTTTTAAGTAATTATTATCAGCACTATATATATAGTCCATTGTGTTTATTTCTCTTTCAGAATTATATTCCTTTACTTGCTTTGGCAAAAATCTAAAATTTTTTATTATACTTTCGGAATCTTTATAATCCCCAAGGCTTTTAAATAAAGTATAACTTTTCAAGTATTCTTTCTCTTCAATTAGTGATAATGCTTGATTATATTTATTCTGTGGAATGATAATGCATTTTAAAAAAACTATAGTCATTATCATAATTAATAAAACTATTCCCGCAAAGAAAATTAATTTTTTCTTTTTTTTATTTTGCCTACACTCTCGCTTACCTTCAGTATTTTCATTTTGTAAAATCCCCGTCAAATCATCCATAATTATTTATCCCTCCTTATTAAAAGCTTCTTTAATCCGCTCAAACGCATCTATCCCACCTATCATTAATGCAATAATTGCCGAACTAATCTCTAATATTTTCTTTCCCGTCTTCAGTTTGTTACTCATTTATACTTCCCTTTCTTATTTTCCTTTGCCATACTCCACTCCGCAATTACGGCATTTATTGTTAAAAACTTGCATCTTTCCACAACTGCTGCAACGTTTACCGGGACCAGGTAATTTACCGTTTGTTCGTGCTGGTTCTCTCATTTCCCAACCACACTTAGAACACTTTCGTCCGGTTGTCGTTTTAAAAAATGTTAGTTTTTTACACTTAGGACACTCTGTACCTGCCATTATCTTTTCTCCTCATCTAATTTATGTTTTACTACTTCCCGCTAGCCATGTTCTAATTAAGCATTGCAAAAAAATCATCCATATCACTTAAGTCACGATCTATCAACCAAGCATCATTTACTTTTATCAAACTCAATTTCATTCTTGCATTAAAAACATAACTGTCAACCTTTTCATTTAATATTTCTATAATTTTATCAACCGCAACATTCTCAAACGCTTTTTGTTTATCTTTTGGAACATATTTACTGTATAAATCTGACTCTGTAATTACGCCTTTATATAAACACTCGGCTATAACTTCTTCAAGAACAGCATCATTTAAAGCATTGGGGACATCTTGGGCAAACCTCCCTAAATCAGACATTTTAACTTGTATATCATAAACATATCTATTTTCTTCCTCATATAAATTTAATATTTCATACGAACATTGATTAAATATTCTATCAATTAAATCATACATTCTATAATCATCAAGTAGCGTTCCCTTAATTGTGTTTAACATATTTTGTTTCACTTCATCAATATCTACACTTGAATTACTATTTACTTCATTTGCCCCTGCAATGTATTTATTAGCATTAACTACATCAAATTTGCAAATTTCACCCATAAATTTTTCAACAGTTCTTTTGCTAAGCTCTTTATCTTCTTCTGTCAGTTCAACTATCGCCTCTGTAGGTATGTTAGAGATATCTTCTTGACTATTGCTACAAGAACAAAATAATAAATTGACTATTATAATAAAAACTACAAATAAGAATTTATTCATTTTTATCCCCTCTTTTATGTAACATTTTGTAACATATTTATTGTAACAAATTGTTACAATAAAGTCAAGAGGTGTTTTTATGAAAGGTTTAAAAACCATTAGAAAAGAAAAAAATTTAAACCAACTTAAAGTAGCTATGGACTTAAATATTTCACGCGAGGCTTTATCACACTACGAAAATGGGAAACGAGAACCAAGTCTGGATATGCTCAACAAACTCTCAAAATACTTTAATGTTTCAATTGATTATTTAATAAACGGCGAAGAATTTAAAAAACAATAAAAAGACGCTGTAGAAATTTACAAAATAAAAACGGACATCCGTTTGGATATCCGCTTTGCAAATTCCTACAGCGTCTTACTTTCCCGGGCGGTCGCCAGGTTTGATAGTTTTCATTCTCAGCGCTAAAGCCGGAGCGTTAAGACGATATGCCGGTGGCATATCGGTAGCGCAGGATTGGGATTTGCGAGAGCAAATCCCTGATCAGGCAGAAACACAAAGTGTTTCAACCATCATGCGAGTTAGCGCTGATGATACGCAACAAAAAAGACACCCTTACGGATGTCTTTTATCAGTTCCGGCAGCGTCTTACTTTCCCAGGCGGTCACCCACCAAGTATCATCAGCGCTAAAGAGCTTAACTACTGTGTTCGGGATGGGAACAGGTGTGACCTCTTTGCTATCGCCACCGAATATATGTCAAACACCTATGCCGGTGTCTTGACCTCAATATTCGTTGTGTCAAAAACTGAACGAAGAAGTTTCAGTATCTCGTTTTTCTGTTCTTTATATATGGCTTACTCCATAATTGTTTAGGTCAAGCCCTCGACCTATTAGTATCGGTCAGCTAAATA
>JBGVEN010000017.1:0-139235 GCA_045120135.1 Monoglobaceae bacterium | reverse complement strand
CCCCCCCCACTTCTCTTTTATACGTTAAAAATATGACTTTAAAAACTCTTCAAGTCCGCCATCGTATTTTGCATAGGCAAGATACTCGGTACCAAGCTGATTGCCCCAGCTGTAAACTATATAGGTTTCGCCTTTATATTCGCAAAAGTCTATATCGCTGTTGTTGTTATCAACGGCTTTTTTTATACGTCCAAGCTCCTCCTCGTTAAATCTTTCGGGGTGGGCAATTTTTTTGTCATCATCGTCTATCCACATAAAGGGGTTATACAGTCCGCCCTCCCATTCAACCAAATCCTTTGACCGGACAATGTACGGCACAAGGCGGTAAAGCGGTGCAATCTCAAGGTACACCATATAATACATACCATCAAAATATCTGATTGAGGGACAAGCCGAATATCTGTCGGGGATATAATTGTAGTCTTCAATCGGCAACAATTCCCAATCGAGTAAATTGTCTGACTTTGCAAAGAGAATTGTGTAGTTTTTACCCACCAATTCTTCCGGACCGCCAACCTCAACACACATTATGTAACCGTTTTCACCTTTGCAAACCGAGGTGTTGTAGATTTTAAGTTCTTCGGGAATTGAAAGGGCGGTCTGAGACTGCCAATTCACAAGGTCCTCTGACCAGAAAACATCAATTACATTTGTCGCACCCGCATTGCCACGAACACCGTGAGCATACATCACACCATTTTCCTCATAGCAACAACCAAAGGCGTGCTTATGGGCAAAAGGCTTGCCAACCACTTCGTCGATTTCAAAATCAACAAAATTGTAGTAACCATCAACTCTGTCGCCGTGGTTTTTGCCCCAGTCGTTTGAGCGCACCCATTCAAATCTGAGCAGTTTATTCTGCCATACAACAGGGGTGGATTCGACCGTTCCCTCTTTGATCGTGCCCATCTTGACCATCTTTTTGCGTATGGGCATTTCCGAATTTCTCAGCTTATCTTTAATATCTAAAAGCATATTAATTCCTCCGATATTCTAAATTCACCTTCGGGATTAATATATCACAGTCTAAACACGATTTCAATATAAAAATCTTATCAATAAATTGTACTTTATTCTCAAATAACAAGTTTATCAGATACATAAAAATGGTTGTTATATAGTTTTATGGAGGTAATCCCGAAGGCTATACACAACCTTTCCGTCATATCCTCTAACCGTTTCAGAGCAAACCATCGAATTTAATATCGCCTCTTCCGTTGCCTCACCTGCCGCACGGAACAGTGTGTCCATATTTTTTTCGTTTACACAAGATAAATTGAGTATGTCATTTCCACCGTCATGGGGAAGTCTGTTCGCAGTTGAGAACCCGACGAATACCTCTCCGCTGTCGTGACCTATATACGAACCGCTTCTTGCAATCCCCACTGTGCAGCGTTTTAGTATTCTTTTCACCTGTCTTGCAGTTAGCGGAGCGTCGCACGCCATAACAATAACAATTGAGCCCTTATCTTTTTCACTTTTTGAGTAGCCTTCGGCAATTTGTTTTCCAATCGGCTTACCGTTCAGCAGCAAATCTTCGGTTTCACCATAATTGGACTGCACAAGAATACCCAAGGTATACTCTCTTCCACTTAGTTCAAACACACGCGACGCCGAACCGATTCCTCCTTTAAGTCCGAAACAGATTGTCCCTGCACCCGCACCGATGTTGCCTTCCTCAAAATCAACATCCGCCGAATTGATTGCCTCCATAACATTGTCATATCCGACCACGCGTTCCTGAATATCATTAAGCAGCGAATCATTACACTCTCCCACCACAGGGTTAACACTGGACAGCTTGAAGTTATCCTTTTCACAAATATCAATCATATACTGAACCATTGAATCCGCTACAATCCCCACATTCAGTGTGTTGGTAAGAGCAATTGGCGTTTCCAGTGTTCCCAGCTCATCCACCTGAACTAACCCCATCGTCTTGCCAAATCCATTCGACACATAAGATGCTGCAACAAGCTTATTCAAAAAAATATTGTCATCTGTTGGCATAATTACGGTTACACCGGTATTATGACTTTCGGTTTTAATTGTGCTGTGACCAACACGCACGCCCTTAACATCAGTAATTTTATTGAGCTTTCCCTTTTTCATTTTTCCGATTTTTATGCCAAAATCCGAAATCCTTTTTTGTTCCATTATTATGACCTCCTAAAATAGTTTTAATAACGATTGAAGTATCAATACTACGACCACAAGCAACAAGAATTTCTTTACAATTCCTCGTCCGTGCTTTACCGCAAGAGTTGCCCCGATATAACTGCCGATAATGTTACATACTGTTGCCGGAATTGCAATTTGATACAATATGCATCCCTCTGCAACATAATTCACCAATGCAATAAAATTTGAAATAACAATAACTATTTTGCCGTTGCCGGAACCCACTCGAATATCATAACCAAAAAATAATACAAAAATCATCATAGCAACCGTCCCGCCACCGGGCCCGAAAAAGCCGTCGTACAAGCCAAGAACAACTCCGGCAAGTAGTCCAAGCAAAAGATTTTTTACGCTTGCCTCCACCTTCGTTTTCTCGCCACCCTTCATCCTGTTAACGAGGAGTGTAAGTACTATGATAAAGCACATTGCCGCGCCTATAATCACTTTTATGGTGCTCTCACTTAATGATAACATAATTCTTGTGGAAAGAAAAGAACCTAAAATCGCGGTTAACGATGTAACCAGCGCAATTTTCATATCCACAAATCGGCTTTTTGCATATTTCGCCAGCGAGGCTGCTGTTCCAAAGCAGCTTTGCATTTTGTTGCACCCGTATGCAAAGTTAAGCGGCATTCCCGTCATAATATATGAGGGTAATGATATAATTCCGCCGCCACCCGCTACACCGTCAATTACCCCTGCAAGAAAGAGCATGGGGCAAATAAAAAGCAAATCGCAAAATAATTTCATATTCTCACCTCACGGATATTGATTATATATCAACGTTGTGTTATAATCAAATATATATATTATATAATAATTATAACAAAAAGTTATAGGTGGTTTTATGTTTAACAAAATGGAATATGTATACACTGTTTACAAAGAAAAAAGCTTCACCAAAGCAGCTGAAAAGCTTTTTGTATCTCAGCCCTGCCTCAGTGCAGCAATAAAGAAAATTGAAGAAAAAATTGGTCAGCCTCTTTTTGAAAGACGGTATTCTAACCTTCGCCCCACAACAATCGGATATGAGTATATAAAAGCCGCAGAAAAAATAATGAATATTCACGAGGATTTTGCCGAAAAGGTCAACAGCATAAACAATATACAGTTTGGGCATATAAAGGTCTGCGGTTCAAACTATGTTTCATCTTACATTCTGCCCCGAATCATCAGCGAGTTTTCAAGACTATATCCCAAAATTGAAATATCCCTTACCGAAGCAAGTTCTGTCGAAATGCGAAAGATGATAAATAACGAAGAAGTTGACATTATGATTGACAGTATGGACGACGAGACTCCTGACTATAACTGCTATCCGCTGACCGAAGAAAAAATTCTGCTTGCAGTTCCTGCAAAATTCGATTGCAATACCGGATTGGAGAAATACCGTATCTCACCTGATGACCTGCACAATCCTGATTTTGACATTGAAAGTATTCCTAAAATTTCAATCAGACACTTCCAAAACGAGAAGTTTATTCTTTTGAAAATCGGAAACAGTATGTATAAGCACGCAACAGAAATATTTGCTAAAAGCGGGTTTACTCCAAATGTTTCATTCCGCCTTGACCAACTGAGTACATCCTACAGTCTCACCGCATCGGGCAACGGCATTTGTTTTGTGCCCGACAAATTATTTAAATACCATCATTTTAAGGATGATGTTTTTCTTTACAACATCAAGGACAGCGGCAGACGATACCTTTATGTGACCCAAAAGCAAACGGCGTTCACCTCAAATATCATAAACAAGTTTGTTGAAGTTGCCAAAGATATAATAGGAACCCAATAATAAATAACGGCAGGATAAAAATCCTGCCGTTATTTTGGTCGAGGCGACAGGATTCGAACCTGCGGCCCCCTGGTCCCAAACCAGGTGCGCTACCAAACTGCGCCACGCCTCGAAATATTTAATTTGTCAACTTATTTATTATACACGCAACAGTTGCTTTTGTCAAGAAAATCTTGGGCGGGATTTTCTCCCGCCCCTAAAAATTTTTAAATCAAATCCGCAAGATGCGGTCTGAGTCTCTTGAAAAGTACATTCCCCAAAACTGTCAGCACCGCAACCACTCCCCAGAAATACAGGGTCAGCCACGGCTTTTCCCAAAAGCCTGTTCCGTAAACAAAGGTATCGCGATAGCCCTCGGTTACATAATAAATAGGGTTAAGCAAAAAGATAAAATGCAGGCTCTCAGGAATTGCGTGTATGTCCCAGAAAATCGGGGTAATCCAGAACCCGAACTGTACCAGAACGCCGACAATATTGCTTATATCCCTTGCAAAAACTGTCAGGGTTGCGGTAATCCTGCCAAGCGCCAGCGACAAAACAAACGCTGCAGCCATATAGTACACAACCTGAATATGTAAAAATCCCGGAAAATATCCGTATGCCGAGCTTACAACAAAGGTCAGCGCAACAAAAAATAGATGCACAAAAAACGCTGAGGTTACTCTGATAGCAGGGAGCATTTCAATTTTAAACACTACTTTTTTTACCAAATACGAATAATCAATAAACACTCCCGTTGCACCGCCCCAGGCTTCGGATATGAAGAACCACGGAACTACGCCCGAAACCAGCCATATTACATACGGCATATTATTTACCGGACCGTTCTGAAACGCAACCTGAAATACAAACCAGTAAATCAGAATAGTTATAACGGGACTGATAAACGCCCATATTGCACCCAAAGCCGAGCCGGCATATTTTGCCTTAAAATCATTTTTCGCCAATGAAAAAAGCATATATCTTCCTCCTTATATGTCGATTTTCCAATCGTCCAGACCAGTTTGTATTGCATTCATCATACGTGTTTTAAAGTGATGGTCCGTATTTTGTCTTTCGTTTATAAAATCCTTCATCTCCTGACGCTTTGAAACACCATCCATAGGACAGGGATTGTGAACAATCGGGAGCTTTTCACGCCTTGTATAGCCCTTTATATCCCCCTCCGGAACATATATGAGCGGTCTTATAACCTTCATATCCACTCTGGAAAGATAAGTAACCGGCGAAAAGCAGTTTAGTCTGCCCTCATAAAAAAGTGAAAGAAAAAATGTCTCTATTACATCTTCATTATGATGGCCAAGCGCCACCTTGTTGCAGCCGTGCTCCCGTGCCATATCGTTCACTGCGCCACGGCGCATTTTGGCACAAAGCGAGCAGGGATTTTTTTCTTTTCTGACCTCGAACAAAATTTCTGCTATGTCGGTATCCTTGACAACATATTCAACGCCCAAATCATTGCAAAGCTCCCTAATGGGAGAATAATCAACACCCTCAAAACCCATATTGAGTGTGACACCCATAACCTCAAACGGCACCTCGGAAAATCTGCGGTATGCACTGAGTGCACAAAGCAGGGCAAGGCTGTCCTTTCCGCCAGAAACACCCACAGCAATTTTATCGCCCGCTTCAATCATATTATAATCCTGAATTGCCCGCCGCATATGGCTTAGTATTCTTCTCATTTAACCAAGATACTCCTTAAGAAGTTTTAGTGCATTAAATCTGTGGCTTACCGAGTTTTTCACCTCTGCCGAAACCTCAGCCATTGACAAATCAAACTGCGGAAGATAAAACACAGGGTCATAGCCAAAGCCATTTTCGCCGTGCTTTTCAAATAAAATTCTGCCCTCTACCTCACCACGAAAGGTTTTTGGCTCCTCGCCCGGAACTGCCAACGCAATCACACATACAAACCGTGCAGTTCTTTCCGTCTCAGGAACATTTTTAAGCTCATCAAGCAGCTTTTTTATATTCTCGTCATCGGTTGCACCTTCGCCGGCAAAGCGCGCTGTAAAGATGCCCGGCCTGCCGCCCAAAGCATCAACCGCAAGTCCGCTGTCATCAGCAATGGTTGCCTTACCTGTTGCCTGCATTATTGTAACGGCTTTTTTCACGGCATTTTCCTCAAAGCTTGTGCCGTCTTCAATAACATCCAAATCACCGCATCCCGCCTCGGTCTGGGTCACAAGCCTTACGCCTTCGCCCAGTATTGCCTGCATTTCCTCCGCTTTATGTGCATTTTTGCTTGCTAAAATAAGCTTCATAATTTATCGTTCCTTTTGTTATTATTCATATAATATTTATAACATATTTTTTCGTTGTTGTAAATATTGATAGTTGCAAATTTAAAAATTTTATGCTATACTGTAAACTGTTATGCAAGAAATTAGCATTAAAGTTAATTTTTTAACAATTATTTATGAAAAAGACTTGTATAATTCGGAAAAATAAGGTAAAATATTATTAATAACATATAAAAAACATTTTTGGAGGTATTTTATTATGTCAGTAAAAGTTGCTATTAATGGTTTCGGCCGTATCGGTCGTCTCGCGTTCAGACAGATGTTTGGTGCAGAGGGTTATGATATCGTTGCTATCAACGACCTTACAAAGCCCTCAATGCTCGCAGGTCTTCTTAAGTACGACACCGCTCAGGGTGGCTACTGCGGCAGAATTGGTGAAAATCTTCACACTGTTGAAGCTGATGACGAAGCTAACACAATCACAGTTGACGGCAAGACACTGAAGATTTACGCAGAAAAGGATGCAAAGGATCTTCCCTGGGGCGAAATTGGCGTAGATGTTGTTCTTGAATGTACAGGCTTCTACTGCTCAAAGGAAAAGTCACAGGCTCACATTGATGCAGGTGCTAAGAAGGTAGTTATTTCTGCTCCCGCAGGCAACGACCTCAAGACAATTGTATTCTCAGTTAACGAAAACACACTTACAGCAGAAGACAACATCATTTCTGCTGCATCTTGTACAACAAACTGCCTTGCTCCTATGGCTAAGGCTCTTAACGATTATGCACCCATTCAGAGTGGTATCATGGCTACAATCCATGCATACACAGGTGACCAGATGATTCTTGACGGTCCTCACAGAAAAGGCGATATGCGTCGTGCAAGAGCAGGTGCTGCTAACATCGTTCCTAACTCAACAGGTGCAGCTAAAGCTATCGGCCTGGTTATCCCTGAACTCAACGGCAAGCTCATCGGTGCTGCACAGAGAGTTCCTGTTGCTACAGGTTCAACAACAATCCTTACAGCTGTTGTTAAGGGTGCAGATGTTACTGTTGACGGTATCAACGCTGCTATGAAGGCTGCAAGCTCAGAAAGCTTCGGTTACAACACTGATCCTATCGTTTCTTCAGACGTTATCGGTATGAAGTACGGTTCACTCTTCGACGCAACACAGACAATGGTTGCAAAAATTGCTGATGACCTTTACGAAGTTCAGGTTGTTTCTTGGTATGATAACGAAAACTCATACACAAGCCAGATGGTTAGAACAATCAAGTACTTCGCAGAAATCTAAGAGAATTAAAACTGAAAGGGGTGGCAAATGCCACCCCTTTTTTTGTTTGCTTAATTCCAAAATCACATCTTTTGCGTTCTGGACTATTTTTACATTCCCTTTTATATATTCATTTCCGGATGCTTTTTTACTCTGCGCATAAGAAGAATTGTGCTGATTACCAGAAGTACCGGGAATATAGTTGAAATCAGAAGTCCTGTTTTCAGCTCGCCGCCAAACGCTGCCGCTGCAAAGCCAACCAATGTCGGCCCTGCCGTGCATCCTATATCCCCTGCAAGAGCAATTATGCCAAACATTGATGCACCTCCCAGAGGATATGCTTTTGCCGCAAGCGAAACCGCACCGGGCCATGCTATACCAACGGTATAGCCACAAAATCCGCAAGCAAGAAGTGCCAGAATTTTAATAGGCGACAGCGCCGCGGTAAGGAAGCAAAGAACAGTTAAAAATCCACACACAAGCAGATACTTTGCAAGATTTATTCTATCTGCCAGTTTTGAATATAGCACTCGGGAAAGAGCCATCATTGCCGCAAAGATACACGGTCCCAACATATCGCCCATAGTTTTTGAAACACCAAGCGAGCTTTCGGCAAAGGCGGACGCCCACTGACTCATTGCAATCTCTGTCGCTCCGCTGCAGAACATTATCAATATAAACACCAAAAAGCTTTTCTTTTTAAGAAGTTTAAAAAGTGGTGTTCTTTCACTGTTTTCAACCATTTTATTTATAGGCACAAACATAAAATAAACCGCATTTGCAAAGGGTAAAATTGCCCACATTATTGCGATAATATGCCAGTTTTCCTTGCCTAAGACAAACAGCAAAAGGTTAGTCAGAAGTATTACCCCGATAGAACCAAATGCGTACATCGAATGAAGCATACTCATAGTTGATGCCTTATTTTTCGAGGGGCAAGCTTCAATAATAGGGCTAAGCAGAACCTCAAAAAGTCCACCACCGGCAGAAAACATCATTACCGAAAACAAAACTGCAAGATATGTATTCTGAACTCTTGGCGCAACAAGGCCCAAAAACAAAAAACCGCCCGAAGCAAGCAAATGCGCTGTAACAATGGTTTTGCGGTAGCTGACACGGTCTATGTAAAACAACGAGGTGAAGTCCATTATAAGCTGCATAATAAAGTTAAGGGTTGCAAATAACGTCACCAATGCCAAAGGTATTCTGTAATCCTGATTGAATATAACAAACAAAAGCGGCAGAAAGTTGCAGACAATCGCCTGAGAAATGGAGCCAAGATAGCACGCCGTTTTTGTGTGTTCAAAGCTTAGTTTTTTCATAATTGTTAATCCCATAAATCAGGGCGGATAATAAATCCGCCCTGACTTTTTTTACTTTATTTTCTTTGCTTCAAGATAGAAGCGTTTTTCGTTTGCTTCACCCATTGAGAAGGTCTTTCTCGGAAGTGCTCCGTCCGAAATTACCGTTTCAAAAAGTGAATTCTTTTCAGGGCAAGGCAGAACAAAACCTACTGCATTGCCTCTGCCCGAAAGGTCACGGACAACATCTTCACCGTGTATGTAGTCAAGCTCGTAACCCATCTTGTCAAGGAAGTTCTGAATCGTTCCAACCTCAAGACCTGATGACGGGTTGGTTACATAGAACTTTTCAGTTCTATCCCCCTCTGTCATTACAATTTCCTGACATCCGGCTATGGGCGCATCAGAAACCGCATAATACTTTTTGAGTTCTGCTGCAACGCTTTCAATTGTCTGTTCAAAAACAACTCTATGTATCGGTTCAAATTCAAGCGCCTCATCGTGAATATTTTCAATCTCAACAAGGCAGTATCTTGCAGGGTGGGTCGACCAGTCTTTTTCGGGAATGGTCTTTTTGATGTTCTCCCAGCAGGTTTTTGCTGTTGCAAGTGAGTGATTTCCGTCACCGACAGCAAACACGAGGTTATCCTTAGCACTCTTCGCAAAGGCATCAATGCGGTCAACGAGTGCATCTGCCATCATTCCGGAAACAAGCCAACCGGAGATGTGACCGCCATTTTCCATTAAGTCAAAGTCATAAAGTGGACGTTCCTTTGCAATGCTGCCCATAATCTTGTCCTCAGGGTCATTCATAAGAAGGATTGCGTGGGGCAGCTCCACCGGTGCGTTTTCACGAATTTTAACTCTGGGGGGAATTCTCTCGATAATAGTCCCCTCGGTTGCACGAATTTCGCTTTTTGAACCTTTTGAAAAATCATAACATTCCAGGTCAACCTGACCGATAATGCCGCGGCGGATTTTGCCGCTGTTCATTGTTCTTTCAACATATACAAAGCTGCCCTCCAGCTCGGCAAAAATCTTTTTGTCAAGGTAGCTTTGCATTTCGGCATTAATAGCCGCAATTCTCGAATCACCCTCCGAAAGAAAGGCTTCGGGATATACAATCTTTAATGTTGAGGGTGCATCGCCTACAAAATTCTCCACACGCTTCCAGTATTCGGGCTGGGCGGTGTACTGGTCGCAGGCAACAACACTCCATTTTTCCATATTAACACAATCCGGCAGAAGAATATCTGCTTTACTGAAAATACTCATAAGTCCTCCAAATATAACGAAATGTCTTTTAATATTATACTATGGTTGCTCCACTTTGTATGTCTTCAAGCGTAGAAGTCACCACCAGTTTATCCTGATACTCTGCGCTGAGAATCATTCCCTGAGACTCATAGCCCATCATCTTTCTGGGTGCAAAATTTGCGATAAACAATACATTCTTGCCGATTAAATCCTCCGGCTTGTAGTACTTGGCAATACCTGAAAGTATCTGTCTTGTTTCGCTTCCTGTCTCAATTGTAAATCTCAAAAGCTTTGAAGATTTGGGAACAGCCTCGCACTCTAAAACCTTACCCACTCTGATATCGAGTTCAAGAAACTTTTCAAAGTCAATATTTTCCTTAAAGGGTTCTATTTCGATTTTGGGAGTAGCATTCTTTGCTGCTTCCTCTTCAAGTTCTGCAAGTTTTTTCTCTGCATCAATTCTCGCAAACAGCATTGCTGCCTCGCCGACCTTCTGTCCTGCATCTGATGTACCAAAGGCTTCAAGCTCGCTGAGTGCGGGAATTTCTATTCCAAGTGCTGCTGCAAGCTTTTCTGCAGTTTCGGGCATAAACGGTGAAAGAAGTGAAGATATCCACTTGAGCGATTCAACAAGGCTGAACATAACTGTTTTAAGTTCGTCGTTCTTTGCCTCATCCTTTGCAAGTGCCCAGGGCATTGTTTCGTCGATATACTTATTGGCACGGCTTGCAAGAGTCCAGAGTGCTTCCAATGCATCGGCTGTGCGGAATTCCTCCATAAGTCTTATGGTGTCAACCTTTGCCTTTTCTGCAACTGCCGCCAAATCATCTTCAAAGCCGGTTGATGCAGATTTCGCCGGAACTATTCCGTCAAAATACTTATTCACCATTGCAACAGTTCTGTTGGCAAGGTTGCCTAAAGTATTTGCAAGGTCGGTATTATATGAATTGATTATCTTTTCGTAGGTGATAGTTCCGTCCTGAGCGTAGGGCATTTCACGGAGCAGATAGTATCTTATCGCATCTGTACCAAAGTGACGAACTAAATCGTCCGCATAAATTACATTACCAAGCGACTTGCTCATTTTGTCCTCGCCGCTAAGCAGCCACGGATGACCAAACACCTTTTTGGGGAGAGGTTCGCCTAATGCCATAAGGAAGATGGGCCAGTAAATGGTATGGAATCTCAGAATATCCTTACCTATAATATGAACATCAGCCGGCCAATATTTGTTGTAAAGCTCGCCTTTTTCGTCAGGAGTATAGCCAAGGGCATTGATATAGTTTGTAAGTGCATCAAGCCACACATAAACGGTGTGTTTTTCGTCAAAGCTTACCGGAATACCCCAGCTAATACTTGTTCTGGAAACGCACAAATCCTGAATACCGGGTTTGATGAAGTTGTTTATCATTTCCTTTTTACGGGATTCGGGCTGGATAAAATCAGGATTTTCCTCAATGTGCTTTTCGAGAGCCTTCTGATACTTGCTCATTTTAAAGAAGTATGCTTCTTCGTTGCCCTGATGAACTTCTCTGCCGCAATCGGGGCATTTGCCGTCAACCAACTGGGTTTCTGTCCAGAATGACTCACAGGGAGTGCAGTACCAACCGGTGTATGAGCTTTTGTAAATATCTCCCTGGTCATAGAGCTTTTTGAAAATCTTCTGTACGCTTGCAACATGGTAATCGTCTGTTGTTCTAATAAACTTGTCGTATGACGAATTCATCAAATCCCATATATTACGTATTTCACCGGCAACACCGTCAACATAGGTCTGTGGCGAAATACCGCTGTCCTCTGCAAGCTGCTGAATTTTTTGCCCGTGTTCGTCTGTACCGGTCAGGAAGAACACATCATAACCCTGAAATCTTTTAAATCTTGCAATTGCATCTGCCAGAACAACCTCGTATGTGTTACCGATATGAGGCTTTCTTGAAGTATATGCAATTGCGGTTGTCAGATAAAACTTTTTCTTTTCCATTTTATATCAATCCTTTTATATTATAATCTATGCAATATCTCTAATCTTCATCAAACAATGTCGGTTCGTCTTTGCCAAACGGAACCCCAAAGTGCTCATAGCCGAGCCTTGTTACCATTCTACCCCTCGGTGTGCGGTTTATGAACCCAATCTGCATCAGATACGGCTCGTAAACATCCTCAATGGTGTCGCTTTCCTCACCGATGGTTGCAGCAATGGTGTCAAGTCCCACAGGGCCGCCACCGTAGTTGTTGATAATCGAGAGAATCATTCGCTTGTCGGTGGAGTCAAGACCAAGCTTGTCCACCTCCAGCATTCGCAGAGCATAGTCTGCAACCTGATCGGTTATAACGCCGTTTGCCTTGATTTCGGCAAAGTCACGGACTCTTTTTAGGAGTCTGTTTGCAACTCTGGGAGTACCTCGGGACCTTGATGCAATCTCTGCTGCACCGCCAGGGGTGATTTCAATGCCGAGTATTCCGGCAGACCTTGTTATAATCTGCTCCAAATCCTCTTTTTTGTATATCTCAAGGCGGCTGATAACACCAAATCTGTCGCGAAGCGGTGCTGTAAGTGCACCGGCTTTGGTGGTTGC
This sequence comes from Monoglobaceae bacterium, assembly GCA_045120135.1. GTDB lineage: Bacteria > Bacillota > Clostridia > Monoglobales > Monoglobaceae > SIG440. The sequence continues at coordinate 126,606 of JBGVEN010000017.1, read as the reverse complement.
ACCAATCAGCGTGAACTTTGGTAGGTCGAGCCGTATCGAACGGGCTGACGGGCCTTTACCGATTATTATATCCAATGCACCGTCTTCCATTGCCGGGTAGAGGATTTCCTCAACGCTTCGGTTAAGACGGTGAATTTCGTCAATAAACAAAATATCATTTTCCGAAAGATTGGTAAGAAGTGCCGCAAGGTCACCTTGCTTTTCGATTGCCGGTCCGGAGGTAATACGGATATTTACACCCATCTCGTTGGCAATTATCCCTGCCAATGTGGTTTTGCCAAGACCCGGAGGACCGTAAAGCAGAACATGGTCTAGTGATTCACCACGGTTTTTTGCAGCTTCCATAAAGACCTTTAGGTTTTCCTTAACCTTTGTCTGACCGATATAATCATCAAGCAGCTTTGGTCTCAGACTATATTCAATTTCGTTGTCACCGCTAACTTGCGATTGAGTGACAATTCTGGTTTCATTTTCAAATTCCATAACAAGGCTTTAACCTTTCATCAAATTTTTCAAGCCAAGCTTTACTAGCTCCTCGACAGTACCCTTTGCACCGCTGAGTGCCCGTTTCGCCTCGGCGGGCGAATAGCCCAGAACCGTGAGTGCGCTGACCGCCTCGTCAAGCTCGGATGTGCCACCGTGGTAAACCTCGATTGCGTCGTCGGTTGAAACATCACCCAAATCCACATCACGGAACTTGTCCTTAAGCTCAAGAACAATACGCTCGGCACCCTTTGCGCCAAGACCGGGGGTCTGGCTTGCTATGTATTTGTAATCATTTGTCACAACACATAATGCAAACTTTGACGGGGATATATTGGAAAGCAGCGCAAGAGCAGTTTTTGCACCTACACGCTGTACCCCTATAATCATTTCAAAAAGGTTGAGTTCCTCAAGGGTTGCAAAGCCGTAAATATCAAAAACATCAGCCGACGCCTTGAAATTTGAATAGGTGTAGAGCTTGGCAAAATCACCAACCGCACCCATCGTCTCGAGGGTCTTGGTGCTGGCATAAAGCCGATAGCCCACTCCGCCTGCATCAATCACAGCAAAGCTGTCTGTTTTAAGGGCAATTTCACCCGAAATATAATAAAACATACTTCCTCTGCCTTTCCAAAAAATTACCTATTAATATAGTATACTACTTATTAGCATAAAAAACAAGTCCAAAATTAATTTTAACCCCACATCATTCTGCCGCCGGTGTGTGCGTGGCAAACCGCCAGCGCAAGGGCATCTGCCGTATCGTCGGGCTTGGGAATTTCAGCAAGACCCAGTATCGCCTTTGTCATCTGCTGAACCTGCTTTTTCTCGGCTCTGCCATATCCCACAACTGCCTGCTTAACCTGAAGCGGCGTATATTCAAAAACAGGAATATTGTGGTTTTTAGCCGCAAGGATGAGAACACCCCTCGCCTGCGCTACATTAATTGCAGTTTTTTGGTTATTTTGAAAGAATAATTCCTCAATTGCCATAGCATCAGGTTTTACATATTCTATCAGCTTGGTCATTTCATCATAAATCGCCTTGAGCCTGTCAAACATATCCTCGCCTGCTTCGGTGGTGATTGCTCCGTAGTCCACCACCTTAAAGCGGTTTCCCTCATAATCCACCGTTCCGACACCCACAATTGCGTAACCGGGGTCAACTCCAAGTATCCTCATACGCCTTTCCTTTCACATTTTTCACATATTCAATAGTATAAATGCATAAAAATTCACTTTTTTGCATAAAAATACAAAAACTTTAAAAAAAGTGTTGCAATTTTCCAACAATGCTATTATAATATAAAATGTTAAATAAAACAAGCATTTTTTGCCTTGAAGTTAAGGCAATTCAGGAGGTTTTTATAATGGCAAAGGAAAAGGTTGTTCTGGCGTATTCAGGCGGTTTGGATACATCAATTATTATTTCATGGCTTAAGGAAAATTACGACTACGATGTTGTCTGCGTTTGCGGCGATGTTGGTCAGGGTAAGGAAACCGACGGTCTTGAAGAGCGTGCAATTAAGTCGGGCGCACTTAAGTGCTACATAGAAGATTTGAGAGAGGAATATGTTAAGGACTATATCTTCCCCACACTTAAGTCCGGTGCAATGTATGAGGGCAAGTACCTCCTCGGCACATCTCACGCAAGACCCATTATTGCAAAGAGACTTGTTGAGATTGCCCAAAAAGAGGGCGCAGTTGCAATCTGCCACGGCGCAACAGGTAAGGGTAATGACCAAGTTCGTTTTGAGCTTGGCATCAAGGCTCTTGACCCGTCACTTAAGATTATTGCTCCCTGGAGAATCTGGGATATCAAGTCCCGTGAAGATGCAGTTGACTATGCAGAAGCTCACGGAATTGAAATTCCTGTTACTAAAAAGGACCTTTATTCACGCGACAGAAACATCTGGCATATCAGCCACGAGGGTATGGATTTGGAAGACCCGTGGAACGAGCCGCAGTTTGACAGTCTTTTGAAGCTTGGCGTATCACCCGAGGCTGCTCCCGATACCCCCACCTATGTAGAAATTGGCTTTGAAGCAGGTGTTCCCGTTTCGGTTGACGGTGAAAAGCTTTCACCCGTTGCATTGGTTGAAAAGCTCAACGAGCTTGGCGGCAAAAACGGCGTTGGTATTGCAGATATCGTTGAAGACAGACTTGTTGGTATGAAGTCAAGAGGCGTTTATGAGACTCCCGGTGGCACAATTCTTTACACCGCAATTCAGGAGCTTGAATACCTCTGTCTTGACCGTGACACTCAGGCGTTTAAGAGAATGACACAGACACAGTTCTCACAGCTGGTATATGACGGCAAGTGGTTCACACCGCTCCGTGAGGCAATGTCAGCTATGTACGACGAGATGGATAAGTATGTTACAGGTACAGTTAGACTTAAGCTCTACAAGGGCAACTGCACACCCGCAGGCGCAAAATCCGACTTCTCACTCTACAACGAGGACATCGCATCATTTGGCGACAGCAAGGAGCTTTACAGCCACAAGGACAGCGAAGGCTTTATCAACCTCTTCGGTCTGCCGCTTAAGGTACGTTCAATGATGAAGAAAAAGAACGGAATTTAAGGCAAAAGTTCGGTCTAACATAAAACAGGGGCATCTCTGATGCCCCTGAATTTTCTATAATCAGGAGATAATATAATGAAACTTTGGGGCGGAAGATTTTCCAAATCAACAGATAAATCGGTTGACGACTTTAACTCGTCAATCCGTTTTGACAGTCGTATGTACGCTCAGGATATCCGCGGAAGTCAGGCACACGCAAAAATGCTTGGCAAGCAGGGAATTATCCCGAAAGAGGATTCCGAGCTTATCGTAAAGACTCTCGGCGAGATTTTAAAGGATATTGAGGACGGCAAGGTGGAATTCACCATTGATGCCGAGGATATTCATATGAATATTGAAACCATTCTCATTTCCCGAATCGGGGATGTGGGTAAACGCTTGCACACCGGCAGAAGCCGTAACGACCAGGTTGCACTTGATGCAAGACTTTACCTCCGTGACGAGGCGGAAGAGCTTGGTGAAATGCTGAAAAATATGCTAAAAACCATTCTCAGCCTTGCAGAAGAAAACCTTGACACCATTATGCCGGGTTATACACATCTGCAAAAAGCACAGCCAATCACCTTTGCTCATCATATTATGGCATACTACGAAATGTTCTCACGTGACCTTTCCCGTCTTTCGGACTGGAGAAAGCGTATGAATGTTATGCCGCTGGGCAGCGGTGCGCTTGCAGGTACTACCTACCCCCTTGACCGTAACTTTGTGGCAGCGGAGCTTGGTTTTGACAGCATTACAAATAACAGCATTGACGGAGTTTCTGACCGCGACTTTGTATGCGAGTTGGCATTTGTCCTTTCAATGATTATGGCGCATCTCAGCCGATTCTCCGAAGAAATTATTCTTTGGAGCTCGCACGAATTCTCGTTTATTGACCTTGATGATGCATACAGCACCGGTTCAAGCATTATGCCGCAGAAAAAAAATCCTGATGTTGCAGAGCTTGCCCGTGGTAAGTCAGGCAGAGTATTCGGCAGTCTTATGGGACTCCTCACAATGATTAAGGGTCTGCCCCTTGCCTACAACAAGGATATGCAGGAGGATAAAGAACAGATATTTGACGCACTTGATACAGTTAAAATGTGTTTGCCCGTATTTGCCGGAATGCTTGCAACAATGCGTCTCCGTAAGGACAAGATGCTTCAGGGAGCAAAGGGCGGTTTTACCAACGCAACAGATGTTGCCGATTACCTTGTTAAAAAGGGTTTGCCATTCCGTGATGCGCACGCAGTTGTTGGCAAAATGGTTGCTTACTGTCTTGATAAGGACACCGTAATTGATGCACTTTCGATGGAAGAATTCAAGGAGTTCTCGGAAATTTTTAACAACGATATCTACGACGCAATTTCTCTTGAAACCTGTGTTAATATGCGAAAAATCCCTGGCGGTCCCGCAAAAGAGACCGTAAAGGCTGTAATTGAAAACTACAAGAAGAATTTATATTAATATTTGAATATAACCAACAAAAATCCTTTGTTTTCAAAGGATTTTTGTTTTTTTCGCTGTTGACATTGCAATTTAAATAAGATATAATTATGATGAGAATATGGGTAACGGTATTCTAGTCGGTCACTTCATTCCCCAGGGTGGGCCTAAAAATTCACCGAAGGGCATATCGATGAAGTTCCTTGTGTGCGCTTGCGACGCCCAGTCGTGGGCGTGTGCTGGGAGTTAAGGTTTAGGGGCGATCCGCAACGGCATGTGGGCGTTGACCCCTTTTCCGCGGAGGCCTGTGTCCGTGTAACGGTTGGGACATCCCGCCATTATACGCCTCAGGTTAAAACCTGTCTTGCGGTATCATTTTCGGTGCTGTGGACAGCGTAGCCTGCCTTGAGTGGGTATGGCGGATAATCGTTCAGACTCAATATTCCGCGGCCACGGAGTTTGAGTTATTGCTTTTTGAAACCATGCTTGCAAAAGAGGCTAAGGAACGTTTGTGACTGTCGGGGAAAACCCCTAGACCGTTCTCGGGCTTTGGCTCGGTGCATATACGGGATTGCAGTGTGTACTCAGTGGCAATCAGGTAATGCTGACCGGTAACGGCGCATAAAGAATTTTAAAAGGGAACTTCCGTTTTGGCGACAATTCGGTAATTCTTTGGGAAATCCAACCTGACCTAAGGCACAAGATTTACTGTATATGCTACCCTTTTTATTTCTCATTACATTTTATTTTTCCGGAGTGATATTTAAATTGAAAGAGGACATACCCCGAAAACAGAAGGTAAAGTTTAAGCCTTCATCTTCAAAAAAAACGGACAAGGCATGGGTAATAAAAACCATAATCATAACCTTTACCCTCTCAGCCGTATTCAATATGCTGTCAAGCGGCATAATGAACCTTGTAAGCATCTGGATTGCAGTTGGTATTTTGCTGTTCATCATATTTACCGGTATTGTTTTTGATATTATTGGCATGGCAGTAACCACCGCATCGGAGTCACCATTTCATTCTATGGCGACAAAGCGTGTCAGGTATGCTGATCGCGCAATTGAACTTATTAAAGCAAAGGACAAGGTTTCAAACTTCTGCAACGATGTGGTAGGTGATATCTGCGGTATCATCAGTGGTTCTGCCTCGGCAGCGGTTGTTGCGTATATTTTAAAAATTTCCCCGTCGGTTAACGGGTTTTTACTTAGCCTTGGTGTTACCTCCTTTGCTGCTGCACTGACTGTCGGTGGCAAGGCAATGGGCAAGACTTTTGCAATCAGACGGAGTAATTCTATTGTATACTTTGCATCTAAGGTATTGACCATTCTGAGCATAAGAAAAAAATAATTTGCGGTGTTTATATGAAAAAGTTTCTTGATGACATTAACTCATCAGCTGATATAAAAAAACTAAATATCCCCGAGCTTGAAGTTCTGGCAGGGGAAATCCGCCAATTTTTAATTGAAAACATTTCAAAAACAGGTGGACATTTATCCTCAAACCTTGGCACGGTGGAGCTTACGCTTGCACTACACAAGGTTTTTGACTTTTCTGCCGACAAAATCGTATGGGACGTAGGACATCAATCCTACACCCACAAAATCATTACCGGCAGAAGGGACAGCTTCAACACTCTTCGTCAGCAGGACGGGATAAGCGGCTTTCCCAAAACCGAAGAAAACCCTGCTGATGCCTTTAACACAGGTCACAGTTCCACCTCCATTTCGGCAGCCCTTGGCTTTGCAAAAGCCTTTGAGCTTCAAGGAATTGATGCATCCTCCGTTGCCGTAATCGGAGACGGGGCACTAACCGGAGGCATGGCTTTTGAGGCTATGAACCACGCCGGCAGCAGCGGTGCTCCTCTTATTGTTATTCTTAATGACAACGGTATGTCAATTTCCCAGAATGTGGGCGGACTTTCTGCCTACCTAGAAAAGCTGAGTAGCCGTTCGGAGTATATTTCTTTTAAGATAAAAACTAAAAACTTACTGAATAAGCTCCCGATTATCGGTGAGCCGTTTAGAAAATTTATTCATAAATCCAAGCATATTTTAAAGAAAATACTATTGCAAAAAAAGCTTTTTGAAAACTTTGGTCTTGAATATCTTGGGCCTGTTGATGGTCACGATTTGGGTGAGCTTGTTGCAATACTAAACTATGCAAAAAGTCTTAAATATCCTGTTATAGTTCACACTGTAACGCAGAAAGGCAAAGGGTACACACCGTCCGAGACAGACCCCTCGCACTTCCACGGAGTAAACTCGTTTGATCCTGACACCGGCATATCCGAGAGCAGTAGTTCTCTAACATACTCAGATATTCTTGGCGATGAGCTTTTAAAACTTGCCGGAAACAACCCAAAAATCGTTGCAGTTACTGCCGCAATGCCGGACGGGACAGGACTTTCAAAATTTGCAAAGGAATTCCCCGACAGATTTTTTGACACGGGAATTGCTGAGCAACACGCAGTTACATTCTCTGCAGCTCTTGCAAAAGGTGGACTTATCCCCGTATTTGCTGTATATTCAACCTTTCTCCAAAGAGGCTATGACCAGCTTTTGCACGATGTGGCACTTCAGAATTTGCACGCAGTTTTTGCAATTGACCGTGCCGGAGCAACAGGAAATGATGGTGAAACCCATCAGGGAATATACGACCTTTCGTACCTTTCGCATATACCGAATATGACGATTATGGCACCTGCAAACGAAGCAGAGATGCGAGAGATGCTGCGAATTGCACTAAGTGATTGCACCGGACCTGTTGCAATAAGATACCCGAAAGGTGTTGCAGATACAAAGCATTATGGCGGTGAGTCTGTTGAATTCGGCAAAGGTACGCTTTGCATTAAAGACGGTGATATACTTTTAGTTGCGCTTGGCAGCACGGTGCAAGATGCTGTTTGCACAGCAAAGCTTTTAAGCGAAAAGAATATATCCGCCAAGGTTATGAACGCAAGATTTTTAAAACCCTTTGACAGTGAGCTTTTCAGGGAAGCCGTAAAGGATTGCAAACTTGTGACGGTTATTGAAGATAATGTAGAAATCGGCGGTCTTGCCGCAGCTGTCCGCAAGGAATACGGTGGCGAGGTTCTAGGGTTTGCATTTCCCGACAAACCGCTTATGCAGGGGACTGTTGCACAGCAAAAAATGCGTGCCGGCCTGACTCCTGAGCAAATTGCAAAAAAAATTACAGAAGTTTTAGGTGAATAAACGTGGCAAAAATCCGACTTGATGTATACCTGACCGAAAATAATCTTGCACCAAGCCGCAGTGCGGCACAGGCGCTTATTATGGCAGGCGGAGTTTACATCGACAACCAAAAGGCTATGAAAGCCGGCGAAATGATTAAAGGAACAGAGAATATAGAAATCCGTGAAAAGGGACTTCAATATGTCAGCCGCGGAGGGCTTAAGCTCGAAAAGGCAATGAAGGAATTCCCCATTACCCCATCAGGCAAGGTGTGTATGGATATTGGTGCATCTACCGGCGGTTTTACCGACTGTATGCTTCAAAACGGAGCAAGCAAGGTTTACGCCATAGATGTAGGCTACGGACAGCTTGCGTGGAAGCTTCGTCAGGACGAGCGTGTGGTTAATATGGAGCGTACCAATATTCGTCATTTAGAGCCGAAAATGCTTGAAAATGTCCCCGACTTTTTTTCGGTTGATGTTTCGTTTATCTCCCTTAAATTGGTTTTGCCGGTGGTGTTTAATGTTTTGGCAGACGGCGGTGAGGGAGTTTGTCTTATTAAGCCGCAGTTCGAGGCAGGCCGTGAAAAGGTCGGCAAAAAAGGTGTTGTTCGTGAAAAATCAACACATATTGAGGTCATTGAGACCGTACTGGAGTTCACCAAAGAAATTGGTTTTTCAGTAGCAGGACTTGACTTTTCGCCCGTACGAGGACCGGAGGGCAATATTGAATATTTGATGTATGTAAAAAAATCCAAGGAGGAAAGCCTTGACTTTGATGTTTCGGCATTGGTTGAGCTTTCACATTCGCAGGCAATATAATTGAGGTGAGTTTATGCAAAACATTGGAATATTTGTGAACCGTCACCGTGACCCTGAGCTTTCGGCAACAAAAGTAGTTGTCAGTGAGCTTATTTCGCGTGGCGTATGTGTTCTCGTAGACGAGCAGCTTAAGGGCGAACTTTCACCTGATGCCCGTTTTGTCTCTCACAATGATATGCTTGAAAAATCCGACCTCATAATAGCCTTAGGCGGCGATGGAACAATTCTTCAGATAATTGCCGATGCGGCAGAATTTGACACTCCCGTTATAGGAATAAACCTTGGTCATCTGGGATTTCTTACTCAGGCAGAAAAGGGAGATTCCGAAATTTTCGACAAAATTCTGAACGGTGATTTCACCATAAGCCGACCGATGATGCTTACCGCAGCACTTCATACGGACAATGGTGAGAAAGTGCGTTGTAACGCTCTTAACGATATTATTCTTCGCGGTAACGGCGCAAAGATGATTTCGCTGGAGGTTGAGGTCAACGGAACGGTTACCAACCGTTATCTTGCCGATGGTATAATCGTTGCTACCTCCACCGGTTCAACCGCATATTCGTTATCCTGCGGCGGCCCGATTGTTCATCAGGCACTTGACTGTATAATTCTTACCCCGATTTGTCCGCATACCTTGAAATCAAGGTGCATTGTTATTCCGCCGGATGCATCGGTGGTGCTGCGCTTTGACCCCTCCTACTGTCGTGAGGCAGACCTCAAAGCAGACGGGAACCCGGTTGCACAGCTTAAACCGGGTGATTATGTAAAAATTACACAAGCCCCCATAAAGGCTCCGCTTGTGACGCTTAACGGCAGAAATTACTTTGATGTTATAAGAACCAAGCTATCCGATTAACGAAGACGATGAGTTGACTGCTTAAGGAGGCAGAAAAATGCTTAAGGAATTGCATATTAAAAATGTTGCAGTTATCGATGAAGTACATATTGAATTTGCCGAGGGCTTCAATGCCCTGACCGGCGAGACCGGTGCCGGTAAATCAATCCTTATTGACTCAATCAATATGGCTCTCGGCAACCGTACCAGCCGTGATATTATAAGGCACGGCTGTGATTTTGCATCGGTTGATATATGCTTTGAAATTGAAAACCCTGCCGTTTTTTCCGCCCTTTCCGAGCTGGGGATTGACGCGGAGGACGGTATTGTTACCGTAAGCCGCAAGCTTACCGCAGACGGAAAAAGCACCTGCCGCATAAACGGTATGCTTTCGCCCGCAAATATGGTAAGAGAGGCGGCATCGCTTTTAATTGATATTCACGGACAAAGCGACAACCAGTCTCTACTTAACCCCAAAAACCATCTTGCTTTGCTTGACGAGTACGGAAATCTCGCTTGCGACCTTGAAGAATACGCCCAAGTATATAGTGAATACCGCAGTATGGAAAAGGAAATAGACGCTCTCTCGGCAGACGAGGACGAAAAGGCACGCCGCCTTGAGCTCCTCCGATTTCAAGCTGATGAAATAACGGCAGCGGCACTAAAACCAAACGAAGACGAGGAGCTTGAGCAGAGCCGTGACCGGCTTTATAATATGGAAAGTATTATTTCCGGTGCAGGCGCAGCTTACGGCGCACTTTACGGCGGTGACGAGGGAACAGCGTGTGATCTTTTGCGTCAGGCAGTTCGGGCGATTTCGGCAGTTGCACAGTTTGACCCAACTCTTTCGGAAAGTCTCAACCGGCTTTCCGGTGTTGTGGCGGAAACCGAAGATATAGCATCGGATATTGGGGACCTTTTATCGAAGTCTGATTTCAGTATGGCAGAGCTCGACCGGATTGAGGAACGCCTTGACCTGATAAGCACACTTAAGCGCAAATACGGAAGCACTATTGAAGAAATTAACAGCTTTGCAGCAAATGCCGCAGAACAGGCAGATAAAATAGAAAAAAGTGACGAGCGGTTAAATGAGCTTGAAATCACAAGAAATACAATTCTTTTAAAACTCAAAGACCTTGCGGCACAGCTCACAAAAAAAAGGCAGGCAGCCGCAAACGAGCTTGAAGCTAAAATTACAGAGGAGCTCACGGCTCTTGATATGCCCAAGGTGAAGTTCAGCATCAGTCTTTCAGAATTGGATGACGGACATTTCACCAAAACGGGTACAGACAATGCCGAGTTCCTTATCTCCACCAATCCGGGCGAAGACTTAAAGCCCATGATAAAAATTGCGTCAGGCGGTGAGCTTTCACGCATTATGCTGGCAATCAAGTCGGTGCTTTCTGTTTCGGATTCGGTTGATTCTATGATTTTTGACGAAATTGATACAGGTGTCAGCGGCAGAGCAGCACAAAAAATTGCAGAGAAGATTTGCACTCTATCACGGAGCAAGCAGGTCTTTGCCATTACACATCTTGCACAGATTGCAAGTATGGCTGACCACCATTTTCTGATTGAAAAGGACCAGAGCGGCGACGCATCCTCCACCTATGTCCGGCTTTTGGACGAGGATGACAGAACGCACGAGCTTGCAAGAATTATTGGCGGTGTTGCAGTTACCGAGCTTACCCTTGAAAATGCCCGTGAGATGCTGAAAATGGCCGACGAGAAAAAAAGGAGCTAAAGGCTTATGGAAAAGCTTGGAACAGTTACAAAGATAAACGGCGACATTGTTGAAGTTACAGTACACCGTGACTCGGCATGCGGTGAAAATTGCGCCGCCTGCGGACTTTGTGCCAACCGAGATATGACTGTAACCGTTAAAAACACCGACGGACTTTGTGTTGGTGATAGCGTGCGTTTGCTTGCGGAGGACAAAAAGTTTCTGAAGGTTTCCGCCATAGGTTATTTATCCCTTACCATACTTTTGCTTGCCGGCGGAATAATCGGGGCAGTTTTGGGTAGCGAATGGCTATCGTTTGCGCTTAGTATCTGCTTTGTTTTTGCAGGTATTGGGGTACTGAAAATCCTTGCTCCCGACAGCGTTGAAATTAAGATAGAAAAACTGAGGTAAATATGCTTATATCCATTGACAACCTGAGCAAAAGCTTTGGGCAGGACAAAATCTTGAAGAATATAAAAATGACCGTAAACGAAAAAGGGCGTTACGGTCTTATTGGCGTTAACGGCGCGGGTAAGTCAACACTTTTAAAAGTTATAACCGGTGCACTCACCCACGATTCGGGCGAGCTGGTAAAAAAGCCCGGTCTTACGCTTGGGTATCTTGAGCAGAACAGCGGCCTTGAACGAGGAAGCACCATAATTGACGAAATGCGCAGAGTTTTTGACGATGTATTGGAAGCAGAGGCACGCCTACGTAGCCTAGAGGCTGAAATGAGCACACTCTCCGACCAGACCTCGGAAGAATACAGACGCATTGCCTCGGAATACAACCGTACTCAGGCGTACTTTGACAGCCGTGACGGCTACAACATAGATGTTAAGATAAAAACAATACTCAATGGTATGGGTTTTGGCGATAAGGATATGCAGACCATTATCTCCACTTTAAGCGGCGGAGAAAAGACCCGTCTTGCCATTGCAAGACTTCTTCTTGAAGAGCCGGAGCTTCTCATACTGGACGAGCCGACAAACCATCTTGACTTCAGAACCCTTAAATGGCTTGAGGATTACCTTATGTCGTACAGCGGCGCAATTCTTGCCGTTTCCCATGACCGATACTTCCTTGACAAGATTGTGACCCACATCTATGAGATGGAACGTGGAAGACTTTTCTCCTATGCCGGCAACTACTCCAAATATCTTCCGCAAAAAGCGGAGCGCCGTGCCCGTGAACAAAAAGAATACGAAATGCAACAGGCAGAGATTGCACATATGCAGGAGTATATCGACAAAAATATGGCGCGTGCCTCCACTTCAAACAGTGCGAAATCGAGGCTTAAGGCACTTGAGGCAATGGATATTCTGGAGCGACCCGACGGCGACCTTAAGGCTATGAAGCTAAAGTTTGAGCATACAAAAGAGCCTTACAAGGATGTTCTTACTGTAAGCAACCTTGAAATTGCCGTAGGTGACGAACAAATAAAGCTGTGCGACAATATAAATGTTGCCGTAAAGCGTGGCGAAAAGATTGCCATTATCGGTGACAATGGCATTGGTAAGTCCTCATTCCTTAAAATTATTCAGGGTATAATTCCCAAAACAAGTGGCGAAATCGAGTGGGGAAAAAATGTGTCATTTAGTTACTATGAACAGGAAAATCTTAACTTAAACCCCGAAAAAATTGCGCTTGACGAGCTTTGGGACAGATTTCCCGATTGCCCCGAGGCGGAAATCCGCAGAGTTCTTGGCAATGTTCTTTTAACCAAGGACGATGTCTATAAGCCCGTTAAGGTAATCAGCGGCGGCGAACGTGCAAAGCTTGCGTTTTGTATACTGATGCTTGAAAAATCAAATGTTCTTATTCTGGACGAGCCTACAAACCATCTTGACCTCACCTCAAAGGAGGTTCTTGAAAAGGCCCTTTGCGATTTTGGCGGAACACTTATTTTTGTCTCTCACGACAGATATCTTCTCAACAAAGTTCCTGATAAAATTATGGAAATAACCGCAGACGGTGCGGAGATTTACAACGGAAATTTCGACTATTACCGTGAGGTTTGTGAGCGAAAAGCTGCCCAAGCCGCAGAAATTGCAGCGACACTTGCACAGGAAGCAGCTTTAAACAGCAAAAAAAACGTTCCTGAGGGCGGATTTCGGTCAAAAGAGCAAAGAAGACTGGACGCACAGCGAAAAAAACGAATTAAGGAGCTTGAGCGGCTTATTGAAGAATGTGAAACAAGGCTTGCTGAGCTTGAAGCTGAAATGACCTGTGAAGAAATCTTTTCCGACTATCAGTTGATGGCTGAAAAATGCAGTGAGGCAGACCAGCTTCGCAAAAACCTTGACGATTATCTTGAAGAATGGACAGAGCTTTCGGAATAAACGGCATAAAAAAAGGCTGTTTGAAAAGATTTTCTTTTCAAACAGCTTTTTTGCGTTCTGAACTATTTTTACATCCCTATTTAAGAACATATACCTTAACGGTGCGTCTGCCGAAGCGGATCGCTTCTGCACGGGTGTCATAGCAAAGGTCAATTCTTGCGCCCTTGATTGCACCGCCTGTATCTGCCGCAATCGCAGTACCATATACATACGAACCATCTGAAGACTCGATGTAGAGCTTGCTGCCAAGCGGAATTACACTCGGGTCAACCGCAACAACACCGTAGCCTGCACGTCTGCCTGTTGCAGTAATGCCGTAAGCCGGATGCGATGGTGCTTTTCCGCAACTTGACGCATCATATGCTGTTGCATTGAGTGTGAGCACCTTGCTGTATGCCAGACTTCCGCTACGGGATGTCTGAACAGTTCCGGCACCCGCCTGTGCTATCTTGTAGCTTGGAGCCTTTTTAGGACCAACCTCACGAATTTGTTCAATCGGCTGAACCTTTACTTCTTCCTTAACAGTTTCACGCGATACCTCAACGCCGTCCTCGTATACTATTTTATACGAAACAGCCTTTTCTCCGGGAACACCCTTTTGTACGAGCTTGCGTGCACCGCTTGCCAGAGCCTTGTTTACACGTTCCTTGGATTCGTAGGGGATTTCCTCAACCACATCAACCGTCTTTTCGTCAACGGTAACAAGTGTAATCTCATCAAAGTCTGCAACCTTTTCGCTTGCTGCCGGAGTGATGCGGTCACCTTCCTTAAACTCATAACCAAGCTCGGTAAGTACCGCACCTACTGTACGCCGTGTAGCAATAAGAGTACGGCTTTCACCCATTGCGGTAATTGTAACCGGATACGCTCTGTATATTTCAATTTTCATTCCATCCCTGAGCTTTTCCTCACCTTTGACATTTATATCATCGTGAGTTCCTAGGGCAATGCCCTCTTCGTCAAGGATTTCACCAACATATCTTTTAAATGTGATAACTTCTTTCTCAGATGCATCCCCGTCAATTATGACAACCTGCTTTGCGCAGATACAAACAGCACATATCAAAGCTATAAGAACAAGTGCTGCACTTGATGATGCGAGGATAATCTTTTTGGCTGATGAGGATATGTTAAGCATTCTATCCTTCAGACCATTCAGCATCGAACCACCTCTGTTTTTTATATTTTGCCAACAACCTTTGCCGTGGCAAGGACCTTAATTATACCCGATTTTTTACCAAAAAGTCAAATTGGATTATCTTGAATTAAACCGATTTAACCCGTTTTACTTTGCAAAATCGCCCCCTCAAATTATAGTGAATTTCCTTTTCCTTTCAATTTCTTTCATTTTCTCCTGTTTGCTAAGACTTTGCTCTTTTTATTCCATTTTTTTACATTGCAACTTGCGCTTGAATTCAGTTAAATTGTTTGCTATAATAAATATATTTAAATTCTGTTAACACATTTTTAATAATTATGATATATACTCATAATATGAAAGGACACGCGTATGGGAAATATAGAAATTAACCCAAACGAAAGAATAGACGATTTACAAACTCCGTCAGGGCTTCGACTTATTCAAAACCCCGATTGGTTCTGCTTTGGCGTTGATGCAGTTTTACTCTCGGACTTTGCCGCAAAGACCATTAAGGCAAATTCTCGTGTGCTGGATATGTGTTCGGGGAATGGCATCATCCCGATTTTGCTGACTGAGAAATCCCCGGCAAGCCATATTGACGGGCTTGAAATACAAGCTTCCGTTGCAGAAATGGCAGGCAGAAGTGTCTGCTTAAACGGGCTTGAAAGCAAAATAACCATTACGGCCGGAGACCTTAAAAATTCCGCCGAACTTTACGGCAAATGCGTATTTGACAATGTAACCTGTAATCCGCCTTACAAAGAGGCAAGCGGCGGACTTAAAAACGCAACTGATGCAATAACAATTGCACGGCACGAAATCTGCTGCTGCCTTGAAGATATAATCGAAAATGCCGAAAAGGTGCTTAAGCCTTACGGAAAGCTTTGCCTAATCCACCGCCCCGAGAGGCTTGCGGACATTCTATGTCTTATGCGAAACCACCGAATTGAGCCAAAACGTTTGAGATTTGTTCACCCGTCACCGGGCAAGGTTGCAACAATGATTTTGGTTGAGGGTGCAAAGCACGGCAATCCAAAATTGTTCCTTGACCCGCCTCTTTATGTACACGACAATAACGGGAACTATACCGACGAAATTCAAAAAATTTACGGTCGTATATAAGTTTCTTCCTATATATTAAATGAAAGAAGTGAAACAAATGAATTATGGCAAGCTTTTTTTGTGCCCCACTCCCATCGGCAATCTTAAGGATATGACCTTTCGCACCCTTGAGGTTCTGAAAAGCGTTGACCTGATTGCGGCAGAGGACACACGAAATACACTTAAGCTGCTAAACCACTTTGATATAAATGTTCCACTTACCTCGTATTACGAACATAACAAGGCACAAAAGGGTGGAGTTCTTATGGAAAAACTGAAAGCCGGTCAAAATATTGCCCTTGTCTCGGACGCAGGCATGCCGGCAATCTCAGACCCCGGTGAGGACCTTGTCCGTCTTTGCACCCGCGAGGGAATTGAGGTTGTTCCGTTACCCGGCCCATCAGCGTTCACCACGGCACTTGTTGCTTCGGGTCTGCCCACGGGGCGATTCTGTTTTGAGGGATTTCTTACCACCAACAAGCGAAACCGCAAAGAGCATCTTGAGGAAATTAAAAATGATACCCGTACATTAATATTCTATGAAGCACCGCACAAGCTTATGTACACTTTGGCAGATATGCTTGAAGTGCTGGGCGACCGCGAAATTGTTCTTGCCAGAGAGCTGACAAAAAAATTTGAGGAGTTTTGCCGCACCACCATTTCGGCAGCAATAAAGAAATATGAAGAAACACCGCCCAAGGGCGAATTTGTACTTATTATAAAAGGCGCAGACAAAGCCGCATTGGAGGAAGAACGAAAAGCCGCACTCCCCACACCCGAAGAATTGCTGAAAGAATACAGTTTATTGGGGCTTCGCAGCAAGGAGCTTTCGGCAAAGGTTGCCGAGGAGCTGGGTTTACCAAAGCGTGAGGTCTATGACCTGTATCTTAAAATCAAGGATACTTTTTAAGAAAGGCGATTTTTATGAACAGTAATACCACAGTTTTCATTGTTGATGACGAAAAAAATATTTGCGAGCTTATCCGCCTTTATGTTGAAAAGGAGGGCTACAAAACCGTTGTTGCTTTTGACGGCGAGGATGCAATTACCAAATTTAAAGCATTAAATCCGGATATTGTTCTGCTTGACATTATGCTGCCCAAAAAGGACGGTTGGCAGGTTTGCCGTGAAATTCGCGCTGTATCTGACACACCGATTATTATGCTGACCGCCAAGGGTGAGCTTTTTGATAAGGTTCTCGGTCTTGAGCTTGGTGCTGATGATTATATCGTTAAGCCATTTGAGCCAAAAGAGCTTGTTGCACGTATCAAGGCTGTTCTCAGGCGCTGCGAACCAAACACCGTAAGTCAAAGCAATGACAGTGAGCTTTGCTTTGACGGGCTGGTCATTAACCGTGAGACCTACGAGGTTTATCTCGGTGAGGAACGGCTTGAACTGCCGCCAAAAGAATTTGAGCTTCTGTACTTTCTTGCAAAAAATTCCGGCAAGGTATTCACCCGTGACCAGCTTTTAAACGAAATATGGGGCTATGCCTTTTTTGGTGATTCACGCACTGTTGATGTACACATAAAACGCATCCGTGAAAAGTTAGAGAAAAACGGCACCGAAAACCCGTGGCAGCTTAAAACTGTATGGGGTGTCGGCTATAAATTTGAAGTAAAGGTATAAATTTTGAATTATGAAAAAGAGTATTTTTTCCAAAATATTTTTATTAAATATTGTTACAATTATTGTAGGGGTTCTTTTTCTTTCAACAGTTCAGTATATAATGATGTCGCAGTTTGTTTACCGCGAAAAGGTCGCAGACCTCAAGGAAAACGCCCAAACCATTGCCGGCTTTATCGAAACGGGAACTGCCCCCGAAAAGCTCCAGAACTTCCTTTACGGTTTTTCGCACAGCACGGGAACAGGAATTCTTATAGTCGGCAAAAACGGCGAGGTTTTGCTTTCCTCAGCACCGGAAGGCATTTACAACCCAAGTGTCCGTCACATTGACCCCCAATATACCAAGGATGTTTTTAAAAACCGCGAAAATATTGAAAAAGGCACTTTAGGCGGCATTTATAAAAGCGAAATGTTTACCCTGCAAGTACCAATTGTTTCTGCTGCAAACAATGTAGTTTTAGGTGCAATCTTTATAAGCACCGGCGCGCCGGAAATGACCAGAATGCAATCGCATCTGGGGAGAATAATTCTATTCTCTTTGTTTTTGGTAATTCTGATTTCGTTTGGTTTATCATTTACTCTGTCGAGGCGGCTGTCAAGACCTATAAAAAACATTGTATCTACTGCAAAAAAATTTGCTCAGGGCGACTTTTCGAGCAGGGTTGATATCGGTAAGCACGCCGGACGCATTATTGAAATTGACGAGCTGACCCACACCTTTAACGATATGGCAGAAAGTCTTGAGAAATCTGACAGCATCCGAAGCAACTTTATCTCGGATGTGTCGCACGAGCTGCGCACACCGATGACAACAATAGGCGGCTTTGTTGACGGAATTTTAGATGACACAATTCCGCCCGAGCGTCAGCGCGACTATCTTGTGATTGTAAAAGAGGAAATCACCCGTCTTTCATCGCTTTTGACCTCATTTTTGAACATTACAAGGCTTCAGGCGGACAGCCGCGCCTTTGAACCGACAGTGTTCGATATTAACGAAACAATCCGTCGCACGCTTGTGGGCTTTGAAGCGCCCATTGAGGAAAAGGAAATACGCGTGAATGTTTTGCTTGAAAAGGAGAGCTGTTCGGTCAAAGCAGATATGAACTCAATCCGTCAGGTTATGACCAACCTTTTGGAAAATGCTATTAAGTTCACCGAAAATGGCGGCGATATACGCATATCTGTCACCACCCGTCAGCAGGAGGCGGTAATTTCGGTCTACAACACCGGTTGCGGAATTTCCGATGACGAACAAAAGCTGATATTTGAAAGGTTTTATAAGGCTGATAAATCCCGTTCTCTCAACCGCACAGGTACCGGTATCGGACTGTATATTGTTAAGGATATTTTAAGCCGACACGGCAAGGAAATTGCAGTAAAGAGTAAAGAGGGCGAGTTTGCCGAGTTCATCTTTACACTTGACCTTGCAAAGAATTAGTTTTTTGTATTTTTAAAGTTTATTCATATTTTTTTAATAATTATATGGTATATTAAAGGCACAAAACAGCTATTATTTCAAGAAAGGAAGTTTTTTCTATGAATGATTTTTATAACGAAAACAACCTTTTCGGCGAGAATGCCGGATTTGATGCTAAGGAAAATGCACAGCAGAAATCCTCTGACGAGGTTTGCCAACCAAGCCATATCTGGAACACCGATGACTTTCAACGTGAGAAATGCTGTACTGAGCTCAGTACGGTTCACCGTTCAGGCAAAACCGGCACAAAGAAGTTTGGTTTTAAAAAGTATGTTGCCATTGCGGTAGCGGCAAGCATTGTAAACATGGCAGCACTTGGCGGACTTTTTGCCGTTGGTTTCTCTGTCGGCAGAGGTAGACTTGGCGCCGGAAGCAAATCCAATGTGATTGCAAATCTCAACGCAAGCACAAACACCCCCTCCGCACAGCAGACTGTTGTTTTGGGCAGTGAGCTTTCAACCGTTGAAATCTCAAAAAAGGTTGGACCTGCGGTGGTTGGTATCACCAGCACTATCAACAATGTAATCAGCTTTTTCAATGCCTCAACCACATCCGAGGGAACTGGTTCAGGAATTATTATCAGCGCAGATGGCTATGTTGTAACAAACAACCACGTAATTGACGGCGCATCTGCTGTTAAGGTTACACTTAACACCGGTGAAGAATATGAGGCAAAGGTTATCGGTGCAGATGAAAGAACCGACCTTGCCGTACTGAAAATCAGCCCAAAGGAAACCCTTACCGTAGCTGAGCTTGGTGATTCATCACAAATTCAGGTAGGTGAACGTGCAATCGCAATTGGTAATCCTCTTGGTATGGAATTCTTTGGAAGCGTTACTCAGGGTATAATCAGTGCGGTTAACCGCTCCATTACAGTCGACAACCGTACAATGAGCGTTATCCAGACCGATGCGGCAATCAACGAGGGTAACTCGGGCGGTGCACTTGTTAACGCATACGGACAGATTATCGGTATCAACTCGGTCAAGATTGCATCCTCCTCCGTTGAGGGTATGGGTTTTGCAATTCCCATTACCGAGGCAAAGCCCATTATTGAAGACCTTATAAAGCACGGCTATGTAAAGGGCAGACCGGTCCTTGGTATCTCCGCCCGTGATGTAACCCGTGATATGGCAAGCCGCCAGAGCTGGCCCATAGGTGTTCAGGTTATGTCAACTCAGGTAGGCAGCGGTGCTGAAATTGCAGGTCTTGAACAGGGTGACATCATCACCAAGGCTGACGGTAAAAAGGTTGAGAATTTTGACGACCTTACAAAGGTTAAGGACTCCCACAAGCCCGGCGAGGTTATGAACCTTGAGGTTTATAAATATGAGACCGGACTTACCCAAAAGGTTTCGGTCAAGCTCACCGAGGAAAGACCGGAATAATTTTAGCGATACACTGAACAGATGGCGAAAAACGCCGGTATATTTTGTGAAATTGTTTTCGTCGGCGTACTGTTGTACGGTAGAGAACAATTTCGCGAAAAGCAAGCAATGGTGCAGTTTTCTCGATGAGAACTGCACCGTTTTTTTGTGCCTCGGTATGTCATAAATGCCATACCCTACATTTATTTTATCTTAATTTGCTTGCGGTAGACCAAGTTTTTGTAATAAATATTATATTTTCTTATGGCATTTTTGTTTTTTCTATGTTATACTTTAACACAGGTGATTAATGTGAAAAAACTAATTAATAAAATAAAAAACTTTTTTATCTCGCACAAAAACGGATGCATTACATTTCTTTATGCGCTACTTAGTGCCACTCTTATCTACTATTGTCTGGAGCTTGGCAACAAAAATCCGCTATTTAACGGGATATTCTACACCTTTGTCAATATTTTGACCGTATTTGTGGTTATGTCGGCGGTGTTTATATTTGTCCGCAGGTGGTGGATTTCGTCACTTATAGTGGGAATTCCTCTGACCGCACTCAGCATCGCCAACTATTACACCCTTATCTACCGGAATTCGCCCATATCCACTCAGGATATACACAATGCCACAACCGCACTTTCGGTGTTGGACAGCTACAGCTTTCCGCTTAACCTGTTTGTACTGGGAATTATTTTGTTCTTTGGCTTGAATATTGCTGTTTGCGTTCAGCTTTACAAGCGTGAAAAGTTATTGAAACGCACATTTAAAAATTCGGTAATTGCAACCGTTTGTCTTGCCGCATTCTGCGGACTGTTTTTACACTCGGTTTATTTTTCCGAAAAACCCATAAAGCCTCGTAACACCTTTGTGTGGTCGTGGGAAGACTCTTACTACAAATACGGCTATGCCGCAAGCTCTATCGAGGTCTTTCAGAACTCGGTGAATATGATAAACAAGCCCGAAAACTACTCGGAAGAAAATCTGCAAAAGCTTGCAAGTTCCACCGAAACTACCGATACAGAAACACGCACACCGGATATAATTCTTATTCTCAACGAAACCTTTTACGATATGCGTGATTTGGTTGACATCGAAACAGATGCTCCCATTATGCCTTTTATCGACAGCATCAAAACATCAGGTCGCACGGTTGTTGCCGGGACAGGCGGTGGCACAAATAAAAGCGAATATGAGTTTTTAACCAGCAACTCACTTCAGCTTATGCCGGCAATCACACCCTTTAACTACCTTGATTTTGACAATGCCAACAGCATTGTGAGTTATCTCGAGGGTATGGGCTACACCTCGTGGGGTGCACATTGTGCTGAACCCCTCAACTATGAACGAGGAATTGTTTACCCCAAGCTTGGCTTTGACAGCGTGCTTTTTGACACCGATTTTGGCGAAAAGGAACGCTACGGAGACCGCCCGTATGCCACCGACGAATTTGTTTACGGCAAAATGCTGGAGGACTACGAAAAGATGGGCGACTCTCCAAGACTTATGTATATGCTGACAATCCAGAACCACGGCAACTGGGACATTAACCCCGAGGATGCTGACACTGTACACTCTCTTACCGATTTTGGAGATTACACCGACGATATAAACGAGTTTATGAGCTGCGTTAGGGAATCTGACCGGGCATTTGAGCAGCTGACCAAATACTTTGAAAACCACGACAGGGATGTTGTAATCTGTATGGTTGGCGACCATGCCCCGTCATTTGCAACGGCTTTAGTTGATTCGTCTCAGCTTGAAGTCACCTTTAACCTGCGTTCCACACCCTATGTTATCTGGTCGAACTTCGACATATCTGCAAATACACCTGACGAGCTTTCAATGCCCGTGCTTGTGCCAACTGCTTTAAAGCTTGCAGGCGTGCCCCTTTCGCCTTATTACCGTCATATACTGAATATGGCAGAGAAAACACCGGTTGTTACAGCATTCAACCTTTACAAAACAGCAGAGGGCGAAATATTCAATTACGCCGACAGCACGGACCATAAACATAACATTGATATTTATTTTGATATGGTATATAATAATGTTGCAGACAAAGACAAGCGTATAAACGCTATTTTCGAACCAAAAAGGACTGAATGAAATGAATTTAATTTATAACAATCAAATAACAGAATGGATAAACGATAACAAGGACGGTCTTTTAGAGACTTGGATTGAAATTGCAAAAATACCCGCAATATTAGGTGAAGCTGAGGACGGTGCTCCCTTTGGAAAGGCTTGTGCCGAGGCGCTTTCAAAATGTGCAGATATATTCAAAGAACGTGGCTTTAATGCAAAGGTCTATACAGACAGCGGTTATGCTTTAGTAAACTTTGGAAATGGTGATAAGACAATTGGCATTTTCTCGCACAGCGATGTTGTTCCTGTTGGTGAAGGTTGGCTTTACACCGAGCCATTTGAGCCGGTTGTAAAGGATGGTGCATTAATCGGCAGAGGTGTTGAGGACAACAAGTCCGGTATTATGGCGGCACTTTGTGCAATGGAGATTATCCGCAAATTTAATATTCCGCTTAAATCAAAGCTGCAATTGTTTATCGGCTCTAACGAGGAGACCGGAATGAAAGATATCGAGGCGTTTGTAAATGAGCAACCAATGCCCGAAATTTCGCTTGTACCCGATGCTGAATTCCCTTGCAGTACCGGCGAAAAGGGTATTTGCCACTTCTGGGCATACTCCAGTGACAAAGCAGTCGATATTCTTGATTTTTGCGGCGGCGAGGCTTTCAACATTGTGCTTGACAAGGCAACCGTAACTCTTAAATATTCACCCGAGCTTGAGGCAGAGCTTTCAAGCAAGACAACAGATAGGCTTAATATCAACTGCGATGGTGACAAAATCACAATTTGTGCAACCGGAATTGCAAAACACGCCTGCGAACCGGAAGGCTCGATTAATGCCGCATACCTTTTAGCCGAGCTTTTGGCAAATACTTGTGCACTTTCAGACGCCGACCGCAAGATTATGGCGCAGGCAAAGCATATTCTTGGCTGCCCTTTTGGAACAACAATGGGTCTTGCCCATTGTGACGAATTATTTGGAAAGCTTACGTTTGTTAACGGAATGATTTGCCTGAAAGATGGCTCAATCGGTCTTTCGTTTGATATGCGATACAGCAGTGCCCTTGACCACACCGAGCTTGAAAAAGCGGCAACCGAAGCATTCGGCGCATTGGGATGGAAGATTGAAGTTGACAGCAATCTTAAGGGATTCTCCATCGATGCAGACAGTAAAATTCCCGAAATCTTTGAAGAAATTTATCGTGAAGTTACCGGAATTACGAAAAAAAGCATTAAGCTTGGTGGCGGAACGTATGCAAGAAAAATCAACAATGCATTCTCTGTCGGAACATTTACTCAAACTGCAGACCGACCCGAGCCGCAGCTAAAAATGCCGGCAGGTCACGGCGGCGCACATCAACGTGACGAAATGATTGACCTCGAAAGCTTCTTCGCCGCAGTGAGAGTCATAACCCATTATATTATCGCAATGGATGAAGAGATTAACAGATAGCAAAAACGGAAACGAGTATTCGTTTCCGTTTTTTTCATGCGATAAATATTTATGGAATTATTTTATCTCTTGTTCAAGGCTTTTAAATAAATCTGAGCAAAAAAATTCTTCTACCGTAATATCCAATCCATCACATAATTTTTTTATTGTAGATATTGTTGTGCTGTTATTTCTTCCGCTCGTAATATTGCTAAGCGTTGATTGGGTAACCCCACTTATATTAGCTAATTTATTCACAGTAATTCCCTTATGTTTACACAGCTCAATAATTCTCAGTTTAACAGCTTCACCAATATTCATATTACTCACCTCAAAAACAGTTTACCGCTTTTGAGGTAAAATAATTACCTCTTTTGAGTTGACTTTAAAAATTGTTTGTGTTATTATATGTATTATTATATTTTTACAGAGGAAATTTATGATAGGTTTTGTTAAATCGACTTTCTTTGAAAGTAAAGAATCATCTATAACTTTACCAAAGACATATCTTTATAAGGAAGAAATGATTTTGAAATCATTTAAAAGCGTAGATATTTTCGCCTATTTTACAAACAAGCGCATTATATTTACGAAACTTCCAAACATTTCTAATGAATTAGAAATAGAATATATCCCATATCGTACAATACAAAGATTTACTTTTTTAATATCAAATAAATTAAAATCATATACAATTGAATTGACTTTGCCGGAACTTAGTTTATTTTTCACGACAAATATTCAATCTGATGCCTTTTCCTTTAAGAAACTACTTGATGAATATATCAAATAAAAAACGGAAACGAGTGTTCGTTTCCGTTTTTTGTTAAAATAATATGTAGCTTGCCCGTTATGTGCATTTTATCAATGTCCCTATTATTTATGGTAGGTTTTGCCTTCTATAATTGTGAAACCCCGATATATTTGCTCAGCAAGGATTACACGCATCAGCATATGCGGAAAGGTCATTTCGGAGAAGCTTAGCCTTACAGACGAAAGACTTTTCACTCTTTCCGACAATCCCATTGAACCACCGATAACGAACACAAGCTTACTTGTTCCCTCTACCGTACTTTTAGATATTAGCTCCGCAAATTTTTCAGACGGCATCTGCTTGCCCTCGACACATAGAGTTATCACCTTTGCGCCTTTGGGGATTTTGGCAATTATCCGTTCTGCCTCGCAGTCTAAAACCGCTGTTTTTTCAACCTGGGTGGGATTTTCGGGCGTTTTTTCGTCCTTTACCTCTATAACCTCAAACCGGCAGTATGCCGATAATCTTTTTGCATACTCATCCATTGCCGATACATAGAACTTTTCCTTGAGCTTACCCACCGTAATCAGCGTTACCCCCAGCATTACGGCTGAAAGTAGTAGCCTACACCACGCTTGGTCATAATAACCTTGGGCTCGGAGGGGTCATCCTCCACCTTTTCACGCAGACGGCGCACGGTAACATCGACAGTTCGCACATCACCGTAGTATTCATAGTCCCAAACGCTTTCAAGCAGACTTTGTCTTGAAAAAACCTTGTTGGGCTGGCTTGCCAAAAATTTTATAAGGTCAAATTCTCTGATTGTGAGGTCAATCAGCTTGCCGTTTTTATACAGCTCATAACGGTTGAAGTCCAATAAAAATCCGCTGATTTCCAACTTTTCAGCAGGAGCCTCGGTCTTATCCTCAAACACGGTCTGGTTGCGTCGCATATTTGCCTTTACTCTTGCCATAAGCTCACGAACGCTGAACGGCTTTGTTATATAGTCATCAGCACCCAGCTCAAGACCAAGAACCTTGTCAAGCTCCTCCTCCCTTGCTGTGAGCATAAGGATAGGAACTGATGATTTTTCACGAATTTTTTTACACACCGAAAAACCGTCCAGTTTGGGAAGCATAACATCAAGCAAAATCAAATCCGGCTCTACAGTCATTGCCTTGCTTACCGCTTCCTCACCGTCGTATGCCTCAAACACCACATAGCCCTCGCGCTGAAGATTTATCTTCAGTATCTCAACTATCGGTCTTTCATCATCAACTACTAAAACTTTCTTTTCCAAAATCAGCACCTCCCGGTCTGAACATTATATTTTAATACCCCACATATTCAAGCGGGTTCACGAATTTGCCGTTTTTACGCACTTCAAAGTGTAGATGAGTACCCGTACTGCGTCCGGTGTTGCCCATCTTGGCTATAACCTCACCCTTAGCAACACGGTCACCAACCTTTACATCAAGTGATGCACAATGCCCATATGCGGTTTCGTAGCCGTTCTCGTGGTCTATCACTACATAATTGCCGTAGCCCGACATCCAGTCGGCATAAGTAACCACACCACCATCCGAAGCCTTTATATCAGAATTATAAGAGCCTGCAATATCAACGCCGTTATGGCTTCTGTTCCAACGGCTGCCGTATCTTGACGAAAGACTTCCGTAGGTAGGTCTTATGAATGTTCCCGAGCCGGTTGTTGGCGGCCTTTTTTTAGTTCCCACCTTTTCAATCTGCTTGACGGGTTTTGTGACAGTCTCACTCTCAAGAACATCTTTTTTAGTTTGAACACCATTCACCTTTGTAACCCTTGCAATAACCTTTGCTGTGCCTTCCTTACCCTTTTGGGTAACGACGCTTTTGCCCTCATAGAGGGTGTCGTCTTTGATTTTTTCAATCTCGTAGGGGACGCCCTCGGTCATAGCCAGCGTCTGAACGCTACGGACAGAAAGCAACGGGGTCGGCTGTTCGACCTTAATCTTCATTCCGGCTTTGATATCATCTGATATATCGTCATTAAGGGCAAGTATCCGCTCCACCGATATACCGAAGCTTTCGGCTATATCCCAAAGTGTGTCGTTCTCCTTAACTGTATACTCTGCGACTTCCATTTCGCCGTCGGTCAAGGCTTCAAGCGCAGCCTCGGGAGTTTTAAGAAGAGCTATATGCATAAACTCTTTTCTCACCTCGGTATTTTCGCAAAAATCAACCACCATATCGTCTGTAATTTGTTCGGGTGTGTATTTTTGCTTGTATCTGGTGAAAACCCAATCCGCAGCCTCCTGACTTGAAACCCCGAAAAGTGCTTCCCCGTCCACATAAACAGCGTAGCCCTCCACCATAGTATCAACATTGGCAAGCAGGGCATTTTTAAGTTCTTTGACATCCGAAATTTCACGTTCTGATACAATTCTCTGCACAAAAACCGGCTGTTTTTCGTAATCACTTTCCTCGCCGAAGAACAACCTCATCTGTTCTTTTACCCCATCTATTGCCTCATATACAGTGGCTTTATTGATAACCATACCTATATTTTCACCATCGATAATTACCTCGTAGCCAAAGCTCCAGTTAAAGGCATTGACTGTAACTGTAAGTAAAATTGCCGCAACCGCCGTCACCATTCCGGTGAAAATCTGCCGTCTAAACTCTTTCCACATGCTGCCGACAGCCTTGATATACGGACTCTCTCCAAAGTCCGACAGATTAATGCTATATTTGAAATTTTCAGAATTTTTTGAATTCTTAAATACTGACCTTTTTATTTTTGCTATTCTTTCAAAAATTCTTTTCGGAGTAAACGCCTGTCTTTTTGCGAATCTTCGCATATTCCATTTGTTACTCAAAAAATCACCTCACATTAAATTTAACTGTATCTATACTATCATCAAAAGATTAACACCATTTAAATGAATTGTTACATTTTTGTTACAATTATAATTATTTTACTACAAATCATCTAAAAAAGCAAGAGAAATAAGCCGCATTTTGGCATAAAATATTTGACAAAAACATTTGACTTAAACAAAATTTGGTGGTATACTGCTGAATATCAAAAAAATTTATGGCTCATAAAATTTAGAGCCGGAAAACGGGAGGCACTTGCTATGACACAAATTAAAAAAGCAGAAAAACTTATTGATATTCTTCACAAAAACTGTAAACTTTCATTGGAGCAAGTCGCCGCCATTGCGGAAATGACTGTACCGGAGACCGCCGCCGCCATTGAGGCCCTTGAAAAAGAGGGGGTTATTATGGGATATGGTGCGGTTGTCAACTGGGATAAGCTGCCGTCTGCAAAAGACAAGGTTACCGCATACATTGAGCTTAAGGTTACGCCTCAGCGTCACAATGGCTTTAACCGCCTCGCACAGCAAATTTATCAGTTTCCTCAGGTAAAGTCAATGAATCTTATGAGCGGAAGCTATGATTTTGGTGTTACCGTTGAGGGAGAGAACATAAAAGATATCTCTCTTTTTGTATCCGAGCATCTTGCAACTATGGAAAGCGTTCTGAGTACAGCAACGCACTTTGTTCTTAAATGCTATAAGGATGATGGTGTAATATTCTCGGGTGAAAAAGAAGATGACAGGGAGGTTATCTCACTATGAGCTTTAATCCCGAAAATCTGCTGAGTAAAACTGTCAGCAGCATACCGCCCTCAGGCATCCGCAAATTTTTCGACATTGTTGCTGAAATGAAGGATGCAATTTCACTTGGCGTTGGCGAACCTGATTTTGTTACTCCCTGGCACATCCGTGACGAGGGTATATATTCCTTGCAAAAGGGTCACACCCACTACACCTCAAACAAGGGTCTTATGGAGCTGCGCCGTGAGATTTCAAACTATCTCAGCCGTAGATTTAATCTGAATTACGACCCGCTCACCCAGACCGTTGTAACGGTTGGCGGAAGTGAAGCAATTGACATTTTTATGCGCTCCGTCCTCAGCCCCGGTGATGAAGTTCTCGTCCCCGAGCCAAGTTTTGTATGCTACAAACCCCTTTGCACAATGGCAGGCGGTGTTCCTGTACCCATTACAACAACTGCAGAAAACAAGTTCAAGCTTACAGCAGACGAGTTAAGGGCGGCAATCACGCCAAAAACAAAGGTACTTGTTCTACCCTACCCTAACAACCCAACCGGCGGAATTATGACCAGGTCGGATTTGGAGCAGATTGCGGAGGTTTTGCGTGGAACAGATATATGGGTGCTGAGCGACGAAATCTATGCTGAACTGACCTATGGTCTGCACCATTGTTCCATTGCCGAAATCGACGGGATGTATGACCGCACCGTTTTAGTCAGCGGTTTTTCCAAGGCATATGCTATGACCGGATGGCGGCTGGGCTACGCCTGCGGACACCCTGCTGTTATCTCTGCAATGACAAAGGTTCACCAATACGGAATTATGTCTGCCCCCACAACAGCCCAGTATGCGGCAGTTGAGGCACTTAAAAACGGTGACAATGACATCGAGGTAATGCGTGAAGAATACAACGACCGCCGCAAGATAATTGTTAAAGGCTTTAACGATATGGGTCTTGAATGTTTTGAACCGGAGGGTGCGTTTTACGCATTCCCGTGCATCAAATCAACCGGCCTTTCCTCGGCAGAGTTTTGCGAAAAGCTGCTTTACAGTAAAAAGGTTGCGGTTATCCCCGGAACAGCTTTTGGCGATTCCGGCGAGGGACATATCCGTTGCTCCTACGCATACTCTCTTGATAATATCAACGAAGCACTAAACCGCATCGAGGCTTTTGTTAAAGAAAGCAGATAATTTATTCAGGGCGATTTTTAAATCGCCCTGATTTTATGAAAGGAATCGGAGAATGAACTTTTTGTATGATACTCACGCCCACCTTGACGATTCAATGTTTGACAGCGACCGTCGAGAGGTAATAAAAAAAATCCGTGATGCCGGTATCGGCAGAGTAAACAATATCGGTGCGGATATGGAATCATCACGGGCAAGCATTGCCCTTGCGGAGGAATACGATTTTATTTACGCCACGGTTGGTGTTCACCCCAGCGGGACACGGAAAATGACCCTTTCCAACCTTGACGAGCTTCGGGAAATGGCAAATCACCCCAAGGTTGTTGCAATAGGGGAAATCGGGCTTGACTATCACTATGATGACACCGACCCCGTCACCCAAAAAGAATGGTTCCGTGCACAGCTTGACCTTGCAAAGGAGCTCAAAATGCCGGTTGTTATTCACGACAGAGAGTCCAAGGGCGAGAGCATTGAAATTCTCCGTGAAAAAGGCATTTCAAACGGAGTTATACATTGTTTTTCGGGTAGTGCAGAAACTGCAAAAATACTTGTCGATATGGGTTTTCACATCTCCTTTACTGGGGTTTTGACATTCAAAAACGCCCGCCGCGCAATCGAAGCACTTCGCGTAATACCGATGGACAGGCTCTTTATCGAAACAGATTGTCCGTATATGGCTCCCGAGCCGCACCGCGGCAAGCGAAACGACAGCAGTCTGGTTATCCATGTTGCAGAAAAGGTTGCCGAAATAAAAGGACTCCCTCTCGATGAAGTCATCAGGATTACAACCGAAAATGCAATCCGATTTTTCAAAGCACGGGAGTCTTAAGTCAAATATGCTTTAGCAAGCGGTTTGAAATAAATGCCGCAAGGAATATTTTGAGTAAATCCGGCATTATAAACGGCACAACACATTGCATTATTGCTGTACCCAAGGCAAATTTTCCGTTTTCTCCAAGATATAAAATGGCATACCATAATGTTCCGGTAATATAACAGCCAAGAAGTCCGGCAAGCATTGATAAAATCAATGTTTGAGGGCTTCTTTTAATTTTGCTGCATATTTTTCCGCAGATATACGCCATGGGCAAAAAACCTAAGATAAACCCTCCGGTAGGACCAATAAGTACACCTATACCACCTCTTGCCCCCGAAAAAACCGGCACTCCTGCCACACCAAGCAGAATATATACAAGCGTTGCCACACACGCACGCTTTTCGCCAATAAGCGTTGCAGCAAGAAAGACTCCGAAAGCCTGCATAGTAAAGGGTACAGGGCCGGGAATCCATATCCACGCACATACAACCATTAGTGCAGCAAATACCGAAATCCGTGTTGCATCCTTTATGTTAATCTTCCGCATTTTCATGGTCCTCCGGCAAACTGTTTTCTGATTTAAGCTTTGGGATAAACTGCTTTGCAAGTTTTCCCTTGCCACGGGTCTTTACATAGAAGAAACCAATCACGCTGAATACCACCGCTCCGATAAAGTTGACAAACAGGTCCTTCATTGTATCGTACAGACCAATATCCAGATACCCCTCAACATCCAGAGCAACTCCGTCAACTGTAACATCCTTTATATTCTCAAGTATTAACGGGTCGTGAGTGCTTGTCCCAAGATAAGTAGAGGTTACTGTACTTACAACAAAATCCTTTTGCATATCCATTTCTAAAAACACATCACAGAAGAATTCAAAAAACTCCCACAAAACGCCAATGGTCATAGAAAAGCAAAACGCAACAACAGTAAGGAATATTGGCGAAAGCTTAAACTTTATCCTCTCGTTTCTGTTGAGTATATCAACCATTGCAAAGCCAATCGCCGCACACAAAAAGCCGTTGACCGTGTGAAGAATAGTGTCCCAATACGGAACTTTGGTGTAATAGCTTCCCATTTCGCCTAAAATTTCCGCCGCAAAGATAAAAAGCAAAATTACAACTTCAAGCGCGCCCGGGAGCTCAATGCCAAAGTTCTTTTCGACAAAGGTTGGCAAGGCAAATAATATAAGTGTAAGAGCGCAATAAAACAAATTCTCGTAGTTTCCGCTTATGCACGAAAAAACTATTGCAAGAACAACCAAAAGACGTAATGTAACAAACACAACAAACGCCGCCTTATGTTTTTTTACCTCACTTTTATATTTTCTTCCGAACTCTGCAAATTTTTTTGACATCTGAATCCAACCTCTTTGATTTGTTATATAAAATATATCATAAAACAAATATATTTTCAATAGCCATAGCCACAATGTATATTTTTTGAGAGCACGGAGAAACTATGAGAAAAAGGAGTGTGTTTAGATGGAATTTAAAGACAGTCAAACCAGACTTAACCTTATGCGTGCCTTTGCAGGCGAAAGTCAGGCACGCAACCGTTATACCTTTGCCGCATCGGAGGCAAAAAAGCAGAATCTTCATATTATCGAGGCAATCTTTTCTTTCACTGCCGGTCAGGAAAAGGAGCACGCAGAAATCTTTTACAATCAGCTAAAGCCTTTTGCCGGTGAAACCATAACCATTGACGGTGGATACCCGATTGATATCAGCGACTCGGTAGCACAATTACTTCGCTATGCACAGCATAACGAGTACGAAGAATACAATGATGCATATAAGCATTTCGGAGATGTAGCAGAAGAAGAGGGCTTCACGCAGATTGCCGGAATTTTTCGAAACATTGCCCAGATTGAGAAAACACACGGCGACAGATTTGCTCGTTATGCAGAGCTTCTGGAGCAGGACCGCCTTTTTGTGTCGGACATCTCCACCTCGTGGATGTGCCTTAACTGCGGTTATATTTATACGGGGACTGCCGTTCCTCCAAACTGCCCCGTTTGCAGTCATGACCGAGGCTATTTTATCCGTATAGAGCTCCTCGAAAAGCTTTAATCGGTTCTTATCCCACCGCCTTTAGTTCAAGAGACAATACCGTCATATCATCATTTACAGAACCACTGTTTTTAGCAATTGCCTGATTAAGTATTTCTCTTGCAATATTCTCTTCGTTATTACCCCGGCAGTTCTCATGGATGAATTCACTCACCCACAGACTGCCGTTTTCTCTGCTTTCGACTCCGTCTGTAATCATAACTATGCGGTCGCCCTCCATAATTCTACGTTTGGAAACATCTGCCTCCGCATTGG
Source organism: Monoglobaceae bacterium (assembly GCA_045120135.1). Classification (GTDB taxonomy): domain Bacteria; phylum Bacillota; class Clostridia; order Monoglobales; family Monoglobaceae; genus SIG440. The sequence continues at coordinate 94,261 of JBGVEN010000017.1, read as the reverse complement.
TAATTATACCCATTGGCAGCGATGCGGCACTCACCGTCTCAACTCCGCCATCCTTTTGCATAATAAAGCTTGGCTCTGCTCCCGTCTTAATAAACTTTACCTCGCCGGTGAATAAATCAATTATACATAAATCCACTGTCGCAATAGCCTCGTCACCGGACTTCATTATCATAATGGAATTAATCATCCGCATTGCAGTACGGCTGTCAAATCCAGCCTGCAGGAAGCTATCTAAAAGTTCAAGTATTGCCTCGCTTTCCTTTGCCGCACGGTCTCCTGTGCCCATGCCGTCACTAATGGCTACAACATACTTTCCCTCGCTCAGATGAAGCATACGGAAGTTGTCACCATTTGTTTTTTCGGCAGCACAGCTGGCATGCAGTGCTTCAACCTTGTATCGTTCCGCCTCGGAAAAGCAGAGTTTGACATACTTTTTCCCAAAAAACTCCTCCTCAGTATTCAATATAGAACACTTAAGAATTGACTTCATAATTTTATTAATATGCGTTTTTTGCTTATCCTTAACTGCACTCTCTTTCAATACAACCTCAATTTTATGTCTGCCGTTTTTATCCCGAAAAACATTGAGGTCCTTTGCCTTTATTCCCCGTCGTTCAAGTCTTGACCTAACCTCCCACGCCGAAACCGATGCAGGTCGGGTCTCAAAACAAAGCTCGTCCGCAAGCCCGTCAAGAATTTTTGACATTCCCGAAAGCTGCTGTCCCACAATATCACGGTTTTCACTAAGCTTATTACGGCAGGTCTCCCTTACCCGATAGATTTCAAACTGATGGCTCAGCTCATTTATAAGAGCTGTGAGATTCAAACATTTACCGGCAAAATGCTCCCTCGCTCCGTTTTCGTCAAGCTTTCCCACCTCACGCAGAACATTAAGCATCTCAAACAGTTCACGGTATGTAGAGTTAAAATCTTTACCCCAGCAGATGGGCGACTTTCGGCACTTCCTGCACACCTTTTCCGCTGTAACATCGAACACTGCCGTGATGTCCCCCGTATCATAACTGTTCTTTTCCGAAAGCCTGTCCAGCGTTTTTGACATATTCTCAAATGCAGCAGCCACCGCCGCAAGTCTTGCTCTCAGACTTTCTTTCATCCTGCTTATATTTTTGCGGTCATTCTCCCCTATAAAAACAATCTCCTTTACCGCCTCGATATAGCTGTCCGGAATAAAAGTAAAAACAATCGCCGAAGCAAGAACTTCAAAAAGCGATAAAACCGCCTGCATTGCACTGTTTGTGTAAATTACCATTACCGAATTTGCAATTACTATACCCGAAATAACTCCACCCTTGCCAAACTTTGAAAACACTCCGGCTAAAAATCCGCAAAAACTGAACGCACCCAGCACCGGCATAAAATAATCTCCGCCGATACCGCATACAAGACCAAGAATAACTCCTGCACCCGTGGAATATGTTGCGCCGCAGCCTGCCGCAACAATCAGCAAAACTACAGCCGCAGCACAGTTCATAACCGAAAAATCAGAGCCTATATAAATCTGTTTAAGACTAAGTATTGCAATTGACAAAACCGCTCCAAGACTAAGCTTCGTTTCACTGTCAACGTCCAACGCCGAAAATCTTTGCCTTTGCATAAACTCCGAGCTTTTTTCCATCATAAGCGATGCCGCAACCACAATCGAAACCTCACATAAAAGCAATAAAAACTCTGTAACGCTGAAGCCTCGCACAAAAATCACGGCTAGTCCCGTCACAAACGCTCCTGCACCTGCAACCAGTCCGGCAGTAACATCCGTTACCCTAACTCCCCGCTCAAGAATAAACAATACTGCAAGGTATATAAGCCCTGCACCTATGTACTTTGCCGCACCCAACCGGTCACAGGCAACTATGCTGCCAAGCCCTGCCGCAATAAATGCCATAACAGCCTTGACAGAAAACTTTCTTTCCTGTGCCAGAAATGCCAACCCAAACGGTGCCATACCCGGAAGCGGCATTGCCATTGCAAGAAAAAACCCTATCCCCTTGGCAAAAACATCATATCCCGTAATTCCAAGACTTAGTTTTGGAATTTGCCACACCTTTTTGACCTCCGCATTGCGCGGCTTTACTTTTGTCTCCGTCATCACATCTTCTCCTTTGTCTAATTTCCATTTTTTGTAAATTTTTCTTCATTATACAAAGGTGTATATGTATCAAATGTCGAAATTTAGGCAGAATTTTCTCTTTTAATAAAAAGTTACAGCGACGAGCCGACATTATTTTCAGCTCGCCGCCAATCTTTTACTTTATCCAATATTAAACCACGCATTTATACCGGGATAGACAGCATTTTTCCCCAACTCCTCTTCAATACGAAGAAGTCGGTTGTATTTTGCAGTTCTGTCAGTACGTGACGGAGCGCCGGTTTTTATCTGACCTGAATTCATTGCGACAGCAAGGTCGGCAATGGTTGTATCCTCGGTTTCGCCACTGCGGTGTGAAATAACAGCCGTATACCCTGCACGGTTGGCAGTTTCAATTGCATCAATTGTTTCGCTTAATGTTCCTATCTGATTCACCTTTACAAGGATTGAATTACCTACGCAAAGATCAATGCCTTTTTTAAGACGTTCCGTATTTGTGACAAACAAATCATCACCTACAAGCTGGACCTTATCCCCAAGGCGTTTTGTGAGCATATCCCAGCCTTCCCAGTCTTCTTCCGCCATACCATCCTCAATTGAGATAATAGGATACTTGCTTACCCAATCCACCCAGAACTCCACCATCTCCTCGGCAGTATAAAGCTTGTCGGTCTTCCAGAAATAATACTTTCCGGCATTTCCACTCTTTTTGGCTTCCTCATACATTTCGGTTGATGCAGGGTCCAGTGCAATCCTGAAATCGTCACCAGGACGAAATCCGGCTTTTTCTATTGCCTCAACAATTATTCTTACCGCTTCCTCGTCCTCTTTAAGATTTGGAGCAAAACCACCCTCGTCACCTACCGCAGTGGAGTAGCCTTTCTCCTTTAAAATTCCTTTAAGTGTATGAAAAACCTCACAACACCAGCTTAAGGCTTCACCAAAGCTTTTTGCACCCACGGGCATAATCATAAATTCCTGACAGCTTACCGAATTATCTGCGTGTTTTCCGCCGTTTATAATATTCATCATAGGCACGGGCAGAGTTTTTGCATTCATACCGCCCATATAATTGTAAAGACTTTGTCCAAGTGCTGCGGCAGCCGCCTTTGCACAGGCAAGAGACACCGCAAGAATTGCATTTGCGCCAAGCCTTGATTTATTTTTTGTTCCGTCAAGCTCAATCATTGTTCTGTCAAGCTCAACCTGTTCAAGAACATTCATTCCCACCAGCGCATCTGCAATCTCGCAATTAACATTCTTGACCGCTTTCAGCACGCCTTTTCCCATATGCCTTTTTTCGTCTCCATCACGAAGCTCGCAGGCTTCAAACGCCCCCGTAGATGCGCCTGAGGGAACCGCGGCTCTGCCGACAAAGCCTCCCTCAACGCAAACCTCCGCCTCAACGGTGGGATTACCTCTTGAATCCAGAATTTCCCGTGCGACTATTTGTTCAATGGTAATGTAGTTTTTCATAACAATCTTCCTTTCACATTTATATTTGTATCAAGTATTCCCCAAATATAATTTTTTATATATTTTTCAAAATTCGGGCAAAATACAAATATAAAATTGAAAGGAGCGCTAAAAATATAATGGAAAACAGTGATACAATCGAACTATTAAAGGAATGTAATGCAGGAATAAAAATGGGTGTAAACAGCATCGACGAAGTTTTAGACAAGGTGTCGGACGAAAAGCTCCGTAACATTCTTATCGAGTCAAAGGAAGAACATCAGGCATTAGGCAGCGAAACACACAAGCTACTCAACGAGCTGCACGACGAGGGCAAAGAGCCAAATCTTATGGCATCAGGTATGTCGTGGCTTAAAACCAATGTGATGCTTGCAATGGAAAAAACCGACAAAACTATTGCCGATCTGATAACCGACGGCTGTGATATGGGTATCAAATCCCTTAACCGTTACATCAATCAGTATGCAGCAGCATCAGCAGACGCAAAAAAAATTGCCAAACGCCTGATTGATATTGAAGAACGGCTTTCGGACGAAATTAAAGGTTACCTCTAAACAAAAAAGAAGTGCGAGTTTTTCGCACTTCTTTTATCTTATTATCAGCTTTTCTCTTAACCCTGAATACCTACCCTGAATATTATCGTTGTCAACAAACCTTTTCAAAATTTCTTCTTTTCCGACCAGTATAACAAGCTTTTTGGCACGGGTTACTGCCGTATACAAAAGATTTCTGGTCATAAGCAGGCGGTGAGTATCAAACATAGGCATTATCACCACATCAAACTCGCTGCCCTGACTTTTATGAACAGTAACCGCATAAGCAAGCTCTATTTCCTCAAGCATTGCAAATTCGTACCTTACCACCTTATCATCATAGGTAACAGTAAGATTTTTTGCCGGATAGTTTATATCCGTCACAAACCCTACATCACCATTGAATACGCCGGTACCCTTTTCTGCCGTACCAATTTTGTTCCATTCCAAAGTGTAATTATTTTTATTCTGCATAACCTTGTCACCAACACGGAACGAATATCCACCGGATATAGCCTTTGCAGACCGTGGCAGTTCAGGATTAAGGCGCTTTTGCAAAACTTCATTAAGATTCTGAACTCCTATCTGTGTTTTCCGCGTGGGGGTCAATACCTGAATCTGAGTTGTGCTGTCAAAGCCGTAAGTTTTTGGGATACGGTTTTCACATAAATCCGCAATTGTCTCACAAAGATAATCGGGGTCGCTGCAGCTGAGCATAAAAAAGTCATTGTCAGGGTCGTTAAGATACGGCATCTGCCCCTTGTTTATGCGATGAGCATTTACAACAATCATACTCTCCTTTGCCTGACGGAAAATTTCCGTCAGCTTTATGCACTCAACCGAGTCACTCTCGATTATATCTCTCAGCACATTTCCCGCTCCCACTGCCGGAAGCTGGTCACAATCGCCTACCATTATCAACTTAGCCTTATTGGGAAGTGCCAAAAGCAGGCTGTTCATCAACAGAATGTCAACCATCGACATCTCGTCAACAATCAGAACATCACAATCAAGCTTGTTATTCTCATTTTTTGCAAAGCACACCGTTCCTGCTCCCTCGGACGGAACATTTTCAAGAAGCCGATGAATGGTCTTTGCCTCAACACCCGTAACCTCGGTCATACGCTTTGCCGCTCTGCCAGTGGGCGCTGCAAGGGCAATAGTTTTCCCCTGCGACTCCATAATACTTATAATTGCATTGATTATGGTGGTCTTACCTGTACCAGGGCCACCGGTAATCACCATCACCGAATTTTCAAATACCGATAATATAGCATCTTTCTGAGCCTCCGCCAAAGCTATTCCCGTTTCCGCCTCGGCTCGCATAATCTGTGCCTCCGCGTGCTCCTTTTCCACCGGAAAAACAGTTCCGCTCATCTGTCTTAACCGCTCTGCTACACCCTTTTCCGCATCGTAAAAGAGTTTCAGGTATATTGCATCAAATTCATCCTGCCGTTCAAGAACCAGTTCATCCTTAAGGATGAGGTCGGAAAGTGCATCCTCAATCTCGTCTGTCTCAACCTCTAAAAACATCTTCGCCTGCCCCGTAAGTGTTATCTTCGGCAAAAAAGTATGTCCGTTCAAATACGCAGAGTTTAAAAGAACGCTCTTAATCCCCGAATATATTCTGGGCAAAAAATTCTTTGGCAGTTTCATCGTTTCTGCAATTTTATCGCATATTTTAAAGGTAAACCCGTCAATACTGCTTAAAATAAAGGGATTTTCGGTCGCAAGCGCCACTATATTCTCACCAAAGTTCCTATATGCCTTAATCGCAAGGTTTGGCGTAACCCCGAACTTTTGGAAAAATACAATTATTTTTTTTAGTCCAATCTGCTCAACATATCTTTTGTAAATTTCGTCAGCCTTAGCCTTTGTAATCCCCTTAATTTTGCAAAGCATATCAGGATTATTCTCAATAACCGAAAGAGCCTCCGCTCCGAATTCCTCAACAATCCGTCTTGCTGTGGTGGGTCCTATATGCGGCAAAATGCCGGAACCAAGATAAAGCTCTATCTCGTTTTCATTTTCCGGCATAGTCCGCTCAAACTGCTTAACGCTGAACTGTTCCCCGTATTCGGGATGCGACTTCCACTCACCAAACGCGTCAATAGTCTCACCCTCCGAAATTCCGGGCATATATCCGGTGAGAGTATACAGCTTGCCGTCGGACGATATATCGCAAACCATGTATCCGTTAGCCGGATTTTCATAAATCACGCTCTCAACCATACCTTTAATCCGCTCCACTGTATTCACCCACCTTTCAAGAATATAAAACCATTATACTTCCAAAAAGCGGTTATGTCAATCAGAACACCACACTATCTTACAGCGTCTGCCAGCTTTGTAATAAGCGCCTCGCCATACTTGTAGCACAGCAGAAACTCTATTGTTTCATCCTCAAGTCCGGCTTTTGCCTGAACAATTTCAATTGCCTCTTCCAATGTCATTTCGCACACCCCCTTGCATATCTCATTAAACGGAAAGTTTTTCCCCGGACACGCCGTCGCCTGAAGCTCGCCGTGCTTCCTTACTTCAGCTTTGGGGTAAAGATTTCTGAGATACTCAACTACGCTTTGTCCCGCCTTAAGCTGAGCCGCTGTCATTGACTCTTTTTCAAAATTCCCCTCAAAGCACACGCCCACAGAACAACTGTTGTAATTTGTGCAGTGTGCGCCCACCATACCAATAGGTCTGCCACGGAATACACTTCCGTCCTTTCTGACATAAAAATGATAACCTATGCCGCTCCAGCCGTTTTTCAGGTGTCCTTGATGAATGCTTGATACATCGCCGACACCGGCACGATGATGCAGAATTATAAAATCTGTTTTACCTCTCCTTGAAAGGCCTCCATTCCATTTAAAATCCGTATCAAATATTTTAATTCTTCTCACCCCCTGCACCGTCCTTTACCGAATCTACCATTCCCTCAGCAATTATGTAGGCAATTACCGTCGAGCCCGACATAATAATTCCCGTCACCTCAGAAACAACAGACTCCGACACTCCAAAGGCAAGCAGAAGCGGTGCAACGAACCCCGCAACCGCCGCCCAGAATTTTCGGCTTGTCAATTTACTTCTCCAATCTGTTTTCATTGTTACTCCTTTATCTGTGATAATCCTCAAGGTCATTTATTCGATGGTTAATAACCTTTATCTGCTCCTTTTCCACCTCATCGGAGCGTTCCAGCCGGTAAACCCTCTCAATAACCTTATTATGTTTTTCTACCTGCTGAGTCAACTGTTCAATTTTATACCCCTGCAACTCATTATGCTTGTCCATCTCGGCAATTATCTTTTTGTTTTGGGCATTGCTGTTGATTACACAAACAATAATTGCCGCACAGGCACTAATTACTGCCGCTATTACCGTTGGCATTTACCGCACCTCCTTTTCTCTATATTTTCACCCAGTTTAATATCCAGTGTATATATTATAGCCTGTTTCGTGACCATCAGAATGACCGACGCCATATCGTCAAAAGTTAATTCGTTTGTTTTACCTGTATTGCCTCGTCAATATAGCTTTTTATCTCAGCTTTGTCCTCATCTGTCCAGTAGTCAATGCCGCGCTGTGGGGTGTAGCCATCCTCACTTTTTGCCGAAACACCACTGTTAACATATCGCTTAGATATAGCATCCCATACAAACCACATATCAATAGTCTCGCCATCCGAATTCTCAACAGCAACATTCAGTCTCGGATTTGAAACCACGAAATTACCATCTATAAAATCTGTAAAATTGAACATAGCATATATTGCAAGCTTTTCATTTTCGTACCCTTCGGGTATATCTTCTGGTAATACTGTTGAATATGTATATGCCCTCATTTCACTAATAGAATTACTTTCAATAGGTGTAAACTTTGTAACAACATCATCGTAATACTCGTGCTCAAATTTAACAAAAGCTAAACCTATGTGAATTGTTGAAGACAAACTTTCTTCATTTGATTCACCGTTCTCCCAAAGAGTGAAATCCGCTTCATTGATTGTAACACTGTAAGTAACGTATTTACCCAACAATCCATCTATTGTCTCATCTATAGGGAAGATAAATCCCACCTCATTATTACCTGCTGCAAAGTGGCTATAATTTCCTGCACTATCTGGATCAAAACTGCAGTCTCCAGCACCATCCAGCCATAAGGTTACCAAATTGGGATTATACACGCCACTTGGATTAAACACACCCTTTATTAGAGGCAGTTTAATTCCTTTTTGAATTTCCCGCTTGTCTAATTCAGTCCAGTAGTCAGTGCCGCGAACAGGTGTTCGTCCATCCTTACCATTAGTGCCGTTAATACCTTTTGCTTTAACTCCTGTATCAACAAAAACTTTAGCCTCATTATCCCACACAACCCAATTACCATTGTCATCTATATGCGGAGCAATAGCGCCAATTGTAGATTCAAGCTCATTTTTCCATTGTGCAAATACCTCGGGATAATATTCTGTAGCACTTAACTCATCTGTATTATAAAGGCTAGCCAATACAGTTATACTTGAGAAAATACTTGTATTCCACGAATACAGTATATTTGCATCTTCATCCACACATGTAAATCGTATTGAGAATTCTAGCGCCCCCACCTTTTGTGTAGCATTCCGGGAAATTAGCCACGTGAATATGGCGCGTTGCTCATCATCAGGGTCTATTTGCATATCCGTTATTGGGTATACACCAACACTCTCATTTTTAGTGCGTGCATCTACATTGGAGTAATGGACTTCAACATTCGTACATTTCGCCATATCGTGACCCTCAACATATCGAGGCATTGAAAATGTTAATCTTTCCGAGTTGTGGTCAAACTGCACAATGCTTGTTTTTGGATTAAGCGGTTTTATAATTCGCGAGATAGGGTCAATTTCAAAATGTCTATCACAATCAATTATCGTATGTCCCATAATTCATCACTCCTTTTATAAATCTTTTTCTCTCTTCATACTCAGCATCTGTAATTTCGTTCCAGTTTTCAGTACTGTCATTTATCCCAAGATAAATTTCCTTGCTGTATGTATCACCATTAGTAAGCACCATGCCCTCAGATGCTGTGATTTTTATAAGCTCAATTTTTATTTTTTCCATTATGCAATAGTCCATCCTTTCTGTGTTGCAATAGCAATGTCGCTGTCACTTAGTTTTGCTTTTGCTGTTGCGTGAAGCGTTAAAGTCCTCGTTGTGGTTGTGCCTGAATAATCTTTGAGTGCGTTTATTACGTTGATAAGACTATCATAAGTTAACGCAGGCGAACCTGAAAAGGATATGTTTTGACCTATGCAACCCGTAAACGTCACATTAGCAAGTGATGTACAATTCCCAAAAGGTCCATTTGTAAATGTTTGGCTTCCATCATCTTTTAATATAATTTCATCTATCGTATGTAATTTTGTTGAATAATAGAAAGTTTGGTTTATAGCAGTCGAACTTCTTGTATCAACAACACCAATATGCTCAACACAACTAAATCCCCAAGCCTGAGTGAAATTGGTGCACGCACTAAAATCAAGCATCACCCCCGCACGTTCAAGGCAAGTAACCAAGTCTTTTATGCCGTTGTAATTAGAAGAACCCCAATCAGCATCATTCATAAATATATAATTTGCCCTTATTGGCTTTATATCATATTTGGGTTTGAAATTTTCATCATTCCAACCACGTCCTGAAAATACCCCAATATAATCTCTTCGATTTCCGCTATATTGCAAAGCATCCCAGAACTCATCATACTGCGATTTCTTCCCAATCTCAACTCCTACCGTTTCGCCCTCGTTATAACCAGCTTGTTGTCCGCTATGATAACCATCGATTGCACCCCTGGAGTAAACCGCTTCAATATCTGTTGCCATATCATCAAGCGTGAGCTTATCTGTTTTACCTGTTTTATCTCTTATAGCGTCTGCGATAGCTGTCATTTTTTCATTTACTGTTGCCATTACCACGCACCCCCTAAGATCAATTCCTCGAGCCTTCGGTCTACATACTCTTTAACAGCAGGCGCTGAGGGATATTGTGAGTGGGTTTCGTCACCGATTATTTTTGTTACCTTGTTTTGGGAATCCTCGAAGAGCCACTCTTTAAAAGTAACATTATTATTCTTGTCTACTATAATGAATCCTCCCGCAAGACGATCATCAACAAACGCAATCGCACTGAAAATACATTCTGTATCCGTAGCAGCTTCAAATTTAAATACACCTTGGTCATCATAGAAAATTAATGGCTCTTTTTTGTCTTTAACGCCACTCCGTATTTCGTCAAATGTTTTATCAATCACAAAGTTTCCTTCGTTGTCTATGCTTAGGTTTATGGCAAAGGAAGCATTGTCTTCCCCCTTGGCTTTAAGACCGGTATCCACGAACGCTTTGCTTTCAACATTCCACTCAAACCAATTGCCGTTGTCACCTATATAAGCCGACTTCACAGAACTTAAAATCTGTTCATACACATCAGGAGTAGGAGCTTTGGGGGTTTCGCCTTCTATGTAACCACTTTTCTCAACTATTACAACCTCACAGTTTGAAGTTATTCTGTCTCCGCACACAACCGAAACAGAAAAGCCATAAGGCTTTATTACCTCCCACGGAACAGTACACTCACCACTCTCAAGCAAAACGGTGTAATATTTATCTTCATATCCAAAAATAGCTGTTATATCACCCTTCCACTCATCGCTAAATGTAAAATGTGCCTTAAGATAGTTTTTGCTGTCTGAAACTACCTCAAAATTATCTATTCTTTTGATTTTCTGATTTACTACCTCAAATTCAAGCATTTTACCACCTCCTACACCAACTTAAAATATGGGATTGCAGACTTAAATGCCGACTTATACGAACTAAAAACAGTCTCACTGTTCTGTATTACAATTACAAACTTGCTATTCTGCAGTATAATGTCAAACATAGCACTATGGTAATACAACGAGCCTTTTATATAGAAGCTGTCCCTTGTATTGTTTATAAAATTAAAGTATTTTTCCTGATATGACGGCGCTGTTGACCCTGTGCCAGAATAATTGTACCGATAAATCAAATAATTAAACTTTGTTATATCAATTCCGCTTAAATCAATTTCTGCAATAATTTTTTCCGTATTACTGTATGCCGGAGCGCTGGCATAATAATCATAAACTGTTATTCTGCTTTCATCAATATAGCACTCCGCATTCCTGCCAAATGTTGCAACCTTTGAGCGCGCAATTTCTCTCTTATCTCTCAAATTTCCGTCTGCCGCAAGCTCTGCCAAAAGCACATACTCCCCAGTCGACGGCAATTCTGTATCAAAAATAATGTCTGCCTTTTGAAGCGTAGGTGAAAAATACGCAAAAATATATCCCGAAGTATTGGGGTCGACAGGAAAGGAATATCCGTCAGAATCCACCGTCAGTCTAACCCCGCCGTCAAAAAATACAATTCCCTGACCTACTGTCACCACCATTTGTAAAGTACCCATATTTTCTACCGTGCATCGGCAGCCATCCAGAGAAGCCCCTGATGCCACCAACTCTGCGGCTAAATCATTCAGGTCGCTTGCTTTATAACTACTCTTTGAAACAAATGGTGCCACTCCTGCACCCGTAAGACTTTTTGTTATATCGTTTATATCGTCTGTGCCGTATATTACGTTATCTACAAAACTATATGTAAATGCCACTACTATCCCTCCAAACTCTTTAAAGTCGGGCTGACTCCGCACCTGTCTATGTCATAGTACAAGCTTATCGAATCTACCCTCTTCTTTTCAACTCTTTTATAATCTCCATATTCAAACTGAACACGGACTATATCCCCAAGCCGGTAGTCCTTTCCATATTCAATCCGCCTTACTTCTGTCTGTAGTATGTCCGCCTGACATCTACGAGCAAGCTCACTCATAGCCTCATCAGCTGTTCTTGTTCCGACAAGAACAGCGTCCCACCGTTTTGCTCCATCCAGAATGTTATTATTAATAAATACCCATTCGGGCTGCGGCATACTTTGGGATATCTTCCACTTTCCATCTGCAGTATTACAGTATAAATAGTGCCCGTTTTTACATGCAAATCCAAACCTCTCTACCAGAGTTTTCGAGTCAGCCTCTATCCGATAAAACTTATACATGCTTTCAGGCTGGTTGTCCAAAAGAGCCGGCGAATTGTCGATTGCATTCCACTCTCCCATATCCTCATACTTTTGCTCATACCACCCTGATGCCGTCACCATATCCTGTTTTTCAACAGTATATACAAAATCGTATGCAGTTCTGTTCGAAAGTGAAACAACACAGCTTCGTTCAATCCCCGAATAAACCGTAAATACAAACCGCTTACTGGATATGTCCGGTTTTACCGTAAACCCTAACCCCTGAGGTTCAAGAATTTCCACCACCACATCGTGTAAAACTCTTACCTTGTCAGTTGAGAAATTTATAGTTTCGCCTATACCGGTCACACCAGATACATCAATACAGTCCTGTGCTGAACTTATCACCGCATTTATTGCTATTTCCTCAGCTGTTTTCCCTGTTTCTTCAAACGGTTTCACCCCTCGTCTGGTTAACAGCCATTCGGGGGTTCTTCCAAACACGGCAATATCCTTGCCGGTTTTCCATCCGGTAACGATCGCCGTATCCTCTCCGCATTTTAAAAAAACATAAGGGTTTCGTCCAAGAACCTCCAAAACCCTACTTTCAATAATTGTAAAGTGAATCTCAGCGGTACCAAAACCGCAATATTTCTTTTCAAAATTTACAGATACAGCACGGGGAATAACCTCCAGCAAATTAAAATCAAAGTCATAAAACAATACATCTGTCATATAACCACCGCCTCGCTGTAAAGGTTATTATACCGACATTCTACAGTAAAGTCCGGAGCAATATCCCCTGCGTCCACCGTTATAAAATTATACCCTTTTGCTAATGTAAAATCCCCCAAAAAGGTCTCATCCGATATGCAGTTTATAATATTTCCCGATATACTGCTTGTCACCGTTCGGTTTTTGATATCCACAACCACCGTATCGTCTGTCTGCGGTTGGTAGTCAATCCTTATCGCCTTGTCTGTCGCTCTGTTGGTAATCAGAACATATTCCTTTCCAGTCAGAGCTTTTGGATAATACATAGTTATCACAGGCTCTGCCGGAATAGAGCCGCTTACATTTATATCCGCACCCAGCACAATCCTACCAAATGCCGTAGGAAGTGTAAAAGGCGTGGAAAGCAGTTTTTCTCTACGAAATAGCGATACAACAGTGTCATCTGCATCCTCAAAATAAGGATTGTCACAAATTAACTGAACCGCAAAGCTTGCAATTCTTTTTCTTAAAACACGGGTAACGTCCGGAATATAAATCTGACTGCAGCATATCCTCCTTTGAGTTTCGCCATTTTCGATATACAAAACGCCGCTTTCTCCAAACACTTTCAGTGCATTTTTGACTATGTACTCAGCATTTCCACCAATTGCTTCAAGGATTATATTGACCGTCCTCGCTACTGCTCTTGAATTAAGAGTCTGCTGCCCGTCATACCCCGGAAAAACCGCTGTGCTGTATTCTCTCTCAACAAGCCCAAGCCCCTCAACACCAAGAATTCTGAGTTCTGAATTGCCTGAGCCATGCATAACAACCTCACCCAGTTTGTTTTTATATCTCATCTTCAGGCTCACTGAACCACCCCCCTTAACCTTTCAAGCTCCGCAGCATTTTTTGCCGCCCTAAGCTGCTCAGTCGTGGTATCCTGCGACGAATTGAAATTATATGTATTTGTATAAGAAGTGGTGCTTCCAGTCAAAGTGTTCTCCGCCGCATCCTTCATAACCGAAGATATCTTGGCCGCAATGCTCTGCATCTCTGCAAGAATCACACACCTTGCCTGCTCCATAAACTGAGGAATACTTTCAACAAAGCCTTTACCGAAAGCATCTCCCGACTGTCCTCCAAGAGTGTAATAGCTTTCCGGCACACAATAGAAGCTTTTCTCAAGAATTTTAATAAATCCCCCATCTTCGCTTTCATTGAATTTTACAAAACCTTCAGCAAATTTTTCTGCCGAATAAATTCCTTCTTCTTTAAGTTTCTCCGCATTAAGTATTCCGTTAAGCTGCCCTGCAGCACCTTCTGCCAAAGCAGTCTTATCGTTATACCCTTTAACAAACCTTTCTCTCGTCTCTGAATCTGCAGCCACAAGGTAGCTTGCAAGCTTAAGTCCGTCTTCAAGGTCCATTCCGGCAATCTCAGCAAAGATTCCATCCGGAATATTGCCCAGATTTTTAAGTTCAATCACTCTGTCCCGAAAAGCTTCAAGGAGCTGTATCTCCTCCTCAAAATCCTTAAGGCCGGTCTCCCTGTATACGAGATCCGTGCCATTGACCCCCATACCCTTAAAGGTGGTCTTGGTGGTCTTAAGTAACGGCTCGTCACTCTCCTTTAATCTCTCTGCAAGCTCCTCACGCAGCCTAATAATTTTTTCTGCCATTTTCTGCTGAAGTTCTTCCTGTTCTTTCAGCAGCTTTTTGTTATATGCCGCAATCTCCTCGGTACACTTGAACCACGCATCTGTACCCTGCTCAAGATTCTTGTCCCGATACTCCTTGAGCTTTTCATAATACTCCTGCTCGGTAACAAGTTCCAGTTCCTTTGCTGTTCTGAGGTTTTCTAATTCCCGCTTCTGACGCTTCTTTGCCAGATTTTCTGCATTTTTAGCCGCATTCTTAGTTACCGTCTCCAGCTTTACATATACATTTTCCAAAGCGGTGATTGCAAGGTACGAATTTTCTGAAAGTCCAACACCTATCTCCGATGCCATCATCTTTCCGACACTGTTCCATGCCGCCGGGTCTGCAGCATTTTTGGAATTTTTAAAATCAAATGCCATATTCCCCATCCTTTTAAATAATAATACACACCGGCAGTTTTATAATAAATCCATAAACGCCTCGGCAACCTCCTCGTCCCGTTCATTTTCTGTCCGGTTATCAGGAAGGCTGAATTTCTTTTTCATTTTTCTGTAGAAGGTCCGTCTCTCCGGCGTCGTAATCTGCGACAAATCGACCAGCCGGTATCCGACAATCTGCGAAAAACGGCAATTCTCACCAAGACAGGCAAGTAACGCTCTAAACTTCCACCAGTGCATTTTGCAATCACAAAGGTCTATCCCGAACTCCGCCAGAAACGCCCCCCACAAATACTTAAAATCAAGTACAGGGTCATATACAGACGTAGTTCGGATATCCTCTGTTTTACAGTCCTCACCTGCCGAATAAAACCAGAGTAACCCGCGGATTGCCTCCTCGGGATTATGGGGTAATACGGGAAATACCAATGCAAGCACCCTTGCCAATGCCTCACCATCCCCGTATTTGCGGCTAAAAAAAATATGCTCAACCTCAACCCACACCGAAAAATCCGTATTTATTGCATACTTTTCACCGTCAACATCAATATCATATGGAAGTCCGTAAAAAAACCTTTCCATCTCTTCACCTCCGCAAAAATCTCTGCTTTTAATCACTATTGTGTACCGCCAAGTGCATTCAGAACAAAACACATAAGTCCGGCAACCAGATGAACACACCGTCTGCCTCTCCCAAGTATCTTGCGCGTAGCACCCTTTCCAAGCAGCCTGTCCACCCCGTCACAAAGAAACCGGCAGGTCTCTTTGTCTGCTTTTTTATTACCTGCCCCGCCACTTTCCAATGCATCAAGTCTTGTCCGGGCCTCATCAAGCAGCTTCTTGCAACAATCCGCTGTCTTTTCATCAAGTGCCACAAAAAATCTGTTTTCATATAAATCAAAGCACACCGCCGGCACATCACATTTCAGTTTCGACTGTTTTTCCATATTTTAATTAAGCCTCCTGAAAAGTACAGGTCTGCCAATCATCCTCTGAATGTGCAGTTCCAATAATCTTCTCACCTTTTACACGGAAGCTCCCGCTGTACTTGTAAAGGTCAACTCCATTGCCCTCACTCTCAGCTACAACCGAAAAATCACGTCTGATAGCCGCCTTATCTTCACTTTCAAGGTCAACTATAACAATCGGTCTTACCGCATCAGCACCAACTTTTTCACCATTAAATATTCCTATAATATCATCATGAACCGCATTTCCCGAAAATCTGTCAAAACCAAAAGCAATTGACGGATTATATCCTACAACGTCAGTCTGTTCAAATTCCTCATCAACATACTGACGGGAATACTCCCTTGGGTTCTTTGAAGTTGTTATCTCGTCAAAACCCTTCATACGATAAAAAGTATATCCGCCTGTATTTGCTACGGGTACTCCATAAAATGCAAGCATCTTACATCTTTTAACTACTGCTGACATCTTTTGTCCTCCTTAAATTAAATATTCTTATTCTTTATATAATTTCAACTTTATCTCTGCCTCATATCCAGCATCAACACTTCCGGTGAGCCTAGGCGAAAATCCGGATGCATTTATTCCAACAACGATTGCTTTGTCGCCGAAATCCGGATAATTCCCAAGCCTGTCCTGTGCGTTAATCCAGTTTTCAATCTTAGAAAGCCGGCTTGCCGTCCTTTTCATTATACCGTGAGCCTCAGCGTATTCACCACGCACCAACAGAGCAAAACTTAGCGTTGTCAATCCGCCACCGTCTGCATATGGTTTGTCCATTGTTTCAGCACTAAAAGTAAGCGCCGCTGCACCCGTATCTGCGTCAAGGAAATTAACACACACTCTCTCGCCCCCGAAAGCCGGACATTTCGACAGAAACTCTGCAAGCTTAACAATCATCTATCCACTCTCCTTAAGCCGTGGGGAGTCGAACCCCACAAGCCTTAAACTTGACTAATTTGCACTCTTTCAACTTGTCGTCCTCGAAAGGCGTCAGTATATTTGCGGATTTTTCCGCAGTATTACGCGAAATTTGTATTTTTAAACCTTATGGTGTTCGTCTCCCCTCGGCTTAACGATACATATACTCTGCCTCAAGATGCCAGTGCGGCGTGCTTCCATAATCATTTTTCCTTACCGCCGCAATTTTTCGGCATCTGTTTAGGTCTGCCGCCTTTGCCTTGCCGAAAAAAACCATATCTCCCGGCTCAATGCTGTCAACCAACCCCAGTTCAATTCGTATATCAAAGGTGTCACAGCGCCGCACACCGCTGCCTTGGTCGCGAAGACGCCTCTGGTGCCGCACCCAGGCAGGCACTGTAGCTTTCACAATATATTCCTCCCGACCCTCGTCAAGACAAAAGATTGTAATCTCGCCATTTGTGAGCATCTCACTCCACCCCCGCATACAAAATGCCTGTATTTGCAAGCCTTGTAACCACAATATTCTTCACTTTTTTATTAATATTGTTACTATCCTCAAAGGTAACCGAATACCCGTCAATTGACTCCGCTTTAACGTTTGCAGATTTTGCCGCGGCATAAATCACTTCCGCAACCTCGCAGATACAAAGCTTTATTTCCTCTTCAAACTCCGAAATAAAATTAACGCCAAGTCCCGAAATTCTGAGCTTTGCCCGCTTGACAAACTTATCAAACTCTCCGGAAGGGAGAGTTGCCTCTCCCCCGCAGCAGAACTCGCTTAAGTAAAACGCATAAGTCACATCAATTTTTTGCATTTTTACCACTCCCTTCGGGTTTTGCAGCTGACGTCTTTTTCTTCACAGAGCATTTCTTTTTTTGCTCAATAAGACCAACCGTCCTCATAATAGTCCCCCCTTCCGGATAAAGTAACCAGACTACGCCTCAGCCTTGTGCAGATAAATACCGCAAGCCTTGTTTTCGTAAACATCTGCGATACCGTAGGAACGGTAGAAGAACTTCCATGCATCCGAAGTCTGGTTCTCCTCAGGTGTAACCACCTTGCTCACAAGATGCTTCTGATACTGAATAGCCGCTGACTTCTCAACCACCATAAAGTTAATCTTTTTGCCGTTTGCATTCTTTACAAAATGACCTGCAGTCTCGCCGTCGGTAGAACCGTCATAAAGGTCGATTGCAGTGTAGAATCTGCTCTGTGGAACCTTAACAATCTGACAGAAGGAATCAAGAACTGCCTTTGATTTTGTGGTATCAATATTCATTACACCGTTGTAAAGTGTGGGTGTAATAAACAAAATTCTGCTCTCTGCAGGAACTTCAGCCTCGTCCATCGCATTCTGTGCCGCAATAAGTGCCGCAAGAGTGTCATTGGCATCCGAAAGGTCACCGCTTGCCATACCGATGCCGTCAACAGACGCATACTGTGCAAAACGGAACGCATCAATTTCAGGTGCCGCCTTTGTACGGATAAACTCGCCCGAAAGCTGACCGAAAGCCACACCTGCTGTTTCTTCGTCGTCCATCGCATCAATGGTGAATGAACGACCTCTTTCGTAGTTAAATGTAACCGTTTCATTTGTGAGTGTAACATCACCACCCACATAACCGTTTTCACGGCTGTAATCCGCAAGACCATCCATTGACATCTTGGGAATAATAATTTCGTTTGCGTTTGCACCCATTCTCACAAGACGGTTATTGCCGTCAAGAACCGCAGTCACAGACGCAACCTTGTAAACCTCATCAAGTACATTTATGTACTGTTTAAATTTCTCAATTGTATTAGACATTAAAAATTTCCTCTACTTTCTTAAATTTTATATCTGAGGTGCAAGCCCCATAATCTCCCGAATATCATTTTCGGTAATATGTCCGCCAAAACCCATAGTGGACGCAATCACCGTGGGAACACTTTCGTCGGGAACAAAAATGTTCTCCCTGCCCTCAACAAGTCCGCCGTAAATTTCAGCGTCAGACCTGCCAACATTCTTTTCGTCCTGAACCGCATTCAGAAACTCGGTCAAAAGACCGTTTCGTGTAAAATCGTTCAAAAACTTTGCATCGCCTGCCACACCCTCAAATCTATCTATAAGTGCCTCACGGCTCTTTTGTGCCGAAGCTTCGTCAATGACTTTTTGCAGCTCTTCAATCTTAATCCTCATTTTTTCTGCCTCACATTGACTCTCCTCAAGACACTTTGTAGCCTCTTCGTAACCTGCAAGCTTTGCCTCTGTCTCGGAAAGCTGAAGCTTT
Organism: Monoglobaceae bacterium; assembly: GCA_045120135.1. Lineage (GTDB taxonomy): Bacteria > Bacillota > Clostridia > Monoglobales > Monoglobaceae > SIG440. The sequence continues at coordinate 75,094 of JBGVEN010000017.1, read as the reverse complement.
AACGCATCAACCTCCCCCTTCGCCTTTCCGACTCCCTGAGAATGTAAATTCAGAATTTGCTTTAACTGCTCGTCAGTAATTCCTTCAATAATCTCTCTCAAATCGTCTCTTGTCATAAGCTTATAACTCCTTTCATTTTTGCAAATACGGTTTGTTATCGCAGTTTCCGTCTGCATTTTGCGTGATAGTTTATCGTCATTCCGGACAAATTTTCTCCCTACTGTCTTTTGAGAATTGCCTCTCCCTATGGGAGAGGTGGCATCTTTAGATGCCGGAGAGGGTCTCCCCGACACACCTCTTGGCAGTCTCCTCATCCTCGCCAAAATACCACATACGGAATTCCCACGGCATCATAATTCCACTCTCAACCAACTTTTTCTTCTCCTCAAACTCGGTTTTGCGGTCCGCCGCAATGCTGTCGTCAAAATCAAACTCAACGCTGTACCCTCCCGCAGGCGCAAGCTTATAAAGCGAACACCACACATCCATTGCATAAACCAAATCATTAAGCGCATTTCGTAGTGCCTTTTGATTATCAGTAATGGTAGTATAACTGCGCTGCCGTGATGTCCGAATTTCTTCTGCCGTCTTATCAGTATCATTAAATGCCGAAATAGTACCGTAAGCAAACCCGCAGTTGAACTCAATCTGTCTGAATATTTTGTCAAAGCCGCTGGAGAACTCCTCTTCACGAATCTGTGGCGACCACTCGCGGAAAAAGTCAACATCCTCAACATCCAAAGTCTTATACAGTCGTTTGTCAGGAAGTCTGGGTCTGCCGTCCTTGTCGCGTTTAAACGCCATAGTGTTGGCGATAAGTGCACGCTCGCCGCTCTCAAATTCCCACAAGAACCGCTCGTACTGCTTGTCCGCATCCCGAATTAAGTTGACCGCATTGGCAAAAACCGAAACCCCAACAGGAGACCCCGGCTCAACTGTGTTTGCAACCGCCGGCTTGAAGTAACCAAAAAGCGGTCTCTTGATATTCCCTATTACACAGTTCTCCGCAAGATTTGCCCATTCCTTAACCGAGGAAATCGGCACCTCACGGCCAATATTTCCCCTACTGTAGCTTTTAAACACACGGTTCGAAATCTCATAACGGTCTCCCACAAGCTTGTGTTCCTCAACCCTTGTGTAGAATTTTCCATCCCTTACAAGGGGCTGAATAAATATTGCTCCCGTAATCCGTCCCGACTCATCAAATGCCGTGGGGAAAAAACCGTCTGCGTGAATAAAATCCACACGTATCTCACCGTCTGTAATATACGGTTTCATAACAAGTCCACCCTTGGCACAGCCGTGCTCTACTGGGATACGAATATTATCAATCACCCTCTGATACGCCTCATCAAGGAACTCGGCTCTCTTGCTCCCCGTAATCTTCGAGCTAAGCTCCAGCGTAACCATCCTCGCCATCTCAAAGGAAATCGCCGCCGCCAAATGAAGCCCCGAACTATCCTCATACATTTCACGCCACACATTCTGAAGCTGTGCCATCTCCGGTGAAATAGCAATATCCCGCTTTAGAACATTTTTTAACATACCACTGTCATACATCTCTTTGCCTCTCCTTCCAAAAAAACTTTTAATTCCATCAAACATAAATGCACCCCTCACAAATTTCTTACAGCAGCCTTTTCGCCGCCACCGTAGCACAAAAATACCTCATATCATCCATTGCGTGGTCAAACTCCTTAACCACACGGTCCTCGGCACACCCCTCGTCCCAGGAATATACACCAAACTCTCTTATACTGTCCTCGCAGCTCTCGTGGAATAACAGCTTGTCCCCCTGAAGAAGTGTCCCCGTCAACCTGATTCCGTCAAGAACCGAGTTGTTTGCCTTTCTCACCGAAAATTTTCCGTGTCGCCTGATTGTCGCAATGAAGCTGGCAGCGGAGGGGTCAATAATTACACTCTTAACCAAAACCCCCTCCGCCAAAGCCTCCAGCCTCTCGTAATACTCCTCATCCGTGAGCAAAGCTCTTTGCTGCTTGCCCGAATAATACCATTCACGCAATCTCACCGCACCGCGGTCATCAAGTCTCCAAAGTCCCATACTGCACGGATTAAGGGTCCCGTAGTCAATAGAAATATAGTATTCCGCATATCCCTCAGGCGGTGGAACTTCACGAACAACGTGCCTCTCTTTATCAAACATCGGGTAAACAAGCCCCTCTGCACTGCACCACTCACCCAGAATAAATCTTCGGTAAAAAACCCCCGTGTACTCCTTTTTAAGCTCCTCAACATATTTTTTATCAAGAAAAGTGTTATCGTCAATCAAAAACTCCATCATAAAAAAGTCAAGCTCGTCCCGCCGGTCTATGTAATTCACCTTAAACCAGTGGTTGGGGTTGTCCGGATTGGTCGTGCCGAATAGCTTTGCCTCCGGCTCTGAAAGCCTGGATAAAAGCATATTGAAAAACTCCTCATTAAACAGCGTAACCTCATCACAGTACGCCCCCTGAAGCGTCATACCGCGGATTTTACTCTCCGCGCCGGCATCATTAACCCCCTCAAGGTAAATCTTTCTACCAAATAATTCTCCCTCTTTCTTGGAAAGCGAGTACCGAAAATTCTTTTTCCCCGCCAACACCTCAAGCAAATCAAGACAGTTCCTCTTTAATGTAGTGAGAGTCTTCGCTGTCATAATATACGCCTTATCGGCAGGCATATTCCTTATCCAGATACACCAAAGCACCAAGCTTATCCAGGTCTTGCCCGACCTGACACTCCCGTGAAGAATATTAATCCGCCTGAGTCCACCCTTGGCAACCTCCATCAGTTCATTTTGCCTGTCGGTGAGATTTTTATATTTCTTCACACTACCTCACCTCTTCAAAATCCCCAAAAATTTCTGCAAGCTGCCCATCAGATGCTTTTTCCTTTTCATCTGCACCAAACTTGTCAAGCAAAATCCCCATTACCGACGAAAGCTGATTGAGCGGTGCATCCTTAATTCGCACCGGATTCTTGAACTCTTCCAGTATAAAGTCAACAATACTGCACGCGGCTTCCTTTTTTGAAAGTATGTATTCTGTAATAAGCCCGTCCACCGCCTTTGCCGAACTCTTTTTCGCTGTCGCCATTACCTCGCCCCTTTCTTAATTCTTATTGTATCAGAACATTCCGAACTTACCGAACCACTTTCTGTTTTGCCTCAATTTTTTTTAAATATCTGTATGTCAACATCCTAACACCATCTTCTGTATTACTGCCGCCAACCATAAACGCAACTTTTCTCCAGCTCATACACTTTTCATACCGATAATAAAAAATCTGTCGTAAAAGACTATCCTCAATACCGTCAATAAATTCATTTATCTCTTTTCTAAGGCCCTTGCACCTCCTGACCTTTTCCACAAGCCTTGCCTCAAACTCAGCAACCAACTTCTCCTTTTCAGCATTTACCTCTGCCTTTCTACTTTTCCTCGCCTTAATCTTAAGCTCAACAAGCTCCTCTGTATCATTTATAATCTCTCTGTTTAAATAATAAAGCTGTCTTAACTTTTCTCTTGTCATTTGTATTCCTCCAAAAAATTTTTACCCGCTTCAATTATTATTCAATTATCAATCCATCTTTTTCCAACCATAAAACTTCAAAAAACACTCCGCCGAACAAAATATTCTCCCCATTTTATCCCGACACGGCTCATCATCAACAAAATCAATCTCCGTCTTACATTCCTCGCAAAACTCTGTCTTCCTCTCATCGTCTGCCCTGCTCCCATATCTCTCGGTAATCAATATTTCATAATCTGTAATCCCTACCACGCCCCTTTATTTCGTCCCACTTTTGGGACGTTATGCTTAAAAAAATATACCTAACCCCCTCTATGCCCTATTTTTATCGTCCCATTACTGGGACAAGCATTATCCTACCATATTTTTCCTGCTTTGTCAACCCACTTTTGGGAAATTTTTTTATTTTTTGTTGCAAAACTGGGACGAGTATGATATACTAAGAAACAAGGCGGTGAACCCAACATGTTAAAAAATGAATTATTAAAAAAAATACGAAAGGAAAAGGGAATAAGTCTTGCAAAGCTTTCGGAGCTGACCGGTATCGCCAAATCGACTCTGCACCGATACGAAAACGGCGAGACAAAAAAATTCCTCCCAAACACAGTGCCAACAATTGAACGAGTGCTCAATGTTCCGCAGGGAACACTTTGCGGAATGGAGCACGTATACAAAAAACTTCCAACTCCCGAAATTACAACGGATTATGTTGAATTACCTGTAATCGGCGAGGTAGCTGCAGGCTACGAGCATATAGCAGTTGAGGATTGGGAGGGCGACAAAATCAAAATTCCTGCCGAATATATTTCGGGCAGAGGCAAGGACAATTACTTTGTGCTGCGTGTAAAAGGCGACAGTATGTACCCCCACTATCAGGACGGGGATAAGGTTCTGGTGCTAAAGCAGTCAACAATGGACTACAGCGGCCAGATTGGCGTAATAATTTACGGTGACGAAAACGCCACTCTTAAAAAGGTAGAATATAAATACGGCGAAAACTGGCTTAGATTAGTCCCCATAAACCCCAACCACCCAACCGTAAAAATTGAAAACGAAGAACTGGAGCATTGCCGAGTCCTCGGCGTCCCCAAACTTCTTATCCGCGAATTTAAAGACTAATACAAAAAGACCTTGCTTGGTATCAAGCAAGGTCTTTTAAACTAAACATCATCAATATTATTATAATGTTCCAAACAATCTGTCTCCGGCATCGCCAAGACCCGGAACAATATATGCATTCTCGTTAAGACATTCATCAAGCACGCCTACAAACACATCAACATCAGGATGGTCCTTTTCAAGAACTGCAACGCCCTCAGGTGCCGCAATGGTACAGGCAAAACGGATATTCTTTGCACCACGTTTTTTAATAAATTCAATTGCCGCACTTGCACTGCCGCCCGTTGCAAGCATCGGGTCAAGAACTATAACCTCACGCTCTGCAATATCTGACGGAAGCTTGCAGTAATACTCTTTGGGCAGATGCGTATCGTGGTCTCGTTCAAGACCGATATGCCCAACCTTTGCCGCAGGAATAATTTCAAGAAAAGGCTCAACCATACCAAGCCCTGCACGAAGAATCGGTACAAGCACCGGCTGTTTTTTGAGCAGTCCGCCCTTCGTCTCACAGATAGGCGTTTCAACTGTAACCTCATCAAGGGGCAGTATCTTTGTTGCCTCGTATGCAATCAGCTTACCGATTTCATAAACCAAGTCTCTAAAGTCCTTTACACTTGTATTTTTATCTCTTAATAATGTAAGCTTGTGTGTCAGCAAGCTGTGATTAAGCACGGTCACTTTACTCATAAACAAAACCTCTTTCGTAACTTGTTTGTATTTATTTTATTATACTACACCCTTTTGTTTTTGTAAAGAATTAGTTTTTATATCTAACCCCGACAGTCCAACAGAAAGACTCCTGCAAAAGCAGGAGTCTTTAATGCTATTTAACTAGAAACTTCTTTTAAAAAACTTAAAACTTGTTCCGCCGTCCTCATTGTAGTATTCCAAAGTAAAGCCAAGATTGCAGGAATCAGCAATAGCCGAATAGAGTGTTCTGGTCTCTTCTATGTAATATCTGCTGGGTTTTTGGTTGAGAGAATGCATATACTCAATAACCGGACTCTTATCAATAGTCACCGTCAACACCTCGCCGTCAAGCTCTGTATGCAGAACCTCTGACGCCTCCTCAACCTCATAAATCCTCTCAATCCACTCCTTAATTGCAATAAGACCGCGGTTTTTGATGTCCTCAATTTGGGGTGAATAATAATGCTTCGCATAAGTCGCAAGGAAATCAACAACACAGTTATCACCAAAGTTTTCACCGCAGTACTTGAGTGCATTATCACCCAAGAGATGAAAATCACGATGAAGATACTTATTGTCCTCCTTCTTCATATCCGACACAATCGCATGCTCACCTGGCACTTTATAATCAAAGTCCGGACGGTTACCCACTTCGTAAAGCAGTGATGAACATTCTGCCTGGTCAATTTTCGAATGGTCTCTTTCAAAAACAACACCGTATTTTTCAAGCACACGACTGTAAATAATTTTACAATGCTCGCAATAGTCATAATACGGTTCAATATGCTCCAGAGAATTAAGCATACCCTTTGACGGACAGTAACGCATATGGCTGTATGTATATCTTCTTACCGGGTCAACAACTTTATACACATCGCAAGCTTCCTCACTGAGAGTATGCCCCCAATATGCAAGAGCTCCGTCAAACCCTCCAAACTTCTCACACTTTGAAATAAGGCTGTTTGGATTAGTTTTATCACCAATGCTTGTATCCGAGATATGGTACCAGTAACGAAGCACCGCATCATGACCGCCCTTAGACTCTAAGAACGAGAAAAACTCGCTGTAAAGAGGTATAAATTCTGTACATGAAATCATTCTAACTACACATCCTTTTTTATATTATTTTTTTGTAAATACAAACTTTGTTCCGCCGTCTTCATTGTAGTACTCCAGCTTAAATTCAAGACCACATTCATCTGCAATTGCCTTGTAAAGGGTACGGGTCTCTTCAATGTAATACTTGCTGGGCTCCTGATTAAGACTACGCATATATTCAATAACCGGGCTCTTATCAACTGTCACGGTCAAAACATCGTCCACAAGCTCTGTATGCAAAACCTCTGACGCCTCCTCAACACGGTAAAGTCTGTCGAGCCAGTCTTTAAGCACAATCATACCGTGCTTTTTCACTTCTTCAATCTGCGGTGCAAAAAAGGTCTTTGCATAATCGGTAAGGAATTCAACAACTGCATCGTCGCCAAAAACTTCGCCGCAGTACTTAAGCGCATTGTCGCCAAGCAAATGAAAGTCGCGGTGCAGATACTTCTTGCCCTCACGCTTACATCCGCCAACAATCCTGCCCTCGCCCGGCTCCGTATAATTTCCTGTCGGCTTATTACCCTTTTCATAAAGAACCGAAGAACAACGAGCCTCATCCACATGAGAATGGTCTCTTTCATAAACAACCCCGTATTTTTCAAGAACACGGCTGTAAATTATCTTACAATGCTCGCAGTAATTTTCATAAGGCTCAATATGCTCAATTGAATTAAGCATTGCCCTTGACGGGCAATATCTCATTTCCGAGTACGAATACCTTTTTACCGGGTCAGAAACCGAATATGTATCACATGCCTCCTCCGAGGTGGTATGCCCCCAGTACTTCTTTGCGCCGTCGTAACCGCCGTACTTTTCGCAGAACGAAGCCATACTGTGCGGATTGGTCAAATCGCCAAGGCTTGTATCGGAAATATGATACCAATATTTAAGAACAGCATCATAACCTCCGCCCTTCTTTTCAAGAAACTTAAAAAATTCACTGTACATTGGAATAAATTCAGTACACGAAATCATTTTTAACGCCCCCTTTACCTACCTAAATTTTATCACTCAAATTCTTTCGTGTCAACATTTAAACATAAAACAGAAAATTTTTCGTATTATTTTCCAATTCATAAATTCTTTACAATTTCCCTATTGACTTTTTATGTTTCAATGCTATAATGTAATCAAAAGGTCAAAGAAAGTCAAAGTCAAAAAAGGAGCACCAAAATGAAGCTTAGTAATATAATAGAAGAATTTATCAAGGAAATGCTTGAGGAAAGTCAGGAGGTTGAGCTGCAACGCAACGAGCTTGCAAGCAGGTTCAATTGTGTGCCCTCACAAATTAACTATGTTATTTCAACAAGATTTTCACCCGAAAGGGGTTATAGTGTAGAGAGCAGACGTGGCGGCGGCGGTTATATAAGGATAACAAGGACTGCACCAAAAGACAAAAGCTATGTCTTTCACGCAGTAAATGCTATTGGTAATTCAATTTCCTCTGCAAGCACAACGGCACTTATACGGGATATGTTCAGCTGCGGAATAATTAATCAGCGCGAAGCTTCGATAATTCTTGCAGCACTCAGCGACAACTCCATTCCCGTCAGCTACCCCGAAAAGGGTATTATCCGTGCCAAAATGCTGAAAAATATACTGGTCAATCTTGTTTAATAAGCACGACTTTACGGCTCCCTTGTGTAAAGGGGTGCTGATTGCCGGTGGCAATCGTTTAGCACCGACCGAGGTGAGAGCCGAGAAACTGTCACGAAGTGACTGAGGGATTGTCATCCACTCAAAGGAGGTAAAAGCTATGAAATGTCAAAAATGCGGTATCAACGAAGCAACAACACATATCAAACAAATAATTAACGGCCACAAATCTGAGGTCTGGCTCTGCCATAAGTGTGCCGGCGAAGAAAACGCCCTTTCAGCTTTTAAGCAGACAAACGACTATGATTTTGAAAACTTCTTTTCAAATCTGTGGGGAACATCAGCCCCTGCATTAAAGCAAACACCAAACGAGAGCATCTGCAAAACTTGCGGTACAACACTTCGCGATATCCAAAGTAGCGGCAAGCTTGGCTGCAGCGATTGCTATTCGGTGTTTGAACGGATTCTCCAAAGACCGTTAAAGGAAATCCACGGAAGCTGTACCCACACGGGCAAGCTCCCAAAAAGTTCAGCAAAGGGTATGCATCTGAATCACGAAATTGACAAACTTAAAGACGAGCTTAGCCGTGCAGTTCTTGACCAGAACTTCGAAAAAGCGGCAGAGCTGCGTGACAAAATTAAAGAACTGGAACAGCAAAGGGGGTAAGAATATGTGGTACACAAAATTCGGGCAATCCGGTGATGTAGTTTTATCTTCACGGGTACGCCTTGCACGAAACATAGCAAAAATACCATTTGGCATAAAAATGGCCAAAGACGCCGAGACAAAAGTTATAGACGAGTGCCGCAAAGCTCTCCCCGACCTGAAATATATCGACTTCTCGGTTATGACCGATACCGAAAAGCAGGCACTTGCAGAAACCCACCTCGTCAGTTCCGAAATGGTTCATAACCGCCACCAATGCGGAATTCTTGTAAGCCGCGATTGTACAGCTTCGGTTATGCTTAACGAGGAAGACCATATCCGTATCCAGGCAATGTGTGCAGGGTTAGACCTGCACGCCTGTCTCGATAAAGCAAACCAAATCGACGACAAATTAGAGGAAAGCCTCGACATTGCGTTCGACGAAAAGCTCGGCTACCTGACCTGCTGTCCAACCAATGTGGGAACAGGCCTCCGCATTTCAGCAATGCTGCATCTTCCGGCACTCACCGAAACCGGCAATATGGAACGCATTATCCGTTCCCTCTCCAAGCTGGGTCTTACCGCCCGTGGTATTTACGGTGAGGGAAGTCAGGCACTCGGCAACATCTACCAGATTTCAAACCAGATAACCCTTGGCGTGACCGAAGAAGAAACCGTCGAAAAGCTTGAGCGTGTCATAAATGATATAATCGAAAAGGAACGCAGCATCAGCCGTGAGCTGTATTCCAAAAACACATTCCGACTCGAAGACAGACTCCTAAGAGCCTACGGCACACTTACAAACGCCCGGCTCCTTTCCTCAGACGAGACAATGAATCTTGTTTCAGATGTCAGATGGGGCGTAAATCTGGGTATAATAAAAAATATAAACCTTGAAACTCTCAGCGAAGTGTGGTACAGCACCCTACCTGCAAGCATAACCAAAAACCACAACACGCAAAATGCAACCGAGCGCGACCTGAAGCGCGCCGAGCTTTTCTGCAAAGCTTTAAAGAATTAAAATACAGAAAGGACTGAACCAAATGATTGAACAAAAACTTACCGAACGTGCAAAATCCGCACTCAACCTTGCCGGACAGGCGGCAATGGAAATGGGTCACAATTACATTGGCACCGAACACCTTCTCGTAGGACTCGTCCGTGAGGGCGGCGGCGTTGCCGCAAAGGTTCTTGGCGAACACGGTGTAACCGACAAAAAGTTAGTCGACAAAATTGATTTTCTGGTAGGTCTCGACCTGCCCCTCAATAACCCAAGCATTGGCTTTACTCCCCGTTCAAAAAGCATTCTCCAGCACAGCTACAGCGAGGCACGGAAGCTGGGCCACAACTACATCGGCACTGAGCATATCTTAATTTCACTTCTCCGTGAAAGCGAGAGCCTTGCCGTAAGAATTTTAAATGACATCGAGGTAAATATCCAAAAAGTTTATAACGACATAATAAAGCTTATGAGTGAAAATAACTTTAACGACATTCCCGACAACAATCCGGCAACCGAGCCTCTCCGCCACTCCAGCGCAAGACAGAAAAACGGAGAAAAAACCCCTACACTTGATAAATACGGCAGAGACCTGACCAAAATGGCGGCAGAGCTGAAGCTCGACCCCATAATCGGTCGTGACAAGGTAATCGAAAGAGTCATCCAGATACTCAGCCGCCGCACCAAAAATAACCCCTGCCTTATAGGCGAGCCGGGTGTAGGAAAAACAGCAGTGGCCGAGGGACTTGCCCAAAAGATTGTTCAGGGTCAGATTCCCGAAATCCTCAAAGACAAAAAGGTAATCACTTTAGACCTCTCGTCAATGATAGCCGGTGCAAAATACCGTGGTGAATTTGAAGAACGCCTCAAAACTGCAATGGAAGAAATCCGCAAGGCAGGCAACATAATTCTGTTCATTGACGAAATTCACACCATAATCGGTGCAGGTGCAGCGGAGGGCGCAATAGATGCCGCAAACATTCTCAAACCGGCACTTGCCCGTGGCGAAATCCAGATTGTCGGTGCAACCACACTTGAGGAATACCGCAAGCATATCGAAAAGGACGCCGCACTCGAAAGACGCTTCCAGTCCATTATCCTTGACGAGCCGACCCATGACGAAAGCATCGAAATCTTAAAAGGCATCCGCGATAAATACGAGGCACACCACAGAGTGAAAATTACCGACAGTGCATTGGAAGCCGCAGTTAAAATGTCGGTCAGATATATCCCCGACAGATTTCTGCCCGACAAAGCAATAGATTTGATTGACGAAGCGGCATCAAGAATTCGTCTTAAAGCAATGACCGCACCGCCCGACGTAAAGGAGCTTGAAGACAAAATCGAGCATATCCGTAACGAAAAGGAAGCCGCAATTGCCGCGCAGGAATACGAAAAGGCCGCAAAGCTCCGTGATGATGAGCGTGAACTGACCGAAGGTCTGAAAAAGCAAAAGGAAAGCTGGGCAGACGAAAGCCGCACAGGGAATGTAGAAGTCACCGAAGCCGAAATTGCCGAAATCGTTTCGTCATGGACGGGTATCCCCGTAAAATCCCTTGAAGACGATGAAAGTGCACGTCTTTTGAAGCTTGAAGAAGTTCTTCATAAAAGGGTTATCGGTCAAAGCGAAGCAGTTACCTCAGTTGCCAAAGCCGTACGTCGCGGCAGAGTCGGTCTCAAAGACCCCAAACGCCCAATTGGCTCGTTTATCTTCCTCGGTCCTACCGGTGTAGGTAAAACCGAGCTTTCAAAGGCACTCTCCGAGGCAATGTTCGGCGACGAGGAAGCACTCATCCGTGTCGATATGTCCGAATATATGGAAAAGCACGCCGTATCCCGTATGGTAGGCTCACCCCCCGGCTATGTAGGCTATGATGAGGGCGGTCAGCTGACCGAAAAAGTCCGCAGAAAGCCGTATTCGGTAATACTCTTCGACGAGATCGAAAAAGCTCATCCCGATGTATTTAACATTCTTCTCCAGATTTTAGAGGACGGAATTCTCACCGATTCTCAGGGCAGACGGGTGGACTTTCGCAACACAGTAATCATTATGACCTCTAACTTAGGTGCCCGAATGATTACCGAAAACAAAAGTCTAGGCTTCTCAGCAGGCGAAAGCAACGCCGAGCGTGACCACGCAAAAATCAAGTCGGATGTAATGGGAGAACTGAGACGGGCATTCAAGCCGGAATTTCTTAACCGAATTGATGATATAATTATCTTCACCCAGCTCAGCCGTGACCACATTAAGGAAATCGCAACAAAAATGCTTGCCACCCTTAACGAAAGACTTGCCGCAAATGGTATAACAGCGACATTTGCGGATAGCGCAATCGACAGAATTGCAGATGTCGGCTTTGACCCCACCTACGGTGCAAGACCGCTCCGCCGTGCAATTCAGTCCGATATTGAGGATATGCTTGCCGAAAAAATGCTCGACGGCACAGTGAAGAATGGCGACACCATAACAGTAGAGTTTAAAGACGATAAATTCGACATCACAAAATAACAAAAAGCAGAAACGGAAAATTTCCGTTTCTGCTTTTTTTGTATAACGACATGCAAGGCAGGGAGACAGGAGAACCGTCCCCCTGTCTTTCGCAAACGACCTTATGCTTAATCTTTATCATATTCCATATCTTCAAAAAACCTTGCTTCATCAACAAGTCTTTTAAAAATCAATTTTCCTTGCGACTCAATGCAACAAACCAATTCCCAACCGAGATTACCCAACTCATTCATACCGATCCAGTCTTCGACAAGCTCCATATCCTCGACTAAGTATTCAAACTCTATCATTTGCATTAAACTCCTATTCTTGTTTTGATATAAAATACTATATCATACAATATTTTTAAATTCAATACTTTCTAACGTTCAAACTATTGCGTGGTTTTCGCTATACAAAAACCAAGTGTAGGTTTTTTAACCCTACACTTGGCTCTGAAAGCAACTGACTAAACACAGGGGTGGGCAAACACAGAGGGACGGTTCTATTGTCTTGGTAAATTTAATGATATAAGATCATTCGTGGACGCACATATTGAGGCATATTTCGCAAGTGATTGCACCCCTACCCCATAAAATCCGAAACAAACTGAAGTGTTGTCGCAACGCCAAGAGCAAGACCACGCTCATCCATGTCAAACTTTGCATTGTGATGTGCCGCTCCGCTGCCCAGCTCCTCGTTTCTCACACCAATAAAAGCAAATACCCCGGGCACAACTCTCTGATACGAGCCAAACGACTCAGAGCCCATCCAGATAGGCTCCTGAATTCTTGCCCCGGGAAGAATTTTATCAAGTGCCGCCTCCGCAATCGCAGAAATTTCCGGATCATTCACAACCGGTCTGATAACTTCACCATTCGGCATTTTTATATATTCAAACGAACAGCTGTTTGCCGCACATACCGATTCTGTAATCAATCGTATCTGTTCTCCAATCAGATTATATATCTTCTGACTGCAACAACGGAAGTTGCCAAGAACAGTACAGGTATCGGGAATAATATTCCATGTGTCCCCACCATTAATTGCCGTAACCGCAAGAGTCGCAATCTCGTCCGTTGGGATTTTGGTAGAAATAATAGTCTGCAGTTTTGTCACAAGTTCTGCCGCAGTGTTCAAGGGATTGATTGACTGGTATGGTTTTGATCCGTGTCCTCCACGACCAATAATTTTGATTTCAAAACAACCGGGCGATGCCATTCTCGGCCCCGCCTGAACAGAAATCTTTCCGCAATCCATAAATCCGCATATATGCATACCCCAAACCGCATCGGGCTTGAGCGTTTTCAACACATCGCAAAACAGCTCAGCGCAGTCAAACTCCGCTTCCCCCTCCTCTGCCGATTCAAAAAAGAATATAAACCTGCCGCAAAGCTCGTCCTTGTTCGCAACAACCGCACGGGCAATTGACATCAGCATTGCCGCGTGTCCATCGTGGCCGCAGGCGTGACATGCCCCTGCATTTTTTGAAACAACCGCCTTTTTCTGCTTAAGATTATACTCATCTTCATCAATTGGCAAAGCATCAATATCCGCACGGAGCGCCAGAGTTTTGCCCGGCTTCCCGGTATCAAACACAAAATATGCCGAAACAGGCTCCCTTATCCACACCGGCTCAAGTCCAAGCTTGGTCATCTCGTCCAGTATGTACACCATTGTCTCAAATTCAACACCCGAAAGCTCGGCGTTTTCGTGAAATCTGCGGCGTTCTTCGATGAGCTTTGGTTCAAGGCTTTTTACAATATCAAGGATTTTTTCAATTTGAAGCATTGCAATCTCCTCCAAACATCATTACATAAATTATATCCCACTCCTCTGCCCGTGTCAACAGTTTTTCAATTTCCCATTGAAATTCTTCCCACTTTTTGTTAATATAAATATATACTGATATTTGGAGTGATTAAATATGATGAACAAATATATAGGCCACCCATCACAAATCTGTGGTGTGCGCGAAACCCGAATGGTCGGTGGCAAAGCCGACGGAATGCGCCTTTTGGAGGTTCGCAACGGCAAAGGCCTCGACTTCACAGTATCTCTGGACAGATGCGCAGATATCCCCTACCTTTTCTACAAAGGCAACAGTATGGCATACATTGCCCCTTGCGGTCTTGTCGCACCCCAGTACTATGACAATAAAGGTGACGGATTTTTAAAATCATTCACCACCGGTTTTCTCACTACTTGCGGACTTACCGCTGTTGGCGAGCCTTGCACGGACTGTGGCGAAGAACTCCCCCTTCACGGCAATATCTCGCATATCCCCTGTGAAAGTTTTTCATATTCGACAGACGATAAATATATAAAAATTACCGCCACAATGCGTGACGGCTCGCTGGGGGGACACCAATTCCTTTTTGAACGTGAATATCTTTGCGGACTTCACGAAAACACCCTTACCATAACCGACAAAATCACAAACATTAGCTGTCGTGAAACCCCGTTTATGCTTATGTATCATTGCAATATGGGTTATCCTCTGCTCAGCGAAAAATCTATTCTCACAATCTCATCCGTCAAAGTCGAGCCAAGAGATGACCACGCAGCCGAAGATATCGACACTTGGGACAAAATGCTTGTTCCCACCGACGATTTTGTAGAGCAATGCTACTATCACACATTTGATACCGACCCATACATCTCCCTTAAAAACCCCGAAATCGGCGCAGAGCTGGAAATGACCTTTGACCAGAGCACCCTCGATTGCTTCACCGAATGGAAAATGATGGGCGAATACGAATATGTTCTGGGCTTAGAACCTGCCAACTGCTACCCCGACGGCAGAAATATAATGCGCGAAAAGGAAATTCTCAAATTCCTTGCCCCCGGCGAAAGCAAAACATTAAAAATTTTCCTGAGATTTAAAGACTGCTAACCCCAACATTTCCGCTTGTCACTTTGACTCCCTTATGTCATTCTGAGCACAGTGAAAAATCTTAGAAAAAACACTTTACAAATAGCAGCACCCTTGCAAACGATTGTTTGCAAGGGTGTTTTTCATCCTCTTCTCTCCAACGAATATTTTTTGGGTGTAACCCCTTTAAGCCGCTTAAAAACCGTCGCAAAATAGTTGCTGTCATTAAAGCCGCACTCGGTTGCAATCTGCGTTACCGTCATATCCATATTGCGGAGCAATCTTTCAGCCGCAGTAATCCTCGATATATTTATATACTCGCAAAGGCTTATCCCGACAGCCTTTTTGAACATTCTTGATAAGTGACACGGACTCATTGAATACTTTTCTGCAAGTACCTCAAGACTCAAGTCACTACTGAAATTTTCGCTTATATACTTGGCAATACTTTGCGCTGTCTGTTCGGTCTTGCCTAAATTAGTCCCTGACGCCGTGCAGTACCGTGAAATCAAAATAAGCATCTGCATAAAACAAAGGCTCTGCATATCCTCATAGCCCTTTTTCTTTTGAACATTCTCTTTCTCTAACCTTTCAATAATACTTTTAAAGTCATCAAGTCGTGCCTCAGGTATTCTGATAAATCTCTTCTCCTTCAACTCGTCAATATACCTTTGACAATCGCTGCCCGCAAAATTGTCATCAAAGGAAAACCTCAGTCTTTCAACCCGATTTTGACCGTTATCAGTTTTATGAAACACAAATTTAGGTATAAACACCATATCTCCCGGCTGAAGCATATAAATCTCATTACCGATAAAATACTTAGTCTGTCCCTTTTCCAAAAAATACAACTCGTGCGTATCGTGATAATGAGCGCTCGGCATGGTCATAGGCTTGATATGTCTTTTCCGTTCAAAGAAACATGAATTTTCGTTACTGAATACCGCCATACAAATCACCTTTTTCAGTTTAGCCCAATCTCCGCTATATGTCAACAAAATTTTTGTATTTTTTATTAAATCAAGCAATATTTTCAAGGAAATCAAAATAAATTTGTTTTAATATGAAGATATAATAAATATACGGAGGCGATAGAATTGCTCAGCAAAAAAAACAGACCCGAAAGAGCTATTCAGTTTGGTGAAGGCGGCTTTTTGCGTGGCTTTGTCGACTGGATACTTCAGATTACCAACGAAAAAACAGACTTTAACGGCAGCGTTGTGGTTGTCCAGCCCATAGCCACAGGTCTTTGCGACAAGCTGGAAGAACAAAACTGCACCTACACCCATATTATGCGAGGTATGCAAAACGGCACTCCCACCGTGGAAAACAAGGTTATTGATGTAATTTCCAGATGTGTAAAACCATATGACAACTGGAACAGTTACCTTGCCCTTGCCGAAAACCCCGACCTCAGATTTATTTTTTCCAATACCACCGAAGCAGGAATTGAATATATTGAGACGGACAAATTGACCGATACGCCGCCCAAATCCTTCCCCGCCAAAGTTACCGCACTTCTCCACAAACGTTTTTTGCTCGGGCTTGACGGATTTATCTTTCTCCCCTGCGAACTTATTGACAAAAACGGCAGCACACTAAAAGAAATAATCTCAAAATATGCTGATGACTGGCAGCTGGGCTGCGAATTTAAAAACTGGCTTGAAGCAAAAAATATATTCTGCAATACCTTGGTTGACCGCATTGTAACCGGCTACCCAAAAGATGAGGAAATTAATCTCGGCTACGAGGACAATATGCTTAATACCAGCGAGTTGTTCCACCTCTGGGTTATCGAGGGTCCTGAAAGCATCACAAGCGAGCTTCCCCTGGACAAAACCGGTCTCAATATAATATTCACCGAAAGCCTCGAAAACTACCGTACCCGAAAGGTTCGTATACTCAACGGCGCACACACCTCAATGATACCCTATGCAATGCTGAAAGGCGTGGAAACTGTCAAGGATTGTATGGACAACACGGAGCTCTTTGATTTTGTCAAAGCCTGTGTTTTCGAGGAAATTAACCCTACTCTCGACCTCCCCGAGGAAGAGCTTTTATCCTACGCAAATGATGTTTTTGAAAGATTTCGTAACCCCTACATCAAGCATCTTTGCTCATCTATCTCACTTAATTCGGTCAGCAAATTCAAGGTAAGGGTTCTTCCCTCAATTCTCGAATACATAAAACGCTATAATAAATTTCCTCAGCACCTGCTGTTTTCCTTTGCAAAGCTTATCGAGTTCTACAAAACCGATATACCCAACGACGATAAGGAAATTTGTGAATTTATGAAAAACTCAGACGTTAAAACAATTCTTGCCAATGAAAAATTGTGGGGTGAGGATTTAAGCAAGCTTTCAGATGAGGTTGAAAAATATGTTAATAAATAAGCTGGACAATGTGGAAGTAAATTTGGAAAACGGCCACAAATACGCCATACGCAATATCTGCGCAGGAGAAAACATCATTAAGTATGGCAACCCCATAGGTTATGCAACCGAGGATATAAAAAAGGGCGACCACGTCCACACCCACAATATAAAAACCAATCTGTACAGCATTCTTGAATATACCTACACTCCCGACTTTACACCCATCAAAAGAGAAAAAACGAATAAAACCTTTATGGGCTATATCCGAGAAAACGGGGATGTGGGAATTCGCAACGAGATATGGATAATTACCACCGTGGGTTGTGTCAACAAGGTGGCAAAAAAACTTGCAGAAATGACCGGCGCATATTGCTTTGAACACCCCTTTGGCTGCTCCCAGTTGGGTGCTGA
Organism: Monoglobaceae bacterium; assembly: GCA_045120135.1. GTDB lineage: Bacteria > Bacillota > Clostridia > Monoglobales > Monoglobaceae > SIG440. Next base: position 57,265 of record JBGVEN010000017.1, on the reverse strand, counting down.
CCACAAATATACGCAAAGTATACTCCGTGGACTTGTCAACCACCCCAACGCCGGCGGTGTTTTGGTTCTGGGTCTTGGCTGTGAAAACAACAATATCCCTGAATTTAAGAAGTTTTTGGGCGAATACAACCCAAACCGGGTTAAGTTTCTGAACTGTCAGGACTGCGAGGACGAAATCGCCGAAGGTGTTGCCCTGATTGACAAACTGAAGTCCTACGCAAAAACCTTTAAGCCCACCCCGGTTTCTATCTCGCGGCTTCGTGTGGGACTCAAATGCGGCGGTAGCGACGGGTTAAGCGGTATAACCGCAAACCCCCTTGTCGGCAGATTTTCCGATAAACTGATTTCTCTCGGCGGTAGCTGTGTGCTTACCGAAGTCCCCGAAATGTTTGGTGCAGAACACCTTTTGATGAAGCGCGGCGTAAATCGCAAAGTCTTTGACAAAACCGTTGAACTTATCAACGACTTTAAAGACTACTTCACCCGTCACAATCAGGTGATATACGAAAACCCTTCACCCGGCAACAAAGACGGCGGCATCACTACGCTGGAAGAAAAATCCCTCGGCTGTATCCAAAAAGGCGGTAAAAGCGAGATTGTCGATGTACTCAAAATAGGTGATAGGCTCACCCAAAACGGTCTTTCTCTCCTTGACGGCCCGGGCAACGATATAGTTGCCATAACCAACCTTACTGCAGCAGGGGTACACCTTATACTATTTACCACCGGCAGAGGAACTCCCGTAGGCGGACCCGTACCAACAGTCAAAATCTCCACCAACAAAGCTTTAGCAGATAAAAAGAAAAACTGGATCGACTTTGATGCGTCTCCCACCCTCACCGGCAACGACCTGACTGATGAATTATTTGACTACATAACCTCTGTTGCGTCAGGCACCGAAACCCACAACGAAAAAAATAATTATCGTGAAATATCAATTTTCAAGGACGGAGTTGTTCTTTAAATTATTTTTCAGTTATTTTTAAACACCAAATTTATGCAAAGGAATGGTCATTATGAACAGAAGCTTTGATACACATATTATCCGTAACGAAAAAAGTCTGGACGGTGTATGGAATTTTAAAATGGATGGTTTTGACAAAACCTATAAAATGCCCGTCCCAGCATGCTGGGAACAGCATCCCCACTTTACAACTCACCAAGGCAAAGGCACATACAGCCGAACAGTAACCATAATGGAAAACAGTAACATCCGCCTTGAGTTCAAGGGCATCAGTCACACCGCAGATGTGTATTTTGACGGTGAAAAAATCGGTAATCACTACAATGCCTTTACCCCGTTTTCGCTAGTCCTTAAAAACGTCTCAGCCGGTGAACACGAACTGACAATCGAAGTTGACAACCGTTTCAGTGAAGCTTCGGCATTGCATATTCCAAATGACTACTATACCTACGGCGGAATTATCCGTCCCATAACAATGGAATATATCCCCGACGTCTATATCAGATACATCCACTTTACCCCCAAATATACAAACGGCGTGTGGAGCGGCAAAACCGAGGTTTGCCTTTCAAACCTTTCGGATACCGAAAAAACAGTAACCCTGAAAACAAATCTTGCAGGTATAAACCACAAGGAATGCGTTATCGTTCCGGCAAACGCCGAAAAGTGCTATATGTTTGAACAAAACTACCCCGACGCACAGGCTTGGAGCAATAAAACCCCTAACCTCTACCTGTTAAAAGCTGAAATCGATGGCGATGACCTGATTGAAAGAGTCGGTTTCCGAACAGTCACCTTTGACAAAACCCATCTTATGGTTAACGGCGAACCGGTATTTCTGAAAGGTCTCAACCGACACGAAGACTATGCCACAGTAGGCTGTGCAATCCCTCCGCAGCTTTTATCCTTTGACCTTGACTTATTCGAGGAGCTGGGGGCAAATGCCGTACGAACAAGCCATTATCCCAACGACGAAAGATTTCTGGATATGTGCGACGAACGTGGAATTTTCGTGTGGGAGGAAAACCACGCCAGAGGTCACGAGCTAAGCCAGATGCAAAACCCCAACTTTGAAAGGCAATGCAAAGTCTGTATTGACGAAATGATTGAAAACCACTTCAACCACCCCTCCATTGTCATCTGGGGAATTCTGAACGAATGTGCAGCTGACACGCCGGAGGGCGCAGAGATATACCACAGACAGTACGAACAGATAAAAGCGCTTGACCCCTCACGCCCCACCACATCTGCATCAAACAAATACTACACCGACAAAACCCTCAGCTACCCTGATATTGTCTCCTATAACATTTACAATGGTTGGTACTTCAATCTGGACGAAAAAGAAGAACTCGACAAGCTTCACAAATGGATTCAAAATGAAACTGACGGCAAGAATAAGCCAATGATTATCAGCGAATTTGGTGCCGGCGGTATTTATGGCTATCGTGACATAACAAAGGTTAAATGGAGCGAGGAACGCCAGGCGGAAATTCTCACAAGCAATATCAGAGCATACCTGAATAACGACAAACTGACCGGACTTTTCATCTGGCTGTTTGCCGACTGTCGGGTAGACGAACAGCGTCTCTACGGCAATCGCCCCAAAACTCAGAACAATAAAGGCGTAGTAGACCTTTATCGCAGACCAAAGCTCGCCTTTAACGAAGTTAAAAAACTGTTCAGCGAGGAATAACCATTCTCTACTGCTATTCTTTGTCATTCTAAGCCGCAGGCGAAAAATCTTACACACCTTATCAATACACAAAAGGAGATTTTCATATGGGAATTATTAACGATAACTTTATGTTAAAAAACAAAACCGCGCAAAAACTCTATACAGAATTTGCAAAGGACTTACCAATCATCGACTATCATTGTCATCTTTCACCACAAATGATTGCCGAAGACTATAAATTCAAAAACGCCTATGATTTGTTTCTTGGCGGCGACCATTACAAGTGGCGTCAGATGCGCTCCAACGGCATTGACGAAGAAATGATTACCGGAAACGGCAACGAGTATGAGAAATGGCTCTGCTTTGCACGAACCTTCCCGTTGCTCATCGGAAATCCCATCTACCACTGGACAAGCCTTGAGTTGAAGCGATACTTCAACATTGACACCCCTCTTTGCGAGTCAACCGCAAAAGAAATCTGGGACAAATGCAACGAGCTCCTTTCCCGTGACGACTACTCGGCAAAGAACTTAATCAAACGCTCAAATGTCGAAATCATCTGCACCACCGATGACCCGGCCGATGATTTGAGATACCACAGGCAACTGAAGGACGAAGGTTTTAAAACTTCAATTCTTCCCACCTTCCGCCCCGACAAGCTTGTTAATATCGAAAAACCAGAATTTCTGCCCTACATCAAAACAAATGGGCTTGACAGCTTTGAAAAAATAATTAATTGGGTAGGCGATAAAATAAACCTTTTCCACGAAAACGGTTGCCGCCTGTCAGACCACGCTCTCGAATATGTCCCCTTTGCACTCGGTGACGCAAAGGCCGTGTTTGAGAAAAAGCTCAATGGATGCGACCTTACAATTGAGGAAATCGACACCTTCAAAACTGCAATTATGGCAGAATGTGCAAAACATTATACAGCCTTAAACTGGGCAATGCAGTTACATATCGGTGCCCTCCGCAATAACAACAGCAAAATGTTTAAATCATTGGGGCCTGACACCGGCTTCGACTCAATAAATGACCTCTGTATTGCCGAAAAGCTCTCTGCATTTATGAATTATCTGAACAAAAGCAATATATTGCCAAAAACCATTCTTTACACCCTGAACCCCAAGGACAACTATGTTTTGGGAACAATGCTGGGTAACTTCCAGAAGGGCCCCATTGCCGGTAAAATTCAATTCGGTTCAGGATGGTGGTTCAACGACAACCGTGACGGTATGGAGGAACAAATGAAAGCCCTTGCCAACCTGGGTATTTTGGGTAATTTTATAGGAATGCTCACCGACTCCCGAAGCTTTGTTTCATATCCACGCCATGAGTATTTCAGGCGCATATTCTGCAATCTCATCGGCCGCTGGGTCGAGGAAGGCGAATATCCTGACGACCTTGACTCACTCAAAGTAATTGTCGAGGGTGTCTGCTACAAAAACGCAAGAAATTATTTTGGTTTCTAATTATCCCCCTATGCTTCAAACTGTCGAAAAACTTGGTCTATCGCAAGCAACTTAAAACAAAATAAACGTAGGGTATGGCATTTACGACATACCGAAAAACAAAAAAATGGTGCGGTTCTCATCGAGAAAACCGCACCATTGCTTGCTTTTTGCGAAATTGTTCTCTACCGTACACCAGTACGCCGACGAAAACAATTTCACAAAATATACGGGCGTTTTTCGGCATCTGCTCAGCGTGTCGAGTTTAGCGACACGCTGAGCAGGACAGTTCATAAAGAACTGTCCTGCTTTTTAATTCTAAATTCTTGCAACTCCTGACTCAACCGCCGCCTTAGCCACCGCCTCGGCAACCGCCTTGCCCACTCTCGGGTCAAAGGCCTTGGGAATTATGTACTCCGAACTCAGCTCATCATCCGCAACAAGTCCGGCAATCGCATAGGATGCCGCCATCTTCATTTTCTCATTTATGTCCGAAGCCCTCACATCAAGCGCACCTCGGAATATTCCGGGAAAAGCCAAAACATTGTTTATCTGATTGGCGAAATCAGACCGGCCCGTTCCCACAACAGCCGCACCTGCCTCAAGAGCTAAATCGGGCATAATCTCCGGCACAGGATTTGCCATCGGGAACACAATCGCACCCTCTGCCATTGACTTAATATTTTCAGCCGAAACAATATTAGGAGCGGAAACACCAATGAACACATCAGCGCCGCAAAGTGCATCCGAAAGACTTCCCATCATCTTCTCAGGATTGGTTTTCCGGCTCATTTCCGCATGTGCCTCGCTGAGTCCGTCCATTCCTTCACAAATTATACCACACTTATCACAAAGAATAAGATTTTTCACTCCCAGCCGTAGCAAATGATTTGCAATAGCCGTGCCTGCACTGCCTGCCCCGTTTATAACAAGCTTAATCTCGTCAATCTTTTTGTTAACTACACGCAAAGCGTTAAGAAGCGCCGCCGCAACAACAATCGCCGTTCCGTGCTGGTCATCGTGGAACACCGGAATATCACACATCTCCTTGAGTCTTCGTTCAACCTCAAAGCAACGGGGCGCTGCAATATCCTCAAGATTTATTCCACCAAACGAGCCTGAAATGTTATATATGGTCTGCACCAGCTCTTCCACATCCTTGGTCTTTATGCAAAGGGGGAACGCATCAACATCAGCAAACTCCTTAAATAAAACACACTTGCCCTCCATAACAGGCATACCTGCCTCAGGGCCAATGTCCCCAAGTCCAAGAACCGCCGAGCCGTCAGTAATTACCGCAACCAAATTATGCCGGCGTGTAAGCTCGTAAGACTTATCTTTGTCATCCTTTATAACAAGACACGGCTCAGCCACTCCGGGAGTGTAAGCCGTGGATAAATCCAGGCTATTCTCCACCTTAGTCCGTGACACAACCTCAATTTTGCCCTTCCAGTCATAATGCTTCTCAAGTGCAAGTTTTTTTATATCCATTTTCTGTCGCTCCTTTGACAAATCAATACGTCCAGTATATCTTATTTTACCAGTCTTGTCAATCGCACACAGCTTTGTGTTATTGCATTTATGATTCTCATTATATCAACTTTTCTCCAATTTAGTCTAAATCATATTTGAATGAATATATTTAATCAAAGGAATTATTTTGAAAGGATTTGACAATATGAAGATTTTCGTAATAACCAAACGCACGGGAATAATGCTTTCGCTTGTTGTCCTGCTTGCATTTTCTCTGGTTTACATAGGAAAAAGTGATGTACTGCCTGTATCGGGTGGGAAACGAGATTTGCCCATCTACTGCGTTCAAAAAGCCGAAGATGACAAGGTTGTTGCAATGAGTTTTGATGCCGCCTGGGGCAACGAAGACACCGGACAGTTAATCGAAATAATGAATAAATATAATGTTAAAACCACATTTTTTGTGGTTGGCGGTTGGGTTGATAAATTCCCCGAATCGGTAAAACAACTATCCGACGCAGGTCACGAAATTATGAATCATTCAGACACCCATCCCCATATGACCCAGCTTACAACAGAAAAAATGAAAGAAGAAGTCCAGAGCTGCGACCAAAAAATCGAAAAAATAACCGGCATAAAACCCAACCTCTTCCGTGCCCCCTATGGCGACTACAACAATGCAGTTGTCGGCGCAATGCGTGACACCGGCCACTTCACAATCCAATGGGATGTCGAAATACTGGCAACAGTTGGAACCCCTTGGCGCGCAAGAGGTTGGGAGATATAAAAGCGACTGATTTTTGATAAATCAGCCGCTTTTGTATGGTCAACATCTTGCCTATAAATATTATATGATAAATTAACTCTTTATTCATCACACCGTCTTGACATGTTCTTTTATATACTATATAATACAAACAGAGGTGATAAAAATGGATTTATACAAAGAGCTTATAAGAAAAAGAATCAAAGAAAAATTCAAAACCATTGAAAACTTTGCACAATATATCGGCATCCCCCGAACAACTGTAAACTTTATTCTCAAAAACGGCGTTGGTGCATCAAATTATAATATGGTAATGAAAATTTTCGACACCCTTGACATATCACACGCAAACAATATACCGGTTGTTAACGACAAACAACTAACCGAGCTTATCGAAAAATATACCGTATTGGATGATTTGGGCAAACATACCGTCTGCTCCGTTGCCGAAACCGAGTATCGAAGAATCACAGCAACACAAGCAGCGCCCACCATCGCAGCTTACGGCAGCCTTACTTCCGATACTCCCCTTACCGATGAGGAAAAACTCATTCTTACCCTTGCGCAAAAGATAAAGGACAAAACAAACAATGACTGATTCTCCCAAAAAACTTTCTCAAAAACTAATGCGTAAAAACCGATTGAGTGTAGCACCGAGCCTTAAAACTTTGGAAGAACTTATCCAAAACAACGGTTTTACAATAATTGAATATAACAAATACAACAACACATCTGAGGTCAATGAATTAATCCAAACTCTCAGGCTTGAATACAGAATTTCCACAGAAAATAGCTTTGTCTATGTGGACGGCAACATAAAATTCCTTTTTATTAATTCTGATTTAAAGGAATCCGAAAAGATAACGCTTCTCTGCCACGAGCTTGGCCATATATGTGACAAACGCCTTGATGCACCAAATCACATATACTCCAAAATCGAGCAAGAAGCCTTCGCAAACGAATTTGCTCATTACCTTGAACACCCGTCTCTGCTGACAAAAATAATCTCAATATTTTTAAGGCGAAAGCTTGTCTGTATTCTGATTTTTGTGTTACTTCTTCTTGCCGCCGGCGGTATCTGCATAACAAACACACCTCAGGTTAAAGCTGTATTTTCAATACATCAATCCACAGCTTTAACCCAACCCTACTATGTTACAACCACGGGCATACGCTACCACAGAGACTTTTGCAAACACGTAAAATATAAAACAAATACAACCCAAATGACAATAGACAAGGCTATATCCAAGGGCTACACCCCCTGTCTTGATTGCATTGGAGAATAACCCACCAAACTCATTGTTGCAACTTTATTTGTATTGTGTTATAATAATAGTCGGTAAAACGCATATGCGTTTTTGTTTGCGCCATATCGCAAACCCCTATGAAAACTCTGTTTTCATAGACCGACATTATTGCAATTATGTGAGGCTTTCAAGCCCATTGCTTGATAGTTGCGGAACTTGTTCCGCTAAAAACGGCGTTTCGCCGTTTCCTCGACAATAATTATAATGTTCAAGAGGAATTTAAATGAACAACACAAACAAATGCCTTGTCGCAATCTACTGCAGGCTATCCAAAGACGATATTGCAGCAAATGCAGAAAGTTCAAGTATTTTGACCCAAAAAATAATGCTTGAAAAATATGCTAAAGAACATCATTGGCTTATCCACGACTATTACATAGACGATGGTTGGAGCGGAACTAACTTCAACCGTCCCGAATTCCAAAGACTTCTCGTTGATATAGAGAATGGGAAGATTAACACCGTTTTGGTAAAAGACCTGTCTCGACTTGGCAGAAATTACATACTTACCGGTCACTATACCGAAATATTTTTCCCCGCCAAAAATGTGCGTTTTATAGCCCTTGACGATGGTATTGATACCCTGAATAACAACAACGATATTGCCCCCTTCAAAAACATCCTTAACGAAATGTACGCTAAGGATATCTCAAAAAAGATTCGTTCAGCGGTGAAGACCAGAAAAGAAAAAGGCGAATTTTTAAGCAATTACGCACCTTATGGATATAAGAAAAATCCAGATAACAAAAATAAGCTTATTATTGATGAGTTTTCAGCTCCAATAGTAAAAAATATCTTTGAAATGGCGCTTTCCGGTATAGGCAGCGTAAAAATAGCAAAAAGTCTAAACCGTGACAAAATTCTTCCGCCTCTTGAATACAGGAAAATGCGTTTGGGTCAACAACCCAACTATCAAAAAGAATGGGGCGCAGCAGCAATACTTACTATATTAAAAAACCGCATATATGTCGGTGATATGGTGCAAGGATTATATGATTGCTCTCAGTTTAAACGCTCCCCATCAAAGCGAAAACCCAAAGATGATTGGTTAATAACGCCCAACACTCACGAACCAATTGTCTCACTCGATACTTGGGAAAAAGTTCAACAGATTATTGCTGAACACCACAAAGTAAATCGCAGTCAAAAACCTCACCTTTTTTCCGGGTTTCTGAACTGTAACGAATGCGGTTATGCTGTTTCTTTTTCCGCATCACATATGGTTGAATACTATTCATGTGCCCAATACAGAAGATACGGCAACGAAAAATGTAGCAGCCATTATATACGAAAAGACGAACTTAAGCAGTATGTTGTTAGCGAAATAAAAAAATATGCCACTATGGCAAAAAGAAAACGCAGCGAACTTGAAGCGCTGTTAGAGTCTCGTTATAAAGACGAGTTAGCTTCTTTAAACTCACGCTTATCATCCCTGACTTCACGTAATAACGAAATAAAAATTTTAATGAAACAACTTTACGAAGATAACGTAAACCAAAAAATATCCGATAAAGTTTTCTCCACGCTTTTAAGTGAATACGAGGCTGAACAATTAGAAGTGGAATCCAACCTTAAATCAGCAAGTGACCGAATGCAGTCAATAAAAAACTATACTTCCGATTCCGTAAAATGGATAAATACAATAAAAAAATATTGCAACATATCCGACCTGAACCGAGATATTTTGACAGACCTTATAGATACAATATTAATAAGCGAGGAAATAATTGCAGGAAAAAGGGAAGTTAAAATTAAAATACACTTTCTCTATGTAGGTGAAATGCCGTAAAATCAATTACAGCACACGTTATGATACTCAGGAGAATATGCCGACGTTGAGAGCGGACTGATTTATCTCCGAAATCGGTATTATGACCCACAATTGGGACGGTTTATCAATGAAGACCCATATTGGAATACTAACAATATGGTTTATGGGGATAAAGAGTATAAGGACGGAGAAACAAAAATTCCTGACATAAATGCAATAATGCAAAGCAGTAACTTGTATGTTTATTGTATGAATAATCCTTTAAAATATATTGATTCTACGGGGATGCTCGCATATCCAGGACAAATTCACAATCTCGTTGTGAAAAAAGTAGCTTCGATATATGATTTGAATACTGAACAAACAATATATTATGATTTTGGTTGGGGACGTGCAGATCTTATCAGTAATGATGGTGCTGTATGGGATGTTAAGAGAGATAAACCCAATCAAATTGCAAAAGGTGTTACACAGGTACAAAAATATGTTGCTAATGAATGGAAAGACCACTCAGATACGGATTTGTATGTAGGTGGTGAGATAGCACCGGGTAGCTTTGTTCAAAACATAAATATAGATGCATATTACATTTCATATAGGTATGCTGGTGATGGTGTTATAGCTTACGATTACTATAAAATAACAAATTGGGATACTGTGAAGGCTTATGCCATTGAAAAGGAAATGACCGTACTCGGTGCCTTTATGTCGTTATTTTCTTTAAATAAGATTAGACTTCAAACGATACAATAGGAGAAATTATGGATTATTTTTTGAAAGAATACAAAAAACGATGCAAAGAAGAATTCAATGAATATGGATTTAAAACATATCGTAATTATCATTATAGGGTTGTCAATGATGTTTTTCAAAGTTTCTGTCTTCACCGTTCACATTACCAAACCGATGCAACTGTAGAGTTTTGTGTTTTACCATTATCACAAGAGTATAAAATAGATAAATCAACGTGTGGAGCAACACATTTAAAAAGATTTGAAAACAGCGCAGATTGGTTTTCCTATATAACTAAAGATGAAAATAGTATAAATATTTGCATAGGGCAGATGCTCTATTATATGGAAAAATATTTAATGCCATTCTTTCAAAAAGCTACAAATTGTATTGACGCATACGAAGCATTAAAAGTATTTGATGTTGATGGAGCTGTTTTTTATAATGAATACCCAAAGATGATTATGGCTTTAAAAAATAAACAGTATCTTTATGGTAAACAACATGTTATAAATATAATCGCGCATAGTGAATATGTTTTTGAAAGAAACAGGGAGATGTTAGGAGAAAAAATCACCCAAGAATATATTCAAAAAATGAAGAAAAAGATTTCTGAAAAGCAAAGCTTACTAAAGTTGATAGAAGATGAAGATTATAATCTTATTCAAGAATGGTTGATGTTGAATGAAAACAGAAATAGACAGCGATTGAATATCAAATGAGCCATTTGGGGACGTACATTTTTTGGCACATACTAACACTATAAGTCAAAAGGGACAGTTCGGTCGAACTGTCCCTTTAAACTTGAATATTAATATTGGGGACGTGCCTATTTTTGCACGTTTGCCCTTGTTATAATACCTCGTGATATTCCCGTGACTCTTTCTAATTGTCCTATCGTAAACCCTTCATTCCTTAACAATGTAATTATATAGTCTCTGTCCGCCTTTGCTCTTAGTGCTATTTCATCCGGTCTAATTCCGCCAGTTATTTTTATAATTCTTCGTTTTAATTGTTCGTCCGTAAGTTTTTTTGTGTTTGATATTGAAAAATCAGTATCTTCCATGGTTTCATGAAATTCTTTGAATTCTTTTAATGCCTGCTCTTCATTCCCTGACAAAATCGATAAACCAAATTCTATATCTGTTAATTCATTTTTTAAGTTTATGTAATCATTATAACTACTCCAGATATACTCTTCCGGTTTATCAACCATACCTGCTTTCACAGGATTCTGATGTATATACCTCATCAAAGTGAGATAATATGTTTCGTCTTCTATAGGCTCGCTCTTATAACGATTTCCTATCAAGCTTCCACTACGCTGATATTTTCGGTTGTACCACATGACATACCGAGTCAGCAACTTATGCATTATTGTCTTAATATCTCCCGACTCCTTTTCTCTTAAAAACAAGTGTACGTGATTTGTCATTAGACAATAAGCGTATATCTGTATTTCAAATATATTTTTTACGTCATTTATTATTTCAAGCAGTTTTATATAGTCTTCGTCTTCTTCAAATAAATTCTGTCGATTAAGGCCTCTAAAAATAATATGGTATAATCCGGTTTCGCTGAGAACTCGTGGCGGTCTACTCACCTTTATCACTTCCCTTTACCGAATTATACCATATTTGTTTTGATTAGTCAATTAAAATGTGCAAAATCAGGCACGTCCCCAATATTCCCCGTCCCCAATATTCCCAAAAATGTACGTCCCCAAACGACAATGTTATTCCCTTAGTTTCACAAACAATAACATACTTGCATCACGAGAAATTATTTCATCTTCATTATAAGATAACTCTTTTAGAATCTCAATGGCATCATCTCGTCTATAGTTATAATCGATACATAACCCACAAACCCAAATTATCGCAATTGAATTTTGGGACAGTAAAATATCATCACAAAAAGTGTCAAATGAATCTTCATTAACAATATCTTTTAAGATTAAATTCATTCTCTTTGCATGTTCATTTGCATTGTCTATTTGATTATTATTATGGTATTCATAAAATTTATTTGAATTATATAAAAACTCTTCTTTCATTATTTTATAACCCCAAACTGTTTTAAAACATTTATTCCAAATTGATATTGTGCTTCAAAGCTTTGCCCCGCTAACCAATCTCTAACCTTCATACCATCTGTAAAAGATTGTATGGAGCCATAATATCCTGTTATTTTAGCATGTATGTCAGCATTAACAGCGTATATATTATTGGTCGCATGAATAGTAAATTCCGAAAATCCTGATTTCACAATTTGGCATTGTTCAACTATGTGGTGCCAATGATTACCACTTCCCGGGCTACCTAGATATTCTTTAAGCTTATTAAATGTTGGAAATCCCACAGAAGCAGCAGGTGCTACCTTTGTAGCAATTTTCCCCGCTAAAGCTCCTACTCCCGCTTTTATAGCAACAGCTCCACCAGCTGTCAACAACCCAGTTGTAACAATATCATCTATAATCCGCCCTCTGTTATAGTCATTCAGCGCTGTTTCAACGCTACTTCTAGCGCCCTTTAAACTTTCCAATGAGTTGTTATCACCCTCTACAATTGGTGACAAAACCGACCGTAACCCGTCGAGATTTTCAATGTATATTACATCGTTACTTATACTTTCTTTTGCTTGCATAGCGTTTTGGTATGCAAGCCTATACTCGGTGCTGTACCTTGGGGCAGACAACATTCGTGCTTTGGCGCTTACTATTGTGCTTAAATCAGCTATAACATCCTCGTAATGTAATCCCGTTGGGTCAACAAACATAACAGGATTATTTTCACAATAAACATACCAATTAAGCCCATCCCTAATCGGGTCTTCATTGATAAACCGTCCCAATTGTGGGTCATAATACCGATTTCGGAGATAAATCAGTCCGCTCTCAACGTCGGCATATTCTCCGCAAAATCTAAACGGATTGCCATCATCACTTTGGTCTTTTTGATTACCAAACGCATCATAATTGTATGATACTCCACCCCAAGCCGATACATCGCCGTGGTCGTTGGTTTGATAATAACTCAATACATCATTCTCTTTTGATGCGATTAAGCCTACACCTCGGTAGTATCTGTTTGTTATTACACCCTCATTATCAGTAATACCGACTATATTCGCGCCATCCCAAATATACTTTTCCGTTTCGCCATTCACCGTCTTGCTTTTACGCATATTGTCAACGCCATAGATATATTCAGCAGTCATACCATCCTTTTGTACTTTTGTCAGGCGATTAAGGGGGTCATACTTCAAAATAAGATAGTAAAGCTCATCCTGCATTCCATCAGCTGTTATCTCGTACACTTCTCTTAATGTATTATTGCCATTTTGGTCATAGGCATAAGCCGTCCACACGCCATTTGTATTTTCGGTCATAAGCTTGTTTGTACGGTCATAACGATACTCGGTCACAATTCCGTCTTTGGTCATCTTTGTGCGGTTGCCCCTTGTGTCATATTCGTACAAGGTGTTATCTTCCGCAACAAGCTGACCTAAATTATCGTAGGTATAGTTTGTAACCTCGCCGTTTTCGGTTCTTGTTACAATATTTCCGTCATTGGAATAGGTCAAGGCATAGGCAGTTGTTGCATTGTCTTTGGTATTTGTCTTATTTGTCAGCCAGCCTGCCTTGTTGTAGGTATAGCTTGTTTCAATACCGCCTTTTGTCTCGCCTATGATTCTGCCCATCTTGTCATAGGTATAGCCTGCACTTCCGCCGTCAAAGATTACGCCTGTTAAGCGATTGAGCAAATCATAGCTATAAGCGGTTTCAACACCGCCCACATTTGACGATATGAGGTTGCCAAGCTTATCCATACTGTATGTCTTTACTATACCATTTTCTGTCTCTTTTGTCAATCTGCCAAGGGCGTCATATTCATAAATCGTGGTATTTGCACCTTGTGTCACAGAAATCGGCATATTATTGACATTGTAGGTATAGCTGATGGTATCAACCCCTGCTGTCGAAGCAGTCAGCCGACTGCCGTAGACATTATATGTATATGCAGTTGTCCCGCCTTTTTTGTCGGTGGTTGTGATTGGCAAACCTATATAGTTATATTCCGCCGTCTCGAAAAGTCCGTTTGCATCGGTTGTTTTTGTTACATTTCCAAAACGGTCATACTCATACAGTGTAACATTGGCGGTTTGTGGAATTTCACCGCTCATATCAAGCTTTTGGGTCTGACCCGTAACAACCTTTGTAACATTGCCCATGCTGTCATAAGCATACTGAGTATAGATATCCCTTGTGCCATCATTGGTCTTGATAACCGTCGGGCGATGCATACTGTCATACTCATAGCATACCTCGCGGTAAGCAGTCGACTGTCCAGCTTTGTTGTTCTTGGTTCTCTCTTTCACCACATTACCGCTCAAATCGTAATATTTTTCCGTCCGTGCGGTTTCGGTATCGGTTATCTCACTTTCCGCAACGATTTCTCTGCCAAGCTGGTCATATGTAAACATAGTTTTTGACCCTGTTTCGTCCTGTGCCTCCACAAGTCTACCAAGCAAGTCATAGGCATAGAGCTTTGCGTCGCCGACAGCATTTGTCTCTTTAACGGGAAGTCCCTGCCAGTTATACTCTGTTTGGGTTGTGAACGTTCCCACTCCGTCAAGGTTTACACGGCTGTCCCTATACTCCTTGACATTACCCAAAAAGTCATAGCTATACTCGTCCCTCGTCAGCACTGCATCGGTGATATTGTTGCGTTTTTCCTCTGAGATTACTTTGCCTATGCCATCATAGGTTGTCACAATTTTAGGCGGAGTAAAACTTTGGTCGCCTGTTGTTGTAGCTGTTACAACCGTACTTGCGCCAAGCGTGCCTGTACCAAGGTCTTCGAGCTTTATAAGTCGGACACAAATTGTCCCGTTCATTCTACCATCAAACTCAAGGGTATTTTTGCCACGCAAATCTATCACAGCATATTCTATAGTGTCAAAAAACACTCCCACATCACATACTTTTTCGTCATCTACGATTACATCCACGCTTGCAGACCATGACACAGAGGATCTAGTAGTTGAGTTTGTAATAATTAGGGCTGCCACATACTGACCATTTAAATCGGTGCTACCACTTATATACGAAGAGTTATTTTTAACATTAAAAACATTCTCGGTTCCATCAAACATATAGTTTACAGTTTCGCCAGCTGTTGTTTGAGCCGTAACTCTATCAAGGGCGTCATAACTGTATCTTTCAACCAGAGCGGTATCATCGTCATTGTATGAGGTTGTTTTTATTTTGCGGTTAAGGGCATCGTAAGTGTTTGAAATCAAAAGCATTTCGTCCAGACTTGCACTCAGATAATTCCCATTGGGGTCATACTGATAAGTCAAAACACTGCCATCAGGGCGGGTAACAGAAACGGTGCTTCCCTGATAATTGTTGCTATATGCTATACTGTTTTTTGTCCCATCGGGATAAAACTCTTCAGTCACTCTCCTCATAAGGTCATATTTATAGGATGTGGCTGTGCCGTCTGCAAAGGTTTCTTTTATTACATTACCCAAAAGGTCGTATTCAATAGCTGTAGTTTCGGTGTATATATTTCCCGATGCGTCTGTTGTAGTGATAGTTGAAGTTACGCTGTGCTCCCCACCCTGCAGATTTGTAAACAGGCTGTAATTATATGTATAGACAGTCTGTATAGTATCACCGTTCAAGGTTTGCCATACCGTTTTACTTGCCATCGTACCATCTGCATTGTAGGTATATTCGGTCACGCCCTGCAGGGTTTCGGCGTCGCCAACAACATCAAAGATTTCGGTTTTAGCTATGTTTTTTCCGTCCTTGGTTTTTGTTCCCACAGTCTTGATTGAACGGTCAAAGTCTGATGTTTGCGTGCTCTCTATTAAGAATCCGTATGTATCGTCATATGTATATGTTGTTTTCTGTAATCCTTTTTGCACAAGTGTGGGCTTGCGGTCCCTTGTATAGTTTGTCATCACAGCATCGGTCAAGACACCGTTTACTGTAGTTTTAATTACCTTAATGGGTTTCTGTCTGATTATCGGATAATCTAGTGTCTCCAATGATGTTATTCTGTTGTCACTTTCACTATACTCATAAAGATATTCTTCATCTTTTGTGTCTGTGCCGTCACTTTCAATTATCCTTAATATTCTGCCAAAATCATCATATCTGCGAGTTATTATTTTGTACTCTACACCGCCTATATAAACAAATTCATCTACTGATTTTTTGTCATCAAACAAAAATGATACAGTGTATGTGTTGTAACTGTAGCTACTATGGTTTTTCCTAGTATATACATCATCGCTTGTTTTTATATATTCTGTCCTTGATGCAACCCTCGGGACATAGTACTTCTTTATTGTGCCATTATAACTTGAAATCGGAGTTTTTTCCTCATTGCACTTTGTTTCATAATCGTATATCACTTTAAGCCCCTGAGGATGAACTACCTCTCTTAGTAAATAGACAGGAACATGATCATACTTGGATATCGAGCAGTCTGTTTCCTTTGCCTGAGTTATATATATTGTTTCCTCAAAACTTTCATTTGGGCTATCAAGGGAAGAAGTACTGCGCGAGACAGTAAGTTTATGTTTTGTAAATATTGTAAGTTTTCCGTATGGGTCTCTGTCCTGGTCATATATTTCACTTATCCCATATTTTACTATATACTTATAGTTGTTGCCGTTATAAAGTTCAATCCCGTTTGCAGTTATACGCAGTTTTCTGCCATAACTGTCTGTGATTTCATTGCCGTTATATATTATTGTATTTCCAAACCTGTCACTAACGGTACAATCTGTCACAACCGTTTGCGAATCCATTTCAGCAAATGTGCCGAGATTAAATTTATATATCTTACCCGTCTTATCGGTCAGAATAAGTGTATATGATTTAAGCTCTGAATCTTCTGCCAATTCCACGCTGAATGCGCTGCCATAAAACTTTGTCACTATATGAGGGGTAGAATCGTCTGTCGTCACATAAAATCTTAGATCGTAAATTTCTCCGTTTTCGTTACTAAATCGATAATAATATACTCTTCTTGTATTTTCAGAAATACAGGTTGTGCGCGAAACATACGGCATTACAAGCTTCCAATGTGATCTTGCTGAATTTATATATACATTTCCTTCCTTTTTGCCTACGGTGTCCATACCTGTTCGTGAGGATAAATATATTCTTTTCACCCCATTGGTTTTGTCGCGTTCAAGAAGTATTTCGCCAGTTGAGGATTTTATGGAAGTATACTCTTCATATTCTACTCCAAACACATCCTCGTTTCTGTTACCCGAAAGAGCTCTTGGAGTTGTATAAAACGAGTCCACCATATCTTCCTCTTTTTCAAAGGATACATAAAGCTGAGTGCCACTGCCATCCATTGCGGTATATGTATATGCCTTTTCTGTCACATACTCCACATAATAGTCATCCTTTATATATTTAGGTCTGTATTGCGGCTCTTGACTGCCATATATTCTATGTATATTTAGGTCAAGACCATTTTTCCCTGGCAGGCTTATATCAACCTCATCTACTCTTACTTCCCCTGTACTATGGTCTATTTCGCCGCTACTAAGCTTTTGTGCCGGTGTATATTTTTCACCATACAAGTCACGATTTGCCTCAATATGGCTTTTAGCATAGAGATGGTCACTTGTGCTTGCGTGAACACATACATTAGGTAATAAAATTGCTGCAAGAGTGACAAATATTGACACAAATATTAAAGCAGCCTTGTTTTGTGAAGATTTAAGCACGCAATATTTTATTTTATTCATTTTCTTCCACCTCTGTTCCATTTCTTCTTAAATAATTTCCCGACTTTAGCTCATCAATTATTGAGTCCGAAATCATTCCAACTATCTGATCGAGTTCTGTCTCTATATCCGTTTCAACATCTGTCGTGTCATAATATATTTGATTGGGTGTTTTTTTCAGCATTGCCAATTGTCTGCTTTCAAAAAGCATGTCCGCCTCTGCCTTAGGATATTTTGCTTCACGAATTGAATACACTTGCACCTCCTCAACATCTGTATGTGCCGTCATGGGGGCATTGCCTTCAATATCAATAGCTATATCTACCATTGAAATCCCTGATTCAAGTTTTGCAAGGATTTCCTGTATGGTATACACTCCTTTGCGGCAAAGGCGATTTGCTATCATAATATCCTCATCCGATATACCCATCTTTTCATACTTTTCAATATCCTCAAAGGTTAAAACACCACATTTATCATTTGTAACGGCATTAAAAGCATTTTCTATCCAAAAATCGGTTGTGCCATCTACTTGGTCTGAGTTTTTTTTCTTCCAATCACACATATCTTTTACAATTGATACACTCTCGTTTGTATCAAGCCAAAATGACGCACATTTTAACACATCCTGTCCATTATATCCGTCAATTATAAGGTCCGCTAAATAATCCATATTATCAGCTGAGACATTTAAGCCGTCTTCAAAATATTTATAGTTTATCAGCACATTATTGAAATCAAAATTATTTTCTATGGTTTCGTTCATAACGTAAACCATCTGGTCAAACTTGCTCATTTTGTTGAACTTTACTTCTTCCGATATATGTAACGCAGCAAAAACACACACTGTCGCAACCATAGATATCACACATACTAAAATTACTATTTTCTTTTTCATTTATTCTTCATCCCCTCAGTTTATTCTGCGGATATATTTATATATTTTTCTTTACGGTTGTTACCGTTATCCTTATAATATAATTTTTCATCCTTAATATATAGCCATGAGGCACTATCTTGTGAAACTAAAAGTAGACTACTTCCATCTTTTTTACATCGATAAATTCTTCCATTTTCACGCATATTGCTAAAATACACATAATCACCGTGACTTACAATAAATTTAGCTTCTATATCATCAGAAAGTTTTAACTCTGAATCATTTATATATGAATATAAGTTTCCGCCTGCAGAATAAAAGTTTTCAACCTCTACTGTATAAAGCCATTCTATTTTAAAATTCTCAAGTTTTGTAAACAAATCAACTGCCAGTTTTTTTGGCATCATCTCATACCCCTGCAAACTGATATCACATGACATATTAGCTACAAGATTTGGGATTGTTATCGAGAGTGATTTATCTGCAGTAAAGCTAGTACTTTTGTTAATAATATCAGAATTTTCTGTTTGGGCACACACATCAAGCTTTACATTATCCGCTAACTGAATATCCCCATCGACTGATATAATTATGATTGATGAGTTAATTTCGGCGCTTATACTAAATAGTGTACTATTATTTTCCGTACAACTTACCGTCACAGTATAATCTTTTCCTGTAATCAAACTTGGCAGAGTATATAACAAGCTGTAATTTCCATTTGCAGAAGTTATTGTATCTTCAATAATAACTGTGTTGTCAGATTTATTAAGAACTGAAAATATTAATGTTTTTCCTTTTATACAATTTATCGTTCCACTTATTGTGGGAACATAGTTCTTTAAAGTTACATTAACATTGCCATTTACAAATTGCCGTTCTACATACACTTCATACAAAAAACTTCCCGTATATGTATCAATCTCCGTATCGGTATCAATAGTAAAGGTATAGTTACCCCAGGTTGCGGTATCCGGCATAGTAAAGCTAAAGCTGAATGTTCCGTCATCCGCACTTAATGTATCTTGCGTATATACTCTATTTCCGTTTTTACTGACAACAATAGATACTTGAGCATTACTTTTGGTATTAATTGTTTGTCCTGATATGTTTACCACCTTTCCATAGACCTCTGCTTCACATTCTATATAAGAAATATAGGGATTAACATAATCCAATATACCATAATAAGGCTCTGTATTATTAAGAGTTTCCTTAATAATCATCTCATATTCACCGCTGTCTGCTGTCTCCGGCATCATAAATAAAATATTTGTGCCATTTCCGTAAATGCCGCCTGCGCTGGTATCCGTATGTATTATTTCTCCGTCTTTCCTCATTTCAAGTTCAAAAAACGCTGGTATTTCCGGTTCACCTACAAGGTAAACATAAACATCTACCGCTGCTTCAACAACTGAAACCTCGCATCCTATTTGATAAGTTGGTCTTGTATATGATACTATCCCACCATACGACAAATTTTCAAAATACGTATTTATAACCCAGCTATACTCACCGTCCTGCACCTCGTTCGGCATAGTAAAAACAAATGTAAACTTTCCGTCCTCACCGCATGCTGTCTCCGCCGTATATATAGGTTTATCACTATCACCAAATGTAAGAGACACATTGTTTGACTCGGTTGCATTTACAACAGTCCCAGAAATATTAACTTCATATCCGTCAATTTTCGCCTTGCATACTATTCTGCTTGCCGTTATGTAATTAAACGAGCTTACATATAATTCTTCCTGGTTCAAAGCTCTTATCTGATACCTATAAATCCCGCTTGATGCCGAATCTGGCATTTCAAAGTTAAAATCAAAACTTCCGTCCGTCTCGGTGTTTGTCTGCCACAAATAAAATACATGGTCAGCATCCCCTACTACAAGCGTTACCGGAATACATTGATTTGCATTCAAAACTGTACCGGTAATATTTACAGCTTGTCCGTTTGTGCTGGCAACACATTCTATATTTTGATGCTGAGGCTGCGTATAATTATATATAATAGTTCCCGTATACCCCGTAGCAGCAGAATCGGATGCAACCCGATATTCATACTCTCCGCTTGGGGTATTGTCAGGCATTTCAAAGCCAAAACTAAAACTTCCGTCTTCCGTAGTCATGGTTTGCCAAACATATAAAATGTTTTCTAAACTGCCAACTCTCAATGTTACCGGAATGCTCTTAGTGATATTTACAAACTGTCCGGTAATAGTTATATGTTCTCCATTGACAACTGCTGTGCTGGATATATTATTTTCCGCAAATACAACCGTTGATACTAAAATTAGTATCAAAATGCCAATTAATCCAACAATCTTCCTCATATAAGCTCACTTCTTTCTAAATATGATTAAAACAAAAAGGGGAACATAATCTACCACGATATATGTTCCCACACAAAGCATATCAAATTAGGAGTTGGATAAGCATTTATTCTGCAGCATCCCCATCTGCTAGCACTTAACTCAAACAACTCCAGGTACTCCCGCCTCCCCCTGTTATTATTTTGTTGTATATTTTTTTATGTTTGTGTATTATATTGTCTTTTATTATAACATATTATAATATTTTGTCAATATTAAAAATATTCTGCCACATTAGCCGACATAAAAAAATAACTATTGTAGGATGCTACAATAGTTATTTTTAAATTAATACTCTAAATACCCTTCTTCAATATAAGTTATCGGGGCAACTCTATATTCCATTACCGTATAATTAATATATTCTCTTAACTTATCCAAGTCTTCGTCAGAAAAAGTTTGACCATCAATCACACTTCGTGCATATATCCCAATATTTATTTCAAAATAATCGTCCTTTCTCTTTACTGAAGTTGATGTTTTGTACTGCATATCAATATATGCTGCAATACTTTCTCCAATTCTTCTTGCAATCAACGATTTTGAAACTTCTTCCTTATCAAAAGATATAACAAGTCGTTTACTGTCTTTGGCTACTTCTCCTGCAAAAAAATTGTCTATTACATTTGATACTTTAGCAAATTTCTCATCAATAATTTCAATATCATATTCTTCGCCATTTTCATCCTTTCCCACCGCCTGAATCGGCATTTGTGGGTCAAAATCTTTTTCCTTCATTTTACACTGTAAAAGCTGTACTCTCATTGACTATCCCTCCTGTTTTCTCATTATACATTATCTGAATAGCTTTCTCAATATTTTTTTGTTTTCCTATAACTTTATTTTGTGTGGAGTAATTTTATTGCTGAGATTTCGTATAGAAACCGACTTTTGAAAATAAAAAAACAGGCAAAGTTCAAAACTATGCCATCATATTTTTACAAAAATTAAGATTTCTTTTTAAGTATTTCTTCAATGTTATCTACTACTTTAATTTCAATCTTTTTACCTTTTGGATTTCCCTTACCATATACTCTAACAGGATTTGGGTCATTCAACCACCTATTTATAAGAGAGTTCGGCTTATCCTTCCAATTATTCTTATCCATACTGTACTCCTTTCATTGTTCGTGCATTCTAATCTTCGGCTTTAACTCAAAAATATCCCCCTCATTTTCAATCCTGTATAAATCTGTATATGAATAGGTTTTTGTTTTGCTTGTGTTTTCAAAAAACACTTCCTTTTGTTCATATAAAATAGCGCTCTCAGCATGGTCAATTATACTTGCGTCGGGATTTCTGGGATATATAATGTGTCCTAATCTTACATAAATCTTACCTCTGTATAGATTAAGCCAATGTTCACTGTGGTTTTTTAATCTGTTTCTTATGGTATTATGTTGTGTTGCAATTCCTAAATATAAGCTTGTTTCCTTATTTCCAAAAACTCTGCTTATATAATATAATCCTTGAGTGTTTGATAAATCACTCGCTATTGCTTCTTCAAGGAGTAATGCCTTGTTCCAGTTTATTCTAATAATTTTATCTCTCATAGTTAAATCCTTTGGGGGTTGTTATGTACTATTTTGTTAAGTTCTCTATATATGACTTATACCACCTATTGATACTCGCGTCAATAGTTTTATGCATTTTCAGCATAGTGCCCTGTTGTGGTTATCTTCTTCTGGTGGATATCCCGAAGGATAAAACAACACTTCTGACTATTTATCCTTTTATGCTGCTTTAATTTTTAAAAATACTATGGTTTTTAAGGGATAAAATCAATAAGAATTTGCGGTTGGAAAATTTTTCGGTAAAAATACTCACCTATAATCGACAATTATAAAAGCTCGTCAGCGTTTCCTTGTAATTATATTATCATTTTTAATGTTTCTAGTCAACACGATCAGCTTTTCGCAAATGATTACATATCAACCTTAAAACCTTTTTAAGATTTCAACTACTAAAAGTCCATTTCACAGAAAACGAGTTACGGGGTCGTTTTTTTCTTAACCAATCTATAGAATGTGCTTTTGCTTACTCCAAGCCTTTTCATTGCTTTGACTGCAGTTATCTCACCATTTTGCCATTTCTTTATTACAAATTCAAAATCCGCAGAAAGCTCTTTGGGCTTTCTGCCTTTATATTTGCCGTCCGCTTTAGCAATCTCTATTCCCTCTTTTTGCCGTGACAATATATATTCCCTTTCAAGCTCCGCAACAGCACCAAAAACCGTCAGCATGAACTTCCCGGTCGGCGTTGATGTATCTATTGCCTCTTTTTTTGACACAAACTCAACTTCCTTTTCAGAAAGTTTTTCTATAAGCTCAAGTAAATCTTTGGTATTTCTTGCAAAACGGCTGATTGACGCCACAATTACCGTATCACCCCTGCGAACATAATCAATCATCTTTTGAAGCTCCGGTCTTTCCTTATTCTTTCCGCTTGTTTTGTCAATGTATATCTCATCCACACCAAGTTCCTGCATCAAAGCCTCCTGCCGTGCTGTGTTTTGCTCTGCGGTACTTACTCTTATATAACCAATACGCATAAAAATCCTCCCTTCGTCCCAATAGGGTGACAAAAATAAAAGGAGCGTTCCAAAAAGTCGAATTTGACTTTATTGAAACGCATCCCCAGCATCCCATCAGGGTATACCCTATTGGTTCTTATTATTCATTACATTCCCTGATTGTTTAATACTATTGCTCCCAAGAGAAATATAACAAACGCTATTGTATGTAATATTATTATTGCAGTTTTTCCTGCACCCTCACGACCTCTTGTTCTGAGAAAACCCACAACCGCCGATACAATCATTCCTATTATGCACCATATTTTGATACTCATTGCAAATTCCCTCCTTCGTTATTCTCCAAGCAACACCGTTGCTCCGACTATACCCTTGCTTACCTCGCCCTGCTTATTGACAAAGGTCATCTTACCTGCAGGGGTATAAAAGCCGCCAATGTATTCGCCCTCTTCTACATTCTCGAATCTATCTGCCGATACCATCAAATAATAATTCCAATCATCATCCAGAAGTTCAACCATTGTCATTCCATTTTCAGTTTCGCTTCTGCTTATTGAAATTACCGAAACATTTGGGAGAAGGATAAGTTTGTCGCCATTTTCTTCAAGGTTATTTGCAACCTCATCATAAGCCAGCGCAAAATCCATTCTGTCCATTACGGAATTTTCAGAATCACTTCCGTCATAGTACCCCGGATGCTCCTTAAACATCCTTTCAGCGGTTTCTGTCATTTCAAATTCAACACCTGCTTTTTCCAATCCCTTTAATGCATCACAAACAGATTCCGCTGATGTCACAATTTCAGCCGGACTTTTTGCAGGCTCTACATTTTCCTCCTGCTTTGTGCATTGATAAAGCAAAAATACAATCAATGAAACTACTATTGCTATAATAATTCTTTTTGATGCTTTCATTTTTAAATTCTACCCTTTCTTTAGTAATTCTTTTATCCACCGTTCTGAATAATTGTACCTTCGCGCTAAAGCCTTAACATTTGTTCCGTCATACTGCTCCTTTAGTAGTTTCTTTATGTATTCCGAATTATAAAGCTTTATTGGAAAGGTCACCTGCTGCCCTTTAAAGTGTGTATAAATAAGCATGGTATTGTCATAGCCAACGAGGTCCACCATTTCCCTATACACTTCATTTAAAGCATTGATATTTTTTACGCCAATCAATATCACCTCCAGAAAAATCTGTCTAGATTATATACTTTTTGCAATGTATAGTAAAATGCATTCTTCCTTATAAAATTCCATTTATTCACAGCAATAAATATATTCCTCAATCTCATCTGTGGTAAAACCGGAATTTAAAAGTTCATCTATTGTTTCAGAATCATATCCATAACCTTTAGCTATGTTTTTTAAATCGTCAAGGTATGTACTCTCACCTAACATGCCGCTTCCGTATCGCCACCAACAATAGTCACCATAGTAGTCGTTTATGTAATTAAATCTGCTCGTTACAATTGTGCCGTCAGGTAATATATTCATTATCTGACCTTCTTGTATGTCTATCTCTTCAAATTCACTGTTTTTGATTTCCTTAAAGAACTCCGTTCCCACAAGTGCTTTGTATAAAATCTCGTCC
The DNA here is from genome assembly GCA_045120135.1 of Monoglobaceae bacterium. Taxonomy (GTDB): domain Bacteria; phylum Bacillota; class Clostridia; order Monoglobales; family Monoglobaceae; genus SIG440. The sequence continues at coordinate 31,978 of JBGVEN010000017.1, read as the reverse complement.
GTTGATGCATAAACATATACCTTTTGCTTTGGGAAATGGATGATAGACAGCGGACTATCGCCTTTTACAAACCATAAGGTGTCACTTGAATCAAGAATAGTAAATGAAAAGCTACCATCCACCTTTTCCGCCATGTACTTTATGCTTTCATCATTGAGTTGCTTTTGGTGTTCAAGAATTTGTACCGCAATAAAACTATCGGTTTCTATTTTGGTCTTTGGCAGTTTTAAATTCCGTCTTAACGATTTATCATTTATAAGTATTCCGTTATGTGCAAGGGCAAATTTCAAATTTTTGCAAGTTCCCGGGAAAGGATGATTATTGAAGTTATGCTTTTCATTACCCTGGGTTGTATGCCTTGTATGTCCCATTATTGCCGTTACATCTTCAGGGTGTCTGAATGTAATGCTGTATGCAGATTTGGGTTCTTTATGTATAAGCAAATTACCTTTGTGGTTATATGCTATACCTGTTGCATCCATACCCCTTGTCGTTGCTTCTCTTGCAAGAAAATTTGTAAGTTTTGCAAGTCCTTTTATTTCACTTCCGCTGTAATTATATATTCCAAACAAACAACACATACTATACCTCCTCCGTTTCTGTTATTGGCTCATTGATATAGAGTTCTTTTGATTTAAGGTAATTGATAAGCTCAGGCTTGTCCTCTTTACTTATACCTTTTACAAAATCACTCCAGCACATTGATTCAAAGTCTTTATCTGTTGCGGATATTGCTTTATCGCATATCTCATGCACAAGCTGAAGTGTTGCCATAAAGGTTTCATATTTGAGTGTGCCTCTGAAAATTCTGAATTCTACCGTATTGTAGTTTTGCAGGTTCACGCATACATATCTGTTAAAGCTGCCTTTCTTGGCTTTGTCATATGTAGCTTTTGTATCCTCTGCGATACCGTATCTTGATGCCCAACGCATTATATTTGCCTCTGTCCGTCTGGAAAATTTAAGAAGCTCATTCCAATGAGCTTCTACAAAATACACTATTCTTGCTATTGTTTCTTCCTGTGCATCATGGTCAGGACCTAATGCATCACGGCTTACATGAATATGTAATCCGCAGGTAGAAGTTTTATGGGAGCGGTAACCCATGTCAAGCGCTTTATCAAATATCTTTTGCCAGGGCATTTCAGATTTGTGATATTCAAGTCCCATTGGATGTGTAACCATTTCAAATCCATCCTCTATGCTTCCGTCGTGCTTTATGTACATGTGCTCTGACTGAGAGTTTGCAATGTCAAGAATCCTCTGTGCATTATCAGAACTTTCGCCACCACGGTCAATTTCAAGTTCTGCCCCTAAATACATATCGTCCTTACCATAAAATACTGGTTCCGGCTTATAGTTATAGTCATGTATTATCTCATTTTTTGCCAAAACATCATAACAGCTGCTGCAATATGGATAATCCTCATCATCAAAATACAGCGCAGCATCATAGTGTATTATGTGTCCGCACCGTTCGCAAGTGGTATAATGATTATCATAACATCTTTGACATAATACAAAATTGTCCGAGCCGCTGTTTTCATCGTTCCACAATCTTTCACCGCAATGTGCGCAAATTGATGTCATTTCTTCAAGACAAGACTTGCACATAACTTTTCCATCAAATTCGCATTGTTCCTCTTTCGTTAACACCTTTCCGCAGTACCTGCATTTTTCTTCTTTCACTTAAATTTCCTCCTATATTTTATCTATTTGCCGATTGAAATCGGATGCACAGTATATGTACACAAAATGATAATATATAAGTGAATTTGAGAAATATTGCATAAACGCAACACGCAGTAACCCACTACAGGTTACTGCGTATTTTTATGTACTCCTCCACAGATGCTTTTGATATCTTCCACACCTTGCCTATTTTGAATGCTTTCAGTTCATGTGACTGCAAAAGCTTATATGCTGTTGTGCGACCTATCATCAAAAGCTCACAAAGCTCGTCTATTGTGATTAATTCGATATATTCTGATTGCATAATGCATACCTCCTTATTTCTGTGTTAAGAAAGTAAAAAACAAATTATGCTTTATCTGATATATACCTTACCGGAGCAATACCAAATCTGCCAATAACCACATTAATATAATTTTTAAGTCCATAAAACTCTGCTCTTGTCCCCCTGTACCTATGTCCGTCTATAAAACTTACAGAATTTATCACCAAATGAATATGCAGTTGCTCGGAATCTTCGTGCACACTGAACACAGCCTGATATTCTCTACCTAAGAATCTTGCTATATCAAGACCTATCATATACGCAATCTTTGGGTCTTTTACCTCCCAATTTTCAAAGGATATTATAAAATGTCTCAGCTGTACTCCATCAACCTTTCCAAAGCTTACCGATACATCATTCATTTCCTGAGCATAATTATCTCCTGTTATCTCTATGCTTCCAATATATCCACTGGGTGTCTTATAAGGATTTAATATATATCCCAAAACCTGTTCCCTTGAACACTCATCATAGTATTTACCTTTAGTGTTTACTATCTTTAATATTGCCATTTTATCATCTCCTGTATATATTATTTATCCATTTATGGTCGCAAGTCGGGGAAGAATGCATTCAACATCCTTCCCCACGGGGCCCTGTATTTTACTATATTGTTATATCGTTTGTTAATGAATAAAAAATAAAGCCATCAGATACCGTTAAGTATCATCAGGCTATATTTTCCAAATAATTTCTGCGTTTTCGCCATCAAGCAAAATCTTTTCAATGAATTGGGCTGCTATAAGCTTTTTATCCTCAAAAGACGCTTTGGGGAAATCTATCTTTTTAATTCCCCCTTGCTTTGGTGCCTTTTCTGACAGCAAACTCTCCCGTTCCTTGTGAAGTCTGTCAATCTGCTTTGATATGTAAGCGGCAGACACCTCACTGCTCTCAGACAAGGCATTTACAAGGCGGTCAATCCTTTGCTCTATATCAAGAACTCCTCTTGCTCTTTCCGCATCCATGTTTACGGCATCTTCAAAAGAACATTCATCTATAACTTTTACAATTTCCTTTTCAACCGTTGCTTCAAGTTCTCTTATATCAACACTTATCTTTGTGTTGCATATCTTGAGATTTGACTTGCCCGAACAGATAAGATATATCCGATTTTCAGACTTGCTGTGATTTATTTTCACCGCATACCCACAGCATTTACACTTTAAAAGCCCCGTAAGCCAACTGTATTTGCCGGCATTATCAAGAGAAATCTGCTTGTTGGAAGAAAGCTTTTCCTGAACATTAAGCCATAACTTTGCATCTATAAATCCCTCATGGTTCGCCACGGCAAGTCGTTGGTTTTCAAGTGAATTATACTTATTCCTTGTCCTGTCCCGTTGTCCCATAATATTGCATCCATGAATCCCATCGAAGGCTGATATGTCATTTGAAATATTAAGTCCCAAGGAAATATAGTGCCAATATACATCCTCATTCGCTTTCACGTATACGGGGCTGTGCAAAAGTCTTGAAAGGGTCACATTGTCCCATGCCTCTCTTTTTGGGCCATGGATTTTGTCATCCATCAGTTCTTTTGCGACGCTGCGAAGTGATGTTCCGGTTTCAGCATACCGCTCAAAAATTCTCCTTACTACATCAGCTTCATCTGCATTTATTGAAAGTGAAGATGCTGACTTTCCAAAAGCATCTGTTATTTTATTAAGGTCAAAACCATAGGGTGCAGGGCCTCCCGGCCACGCCCCCAAATCAAAACGATGTATATAATTATCCTTTACACGATCTGCCGTTGTCTCGCGTTCAAGCTGCGCAAAGGTCATAACGATATTAAGCATCGCCCTTCCTATTGGCGTTGATGTATCAAACTGTTCGGTAACAGACTGAAACTGGGTACCATTCTTCTCAAGCAACTCCCATATTCTGCTGAAATCCGAAATGGAGCGGCTGAATCGATCAAGGCGATAAACATAAATCTTTTCCACCTGTCCTGCCTCAACCGCCTCCATAAGTTCCATAAACGCAGGTCTCTTTGTGTTCTTGCCGGAGAAACCCTTGTCCTTAAATACAATCGCATCCTCTCCGGCAAGTTTCTTGCAAAGGTCAATTTGACCTTCAATGGATAAGCTGTCTTTTTTATTAAGGCTCTGTCTTGCGTATATTGCGTCCATAACTACTTACCCTCATTTCTTGAGCGAAGTATCAGCACGCATCTTCTATGTATAAGATTACGTTTTTGCTCGTAGTCTTTTTTGTTTTTTGATATGTAGGTGTTTGTTACAACCACATATATCACCTCCTTCATTTTAATAATATGTAAGTGTGATTGTAAAACATTACACATTATTTGAAAGTGATATATGATATCTTATAGTACTCCTAGATATACGGATATTTTTTAAATAGTATATTGTATATATCTATGCCTATTCTACAATAGAAAACAGAAATTTTTCCTATATTTCAAATTTTCCTACACTTTTGGCAAGGGATGTGATATACTCAAAAAGGAAGGTGATTATATGTTTCAAAAGGAAAACATGTTAGATACAGCACGCAGAATATCAATCAAAAATGCTCTTGCAAATTATCAAAACTGTCTGCATCAATATATCGGGAATCAGAATTCATATCTTTATTCTCCCGAAAGATATTTTTATGTGGTGGGTGACAATCTAAGATGCTTGGGAACAAATATTGAAATTGACACAGAGGAAATGTCCACCAAAATCATGTCACGATTTCACGAAGCATACTTTGGGGGACTTCCATTTCAAGAAGGCCTGATTGAAGGTATAATCAAAAATCTGTATCTTTATTTATCACAACTGGAAATCACACCATATTACAAAGCTTTGTTTAATTTCAAATGGCAGTGTGGTTTATTTTTATTACCGTTTTTTGACGATATACAAAACATATCCGTCCATGATAAAAGAATATATGTTGGACAAAAACTTCTTACTGATAAATTTATGGAATCCCTGGTTTTGGACAATAGAGGACATTATGTAGCAAGTGAATCCGCAAAGTCAAGCCTTGCAAAAGAGCTTTTAAGCCTATTGGGTAAATCCCAAACAGATACTGAAGCTGACGAATATTCGGTTAATTTTGCCGAAGGTAAACTATCCTACCTCCCCGCTATGGGAACTGCAAAATTCGACTCAAATGCAACAAAAGAATTATCATACAACTCATACATTAGTCTTGGATATTTCTCACATGCGCCCTCAGACAATATAAAGAAAGCTCTTCATGATATGACAGGCGGTTCAGTTGATACATTAAGCTTTATTTCCGAGCTTATTGCAAGAATGCTGGTGGAAAAATTATCCTCAAAATGCATATGGAATATATGCGGTAAAGGGAAACAAAATTTTGCAAAGCTGTTATCAATACTTTGCGATAACAGAACTTCTGCAAGTATCTATGAGAAAAAGGGGAAAAAGCTCATTGAAAGTCTGACCTTGGACCATGCAAGCCATTCACTTCTTCAAATAAACAGTGTTATGGTAAGCAAAAGGCATTTTTCAGAAATCAACCACTCCGCTGTAAAAAAGCTTATGCAAGGAAGAAAGGTAACCGAAAAAGAAGACCCCTTTATTCCTTATACAAATGGTGAGTATAGTCCTTTGATTGCCCTTGTTCAGTATGAAACGGAGCTGGATGAATTTTTCAAAAATTTAACCTGCAAAACCGTCACTATTGAAAATTTTGACTTGAAAGTTTTAACCGCCGAAGACATAGGCTGGCTAAAATTATGCTTAACAGCAAATGGTCTACATATAATACACGGCGAAAAGCAGAATGTGGATAACGAAATCGTACTCGACGAATTGATACATAATTTTATTCGCGATTGCTGCGACAAAGAACAAGGCAATTACATAGAAACAAAAAAATTCGGCAAAGCGTTAAAAAGCTACGCTGCCACTATGGGATCAGATAATATTGAATTGCTGTCAAAACCCACAAAACTTGCTAAAAAGATTGAAGATGTAGGCATACCAACATCCGTTCTTAGAAAAGCCAACAACAAAAAATGCTTTATTGATATCGATGTTTCCGAAGAAAAACTATTGAAGTTTATAAGCGAAAAAGACAAAATCAAATCCCAAGATAAGGACTTTTTTGACTTTATAGACTCAATGACGGAATTGGTGTTGTATGTAACCCTCGCATAACATAACAGGCTGCCTCGTTATTGAGGCAGCCTGTTTTATATTGCATTATAAAATCCTGTATTTAATTCTCGCTCCGTATTTAGTTGAAGTCAGCAACCCAAGCTCTTCAAATTTCAAAACAAAACTGCGAATGGTGGCATAAGCTGCATTTCCAAAATCCTTCTCAAGCTGTTTTGTAGAAAATTCGTCTGTGCCGTAATACGACAATACAAACTTCCAAAGCTTTGCTTCCTTTTCGGTTATTTTGCCTTGTTTTAATGCACCTTCGTATATCTCAAAGGTTTCAGTTGATGAACTACCCTCACCCATTTTATCATAAACATTTTCTATGAAATACAAAACAAAGGGAGTAACATCGATTTTGCCGCTATACTTTTTGTTCTCTTCAATAAGGATATAAGCATCATAATATGCCTTTCGGCTTTTTTCTATTCTGCTTGAAAACGGAATAAACAAGGCAGACCGATACCCCTTTTGAATCAAAAACCATAAATGTAAAAGCCTTGCCATTCTTCCGTTGCCATCAAAATACGGATGCACAAATGCAAGATAAAAATGAATTATTGCCGCTTTTATAAGCTCGTTTATGTCATCCTCAGCATTTGTAAATTCTATAAGTGCTTTCATAAATTCCGGCACTTTTTTCGCACTAAGCCCTGTATGCTCAACACTATCGCCCACAACATAAACCGCATCATTCCTATAAAAGCTACCTTTTGGCAAACTATCCTGATTTTCTAGAAAATCACCCACCGTCATCATATAAAGCTTATAAAGGTTTTCTTCACTGATTTTATTGTCCGTGTCTGCAATAAATTCGAGGCCCTTTTTAAGTCCCATTATTCGAGTTTCGTTCTCATCCTTTGGCGCCATTCCTTTAAGTATATTCCGCACACTGTCACGGCTGAAGTCAATACTTTCAATTGCCGATGTTGCAATAATTTCTTCCTCTGCAGCCTTTATTCCGTAATTTTGTTTTTGCTCCCTCAAAAGCAGCTTTACAGTATTTTGGCTCACCCTTGCATGATTTTCAATAAAAACCACATTCTCGTCGTCAAAATCCAAAATAGGCAATTCCTTATAATACAATTCCTCAAGGTTTTTGAGAAATGCATCAAATTCCACACTATATTTATATTTCATTTTTTTGTAATCAACAAAGGACTTATCTTTCAGTATTTTTGTAAATATTTTGATTTCCATTTAAATCACCTGATTATTTTAGTATCAATTCGGATGCAGTTGTATCCAAATTATTTTTTTAATAAGCTTAATTATATTTTTCTTCACATATCGTGAATTCAAATTTTTCTCCGGTTTCATCAAACCATTCTTTTACCTCATCAAATATTTTTATAATGCTCTCTGTAAAAAGTTCACTCATTCCCTTTCCAAGCGTCTCAGCTCCATATATATAGATTTCAACAGGAGCGTCCATATCGGTAAGACAATCCCATAACGCATCAAGATTTTTTCCATAATAATCCGGAAATTTTAAGCCCTCTTGTATTTTTTCATGTATATCATATACAGACTTTGCCCCCGACAGGTTTATTTTGTATTTCGCCATTGTTTTCACTCCTTTTAAATAATCTCATAAAATGTAAGATAATGGTCATATGTAATAAATATCAAGCCATCATTTGAATAAATCAAACGATGCGAATTCCTATATCCTCCCAAATAGTTAACATCCGCTTCATACCACACTCTACCTACTTTTTGTGGTAGTTTTCCCTCTTTATTCTGATATACATCACCACCAATTGTTGCCTTCGGCAAAGCTATACGCAAGTTTCCAAGTAATGACTTCCAACCTTTTGCTTTAGCTTCCTTTTTAGATATGTAGTTTTGTGGTAATTTTTTTCTATTTTTTACTGTGTAATCAGCACCTAATAAGCCCTCAATAGTTGCTGTTCCTGCACAAATGGACTTTGCTTTTACAATAAAGCACCTACATTTTTCATGCAATGGAGGAAATTCATCGAGCATATACTCCTCATTGAAAATAGTTCCGCTTTTTTCATAGCAAACCGCACAAGTTGTGTTAGTTATTATTGTCTTCCACATATGCCACTTAATACTGTCTTGTACTACGGGATCGAATCTTTTTCCGTATAACATTTGCATTTTTATTTTTATTATTTCTAGGTCTAAATTAAATTCCATTTAATCACTCCGTTTCTCTTTTATTATAATTATACACGAACAAAAAGAACAAAACGGACAACTTTTAAAAATTTATATTAAAAATTCAAATACTCATTTTTACTTAATTTTTCTGATATATTTTAGTATCAATTTGTATCAGTATATCCAAAAAACTATTTTTTGTCAATAGTTTTATTTTTTTGTTTCAAAAATACCACTTGAAGCTGTTGCCATCGGGGACAGTCTCGATTGGAAGGATTTAACCGCTACCGAAATCACCGACCGTGTATTAAAAAAGGTAAAACCCGGTTCAATTATCCTGTTCCACAACGCCGCAAAGCATACCCCCGAAGCCCTGCCGTCCATAATCGAAAGCCTGCAAAAAGACGGCTATAAAATCGTGCCGGTCTCTCAACTAATTTATAAAGAAAACTTTACCGTCGATAACGCCGGAATGCAAATACCAAATACAACTCCAAAAACAGATGCACAACCTAAAAAGCCTGAGCAACCCAATTCCAATACCGTCTCCGACTCCACATCTAAACAAACCTCTGCCCCGTCACTTATACCGGTAGAATAAAGCAAAAAAGGACCAATCCTCTGCGGATTGGTCCTTTGAAATTGTTCAATCTACTCTCCCTCATCATCCTCAGGCATATCCCAGGTGTGGTACACGTTCTGAACATCGTCGTTATCTTCAAGCATATCTATAAGCTTTTCAAGATTCTTAACTGCATCGGCATCGTCTACCTGAGTGAGGGTTTGAGGAATATAGCTGATTTCCGCCTGTTCAAACTCATAACCCTTTGCCTCCAATGCCTCACGAACCTTACTGAAGTCCTCAGGGGCTGAAGTTACCTCATAGCACTCGTCCTCAGCAGAGAAGTCCTCTGCACCTGCATCAAGAGCATCCATCATAAGGGTATCCTCATCAATACCGTCAGCCTTGGCAATTACAAGCTGACCCTTGCGGTCAAACATAAATCCAACGCTTCCCGTCTGACCGAGATTGCCGCCGTACTTGTCGAAATAATGTCTTAAATCACCTGCTGTACGATTTTTGTTGTCGCTGAGTGTTTCAACCATAAACGCAACACCGCTGGGACCATATCCCTCGTATACAAGTTCAAAGTATTCCTTTGCGCTGTCCTCACCTGCTGCCTTTTTGATACTTCTCTGAATAGTATCGTTGGGCATATTGTTTGCTTTTGCCTTTGCAATTGCATCACGAAGCTTTGAGTTGCTGTCCGGGTCGGGACCGCCCTCCTTAACCGCAACCACAAGTTCACGACCTATCTTTGTGAAAAGCTTGCCTCTTTTTGCGTCGAGCGCGCCTTTCTTTCTCTTAATTGTCGCCCATTTGGAATGTCCTGACATACTTTACTTCCTCCAACTTTTGTCTGAATTTTATCTTTAGCAGAACTATTTGTTCTCCTCAATAATCTCTTTAAGGCCAGCAGCAAGTCCCGCAATGCCCTGAATTTCCGACGGAATAATAATCTTTGTAGCCTTGCCGTCTGCCGCTTTCTGGAACGCCTCAAGGCTCTTAAGTGTAAGAACCGCAGTCTGAGGCGCAGCTTCATTAAGCATTTTTATACCGCTTGCCGTAGCCTCTTGAACACTGAGTATCGCCTGTGCCTCACCCTCAGCAATGCGTATAGCCGATTCCTTTTCCGCTTCAGCCTTGAGAATTCTCGATTCCTTTTCAGCTTCTGCCGCTAGAATTGCAGCCGCCTTTTCGCCCTCAGCAACCAGAATTGCCGACTTCTTTTCGCCCTCGGCACGAAGAATGGCCTCACGGCGTTCACGCTCCGCCTTCATCTGCTTTTCCATCGCCTCGCGAATTCCGGCAGGCGGAATAATATTCTTAAGCTCAACACGGTTAACCTTGATACCCCACGGGTCGGTCGCCTCGTCAAGAATCGAACGCATCTTTGTGTTAATAACGTCACGGCTTGTCAAGCTCTCATCAAGCTCCATATCACCAATAATGTTTCTAAGCGTGGTAGCTGTCAGATTTTCAATAGCCGACATAGGTAGTTCAACACCATATGCATAAAGCTTCGGATCGGTAATCTGGAAATACACCACCGTGTCAATCTGCATAGTTACATTATCCTTGGTGATAACCGGCTGCGGTGCAAAATCCACAACCTGTTCCTTGAGCGTAACTCTTTTTGCAATCCGGTCAATAAACGGAATCATCACATGTAGCCCCACATTCCAGGTTCCACTGTAAGTTCCGAGTCTTTCAATAACATAGGCATGCGCCTGAGGAACAATCTTAATGTTTGCAATAATAACAACAATCAGAATAAGCAGAATATACACTATAAACATAACTTAACCTCCGTTTTTATCAATTTTCATTAATCCGTTCAACCACAACACGAACACCCTCAAGAGCAACAATGCGAACAGCCGTGCCTGTTTCAAGGGGTGCTCCGTCTACAGTTTTTGCGGACCAAATCTGGCCCATAACCTTGACCTGACCTGCATTTTCCACCGGGTCAATGTCAACAATAACCGTACCCGTTGCAGAAATAATACGGTCCGCATTTGTCGCAACCGCCTTTTTACCGAGAAATCTCCTGGTCAGCGGCCGGGTCGCAACAACCAGAATTGCTGCGAGCACAACAAAAATCACGGGTAGCGCAACACCATTTACACCAAGCGCCGCAATAATTGAAACGACAAGTGCCGATACTGCAAACCATACCGTAATCAGATTAGCAGTAGATGCTTCTATGACCCCTAGGACTATTGCCAAAGCAAGCCAGAAAATTGCATACCCGTTCATATTATCACCTCGTATCCCAACACTATACATCGGATAAAATTCAGCTTACATACAGCAAACGGAACCACACAGAGTTCCGCTTAATTGCTAATATGATCTTTTGTAGCCACCGTTTCGCTTGCCTTCTGTATTACGCTTAAGGTCCTGGATTTTTTCATCACTGTCCTGTTTGAACTTAAGGAGCTTATCCTCAAATGACATATCTTCCATATTACTTCTGCCGCCGAACTCAAAAACCTCAGGAGCTCCTTTGAGACCGCCCGTACGGGTACGAGGTTCACGTTTCTTTTTTGTGCCATCTTCCGTAGCCCTCTTTATGGACAGGCTGATTTTGCCCTGTTCATCAACAGACATAACCTTTACCTTAACACTCTGACCCTGAGTCAAGTGCTTGCTTATGTCCTCCACGTACTCCGATGACACCTCCGAAATATGTACCAGACCGGTCTTTCCACTCTCAAGCTCAACAAAAGCACCAAACGGTGCAATACCGGTAACCTTGCCGCGAAGTACGCTGCCTTCCTCAATTTGCATAACCTAAAAAAATCCTCCTCAAGTATTGCAAGCAATACAATATGTAAATAAAAATTATTTCAACGAAACATTTAAGCCAACAGGAGTTAACCCCGTGTAAGGCTTAAGAAAAAGCTACTGAGTAATATCAATAAACACACGCTCGTTTGCCTTTACAAGCCCAAGCTTGTCTCTGGCAATACGTTCAAGATACTCGTCGGTGCCCGCCTGCTTAAGCTCGTCCTCAAGCCGTTGCTGTTCCAGCTGTGCCGTCGAAATCTTGTCCTTGTATTCCTCCGCAACCTTTCCACATTTAGCAAGGGTAACTCTCTGCTGAATTAAAATAACAGCCACATATACGCAAACAGCCAGAACTAAAGCCACCTGCACAAGTCGTTTAAGGTTTGCTTTTATAACTTTTCTTCGTTTTGTCTGCTGCATCTTAAACACCACCCTGCCGTAAAATTTCGGGCAAATCGCCACATTAAAACACTTTCTTAGGTTATATTATAAACCAGAGCTAACCTTTTGTCAATAGAAAACTACTTTTTTCTGAGCATCATAAACGCACTTTTAACACGCATTCTCGACTTAAGCTTAGCCTGCCTTGCAAGCCGTTTTGCACGCCTCAGTCCCTTACCTGTATACCAGGCAACAACCGCAATAGGCTTTCTAAGCGCCTTGAATATAATCCGCACGGGAAAAAGGCAAATCCGAACAGCTCCTACAAAAGCTTTCATAAACCAACGAACAATGGCAGTTCCTGCATCAACAACCCGATTTCTTACGGCAACAAAATATATTCCCGCGCCAAGTGCACCGCCTATAAAGCCCTGCCACCGCACCTCACCACTGTTTTTGAGATACGCAGCATAAAAAAGCATAAGCGCCGCCAGCACAAAAAACAGAATGTCCTCTACCGTAACCACCGACGTTCCAACTTTCACAATTCGCCGGCTTATCCTGAGAATGTCATAGAAAAACATCGCAAATATTCCAGCCAGCGCACTGAATAAAAAGAATATTGCCTCGCCGGAAACTGTTGAATACAAACCACTCACCTACTTGAATATTTTACTAAAAAATCCGCCGCTTGACTTATGCCCGTCCTCGTATGTAATTGCGTCAACAATCCCCTCAATCTCAAGCTCCCCGTTTTCAACATTAAGCCGGTTTATCCGAAGCTCTGCACCCCGCACCGTCATTATCCCCTCTGTCGTATATGCAATCACCTTGTCATCATCAAAGCTGTCAACATCCTCCACGCCTGTAACAGAAAGTCTTTCTCTGCCCTGCATCTGAAGTCCGTGTTTTTTTTCTTCCATTTAAAACTCTCCCTTAATTTAATGTACTTAAATATATTAAAAAATACAAAAAAATATGCAGAAACTTTATGTTTCTGCATATCTGTACTATTTCAAAAAATTAGCTGCAATGTTCCGTACCGCATCCTCTTCAATCAGAAGCTGTCCGTGCTCGTTCAGCACTCCCTGCATAGTTGCGGCACTCTTTTCCTTGCGTGAAAACTCTGAGAGAATATTCTCAATCTCAAAAAACCCGAAAGAATCAATCGGCACAAGTTCTAGATAAAACTCACCCTGATACTTAAACACTCTACTAGAGCCCATATACAGCTCATAAATTTCCGAGATACCCTGGCAAAGCGCCTCAAAATCAGTAAACCGATAAATTCTTATAAGGGGACCCATGCGGGATTTCCGCTTAACCCGAAATTCCGCCTGTTTTGCCTGCTTACCGGCACGCACAAGCGCCTCTGCAACCTCACGTTCCGACTCAAGCCGGCTTATAACAAGAATATACCCCTCGTCACCGTCAGGCATAGTCTCCACCAAAAGCTGCGACTTCCCGACCGTAAAATTCACATCCTGCTCCGCCTGCTTAAGCGCAAACGAAAACATATCTTGCGCCTCGGGCGTGTTGTCCGTAAAATTTTTAAGGTCAACATTCCACATACGAATATCGTCGCCGCTGACCGTAATCTTTATTTTATTTTCATCAATGCGTTCAATTCTCACGAACCTCGCCTCCTGTCATGTGTAAAATATATGTTCCTGCTCCGCCTCAAATTCCGGCAAAACCATAAAAACAATTCTCCTATGTGTTTATGTCTTATTATACACTATTATGTCGGATTTGCAAAGACTTATTTTTTTCCATATTAAAAACAGTATTTTCCTATTGAAATTCTCATAAATTTGTGCTAATATACTTGTTGTAACAACTTAATACTAAAGGTTTTAAAGACTTAAACTTTGTAAATACACCCTGCGGTGTTCGTAGATGCGGATCAATGTAAAACCAACAAATTATCAAAGGGAATCCATCTCCGATAGGCGGCGCACATGCCTCCCGCAATTTTTTGCGGCCAGTGGACTTGTAATGTCTTCGGGACTTATCCCACCTGCCATGCAGGTTTTTACTTTATCCCGTATACGGCATATGTGGGGTTTATTTTTTTTGAGTTTTTTTTGCCAAAAACCTTGACAAAATTTATAAATTATATACAATAGTATATATATGTCTACTTTTTGTCAGGTAGCCAACGAGGTGATTGATGGTGCGTGTTATTTCTGGTTCTGCAAGAGGGCGTAAGCTCCTTGCCCCCGAAGGGTATGATACCCGCCCCACCACCGACCGTGTCAAGGAATCTATTTTTAATATAATTTCTCCAAATCTTCCGGCAGACTCGGTTCTTGACCTTTTTGCAGGGAGCGGCGGGCTTGGCATCGAGGCACTCAGCCGTGGCTCAAAGCATTGCGCTTTTGTTGAAAAAGACAAATCCGCACTTTCCATTATCCGGAAAAACCTCGAGCTTGCCAAAGTTTCCGAAAGAGCAGAGCTTATCCCAGGCGACGCATTTTCGTATCTCGACCGGACGAGCCTTAAGTTTGATATTATATTTCTTGACCCACCGTATAATACGGGTCTTCTAACAAAATCAATTGACTTGATTTATAAAAATAATCTGCTCACCGAAAACGGCATAATCGTTGCCGAAAGTGAGCATCTGGGCGAAACTCCCGCAACTGACCAATTTGACATAAAACGCAGTGCAAAGTATGGCAAAACCACAGTGTTTGTCCTTTGCCCACATAAATGAGAAAGGTGAACGGCTATGAAAACTGCAGTTTATCCCGGTAGCTTTGACCCCTGCACAAACGGCCATCTTGACATTATAAAGCGCGCCTCCGCACTATTTGATAAGGTTGTTGTTGCAGTACTGATTAATGATAAAAAAAGTCCGCTCTTTTCACTTGAGGAAAGAGTCGCAATGCTTGAAGGTGCGACAAAAGAGCTGCCCAACGTTGAGGTGTGCTTATTCTCGGGTCTTCTTGCAACATTTATGAAGGAAAACGGCTACAAAATAATCATCAAAGGCCTTCGCGCCGTTTCCGATTACGAGTATGAATTTCAGATGGCACTTACAAACCGTGCCCTGTTTGACGAAATTGAAACGGTATTTATACCGTGCAGTGCCGAGTTTATGTTCTTAAGCTCAAGCATTGTAAAGGAAGTTGCAAAATACAACGGCGAGCTTCATGGTCTTGTTACACCGGAGATTGAATCCGCAGTTAAACGCCGTTTTGGTCATTAAAAACTTGAATTTTTAAGGAGGTACCATTATGGAACTGGATACTTTAGGTTTAATAAACGAGTTGGAGGACATTATTGACAAAGGAGTTGCTGTGCCCTTTACAGGTCGCTGCCTTTTGGATAAGGAAGAGCTTCTTGAAATTCTCTCCGAAATCCGTCTCAAAATGCCCACAGACTTAGAACAGGCAAAATGGATTAAGGCAGAGCGCCAGAACATCATAAACGATGCACGTAAGGAAGCTGAGGAAATCATCAAGAACGCCAACGACCAGCTTATCAGAATGGTTGACGAAAACGAGATTACCAAAAAGGCAACCGCAGCAGCAGCTGAGATTATGGGTCAGGCAAACGCCGAGGCAAATGCCGAAAAGAATTCTGTTTATCAGTATTCCGACTACCTGCTCGAGAATGTTGAAGCTGTTGTTCTCAAAACTGTCCGTGACCTTGAACAGTGCATTGCAATAGTTAAGGACAGCAGAGGCAAGCTCGGCAAACAGTAAAAGAACTCCACTAAAGATTTTTGAAATAGCAAAGTAGGAATCAATGCGTTAAGTGAAGGACGGACGGGAAGTTGTCGTCTTTACGAAAAGCTGACCTTTCAGCTTGCGATATTGATTCCGCATTCCGTTGCTGCAAAATTCGTATATTCTATTACCCTTTTTGTAGCGATTCTGCAGAAAGGGTAATTTTTTATGCAAAAACCATTTTTCCCACCACTTAAAGTCAGAGACATATGTATATTGGGTCTGCTTATAGCAATCACCACACTTCTTTCGGTGTTCTGCACATTCAGGTTCGGCACCGTAGGCAAAATACCCCTTAAATTCATTTCGGTATTTATAACCGCTATCCTGTATGGTCCTGTATACGGCGGTCTGGTTGCAGCCATCGGAGATATTATGAACTGCATCCTTGCCCCCAGCGGTCCTATCATTCCGCAAATTACAGTAATCGAATTTATCTCCGGCTTCACCTTTGGTCTGTTTTTTCTCAAACAAAACCTCAGCCGCACCGACTATACCATACGGGTAATCTTCTGTGCTTTTTGCCAGCTGTTTATAGATATGGTCATCACCACAGCTGTCTTTTCGCTTTGGCTGGGCTGGTATTCAACCTTTCTGGCAGGCTTCATTTTCAGAACCCCTGCCGGTACAATCAAGCTTGTTTTGCATATAGCTATCCTTATAGCAATCTTTCCGCTGACAATCACGATGAACAAACTGAAATCAAAGGAGAAATCAAAATAAAATGAGCAACCAAAGCTTTACCCAATACGCCAACAGCTTTCAGGCAATCGCAAGACTCCGACTCGAAAGTATCGAGCGACTTCTCCACCATCTCGGCAACCCGCAAAACGATTTAAAGTTTATTCATATTGCAGGCACAAACGGCAAAGGCTCGGTCTGCAGCTTTCTGCAATGCATCTTCACCGACGCCGGATATAAAACCGGAAAATACACCTCGCCGAACCTCATAAAAGTCGCAGAACGAATTTCAATTGATGGTACACTCATTGACGATACAGAACTCGACACACTCCTCCACTCGGTAGAAAAAAGCGCCGAAAAAGTCAAAGCCGAACAAGGCGAGCTTCCCACCCAGTTTGAAATATGGACAGCCGCCGCACTCTGCTACTTCAAAGCAAAGAAATGTGACATCGTTATTCTCGAAACAGGCCTGGGCGGAACACGTGACGCAACAAATATCATTCCTCCGCCGCTTGCCTCGGTTATAACACGGCTTGACCTTGACCATACCGAATACCTCGGCAACACCCTTGCCGAAATTGCAACCGAAAAAGCCGGTATAATCAAAACTCCGCTCGCAAGTACCGCAGAAGGGCTGACCATAACCTCGCTGCAATCCAACGAGGCAATGTCCGTACTGTCAAAAGTATGCGCAAATCGACATAACCGCCTGATTATAGCCGACACTCCCGAAATAACCAATTCACAAAACTTCCACGAGATATTTAATTATAAAAATCTCGACTCCCTCGAATGCGGAATTACCGGATTTTATCAGCCCGAAAATGCAGCACTCGCAGTTGAGACAGCTCTGGCTTTGGGCATAGACGAGAAATTTATCCGCTCCGGACTAAAAAAAGCAACCAACCCGGCAAGGTTTGAAATAATACAAAACGACCCCATCGTAATCTATGACGGTGCACACAACAAAAACGGTATTAATGCACTTATAGAAAGTCTCCGCCACTACTTTCCCGATTGGCAGGGCGCAACCTTTATTATGGCATTTATGGGCGACAAGGATATTGACGGCTCGTTTTCAGCACTTAAATATTCAGGGCTTATGGATTCTTCCGAGCTCTTTGCCGTAAAGGTTAAGGATAACCCCCGCGCCGCCGAAGCCGAAGTCGTATGTAAAGTTGCATATAATTACAAAATTTCCGCAACTCCCTACAAAGAGTTAAAGGACGCCTACACCACGGCTCTCAAAAAAAACAAGCCGACAATAATCTGCGGTTCGCTTTATCTGTATAAAGACTTTTCTGAAGTTAAATAATCAAAAAGCTCTTTTCGTTTAGAAAAGAGCTTTTTCTGTTACTCCACATCACACGGCACAGCCAGTGGATTCAAATTATCATCCCACACATATAGCCGCTGAATATATCCGTCAGCATTTTTCTTAACATCATACCTGTTCAGAATAAGATTCCCTGCCACAAATGCGCTCCACGGACTAAGGGACTTCAGCGTTAAGCCGTCATAACATCCCGAAAATCCGTCCGCAGCTTTCACAGTATAATCCGAAATATTCATCGCCATATCTAAAATCCGTATTTTTGTGTCCGCAAGTGAATATCCCGTCACATCAAACATCCGGTGTCCGGTTGAGTTAGAAATATAAAGCGGCGATACTGTCTTGCCTGCCGAATCGATAAAGCTGTATGCCAACGGAGCACCTGACGTCTCATCTGCCGCCTTTAACCATAACCATCTTCCGTTCTTGCCATTAATTGTCTCTGTCCGGACAAAAGCATCATAAATGGTGGGCACACCGCTGTCCATCAGTATTTTAAACTGATAAATCTGAGGATTTTCAGCGCCGTCACTGCAATCGGGAGTGGCAATCATAACCGCTGTATATTCACCGTCCGGCAATGTCTTGTCACCTGTCATCCCGTTGAAGCCTCCGGCAAAAATACTGATTTGAGCGTCCATATTTTTTCGGATATATTCGCCCTGAATCCCATAAACCATCTGCCCGTCGCTGTTGTTAACTATAAATAATATCTGTCTAAGATTTCTGACACTCTGAACAGCAAACCCCAATTCCCCTGTTTTAGGCGAAAAGAACATAGTTCCATCACTATCCGAATTAAGTCCTGCAAGATACGATGCTCCGTCCCTTATAAACGCCCTGCATAAGCCGTTTAACAATCCGTAGTCCGCTCCGTCAAAAGCCGGAACTGCACTCCAATCCCCGTAAAATCCCATAAACGGAATGGAAAGCTGCGGCATCTCTTCGTTTAAAAGATAAACAAACCCCTCAACAAAGAACCCGTTTTCAAACACCTCACCAAGGGTTGCAAGGTCCGTTTCCGAAAGGTCAATTCTTGCATTAACCGTCACCGCTCCGCCAACAGGAACAGTAACCGAATTCCCACAATCAAAGGTAATCTCCGCTCCATCCAAAATCCGGCTCCCCGAAACCACATTTACAGTTTTTCCGCTATCCGTAACTAACTGCTCCGTGCCATCTGTCACAACCTCTGCCCCAAGCTTATATGTAATCGGCTCAAGCGAGATATTTTTAACGGTAAACGAAAAATCCACTTCCGCCTTTGAAATTTCACCTAACTCAATCTTAACCTTGTCATTATAGCTGTTCACCACCACCGCCGGCGATTTAACGGCATTTTCAAGGCTTATCGCACCAGCACCCTGAGCACGGGGCGAAGCCGGCGTACTCTCCGTATTTGCCGACAAATCCCGAATTACAACCGCCGTGGAATTAAGAAGCTGTGTCGCAAGCACTCGCTTTGCACTTTTCGACATAGCGGAATTTATATCCTGATTGATATAATCTAAAACTGACGCAACCGCCCCTGCATACTGTGGTGTCGCCATGGAAGTTCCTGCATTGTATGCATATCCGTTGTTATATGCCGCCGACACAACCGCCTCACCGACAGCCGAAACCTCCGGCTTAATCCTTAAATCCGGTGCTGCACCCCGGCTCGAAAATGTACTTACTCCATACTCACGCCTGCCCACAGTAACACTTTTAATCTCAGCCGTTTTAAGAAGCTTGCCATCGGTTGCCGTAACCACCGCCGCCGGAATACTGCACCCCTCGGCAGCTACATTAATGTATTCATCATTGGAGTTTATCAGTATTACCCCCAAAGCTCCCCGTTGCTCTGCCGCATTAAAGCTGTCGGTAAAGCTTGCACCGCCACGGGTGATGAGCGCAATCTTCCCATCAAGGTTGCCTGTTGACGTAAAATCTGCCACCGTTCCATAGCCGCAATCCACATACTCCACTGAGTTTTTATCCGAAAACACCTTATCCATTCGGGCATTGCAATATGCATTAGATGTATCGTAATAGATAACCATTACTCCATCACTCAGCGTCAGCTTGCCATCACTCTTGCCTACCGAAGCAACAGCCATTGAATACTCATTGACCGCCGGCTCACCCACAAGCCCGTAATCCGGTGCGGACGCCGTCGGTGCACCAATAAACCCGTCTCCATATCTTCCGTCGTTGCCCGCCGCAACAATCATCGCAATCCCGGCAGTTTCAATTCTCTCGTATATGGAATTAAAAAGTCCTCTGCTTGTCGAAAACCCCGCCGAAATTCCCATGCTTAGATTAATAACATCAACACCAAGCTTAACCATATCATCAAGTGCATAAATCATCAAATCTGTTGTCGCTGTTTTTGACCCGTCCGTTGAAACCTTTCCCAGCACAAGCTGGGCATTGGCTGCAACCCCTAAAAGTCCGTCACCGTTTGCCGCTGCAATCCCCGCCACGTGCGTTCCGTGATAGTTAATTTCATTATCAGTCTTAGGGTCTGCATCACGGTCTGCATAGTCAAAAGCAAAGGGTATTTTTTCGTTTTTATACACATCTTTCGCCGATAATGTCAGGAACTTATCCTCTGTTTCCGACTTTACCTGATACCGTTCTTCAGCAACAAGGCTCTCCGAGGCAAAAAGCGACTCAATATCCCCAAGCGAAAGCGCCTGATTGGTCGGTGGTGTCTGAAACACCGGATGGTCATAGCAGAATTCCGTATCCACAACACCAATAACTATTCCGTCCCCATCGTATTGACGCCTTATTTCGCCACTACCCATAATATCATACTGGTCAGCATATACATTCTCGCTAATTGCTGAAAGCTCTACCTCAGCAGTCTCCACCGGCTCAATAACCTTGTATTCCTCGCAAATATAAACTGCCTTAACCCCGTCCAAAGCCTCAAGCCGCTTAATGTCCGTATATGTACCCTCAACCACAAGAGCATTCATAATATGCGTAACCCGACCTAAAGCCTCACCGCCGGTAATATCCGCAATTTGCGCCAAAGCCTCTGCCTGAACGCTTGCAACGCTCCGCACCGCTGCTGTCTCGCTGTAAAGCGTGCCGAACTGACAAAGCTCCAGAACACCGCCACCCTCAAGCTCAACAATTAATGTAACTGCACTGCTTGGCTCGTCCAGCCTTTGTATATTCACGGACCTCTCCTGCCACTCTGCCCATACGCCGGAAACAAGTAGCGTCCCGGCTATCATCAAGCTCAAAATCCTTTTAAGCATAATATCCCCCCGATAAGAGTTTTGTATATTTTGATTATACTTCAGTTTAATATATTTTTCAATATTTTTTTATAATTTACCCTTGACAAACCGTCCTTTGTATGCTAAAATAGCTAATGCAGTTGAAAAATTGAATATTTGCGGGAGTGGCTCAGTGGTAGAGCGTCACCTTGCCAAGGTGAACGTCGCGAGTTCGAATCTCGTCTTCCGCTCCAAAAATCCGTACACGGTAGTGTACGGATTTTTAATTATTCCCTACTAAATTGATTTTATATTAATTCCATAATTCTACAAAAACTTACAAAAAAAGCCTATTGTAATTTATGTAATTAAGTGCTATAATAATATTGCGAAACGATTTTAAACTTAATATACCAAAGCACATATTTACCTATGGTAAAAATGCGTGCTCTGTTTAATTGTGCTTTGGTAGTATTATTAAATCGTTTCGCAACGACCGAGCGGCATTTTTCGTGCGTCAGCTCCGGTTGGCGCATTTTTTATTTCTATAATAAAAAATGCACAAACTCCTTATGCGGGCAGCTATCGGTTTATGTTGGGCGATACCTGCCGCCGTACAATATTTTCCATTATGAAAGGGGCTGTTTAAAAACTATGTTTTTAAACAGCCCCTTTCATTAGGGGAATAGGTAAAATTGATTCAGAACACACAAACCGAGCCAAAGTCAAGACTTTGGGTTACCCGAAGGTGTACTTGTGTACACTGAGAGGCGAGGTTTGTGCGTAGCAAAAAGACTACAAAAGCAGAAAAATCGCATAGAAATGCGATTTTTCTACATTTATAATAGCTTTTGTTGCTAATCCACAAGGAATACTCTTTAATTTTCCCGTCTTTTTGCGGTCTGGGCTATTTTAACATTCCCTTTTTTTATTTGTCCCAGAGAACAATATTACCTGTCTTAAAAGTCTTAGGCAAGTCAATCAGCCTCTGATTTTCCGAGCCTCGGAATTTTAGTCTTATATTCTTCTTGTCTGCCTCATATTTTCCGTCAACCAAAACATCAATATTAAAAAGTAAATCCTGAGTAACCTCTATGCGAGGATGCGGAGTCTGATTCATAAGTTGTTCAAATGTAAACCCGGTAAACGCCCATATGGTTTTGTTTGGATAAAGGATTTTAACCTTTTTTACCAAAGACACCAACGCCCTCTGGTTCTCCGGTTCAAACGGCTCACCGCCGAGGAGTGTCAACCCGTTTATATGCGCCGGCTCAAGCATTTTTATTATCTCATCCTCCGTCTCCTGTGTATACGGCTGACCATAGTTAAAATCCCAGGTCTCCGGCTGAAAACAGCCTTTGCATCGGTTTGTGCACCCCGAAACAAACAGAGTTACACGCACGCCCTCGCCATTGGCAATATCGCAGTTTTTGATTTGACCATAATTCATTACAGATGAAGCACCCTTTCCTTAATTTCCTGTGTGCGGCCCTGATTCCAGTACTGTGTACCGATGTAACCGCAGGTACGGCGTGCAACATTCATCTTGTCCTGATCCGTGTTACCGCAGTTGGGGCACTTCCATACCAGCTTGCCGTCCTCCTCAACAATCTCTATTTCGCCGTCAAAACCGCATTCCTGACAGTAATCCGACTTGGTGTTGAGCTCGGCATAAATAATATTATCGTATATAAACTTCATTACCTGAAGCACCGCCTCAAGGTTGTGCTGCATATTGGGAACTTCAACATAGCTGATAGCACCGCCCGGCGATAAGTGTTGGAACTGCGCCTCAAAGCGAAGCTTCTCAAACGCATCAATCTCCTCGGTAACATGAACGTGATAACTGTTTGTAATATATCCCTTGTCCGTAACACCCGGAATAATTCCAAACCTCTTCTGCAAACACTTTGCAAACTTGTAGGTGGTGGATTCAAGCGGAGTTCCATAAAGACTGAAATCAATATTATGTTCCGCCTTCCAGCCACGGCACGCCGCATTGAGCTTTTCCATAACCTCAAGTGCAAACGGAGTTGCCTCAGGGTCGGTATGGCTCTTGCCTGTCATATATTTCACGCACTCGTAAAGTCCTGCATAACCGAGAGAAATTGTGGAATATCCACCAAAGAGCAGCTTATCAATCGGCTCACCCTTTTCAAGTCTTGCAAGCGCTCCGTGTTGCCAGAGTATCGGTGCTGCGTCCGAAAGCGTACCCTTGAGTCTTTCGTGACGGCACATAAGCGCCCTGTGGCAAAGCTCCAACCTTTCGTCAAAAATCTTCTGAAACTTCTCCTTGTCGCCGCCCGATGACAACGCAATATCCACAAGGTTAATGGTTACAACGCCCTGATTGAATCTGCCGTAATATTTAGGCTTGCCGTTTTCGTCAACATACGGGGTAAGGAAGCTGCGGCAACCCATACAGGTGTAGCAATGCCCCTCACCGTTCTTGTCAACCTTAAGCTCAAGCATCTTCTTCTCCGAAATATAGTCGGGAACCATACGCTTCGCAGTACATTTAGCCGCAAGCTCGGTAAGATACCAGTATTTGGACTCTTCGTGAATGTTATCCTCTTCAAGCACATAAATAAGCTTGGGGAACGCCGGTGTAACCCAGATTCCCTTCTCATTTTTAACACCCTGATACCGCTGAAGCAGAACCTCCTCGATAATGAGTGCAAGGTCGCGCTTGGTCTGCTCGTCCTCTGCCTCACCAAGATACATAAACACTGTAACAAACGGTGCTTGTCCGTTTGTGGTCAGCAAAGTTACAACCTGATACTGAATGGTCTGAACGCCTCGCTGAATTTCCTCACGAACCCTTTTCTCGGTCATCTCATTAATTTGCTCCTCGGTTGCATCAACGCCCAAAGCGTCAAGCTCTGCCCGTACAGCCTTGCGAAGCTTCTGTCTCGAAACCTCAACAAACGGTGCAAGATGCGTTAGTGAAATCGACTGACCGCCATACTGGTTGGACGCAACCTGTGCAATAATCTGGGTTGCAATATTGCAGGCGGTTGAAAAGCTGTGAGGTCTTTCAATAAGCGTTCCGGTGATAACAGTTCCGTTCTGCAGCATATCCTCAAGGTTTACAAGGTCGCAGTTATGCATATGCTGTGCAAAGTAGTCGGAATCGTGAAAATGTATAAGTCCCTCGTTATGTGCATCAACTATGTCCTTTGGCAGCAGAATACGATTTGTAATATCCTTTGAAACCTCACCTGCCATATAATCACGCTGAGTAGAGTTAACAACGGGGTTCTTGTTGGAATTCTCCTGCTTTGCCTCCTCATTGTTGCATTCAATAAGCGACAAAATCTTGTTGTCGGTTGTGTTGCTCTTACGCACCAATGAACGGGTATAACGATATGTAATGTAGTTTTTAGCAACCTCAAACGCCCCGTGTGCCATAATCTTCTTTTCCACAAGGTCCTGAATTTCCTCGACCGAAGGAGCACGACCCAATGCCTCGCAGGAAATCACAACAGACTCGGTAATCCTCTTAATCTGTAGGTCGGTCATACGCACATCCTCGTCTACCGACTCATTCGCCTTGGTAATCGCAATAAGTATCTTTTCCTCGTTGAAGTTCTCTTCAGCGCCGTTTCTCTTAATAATCTTCATATATTTCACCTCTCCTTGCGCTTCACCAAAACACAAGATATTGTGCTTCAAAGGTGTTGCAAAAAACATTATATAGTAAAATATGTCTTCTGTCAATACAAAATAACATTTTTCCGAAGTTAATTTTTCCGTCTAATCTCTTTAGGGGTTTTTCCTGTAATCCTGATAAAGATTTTTCTGAAATAATTGGCAGAGGCAAACCCCACCCTGCGGCTGATTTCCTCAATTGAAAGGTCGGTATGTGCCAACATATCAAGGGCATTCTGAATCATAATGTTGTGCTTGTAGACAATTGGACTGACCCCAACAACCGCCTGAAATGTCTTAAAAAGTGACGATTCGCTGCAGTTGCAAAGTCGGGCAAGCTCCTTGATTTCGATAGTCTGGCTGAAGTTATTTTCAATATATTCAAGCGCCGGCTGAATATATGAAGCCTTATGCGTCTGCCGCTTGGCGGTCATTTTATCGTAAATTATGCTAAGCACACCATAAAATCTCGAAAGAGCCATTAAATCATTTTTCCCTGCTTCGTTGTAAATTTTGTCAAACACATCGTCCGAATATCCACTTAGCACCTGCAGGTTATATTCATAATAAATATATGGTTCATAAAACGAAAATTCTGTTACATAAAACTCAATCTGCGGTTCGCCAAACCATACTGAATAATATTGTGTGTTCATCGGAATATATACCAAGTCTCCGGCTTGAGCATATATCGTTCTTCCATTATACAAAAACTCCGCCCTGCCCTGCTTTATATACGCAAGCTTGGGGTGCGAATAACTTACCTCGCCCCCTAAAGTATACCTGCCGCTGCGGACAACCTTTTTTATTTTAAAAGAAGAGAGTAACATATCTTTATCCATATAAACCAACTCTTTTACAGAATAGTAGTGTTTTTTTATAGTATAAGCCATTGTTAGGGCCTTGTCAATACATTATAATCATTATATGACATTGCGACCCGGAAATGTTATGCTAAGCTTACCAAAGCATCTTAGCCCGATACGCAACAAAAAAAGGAGGTCATATTATGCAAATCACATGGCTTGGTCAGGGAGGACTTTTGTTCGAGAAAAACGGCAAAAAAATCCTTATAGACCCATATCTTTCAGACTCGGTTGCCCAAAAGCTGAACCCAAACAGCAAAAGACGCCAACCAATCGACGAAAGCTACCTCAAAATTATTCCAGACGTGATTGTGGTAACCCATAACCACCTCGACCACTACGACCCCGACACACTGAAACACTATATAACCGAGGATAGTAAAATTTGTATTCTCTGCCCCAAATCCGTATGGGGTGACTTGAGAAAGCGTGACAAGAACAACTATGTTCAGTTTGATGCCGGCACCGAATTCACAGAATGCGGCATCCGCTTCGAAGCAGTTAAAGCCGTCCATTCAGACGACTATGCAATTGGCTGTATACTGGACGACGGCGAGAAGAAATACTACGTCACCGGCGACACGCTTTATAATAAGGAAATCTTTAAAGCCCTACCCGACGATATTTACGCAGTATTTCTGCCAATCAACGGCGTAGGCAATAATATGAACGCAACCGACGCAAAACGCTTTGCCGAAAACTGCGGTGCAAAATATGCCGTCCCGATACATTTTGGAATGTTCGACAACCTCCGCCCCGACGGCTTTGAAATTATCCCCGAAATCTATAAAAATATAAACTTCGAAAGGTGAACAAAATGTCAAAAACAGTAGTAATAACAGGCGGCAACGGCAACACCGGCTACGAAATTGCCCTGAAATTCGCAAGCGAGGGCTACAATGTTGTAATCACAAGCCGTGACGAGCGGATTGTTGATACAGCCGCAAAGCTAAAAGAGAAATTCCCCGCAATCGAAACTATGGGTCTCTCCTTGGAACTCACCTCGGTAGAAAGCATTAAACTCGCATTTGGCAGAATTAAAGAAAAGTTCGGCAAAATTGACTGTTTTGTGGCAAATGCAGCGCATCTGGGGGTTGACCTCGACTCGTATAATACCACCGAGGAGGACTTTGATGCCGTATTCAACACAAATGTCAAAGGCTCATTCTTCAGCTGCCGTGAAGCTGCAAGGCTGATGACCGACGGCGGTGCAATCGTAACATTAGGCTCTGTTCAGTCCAAAGGAACTGTCGAGGGCAGAACCATCTACGGTGCATCAAAAGCGGCACTCGCAACTCTGACCCAATATATGGCTTTCGATTTTGCCCCGCATAATATCCGTGCGAACTGCGTAATTGCCGGAGCAATACATACAAATCGATGGGACGAACTTCCCGATGAAATTGTGGCGAAACGCCGTGCCAACTATCCGCTTAAAAAGGAAGCAAGCGGTCAGGATATTGCAAATGCAGTATTCTACTTTGCAACACCGCTGTCCAACAGCACCACGGGCACGGAACTGATAGTCGATTCAGGACTCACAATGAATCTGCTCCCCTACCCGTCACGCAAAACAGTTGACCACTCAGACTTCTTCAAAGAATAGAAAGGAGAATATTTATATGAAAATAACCGATGTAAAAACCTTTACAATTGACGCATACCGAACAAACTGGACCTTTATCAAGGTTGAAACCGACGAAGGCCTTTACGGCTACGGTGAAGCCTCTCTCGGCACGCAAGAGGGTGCACTCTGCGGCTGCGTAGAGGACCTGAAACGCCTTATCGTCGGCAGAAACCCCCTCGAAATCGAAAAAATGCGTTTTGAAGTCTACCGTGACATCTACTGGAAAGGCGGTCCTGTCCTTATGTCCGCCATCAGCGGTATCGAAATGGCAATGTGGGACATAATGGGTAAATTTCTTAACGTCCCCGTCTCAACCCTGCTCGGCGGCAAGGTGCGCGACAAGGTAAGAATGTACGCAAATGCGTGGTTTTCCGGTGCACGTGAACCTGAGGAATTCGCAAAAAAAGCCAAGGAAACAGCCGCGCTCGGTGTAACCGCCCTCAAATGGGACCCGTTTGGCAAATCCCATATGACCATCTCTAATGAAGACTTATCAAAAGCAGTTGATATCGTCGGTGCAGTTCGTGAAGCCGTAGGTAGCAAGGTGGATTTGCTCATCGAATGTCACGGCAGGTTCAACCCGTATACCGCAATCGAAATTGCAAAACAGCTCGAGCCTTTCGGCATATTCCTTATGGAAGAACCCTGCCCCCCTGATAACTTCGACTCACTGTTGGCCGTAAAGAAGAAGTCAAGAATTCCGATTTCAGCCGGCGAGAGAGTATACGGCATATATTCGTTCCACGATTTTCTTAAGCGTGAATGTGTAGATATTGCCCAGCCGGATATCTTCCACACCGGCGGTATCTTTGAGAGCAAAAAGATTGCCGCAATGGCAGAAGCAATGCATATGCCGGTTTCATTCCATAACCCGTCAGGTCCTATCTCCAATGCCGCAATTCTGCAGCTTGCTGCAACCGTGCCCAACTTCCTTATCCACGAAATTATGTTGACCGACGGCAGCTTCAGAAAAAAGATTACCAACGAAAAGGTTGTCTACGAAAACGGCTTTATCCTGATTGGCGACGCTCCCGGCCTTGGTATCGAGATTAACGAGGACGAACTTGTGAACTATCCCTATAAACCCCGTAACCTCCGCCACTATACCGGAACTTTGACCGATATCCGTCCCAAGGACGATACCGTGTTCTACTTCGAAGGGATTGGTGAAAAATAATGCTGGAGCTTTTAAACTCTGAAAAATTTATGGTCATTTTCCGCGGCATCCCTAACGAATACATAGCAAAAACCGCAAAGGCGGCATATGACGGCGGCGTAAGAATTTTTGAAGTCACCTTCGACCCCTCCGACCCCGACACCATAAAGAAAACCCAAACCGCAATCAATAGCATATACGATTGTTTTGGCAGTGACGTTGAGGTCTGCGCCGGAACTTGTGTCAAGCCGGAATTCGTTGACGCAGCATATAAAGCAGGCGCAAAAGCCATAATCTCACCCGGTACTCAGAAATCGGTTATCGACCGCACCAAAGAGCTTGGAATGCTGTCAATCCCCGGTGCATTTACACCTACAGAAATCCTGACCGCTTACGAAATGGGCGCAGATATCATAAAGGTGTTCCCTATCCTGCCCGAAGATGTGCGGCTTCTTCAGGTGATAATGTCACCACTCTCGCATATCCCGTTCATCACAACCGGCGGGGTAAATCCCGAAACCGCACCCAAATTCCTTGCCCTCGGTGCAAAAGCGGTTGCGGCAGGTGCAACCATTGCAAACCTCCAAATGGCTGAAAACGGCGAGTTCGAAAAAATCTATCAAAACGCCAAAGCCCATATCGACGCAATAAAGAATATGTAACACAAAACAGGCTGAACTACCGTTCAGCCTGTTCTCATTTCGCCTAACCTCTCCCCAATTTGTTATTCTGAGCGAAGCAAAGAATCTTAAACGACAACGGCACCTCTGAAGGACAAGAGAACCGTCCCCTTGTCTTTCAGCGTTTTAATAAAAATCACCAAAAAACAGATAAATTTTTATACATATTGTCATTTAAAAAATTAATTAGACTATTGACAAACACCCAAAATAAGTGGTAATATATGTTTGTATAAAGAATAATGGGTAAGTTCCACCCCAAAAGGTGGAAAGGCTCTGCCCGAAGCCTGTTGGCAAAAGTCTTTGAAAGTCTTGAGCTTACGCAGATTTCACCATCATCCCCTTAAGGTAAAAAATGCGTGGTAAAATTCTTTTTGAAGAATTCCGTCAAAAGATTTGGTGCAGAAGCTTGTTTAACTTTTATTCTTTACATACCTTTAAAATCTAAATAAAGGAGGAAACTTTAAATGAAAAGATTTTTAAGCATTACACTTTGTGTAATGATGGTTGCTTCATTGTTTGCTGTTAATGTTTCAGCTGCTATTCCGACAACCTCTAGTGTTACTGTAGGCGGAGTGGATGAAATCGTTTACTTCACTCAGGACTACAGTGACGCAACAAAAACCGACTTTACATTAAGAAACTATGATGGTGTAGTTTCAGTTGAAGACGGCGTTATTCATATGACAGGAAGAGAAGAAGCATCTCAATTTGCAGACACATACGGCACAAGTGCTATTGACAGCGGTAGTTATGTATATGAGTTTGACTTTATGAGAAACGACGACCTTACTGCTGACTATGTAGTTAAAGTAACATTCAACAGAGCTGCCAATGCATCAAATGCTGCCCTTGTAAGATACGGTGTTGTTATTCCCGTAAGAACTGTTGGTATGTATGAAGATGAAAACGGAGTACGTTGGGAGGATGCAACAGAAGCTTCTGTTGATATTGAGGCAAAGAAGTGGTACAACTTCCGTATCACAGTAGACGAAAGCAAATTTGTTAACGATACTAGTACTTATCACAAAAACGGCTGGGTTAAGGTAGAAAGAAAGCTTTCAACCGAAAATGCATGGACAGCACTGGGCTATTCTACCGGTAACAACTTCCCCGCAAGTACTGTCCGTGTTTACGGCAATGCTATAGATAACGGTAATGTTTCAAATGTTCAGGAAAACTCAGTGGCTATTCTTGGCGTTGACAAATGCCCCAATGCTCAGGGTATAACCGCAACCGGTTATGTGTATGATGAAGCACAGGGAACGTATGTAACAGATTCAACAAAAACTTACGCAGAAGACGGTACAACCGTTGACTTCCAGTTTGACAACATAAAATGTTATGTTCCTGCTGTTCCCGGCGAGGTAGTAACAAGAGACCTTCCTATCAAGCAGGGTGTTGTTCTTACCAGAGAAACTGAAGTAGAAAAAGCTTCTGTAGGTTCAACAATATATGACAGCGTTAAGATTAACTGGCCTTCAGAACCCTCAAAGGTTGTTACAACTTTTGATGCTGTATGTACAGTTGCAGGTGGACCGTTGTCATTTGCAACAGCAGGTTTGAACGTAGGATCTGCAATGACTACCATTGCTCCCGGCACAATCGGTCAGTGGTATAACTTCAAAATAATATACAGCAGTACAGGCGTTTCAGCAAGTGCTTTGACTGTTGATGCGGTTTACCGCAAGGCAGAAGGTTCAAGTGAATGGACTCTTCTTACAAAAGCTCCTGACAGCATAACTGTAGACGGATACGATTGGTGGCAAGGCTATAACGGTAGCTCTTCATACAACAACATAAGATGGTATCTGTATGGCGGTTTTACAAAACCTGCTCAGGTAAGTTCTAACTGCGCAGCAGGCACAACATGGAAGGTTAAGAACCTTCAGGTATCTGATGGTAATGCAGTTACCGGTACAGCAACTGTTGCAGACGGCAACCTTACACTTGCTCTTAACACAGAGCTTTGGAGCGCTGCTGATGTAATCGTTGCAACTTATAACGGCGACAAGCTTGCAAATGTAAGCTATGCTCCCGTTGCTATCACCGGCAACACAGCAAACATAACTGTTCCTTACACAGCAGGTAACACAGTTAAGCTTTACGCTTGGGATGCTCTTGCAACAGGTGTTCCTGTTCTTGCAGCTCCTATGACAATTACTCCTGCTCAGTAATTTTTAGTTTTAAAAAAGACCGCCTTGTGGCGGTCTTTTTTTTTATGTGTAAACTAAGATTTATAGATTGCTGGTGATATCCCAAGCGTTGTAGAGAATAGGAGAACAAGGGGACGGTTCTTTTGTCCTGTGTTAGTTAATTACATATCCAAACTATTTTCGTTAAGCAAAAAATCAAATATGCCCATTGTTGTAATACCATTATCGTCTCGCTTCAGTTTAATGTCATCCTTTACAACGATAATTTTTTTGAAAGAGTCCTTGGCTTTTAACAAAGATTTCTTTTCTTGTTTTTCTTTTGCTTCGTTAGGCATATCAAATGCAGATTGAATATAATATTTGTTGTTTCCTTTAGTAGCAATAAAGTCTATTTCTAAACCTTTTTGCACTTTTTTACCTTTCTCATTAGTTTCGACTATTTCAACGACTCCAACATCTACACGATAACCTCTTATTTTAAGTTCATTAAAGATTATGTTCTCCATAATGTGATTTTCTTCTTGTTGTCTAAAGTTAAGCTGTGCATTTCTTATACCAATATCGGTAAAATAATATTTGGATGGAGTTTCTATATATTTTTTTCCTTTAACATCATATCGTTTTGCTCGATCCATAAGAAATGCATCAGTAAGATGTTCAAGATATTTTGTTATTGTTTTCTGAGTTATCTTGCTATTCTTTACACTTCTAAACGTTCTTGTAAGTTTAGTTGGGTTGGTAAGTGAACCTACAGAAGATGCAAGTATATTCACAAGCTCTTCAAGTTCGCTTTCGTTCTTTATGCGATTTCTGTCAACAATATCACTAATATAAACTTTTCTTAATTG
>JBGVEN010000016.1:0-2357 GCA_045120135.1 Monoglobaceae bacterium | reverse complement strand
AAAATATTTTAAATTAGCTAGAGAATGTACGAAATAACCTATGAAAAAGATTAAACTATCTGATGCAGAGAAAAGACTAATACGATTTCTTATAATTTCTATTTTCGTGCAAATAATTTTAATTCGTGCGTTTGTATTTGCTATAAACGGTCTGCATCCAATTGAGATTTATGATACAAAATGTGTTGATATTGTAGTTGAACACATGCAATATATGAGCGGAAAAAGTGGTTCTAAACTTATAGTATATTCCGGAACGAATGAGTATGAATTCAGAAATAATTCGACTGGGGACGATCCTTCGGTTAGAGAGTTAAGCAACATGATAGCTGTAGGAGACAAAATATCATTGAACTATTGTGAATCCAAATATATCTGGGGAGAAAAATTTAACGAAATCGTAAATGCGCAAACAGATGCTGAAACATACCGTTCCATTGATAATGTAAATGAATCTAGAAAGACAGGCGCAACAATATTTCTTGTTGTTCTTGTTGTTTGTGAATTGAATTTTGCTCTAGTTGTGACAATACGTATCATTAGTGCCCAAAAAAGCCATACAATAAGGATGCTTATAAGAAAAATCAAGAAAAAAAGGTAACACAGGGGACGGTTTGAAACCACGAGCCACGGGGACGGTTTGCGTGAACCCTTTTAAAAAAGTAAGGCAGAAAAATGCGCAAAGAAAGTAACCGCAAAACCTCGGCTTTAAAATTCAGTTGTGGTGCGATTTATTCTGTTGCTTTTACTGCGTAATTCGGATCGTAGTACTGTCCTCTTTCTAAGAGAATGTAGATCATTTTCAGTAATTTTCTAGAAACTGCAATGATTGCTTTCTTTTGTCCTAAATGTCCCTGATGTGACCAAAACCATTTGGAAAAACCGGAATGTCTCACTTTAACAGCGCCCCATGCAGCTTGACAGAGTATCGTCTTTATGTACTGGTTACCCGGCATTATTTTTCTGGACTTTACCTTGCCTGCACTTTCGTCATTACGGGGTGTCAAGCCTGCCCAGGAACAAAGATGTCCGAAAGTTTGAAAACTGTCTTGTGGTGCAGCGCTGATCTCAGAAAGCACTGTCATTGCGGTGAGCTTATCTATACCGGGAATAGAATCAACAATATCAATTTGATTTGCAAAAGGAGAAAATAATTCTTCCATTTGCTGCTCTATTGTGGTAAGATAAGTATTGTCATCGTCGATCCGTTGCAGAATCAGCTGTAAAAGCAGCTGTTCCGCCGGAGAGACAGAACCGCAAACAGACAACGCTATTTCCTCTTTGGAGAATTTCGTTTTCCCGCGCACGGCTTTGAGCACATCATCGGTTGTAAGGGTTCCGGTCTGAGCAAGGGTGTTCAGCAGCTTCCGACCGCTGACACAAAGGATATCGCTCAGTACAGATGAAAGCTTAAAGCCGTGCGTTTGGAGAAACTTCTCTAAATGATTAGTGTGTCTGTTTTTCTCTTTTACGATGGTTTTTCGCAGTCTGGAAAATTCCCGAATATCGCGAATAACACGGTCAGGAACAAAGCTGGGCTCTAATAGGCCGTGGCGCATAAGCGTAGCGATCCATTCGGCATCTTTTACATCGCTTTTTCTGCCCGGAAGATTGCGCATATGATGTGCATTTACAACCATCATGCAGTCATACCGGGGAGAATGCTCCTCGATAGCTTCGTAAATTGGTCTCCAGTAAACGCCTGTGCTTTCCATGGCGATGTAATAGCACTCGTTTGTAGCAAGCCAGTTGACTAATCGTAAAAGTTCCTGTCGGGTTGTTTTGAATTGTTCCTGTATTTTAATCTGAGTGTCTAACGCACCCTTTATAATACAGGCTTCAACAATGTCCCGATGAACATCTAAACCGCAGCAGCATTCCATAATAACATCCATAGCATAACCCCTTTACTGTAAGATAGCGGGGCGGCTTCCTGATGATAATGAAGTTTTGCGTACGTCCTTAACGGACAAGCTTGTGTGCTCAAAGGAAACCTGACCATGTTCTATCTGGCGTGCTATATGCAACAAACCGTCCCTCGGTCTTACCCCGCACTTACAGTATAGCATAAACAGGGTTCATCCGGCGTGTGTGCGGCATTGCAGCATGGGTGTTCTGTTGTCACACATTTGGGCACAAGGACTTGTTTGCATTTTCTCCCGGTGGGAGAAAATAAAGGTTCGCCTCGGTCAAGTCCTCGGCGGCAACGCTCATCCGCGTTGCATTTATTTCTTCAAGTCCTTGCACCATATTCCTGCCAACAAAAAACCACACCCGAAGGTGTGGTTTTGTTGGCAGGGGCACAAGGACTTGAACCCTGAGCCTACGGTTTTGGAGACCGCCGCTCTACCAATTGA
>JBGVEN010000015.1:0-310744 GCA_045120135.1 Monoglobaceae bacterium | reverse complement strand
AATAATTCATTTTAGTCTCCTATTCTATTTAATTCAGCATCGTATGTTCCTATCCGTGTCTTTTTGCTTCTTAAACCTTTGATTGAACCGGCCATTTTCCATACACCACCATTATGAGAATCAATATCTTGCGTGATATATCGATTTCCCTTTCTAAATATCGGTTGTCCGTGTGAGAATTGTCCTGTCGGTTCAAAACCTAACTTTTTAGCAGCTTCCACAGTTTCTTTTGAGGTCATTTGCCTAGACAACATTGCAACCTTGTCCCCATGCTTTACGGCAGATTTAACAAGGTCGCCGGCTTCATCTACATACTTTACTCCGCCGACAACGGGCAGTAGTGCCGCAATATCCAATATGGTCTGCAAGGCGTGCTGCGGGGTCAGTTTAAAGTTGGTAATATCATAGACCAAGTCTCGGATGTCAGCAGGCAAATCAAGTCCCAAAAGTCCTATGGCTATTTGACCCAAAGTGCCAAGTGCATTGGTATCATCAGCATAGTTACCAAGCAGAACTTGATTTAGTGATGTTTGCAGATAGTCTAAAACCGAGGATTTCTCATTATTTTCAGTTTTACCTTTTACTGTAAATATCTCGGCTTCGTTTTCGTCCAAAACCTCTGCCGTGCAGTCGCAATTAGGGTGAATAGGCGCGAGATTAACTCCAACCTCTGCATCAGCTATGGAAAAAACTTTTCCGTCCAATTCTGTGCAGGCTTTGCAGTTGTCGCCATTTGTTTTAAATCTGTATTGGGTATATCCCATATTTTGATAATCCCATAGTAGCATATATTGGTTAATCTGTCCAGCAGAATCCAACAAAAGGGATTTTACCGCATCGGTTCTTTTTGATATAACACTTTGCATATACTTTATCACAGATTTTACATCTTTACCTTGCATTATCTGCAAGTCCAATTCTCTCATAACCGCATTTAATGTGGTTTCTTTTGATTTTTCAAGATTTTCCTTAAACTGTCTTTTAAAGACATTGACTCTTTCACCGTAATGCGACAGCGCAAGAAGTGTTTCGCAGTTAAGGTTAAACTGATTATAAAAGTCGTCAATATGACTTTTGATATTTGCCATCAAGAAATCATACGGGAAAATCAGCTTATTCTTGACAATGCTTTGCGTTTTACTGTCAAGAAATTTTCGGTCGGAAAGCAATATATTGCTTTTTATCCTTGTAATTACGCGACTTTCATTGTCGCTTCCGAAAACGCTGTATGTATATGCAATTTCATTCGCAATAGACCGTGCTAGCGTTTCTGCTGTGCTTTGAAACACGCTTTCGTTCATTAAATCATCCTTTCGTTTTATTGGGTATGTTTATATTATAACAGAACAAAACGAACAAAACGGACAAGTTTAGGGAGAGCACAAAGTTGTGTGGTGGTATAAATTAATGCTTTACATCAATTTCTCACAAAAAACAAAAAGCAGGCAGTTAAAATTTTAGTCGAAAAAATCCCTTGCAAGCCTTGACTTGCAGGGGATTTTGTTGTAATATGGTAGTATATATACATAATGGGTAAATTTGCAATGATTTTACCTTTATACAGAGTTTAATCCGGCTTTGCTGCAAAGAGATTTTTGTTGGCAGGACGGTAACCTTTTACGAAAGGATTGATACTTAATGAAAATTGCGATTATGGGCTTTGGTGTTGTCGGCTCCGGCGTAGGCGAGGTCGTTGTCAAAAATCAGGAGACCCTCATCAGCCGGTGCGGCGAGCCGATAGAGGTTGCACATATCCTTGATTTGCGTGACTTTCCGGACAGCGAGTTCAAATGCTTCACCAAGGATTTCAATGATATTTTAAATGACCCCGAGGTGGGTGTTGTTGTTGAGACTATGGGTGGTGTAAACCCTGCATATGATTTCACCAAAAAGCTTCTCCTTGCAGGCAAGCACGTTGTAACTTCCAATAAAGAACTTGTTGCAACACACGGAACAGAGCTTTTGAATATTGCAAGGGAACGTAACATAAACTATTTGTTCGAAGCAAGCGTAGGCGGTGGTATCCCGATTATCCGTCCTATGTATTCCTGTCTGACAGCAGGCGAGGCTACCGATATATTCGGTATCTTAAACGGTACAACCAACTATATTCTGACACAGATGTTCCAGTGCGGCGAGAGCTTTGAGAGTGCACTCAAGGCGGCTCAGCAGAAAGGCTATGCCGAGGCAGACCCCACAGCCGATGTTGAAGGCTTTGATACCTGCCGCAAAATTGCAATCCTTGCTGCACTTGCTTTTGGCAAGGCACTAGACTATACAAAAATCTCAACCGAGGGAATAACCAAGATTACAGCCGCTGATGTTGCTTTTGCAGAAAAGCTTGGCTATGCAATCAAGCTTATCGGGCATTGCACAAAGGATGGCGATGCAGTTTATGCAGCAGTATTCCCTGCGTTTGTACCCAAAAACAGTCCCCTTGCGGGCATTAACGATGTGTTCAACGGCATAATCGTTCGTGGCGAGGATTTGGGAGAGGTTATGTTCTACGGCAGAGGAGCTGGCAAGCTGCCCACAGCCAACGCTGTTGTTGCCGATGTTGTGGACGCAATCAAGCACAAACGAGTTAATGTTATCATAAAATGGGAAGAGTACGATGAAAAACACCAGTCATCGGGCGAAAATGTTCCCTATGCATACTACCTCAGAATTTCCGGCAAGGCTCCGGCAAATATTCCGGGCGGCAAGGTTGTTGCGTTTTCCGACAACGAGCATACGGAATTTGCTGTACTTACCGAATCTCTTACAAAGTCCGGTCTTGATGCACTGATTTGTGCGGTTAAGGCATCGGGCTGCGAGGTTCTCAGCTGTATGCGTCTCATTGGTGAATAATCAATGTAAAAATACGGTGGTTATTTACGCCGTGCAAATATATTAAATCGGAGGTTTTGACTTTGGCAATTATAGTTCAAAAATTTGGCGGCAGCTCGGTTGCAGACGCTGCCAAGGTAAACAATGTAGCAAACAGAGTTACCGAGACATATCGTGAAGGTAATTCGGTGGTTGTGGTTGTTTCCGCTCAGGGCGACACAACAGATGACCTGATTGAAAAGGCTCACGAGATAAACGATAACCCTTCAAAGCGTGAGATGGATATGCTTCTTGCATCAGGTGAGCAGATTTCAATCGCTCTTCTTGCAATGGCAATCGAAAAGCTTGGCGCTCCCGTAATTTCTCTTACGGGCTGGCAGGCAGGCTTTGCGACCGATTCCAATTCGGGCAATGCACGAATCAAAAAGGTTGATACCGAGCGTATCAAGTCTGAGCTGGATAAAAAGAAGATAGTTATTGTTGCAGGCTTCCAGGGCCTTGATAAGTATGACGACATCACAACTCTCGGTCGTGGCGGCAGTGATACTTCAGCTGTTGCAATTGCGGCAGCAATCCACGCAGACAAGTGCGAAATTTACACCGATGTTGATGGTGTTTATACAGCAGACCCCCGTATCGTGCCCTCAGCAAAAAAGCTGGACGCAATAACATACGACGAGATGCTGGACCTTGCAAGTCTTGGCGCAAATGTTCTTCACAACCGCTCGGTTGAGATGGCAAAGAAGTACGGCGTTAAGCTCGAAGTTAAATCAAGTTTTGAAAAAGTAGACGGAACAATTGTTAAGGAGGCGGTTTCTGTGGAAAAAATGTTAATCAGAGGTGTGGCACGCGATAACGATGTTGCCCGTATTGCAATTATTGGTCTTGAGGATAAGCCCGGCATTGCGTTCAAGGTATTTTCACTTCTCGCAAAGAAGGGTATCAATGTTGATGTTATTCTCCAGTCAATTGGAAGAAACGACAAAAAGGATATTTCCTTTACAGTTACAAAGAACCATATGGAAGAGGCAATCAAGCTGTTAGAAGCTGAAAAGGAAACTCTTTGCTACGAAGAAATCACACATCGTGAAGACATCAGCAAGGTTTCAATCGTTGGTGCAGGTATGGTTAACAACCCCGGCGTTGCAGCAAAAATGTTTGAAGCTCTTTATGATGCAGGTATCAATATTCATATGATTTCAACATCTGAAACAAAGATTTCTGTTCTTATCAATGTTAAGAACGCTGAAAAGGCTGTTCAGGCAATCCACGATAAATTTTTAATCTAGTAGACTGACAGTAGCTATCTGAACCTGATTTTAAGCGGCTGATTTCCGCCTAAACTGTGTTAAAATACTCGCTAAGCCAACAAAGGATTAGCTCCGTTTTTGCCTTGTTTAGACAAAAATCTGCTCGCTTAAAATTCTTCGACCTAAAAAGGCCGGAATCTTGAACAGGGTTTTGGCACGGAGTGTAGCCTTTCAAGAGTGACAAACTAAAATATAGTGAAATTGTGCCTTTTTAGGCAGATTCATACATCTAATGTCAGCCTAAAGCTATGAAAGATACAAGCGAAGAACGAATCGGTTCTTCGTTTGTATTCGATAAATGTTCGTTAAATATATATCAAAGTAAATTATTTCTGCAAAAAGGCAGAGTTCAAAAAATAAACATAAGGAGGAATACCCCAAATGACAAGTTTATCAAACGGCTTTGTTTGTGTAATGGGAATGGGTACGGTTTTTGTAGGACTTATCTGTATAGTATTTATATGTATGCTTATGAGTGCTGCAGTAAAAGCTTTTACAAAGAATGCTCCCAAACAGGCTGCCACTCCTACGGTAAAAGCGTCTGCACCACAAGCGGTTACACTTCCACCGGCTGAAAAGCAGGCAATCATTGCCGGTGTATGTGCAGTTATTGCTGAAGAAATCGGCACAGATGTAAGCAATATAAAGGTTCTTTCGTTTAAGAAAGCATAAAAATTACAAAATGAAAAATTTTTGGAGGTAAAATAAAATGAAAAAGTATAAAGTAAATGTAAATGGAACAGCATACGAAATAGAAATCGAGCTTATGAGTGAAACAGAAGCAGCAGCTACACCAGCTCCCGCAGCAGCTCCTGCACCGGCAGCAGCTCCCGCACCTGCAGCAACCGGTGAGGGCGAAGCAGTAGCAAGCCCTATGCCCGGCACAATCCTTTCTGTAAATGTTAAGGCCGGCGACGCTGTAAAAGCTGGTCAGGTTCTTATGATACTCGAAGCTATGAAGATGGAAAACGAAATTATGGCACCTGTAGACGGTACTGTTACAGCAGTTTCAGTAAGCGCAGGTCAGTCTGTTGAAGCAGGAACACCTCTTTGCACAATTAAGTAAAAAAGAAAGGCAGTTGACCGACTATGAAAAAAAGAATTTTAACGGCCTTTCTTGCGGTGCTTATGCTCGTGTGCTCAATGGCAACCTGTTTTGCCGAGGACGCAGCTCCTCTTGCCGTAAAGAATCCGGCTTATGATATTGAAACAAAAACACTTACGTTTTCTGTTGCAAACATAACAAATCAGACGGTTTATATCAATACGGTTATGTTTACTGCAGATACAAATGCTGTAAAACTGGAATACCCCGGTATTCAGTACAGTAATGATATTGCTCCTGGTGGTGAGGTAGCCTTCAAACTTAAGGCAGAAATCCCGAACTTTGATGCAAAGAAACCTCCGGTGTTCGGACTCACATTCAACTATGCGTTCCACAGCTCAGATGTTGACCTTACAAAGGAAGTATCTTTTACAGACTTCAAGGTTGAGGATGTATTTGCAAACGATATTACACCTATGCAGGCTGTAATCAACTTCCTGAATCAGACAGGCTTTATGGCAATTGCTGCAAACTGGAAGATTCTCGTTATGCTCCTTATCTCGTTTGTACTTATGTACCTTGCGATTGTAAAGAAGTTCGAGCCGCTTTTACTTCTCCCCATTGCGTTTGGTATGCTTCTTACTAACCTTCCCGGTGCTGAAATGTTCCACGAAGAGCTTTTCGCTGACGGTCATGTACATTGGGATTTGTTTGGTGCAACAAACTCAATTACCCCTGGTCTTATCGACTATCTGTACCTCGGCGTAAAGCTGGGCATTTATCCCTGCCTTATCTTTATGGGCGTTGGTGCAATGACTGACTTTGGTCCGCTGATTGCAAACCCCAAGAGTCTTCTTCTTGGTGCTGCAGCTCAGCTTGGTATCTTCCTTACATATGTAGGCGTAAGCTACTTTGGCTTCACTCCTGCAGAAGCTGCATCAACCGGTATTATCGGCGGTGCTGACGGTCCTACTGCAATCTTTGTTACAACAAGACTTGCTCCGCATCTCTTAGGCCCGATTGCAGTTGCGGCATATTCATATATGGCACTGGTTCCCGTAATTCAGCCGCCCATTATGAAGCTCCTTACAACCAAAAAGGAACGTCAGATTGTTATGAAGCCCCTGCGTGAGGTTTCAAAGACCGAAAAGATTGTATTCCCCATCGTGGTTACAGTATTTGTAACTCTCCTTGTTCCCTCAGCGGGTCCGCTGGTTGGCGCATTGATGCTTGGTAACCTTGCCAAGGAATGCGGCGTTGTTGACAGAATTTCAAAGACAATGCAGAACGAACTGATGAACATTGTTACAATCTTCCTCGGAATTTCAGTTGGTGCAACAGCAACAGCTGATACATTCCTTGACTTTAAGACCTTGACAA
The DNA here is from genome assembly GCA_045120135.1 of Monoglobaceae bacterium. GTDB lineage: Bacteria > Bacillota > Clostridia > Monoglobales > Monoglobaceae > SIG440. The sequence goes on along the minus strand of JBGVEN010000015.1, from coordinate 304,180 downwards.
TTATTGCAATGGGTGTTGTAGCATTTGGATTTGGTACAGCGGGCGGTGTACTTCTTGCTAAGTTCATGAACCTGTTCCTCAAGAACAAGATTAACCCCCTCATTGGTTCTGCAGGCGTTTCTGCTGTTCCTATGGCGGCTCGTGTATCTCAGGTTGTGGGACAGAAGGAGAATCCCCAGAACTTCCTGCTTATGCACGCTATGGGCCCCAATGTTGCAGGTGTAATCGGCTCTGCAATCGCTGCAGGTACACTTATCGCTTTGTTTGGATAATATAAGTCTCTTTACTTATTGAATTTATTAAGAAAGGAAACGAGTAATTATGGCAAAATTACAAATTACAGATACAATCCTTCGTGATGCTCATCAGTCTCAGGCTGCAACCCGAATGAAGACCGAGGATATGATTCCTGCCCTCGAAATTCTTGACAAGGTAGGCTACTGGTCTTTGGAATGCTGGGGCGGCGCAACATTTGACTCCTGTATGAGATTTTTGAACGAAGACCCCTGGGAAAGACTTCGCACACTTAAGAAGCATCTTCCCAATACAAAGCTTCAGATGCTCTTCCGCGGACAGAACATCTTAGGCTACAAGCATTATGCAGACGATGTTGTTCAGAACTTCTGCAAAAAATCAATTGAAAACGGTATTGATGTTGTCAGAGTATTTGACGCACTCAATGACCCCCGTAACTTAGAGGCTGCAATTAAGTTTGTTAAGGAATACGGCGGCATCTGCGAAACCGCAATCAGCTACACAACAAGCCCTGTTCACAACGAAGACTACTTCGTAAAGCTCGCACTCGAGCTTGAAAAGATGGGCGCAGATGTAATCTGTATCAAGGATATGGCAAACCTTTTGCTCCCCTATGATGCATACAGCCTTGTTAAGAAGCTGAAAGAGAATGTTTCAGTTCCGATTCACCTGCACACACACAACACTGCAGGGACAGGCGATATGACCAACCTTATGGCGGCTCAGGCAGGCGTTGATATTGTTGACTGTGCTTTGTCACCTATGGCAAATGGTACAGCAAACCCCTCAACCGAGGCTATGGTTGCAACACTCAAGGGTACAGACCGCGATACTGGTCTTGACCTTGTTACACTTTCAAAGGCGGCTGAACACTTCCGCAAGGTTGCTGACAAGATGAAGGCAGAGGGAACCCTTGACCCCAAGGTTCTTAATGTTGATCCCAACGCACTTCTCTATCAGGTTCCGGGCGGTATGCTTTCAAACCTGATTTCACAGCTCAAGCAGCAGAACGCAGAGGACAAGTACTACGAGGTGCTTGCTGAAGTTCCCAGAGTTCGTGAAGACTTCGGTTATCCCCCGCTTGTAACACCCACCAGCCAAATTGTCGGAACTCAGGCAGTTCTCAATGTTCTGATGGGCAGATACAAGATGATTTCAAAGGAATCAAAGGGTCTCCTCCGCGGCGAATACGGCAGACTTCCCGGCAAGGTTAACGAGGATGTAAGAAAGCTTGCAATCGGCGACGCAGAGGTTATCACCGTAAGACCTGCTGACCTCATCGACCCCGAGCTCGAAAAGTACCGCGAGGAAACAAAGGGCATAGCAAAATCTGAGGAAGACGTACTCAGCTATGCACTCTTCCCACAGGTTGCAAAGAAGTTCTTTGAATTCCGTGATGCTGCTCCTGCTGCTGCAACTGCAGAGGATGGAGTAAGGACGATTAATGTAGTTGATTTATCATAGTTTTTAAAACAAAAATCCACAATGCAATGCATTGTGGATTTTTTTATAATGAGAGTATTTTCAAAAATGGTTTTCACTATTTAAATCAAGCTCGCTTAACATAATAGTGCTGATTTTTTGAATATTTTTTAAAAATTGAACAAATTCTTCGGTTGATACAGCACAAGATGTTAATTTTTGTTGCATAGAGTCTATTAGACCTTCTATTTCATTACAGTGTAGATAGACATCTGATAAATTTCTCATTAAAATCACCTTTGTGGTTGATGTGTTGCCTATATAGTATCACACATTGCCTATTTTGTCAATTATATTTGGATAAGATATAAATATACTTTTGACAAAGAGGTTTTTCTATGAAAACAATTGATGCGGTAAAATTAAGAATTTTAAGATTATGTGAGGAACGGCATATTACTATAAATAAGCTTGCGACATTATCGGCATTGCCCCCCTCATCGCTTAAAGCGATTTTATATGGCAGAAGCAAAAATCCAAAGCTTATTACAATAAAGGTTCTTTGTGATGGGTTGGGAATAACCTTGGGAGAATTTTTCTCATCGCCTGAGTTTGATGGTCTGGAGCAGGAAATTATTTAGGAGAGTAGATAAAACATCCCCTAGGGAATATTGCTGTGGCAAAATTTAAAATTTTGCCACAGTTTTTTTGTTGCAAAAATAGAAAAATTATAATATAATGATTTTAAGTTAAGAGTAATGGTAGATAGGTTTTTGGGAATTATATATAATGTTGAGGTAAGCATTATTTGCGTGCATTTTGAATAATATAATCAAAAGAAGGAGGCGTTGCTATGAAGCTAACTTTTATTGGAGCGGTTCATGAGGTAACAGGCTCGTGTACATTGCTTGAAGCCTGCGGAAAGAATATTCTTATTGACTGTGGTATGGAACAGGGGGCAGATACATACGAGAATTGCGAGCTTCCTATTGCTCCCGGAAATATTGATGCAATATGCCTTACGCACGCGCATATTGACCATTCCGGTATGATACCGGCTATGGTTGCTAAAGGTTTTTCGGGTGCGGTATACTGTACCGAGGCGACCCACAGGCTATGTAAAATAATGCTTCAGGATTCGGCGCATATTCAGGAGCAGGAGGCAGAGTGGCAGAACCGAAAAGCCGAGCGCAGCGGAGAGGCTATGTATACATCTGTGTATACTTTGGCTGATGCTTTGTCAGCATTGGAGCAATTTAAAGGATTTAGTTATGGCGAAGAAGTTGAAATTTTTGATGGAATAACAGTCAGCTTTCAGGACGCAGGGCATTTGCTGGGTTCAGCCAGCATTTATATAACGGCAACTGAGGGCGGAGAGCAACGGACAGTTTTGTTTTCAGGTGACCTTGGTAATGTTGACAGACCATTAATCCGAAATCCTGAAATGCCCAAGTCGGCAGACTATGTTGTGATTGAATCTACTTATGGTGATAGGGTTCACGGCGAGCGACCGGATTATATTGCTCAGCTTACAAGTATAGCACAGCAAACCTTTGACAAGGGCGGAAATCTGATTATTCCGTCATTTGCAATCGGCAGAACGCAGGAGCTTTTGTATTTGTTCAGAGATATCAAGGAGCGGCAGCTTATCAAAAACCACGGCAATTTTATTGTATATGTTGACTCTCCGTTGGCAGTGGAAGCGACTAAAATTTATCAGGATAACCTTATTGATTATTATGACAAGGATTCGCTTAGCTTGATTGAAAAAGGACTGAATCCCATAGCGTTTCCGGGACTCAGATTAAGTGTTACTGCTGAGGAATCAAAAAATATTAATTTTGATATTTGCCCCAAAGTGATTATTTCAGCTTCGGGTATGTGCGAAGCAGGAAGAATACGGCATCATCTTAAGCACAATTTGTGGAAGAAAAACAGTACAATTCTGTTTGTTGGATACCAGGCGGAGGGAACCTTGGGCAGAAAGGTTATAAATGGTGTAAAAACGGTTAATCTGTTTGGCGAGGAAATTCAGGTTAACGCAAGCATTGAACAGCTCGCAGGGATAAGCGGTCACGCTGACAGGGAGATGCTTATTAATTGGCTTGGTGCACTTGAAAGCAAGCCGGAAAAGGTGTTTGTTAACCACGGCGAGGATGTAGTATGTGACAACTTCAGCCAGCTTATCCGTGATAGGTTAGGGTTTAATGCGATTGCTCCGTACAGCGGTGATGAATATGACCTTTTAAGCGGTGAATGTACGGCAAAGGGCAGAATTGTCAAGCTGACAAAGGTATCTGAGGGCAGACGACGTGCAAACATTGCCTATGAACGGTTATTATCAGCGTATCAGCGCCTTAAAACTGTTATTGAGCTGAGTCGGGGACTTACGAACAAGGAACTTGCAAAATTTGCAGACCAGATTAACGATTTATGTGATAAATATACCCGTAAGAATGAGCGGAGATAGAGTCAGGAGGATTTTTATGTCAAAAAGATATTATGCTTGTGTATATGGCGGTGCATCCGACAGAATGGATGAATTTTACAAAGGTGAGGTAGAAAAGCTGGGTAATATTATTGCTAAGAACGGTTTTTCGCTGGTGTACGGCGCTGGAGCGACCGGTAGTATGGGTGCGGTTGCCAGAGGTGTTCGTGAGGCGGACGGCTATGTAATGGGAATTTCTCCGTTTTTTATAAAAACATTTGAGGAAATTTTCGACTGTGACAACACATTAATTGTTGATACAATGAGCGAAAGAAAGACCCTTATGGAAAAACACGCAGATATTTACATTATTGCTCCGGGTGGCATTGGAACAATGGATGAGTTTTTTCAAGTGTTGACCCTCAAATATCTTAAAAGGATTTCCGAGCCGATTGTAATTCTTAACATAAACGGCTTTTATGATTCTCTTATTGCACTTATTGATGATTTAATTTCAAAAAAGGTGGTAACCAAGGAAGTTCGCGGATTTTTTGATGTTGTGGATTCGGTTGAAAGCCCTGTTTTGGTTGATTATTTTAAAAAAATCAAAGAGTAAAATAATAGACCGCAGATTTTTCTGCGGTCTATTATTTTTATCAAAGCCTATGCATAGGCGAAGAGAAAATAGTGCAGAACGGACAAACTGAACCCAAAGGGATTGCCCGAAGGCGTACGGGGTACGCCGAGAGGTGAAGTTTGTCCGTAGCATAAAGCATCAAAATAAGCATTCGTCAAATGACGAATGCTTACATTGAAAAATAAATATATTTCTTACTTTATGCGGTCTGTGCATTTTGTCAAAGCCTATTTACAAAAATTTTCTATATAATTGTCTATTGCTGCATGAATGATTTCAACTGCGTCCGCACGTCCTTTTACTTCGTCAACGGCTGTTTCCTTGTTCTCAAGATTTTTATAGACTGTGAAGAAGTGCTTCATTTCGTCAAAAATATGAGTCGGCAGCTGGTCGATGTCGGTGTAGTGGTTGTAGTTGGGGTCATTAAATGGGATTGCAATAATTTTTTCGTCCATTCTGCCGTTGTCAACCATTGTTATTACGCCAATCGGGTACGCTCTTACAAGAGACATAGGCTCAATCGGCTCTGCGCAAAGAAGAAGAACATCAAGCGGGTCATTATCATCGCCGTAGGTTCTGGGAATAAAGCCGTAGTTTGCCGGATAGTGGGTGGAGGTATAAAGGATGCGGTCAAGAATGATGTAGCCGGTTTCCTTATCCAGCTCATACTTTTTTTTACTGCCCTTTGAAATCTCGATTACGCAGATAAAGTCCTCTGTTGTAATTCGTTTTGGTGAAATATCGTGCCATATATTGTTTGCCATATAGATTCTCCGTTCTGTGTTGCCCGCTTGGGACATTTTTTTTATTTTACAATATTTCATCGAAAAAATCAATATGTAAATAAAAGCGGAGCATCCTTAATGTGGATGCCCTGCTTTTATTATTGGTTAAAGATTATCTTACAATTACCATTTCGGTTGCTCTGTCTTCGTAGACCTTGATGAAGAGTCGAACCTCGTTGCCTTCCTCAAATACTTCAATATCGCCTGAAGTTACAACCTGAATGTTATTGTTCTTTCGCGCCGAATTATATTCGTAAACAGTTACACCTGTTGTTGAGAAGTTGCGGACTGTGCCGTTAATGCTTACATTTACAGAATCTGCGAACTTCTTGGTTACCTTACCGTAAACGGTTGTAAGGTCTGTGCTTATGGTGTTTGTAAACTCAGTTGTTTTTGCACTTGCATCGAACAGAACGGTGATGTTATCGACCTCGCCCTTTGCGTTTGTGCTGTACTGGAAGATATCACCCTGTGCAATGGGCTTACCGCTTGTCTTGACAAATACATTCTTATCTGCTGACATAAGCTCAACGCGGCTTCCGCTCTGGAGGCCGTAAACAATATCAACCGCTTCAAAGTCCTCGTTCTGCCCCGATGCAATCTCGTCAACAAGAACGATAGGTGATTCTGCTTCGGTTACGCCTGTTGTGCTTGTTACAATAATTGCACCTGCGGTAAAGTCTTCTCTCAGGTCGTATACGATAATATCATAGGGTGTGTTGTTTGAGAACATTGTGTTGTTGCGGACTGCGTAACGTGTTGTATCTGTACCTGCTGTCTGGGGAATGTCAAAAATAATTGTGTCGGCTGTTACTCTAACATTACCAAGCATTCCTGATGCACTCTTATAAATCTGTTCTGCCGCGGCAATGTTCTTGGTGAATACTTCGCGGTTAATTTCGCCGGTTGCTGTTTTGTCAGCTGCAATATCAAGACCGGTGAGGTTGCCTGCCGAGTTGGTTTCGTAGGTGATAAGCTGAGGTGTTACACTTCCGTCCTTGCCGAATGCGGTAAGAACCTCGTCGGGTGTAAGACCGTACTTATCGTTAAGACGGATTTTTGCAGCCCCTGGGATTATTTCTGTGTTGCCTGCTGCTGTAAAGATTTTAAACTGAAGTGTATCTTCAAAAGTTCCTGTCTGTGCTGCACCTACAAGATAGCCGTAGGATCCGCGTATGGCAACCCCTGTTGTATCTGCAGTCTTGTCAACTGCCGCCACTTTTCCCTCGATATCAAGGAAGAAGCGTCCACGATCCCGAAGTCCGATTTCATAAGGATAGTTGGCTGCTTTTTTGTAGGTTGTGTCTGAATCATCAATTTTAAAGCCCTCCGCAGATGTTCGTGTTACTGTTCCGAGAATACTTTCTGTTGATACATAGCCCTTAATAAGCTCCTTGTCTGCGCTGATTGTATATGAGATTACATTCCACTCAACAAGGTCTGTGGGCTGGATTTCAACACCATCACGGATAAGAACATATTTGGTTGTTGTGCTTTCGGGGTCAAGCAGTAATGAGCCGTTGTTGTACTTGTCGGTTACTCTGCCTGTTGCAGACGAAACACTTTCAACTACAAGGTTGGTAAAGTGGTTTACAAACACAATGTCATATACATTGTTGGTGTCTGTGTCAAGGAGAATAAGGGTACCTGATCCCGGCTTCAACTGCTCAAGTGTGAGTGTTTGTGCGAACTTGCCGTTATAAATATAAACGGGGTTTGCAACAATAGTTGCTGTGCGTGTAGTCGAACTGTCGGTGTCACGCCAATAGGTTACTGTGCGGTTTGTTCCCTCATTGCCTGTAACTGATACAATGTTTTCTGCAGATATGGTAAGCTCGTTGTTCTTGCTCTCCTGAGGAATTACCGCAATAAGAGTCTTTTCGTCGGTTGTGGCATTAATGCGTGCATAGTAAACAACGTTGTAGCCTAAAAGCTCGCTTGCCATTGTGTCGCCTTCGATAAATGTTTCTGTGTTAATCATTATGCGGTCTTCTGCTGTTGTACTGCCGCCTGTAAGTGTTGTTTCAGGTGTTCCGGCAATCTGACCGTAAGCCTTTTCAACATTAAGTCTGTCGTAAAGCAGAGTTTTGTCCACAACCTCATAGGTCACATTTGAGCCAAAGCCGGTCTGTTCCATAAGGTTAACTGTAAGGCTGTTGAATACCAGCTGTGCGATATCGCCACGGGTTGCAGGAGTAGCAGCTGTTGCTGTGATGCCCTTGAGCATCTGGTTTTCAGACGCAACTACCATATAACCTGTAGGATAGCCGCCTCGCTGCGCTGCCATAGGTTCATAGCCAAGGGCTCTTACCATAATGGTAACTGCCTCCTGGAAGAGAACGGGGTCGTCAGGGCGGAATGTGCCCACATCGTCACCGATAACCATTCCCTGCTGAACGGCTACGTTGATAGGACCGTTTGCCCAGTGGTTAGATACAACATCGGGGAACTTTGTGGGATAGGTCGAGCTTTTTGCAACATCCTCAAGACCTACCGAGTAAACAGATACCTTTGACATCTCACTTCTGAGAATGTTGTCGCCGGGACGGAAGTTGCCTGTTTCAGCGTCACCGACCATAATGCCGAGTGCGCCGAGGATTTCTGCTGCTTCCTGATACTTTGTACCTACAATGTCGGGAGAGAGGGCAACTCTCTGACTGCTGTAACGTGACAGAGCCACACCTTCATAGAGACCTCTTCTCATCATTGCATTGTTCTTTGTCTGGTTTTGTTCTACAATTGCTTCGCTGTTGTCGGTTGTTTTTGTTATCCGGGCCGCTGCATTTGAATTCATATCAGCAGCGTTTGCAGAGCTTGCACCACTACCGGCATTTGCAGAACCTGCATTGGTGTTGCCGTTTGCAGAATTTGCATTTGCGCTGCCGTTTGCGGCACTACCTGCGGTGTTTCCACCGGCTGTGCCCGGATTTGTGCCGTTTGCCGCACTATTAAAATCCGATGCACTTTCACCCGATACGGGAACTGCATCGTATGTTGCGGCAAAAACATTTACGCCTGCGCCAAAAATCAGCAATGCTGAAAGGCACAAAGCAATAAATTTTCTTGACATATTTTTTCCTCCTTTTAAAAATTTGAAGATGTTTCGTGTTTATTTTGCTCTTCGAGAAAGAAAATACAATGTAAATTTTTTGGTTTAATTAACAAAAATTTAACAGCTTGCCTGAAATGTAACATTTCTGTAAAAACTTTTTTTTAAAACCTGTTGAAATATTTAATTTTATATGGTAGAATAAAATCGTAAAACTACATATTGTTGTTTGAATATTATTAATTTACAATATATACTAAAGGGGGACACCAAAATGTTCAACAAAAAATTTTTGAGCGGACTTCTCAGTGCAGTGCTTCTTGTATCCACACTTACGGTTTCTGCTGCCACATTTTCGGATGTTGAGAATGATCCCACAGTAGCATGGGCAAAGCCGTATATTACCGAAATGAGTGAGCTTGGCTATATCAAGGGTTATGAGGACGGAACCTTTAAACCAAACAATACAATTTCCAAAACTGAAGCCCTGATTTTGCTCTCAAGAATGATTGGCGTTAATGACGAAGCGTTTGCAGATTCAACAGACCTTGCTGTTGATGTATACTCATCTACACTTTCAAAGTATTCGACCAATTATGCAAAGGAAGTATCGTTCCTCCTTTATGCAGGTGTTCTTGACACCGACGAGCTGGATACATATATCTCAGCTTCAAACAAGAATGCGGCACTTAAGAGATACGAGGCAGCAATCCTTTTAACTAAGCTCCTCGGTGCAGAAGAAGAGGTTACAACAAATGCATTTGTTTCCTCGTCTTACGCAGATACTGTTGAAATTCCCGATCACGCACGTGCATATGTTGAATATGTAAAGGAAAAGGGTATTATGCAGGGTATGGGCAACACCGCATCCGGCGAGCCGTTCTTCTCACCTAATACTGCTGTTACCCGTTCGCAAATGGCGAAGATGCTGTGTAGCCTGATTGATGTAATTGACCTTACCGTTCAGACAGGTACAGTTGTTGCAACAGATTCATTTAACGAGACAATTACCGTTACAATCAACGGAAACGACATCGTAAACGAGCTTTCACCTGCTGCAAAATTTAAAATTGGCGGTAAAGATGTTGAGATTTCAAAAATTAAGCGCGGTATGAATGTAAAGGTTACTCACATTTCCGGCAAGGTTGCTCTTGTTGAAAATGTAGTTACTGTTGAGGATACAGTTATTTATGGTCTGGTTGCAAAAACCAGCGAGGCAGGTGGCTCAAAAACCGTTACAATCGCTGATGCAAACGACAACAGCACCAGAGAAACCTATGTTCTTGCCGATGGCGCAAAAATAAAGGTTAGCGGAGCAATTGACCTTTTCTCAAAGGTGAAGGCAAATGATTATGTTGCACTTACAATGGAAGATGGTATGGTTGCAGTTTTAGAGGTTGTTGACAAAACAACTACCACATATGGTACACTTGAAGATGTAGATATCTCCGGTGAATACACAATACTTTATATTAAGGACAACAGCGGTATGACTGGGGAATACGAGGTTTCAGCTGATGGTGTTCAGGTTTCACGAAACAATCTCGAAGTTTCAATTAATGCTCTTATGACCGGTGATACTGTTTCGCTCAGAATGACCTACGGCAAGGTGGTTAAAATCCAGGCGACAAGCAAAACAAACACAAATGCCGGAACAATCAACTATATCACACATTCTGTAAACGGCACAACCATCGGTATTGAAAAGAACGGCGAGGTTGTTGAACACAAGGTTAACAAGAGTGTTAAGGTTATAGTTGACTCTTCAGAAAATGCAACTGTATATGACCTTCGTCCCGGCACCGACATTGAGGTTGGCCTCCAGAGCAGCGAGATTGTGAAGATTGAGGCTGCAGGCGTTGTTGCAAAGTCACAGCTGACAGGTCTTGTAAAGAGCGTAAATGCAACCTACGGACTTATGATAGTTGAAGACGGCGGTGTAGAGTATAATGTATTTGTAAATTCAAATACAAAAATTATTGACAGCGTAACAGGAAGAAATATCCTCCTTAAGAATGTTGAAAAGAACCGCACCGCAACAGTTACCGGCTCAAATGCATCCGGCGTACTTGAAGCAAGCGTTATTGTTCTTCAGTAAGATTTAAGTTTCCGGCGGTGAAGCAACAAGGCGTTGCTTCACCGCATTTTTTTCTAAAAGGAGGTAATTTGGGTGCAAAGATTTCTCTCAATTTTAATTTGTATTTTGCTGATATTTAATCTTTTTATACCTATGGCATTTGCCGCAGAAAACGAAAATAAAATGCTTGAAAAGGTTCTGGCTGATGTCAAAACCAGAATTCCCGACACAACGGTTTTCCCCGAATTTGACAGCAATATCAGAACCGAAAACGGCAAGGTTATATATTCATTCAGCTGGGGCGGTGAAGCTCATCGCAGTATGTATCTTTCAGCATTGGAAAGCGGTATTATTGTCGAATACGGATTTTTTGAAGAAATCCGTAACGAAGCACCGCCAAAAGGCTTTGACCGTATTCACACAGAGGAGGCAATCCGAAGAACTCAGGTGCTTTTAAATAAGCTCAACCCGGCAATTGCGGGCAAGCTGTTTGTGGAAGCGTACGAAGGTCCGGAAAGCTTTAGCGCCGATGCACTATATTTTAAGGTAATTCACAAAGAAGGCGGTGTTCCCGTTCAGGGTGATACCGGTAGAGTAACGGTTGATGTCAATGCCGAAAAAATTACATCATTTAGAACAACATACACGGAAAATCTCAAGTATGTTTCACCTTACGATATTTTGTCGGGTGATGCGGCAAAATCAGCTTTTGCCAAGGAACTTGGCCTAACGTTGGGCTACCGTACCTTTAAGGACTATCAGAAGCGAGAAATAAAGGTGTTCACAACATACAGCGACGAAAACGGCACTACCTTCCTCGATGCAAACACCGGTAAGGCAACCGAAATTCAGCTTTACAACGATTTGTTCTTTACGAAAAATGAGGCAATGAGTGATTCTGTAACGGGTTCAGGTGGTAGCGGCGGTAATTTCAGTGAGGCAGAGATTAAGGAACTGGAAAACATAAGCGGTATACTGTCAGCCAATGCGGCAGAAAAGCTTTTACGCAGTAATCAGGTTCTCAACATAACGGGAGATTATGCGGTAGAGGAAACGGGACTTCGCAAGGTGGTATACCGTGAAAACAGCTATATCCGAACACTTGTTTTTCGTGCTACAAAACCCGGAAAATCCGGATTTATTCATATAGATATTGATGCAGTAACCGGCGAGATTTTAAGCTATTCAAATTTTAGCTCTGATACGGCATCGGGCAAAACGCTTACTGCTTCTCAGCTAAAGGCTCAGGCTGATAAGATTTTCGGGACTCTTGGCAGAGAAAAAGCGGCAGAGTTCAGACCAAACGAAAAGAGCGGAGCAGACGGCTACTTTACCTACACCAGATATGTGAACGACATTCCCGTTTTCGGGGATACAGTTTCAGTTGAGGTAAACACCGACACAGGTGTATTACTTTCCTACAGAATGAGTTATACAGAGGCGGATTTCCCTGAATTGAGCAAGGTGATTACCCACGAGACAGCCTGCGAAAAATTCTTTGAAAATACAACATATAATCCGATTTTTATTCCTCAAAAAACGGATACCACGCTCAAAAACCCCGACACAACAACATTAGTATTTACCACGGACGTTTCGGGCATACTTATTGATGCAGAAAACGGAAATCGTGTTACGGACCAAGGTACAGTATACGAAAAGACAGAAGACTTTGAGCAATATACCGACATAACCGGGCATTACGCCGAGGAGAAAATTCTTGCACTTCACAGATTTGGGATAGGTTTTAAGGGTGATAAATTCTATCCGGACCGCTACATTTCGCAGGCAGAATTTTTGGAGCTTGCCGGTCTGGCTATTGGGAATGTATTATCTGTTTCGGACCTTACAAGTATTCCCCATAATGTGCTTACCAGAATAGAGGCAACAAGACTTATCTGCCGCGCCCTTAAAATCGATAAATATGCAGAAATTGAGGGAATTTACAACTGCCCATTTGAGGATGTGAAATCGGGCAAAGGCTATGTGAGTCTGCTTTGGGGACTTGGTATAATCAACGGAACCTCAAAAACAAAATTCTCGCCTGATGATGGTATGACCCGTGCCCAAGCGGCGATAATACTTTACAACACGATGAAAAACACATTATAGTAAAAACAATGTCCGCCTTTTACAGCGGGCATTGTTTTTATATTACAGATGAATGAAACCGCATGTTTTTGTAAATACTTCCAGTATATCATAAAAGGAGGTATTTATATGACAGATAAAAAGTCCAGACGAGTTGTTATAATTAACAATATTAAGTCTGAGAACATCGACCAGGCAATTTTTATTTTAAAAAATAACCACGCGGAAAGCTCGCACAGGATAAAAACAACTATTGTTCAGGAGGCTCAGGATATAATCAACAGCTATGTAAGGCAGGTTGATATGATAAAATCGGATTTTCCAAACCGCAGAAAAAAACAAAGAGCCTACCGCTTTGCGGCGACTCTTTCGATTTTAAGCGTGATTTGTATTGGGCTTAGTGTAACACTGCTTTTAATTATGCGGTGATGCAGCAAGATTAATCACTCTTAGGCCCTCGCTTTCTGCAAGATTCATTGTATAAGCAGTTCCGCCCGAAGTTCTGTTGCAGTATGCAATGCATACAGAACTGAGATTAACCATCAGACGGTTTCGTTGGTGCATACAGCCGGTGCAGTAGCTTTTATTGAGGCAGATAACCTCGTCTGCGGCATCAAGGATTTTGCGGTAGGTTTCCTTGTCGGCATGTGACCATTTGGAGTCCTGGTCACGGCAGGGAAGTGCAAGAATCAGCTTCATCCTGGGAAATTCACGACGGAGATGGAGAACAGCAAATGCCGCAAGCGTATCAAAACCCAAAGCACCGCCTGAAACAAAGTTAGTTGTACCTTTAAGATAAAGCTCTCGAATAGTATCGCACAGTTGGTTAAACACGGATATTTTTGATTCGCCTGTGATTATTCGGTGTCCCGTAAAGCAGCAGGTGAAAGCCTTTTCTGGTGAATACATTTTTGTCTTGCCTTTCTGGTTTCATTATTTTGTCCAAAAACAGTGTATCATACCCCGATATCATTTGTCAATAATTCCATTTTACAAATCGTTTATTAGATGGTATACTGGAATTGATATAATTTTGTCAGTTTAATTTGAGAGGTGATATGCGTGAAGGTGTTTAAAAAAACGCTGATACTTTTTGTAGTATGCTTTGTAAGCGATATAATTGCGTTTTATCTTCCGTTCCCGTTCCCCGGCAGTGTCCTTGCGATGATAATTACATTCATTATGCTGCTGACTGGACTTGTAAAGGTACGTCAGATTGAGCCGGTTTCCGACTTTTTCGTGAAAAATATGGCATTTGTATTTTTACCATCAACTGTTTCGATTGTCTCGTACCTTGATATCCTAAGTGATATTATATGGCAGTTTTTGATTGTTTGTGTAATTACTACTTTTGTAACGTTCTTCTGCACAGCGTATTCGGTGAAACTTACTGCCTATATCTTAAACAAACGAAAGGAGAAGAAGGAAAATGCTTGAATTAACTAAAGAACCGTTTTTCGGATTTTCCCTTTGTATGTTTTCGTACATAGTAGGAGTAAAAATTAATCAAAAGGCGAAAACCGCAGTTGCCAACCCCCTTATTATTGCTGCGGCGATTATAATTGCAGTTATTTCTGTATTTCGTATCCCGCTTGAACATTTTATGGTAGGAGCAGACTTTGTTTCTATGTTCCTCGCACCTGCAACTGCGGCTTTGGCGGTTTCTATGTACCGTCAGTTTGATATAATTAAAAAGAACTGGTTGCCCATTGTGGTTGGCTGCGTAGTTGGTGCGGTTTCGGCACTTGTCAGTATATTTGTGTGCTGCAAGGTGCTCGGATTGTCCGAACAGATAACCGCAAGCTTGCTTCCAAAGTCTATCACAACAGCCTTTGCGGCAAAGCTTTCCGAACAGCTTGGCGGTATTGTCCCCGTTACTCTTGCGGCAGTTCTGGTAACTGGTATAATCGGTGCGGTAACTGCTCCGTATCTTATTAAGGTATTTAAAATTAACAACCCCATCGCATCGGGACTTGCAATAGGAGCTGCAAGCCATGCCCTCGGCACTTCAAAGGCAATTGAGATTGGCGAGGTCGAGGGAACATTAAGCGGAATCGCTGTTGGTCTTTGCGGACTTGTAACGGTTTTTATAGCCATTTTTCTTTAGACTTATATATAAAAAAGACTGTGACAAAACTGTCACAGCCTTTTTTTATAATGTGCTGTACATTGAGTATAACTTCGCATATTCTCCGCCACGCTGCATTAGCTCCTCGTGAGTCCCCTCCTCTGCGATTCCATCCGCTGTGAGCACAAAAATTCGGGTCGCATTTTTTATGGTGGTCAGACGGTGTGCAATGGTAAAGGTTGTTCTTCCCTCAGACAGCCGCTTTAATGACTTTTGAACAAGCAGCTCGCTTTCATTATCAAGTGCCGAGGTTGCCTCGTCAAGTATGAGTATAGGTGGATTTTTAAGGAACAGACGTGCAATGGAAACTCTCTGCTTTTGCCCGCCGGACAGCTTAAGTCCTCGTTCACCTACATAGGTATCGTAGCCGTCCTTTAGTTCCATAATGAAATCGTGAGCGCCCGCAGCTTTTGCTGCCTCAATTACTTCGTCACGGGTTGCGTCAGGCTTGCCGTAGAGAATATTCTCGTAAACCGTGCCGCTGAACAAATAAACATCCTGTTGAACCATTCCAATGTTGTTGCGGAGCGAGCCGAGAGTGATTTTGCTGATGTCAATCCCGTCAATGGTGATGCTGCCCGAGGTCAGCTCGTAAAACTTGGGAATAAGGTTGCAAAGGGTTGTTTTGCCACCGCCGGACGGTCCGACAAAGGCGATGTTTTCACCCTTTTTGATGCTCAAATTAATTTTTGTCAGGACTTCTTTAGTATTATCCGAGTACTTAAAGTGAACATCGCTAAATTCAATGTTTCCGGTTATCGATTCAAGCTCGATTGCGTCGTCGGGGGTATAGTTTTCAACCGGCTCGTCCATAATTTCATAAAACCTTTCGATACCGGTAATGCCCTTTTGAAACTGCTCGGTAAACTCCACAATACGGCGGATTGAAGTAATAAGGGTCTGTATGTAGAGAAGATATGCAATGAGGTCTGCCGGGGTCAGCTTGCCGTCAATCATAAACAGCGAGCCGATAACAATAACCGCAATATACATCAAGCCGTCCGAAAAACGTGTTCCTGCTTGAAACAGCGCCATATACTTGTATGCTTTCTTTTTGGAGTTAAAGAACATATCGTTGCCGTGTGCAAACTTCTCACGCTCTAAATCCTCGTTGGCAAAGCTTTTGACAACCCTTGTTCCAAGCAGACTGTCCTCAAGGTCTGCGTTAAGCTCGCCCACCTGTTTTCTTTGCTCCTTAAATGCCTCTTTCATTTTTGTTCTGAATACAAATATTGAAACAAGCATTAAAGGAAGAAGTAAGAATATTATCAGAGTAAACCACCAGTTAATTCTGCCAAGGATTATAAACGCACCCACGATTTTAATTCCGGCAATGAAGAATTCTTCGGGACAATGGTGCGAGAACTCGGTAACATCAAACAGGTCGGTTGTAACCCTTGACATAATCTGACCGATTTTGGTATTGTCAAAATACTTAAAGGGAAGCTTTTGCAGATGGTCAAAAAGGTCACGGCGCATATCCGTTTCAAGCTTTGCGCCCATAATATGCCCCATATTTGCCATATAGTAGTTGGCAAATGTGTCAACTATGCGCAAAAATAGGTAAAGTCCGCCAAGTCTCAGTACGGTGGAGACCAAAAGCGCCTGTCCGTCCATCGAGGCAGCATTGGTGATTGTGCGGACAATCATTGGAAAGACCAGCTCGCATACAGTTGAGAGTGCGGCGCATATAAGGTCAAAGATAATAATACCTATGTATGGCTTGTAATATACAGAAAATCTTCTAAACATACTAATTCCTCTCTTAAAATTATTTGGCAGCGGCTGATGCCGCTGCCAAGGTCTTATTTTTCGTATACATCTATTATTGTTCCGGTTGTTTTTACTGCCTTTGAGGTAAATACATATGAAGAGCCGGCTGTAAGTGCCAGATTATTAGAGGTGTAGTAGCCCGAGTCATTTACCTTGCCGTCAACCTGAACGGTAACGGTTACATCGTATCTTTCGGGCAGTACAGATGCCTTAAGGTTTCCGTTTGAAAGCTCAACCGCCTTAATTGAATCGGTGTAGGTCACATCAACTATTTCGCCAAGATACTCCTTTGTGGTGGTGTCGGTAACGGGACCCTTAAAGTCCTGAAGTGCTTTAACCGTTCCCATACGCACCTCGCGGATTTTCATTGTGTATTCAATACGGCTGGTTGCGGTTTCAACCTTTGGTCCTGCAACAAAAAATCTTGAGTATATTCCCAAAGCTCCAATTATTATTGCTATAACAACAAGTATATCAACAATACTTATTTTGCCAAAGAGCTTACCTTCTTTATTAATAATCATATTAATCTCCATTCCGCCGCTCTGCGTCGGCAAAAATAGTTATGAAATTTCTCTTATCCGCAGAGCAAGGAATGATAAGAGATTATTACGTTCATGTGCATTTCCGAGCATTTACGCGAGGAAAATTTTGCACGGACAACAAAATCCGCCGGAGGCTTAACGAGAAAGGAACTTTCGCGTTATATTCCTGCCTTTCTGAGTTTTATTCGGTAACTGTCTTAAGGTCTATTACAAAGCCGTAGCCTGCAAAGCCCTTACCCCGCACTGCAACTTCTTCACCAACCCTAATGGGTGTGCCTGCTGCGGTAATTCCCGAGGGAGTTTCAAGAACAGGTGTGGTAATATGAATAGTTATATCAAACAGGTTGGGGTCTTCTGCAACAACTGCAGTGCCCGTCTGTATGTTTGTGGTAATCTTTGATGCCGGAGCTTTTTCAAGCATATCAATTTTGCCGGGGAAGCGTTCCTTAACGCCTATCCAAACTGTCTCCTCTGCTTCCATAGCTGCTAAAAATTTGTTGTAGAGCGACTCGTCAGCTTTTGTAAGCTGCAATTGAAATATTGCGGTGGTGTTTTCGGTTCCTGTGCCATCAGTTTGGTTGTTCCCCCCCAGCAGATATATTCCCGCCGCAATAATTGCCACAACAAGCAACACAATCAGTCCGTCAATAATATTGAATTTTGGTTTATCCATTGTTCTTACCTCCAAGGTTTAAATAGATGTTGTCTATATTCTCGGCATAAACCGCCGCAGTAAAGGTTGATTTAAATATTTCAGAGCTTGTCTCGGACATTTCGTCGTAAAGCTTGTCGTCGGTAAACAGCTTTTCGAGCCTGTCGGCAAGAGCGGTAGCATCGTGAGTTGGCACAATGTAGCCGTTTTTGCCGTCCTTGATAACTCCCGGATTGCCGCCAAAGTCTGAAACAACTGCCGGCTTACCAAGGCTCATACCCTCAAGGAGCGAAAGACTGGTTGCCTCTGTTCCGAACGAACAGTTTGCCTGAACATCAATAATATTCATAAGCGGCTCAACATTGGTAAGGAAGCCGAGCATAATTACATAATCCTCAAGATTATTCTCTGCAATCTGCTTGCGTATCGCATCTTCCATATCCCCTGTGCCGGCAATAAGAAATCTCGCCTTAATGCCTCGGTCTTTTAAAATTTTTGCCGCCTCAACAAAGTACTTGTGTCCTTTAACCTCATTGAGTCTTGCGACAATTGCTGTGCATTTACAGTCGTCGGGAACACTGTATTCAGCCTTTGCCGTCGCAATCTCGTCTGCGGTGTATTTGCGCAGAGGCTCAACGCCGTTTAAGATAACATCAATTTTTTTATTGCTTACACCAATTGCTGTTATGTTATCCTTTGCTGCCTCGGCAACTGCAATAATCTTATCTGCTGTGGTATTGTTCACCATTCCGCAAACCGCCTTGCCCAGTCCGTGGGTCAGCCGTGGCGACGGAGGGAATACGCTGTGCCTTGTGTAAACAATTTTTGCGCCGTAGAGTCTTGCGGCAATTCGTGCCGACATACTTGCGTGGGTGTGAACGATGTCCGGCTTAAACTGCTTAAATACCTTGAGCAGTTTTTTTATTGCTCCGGCATCAAGTGATTTGTCAGCCATTGCGTCTATTTCAAAGACTTTAAAGCCTAAAGCCTCAACGCCCGGCTTTAAAAGGCTGTTTTCGGGTAAAACAACTGCAATATCAAGCTTTTCACGATTACAGTATTTGAGATAGGTGAGAATACATTTTCCTGCACCGCCGATATTTGTATCCGAACAAACCTGAAGAACTTTAAGCATTTTTTTGCACCTCCGATAATGCGGCTTCATTTTTTGCAATCTGTGCAGCGGCACTGCCAAGTGCCAGAACCGCCCAGAATATCATAAACACACGATAGTTGTAGAAGCAGTTGTCAAACATTCCCTGAACCATAAATCCAAGAATGCCTGCGCCAATGCCAACCAAAACAACCGATAGATGATGACCCTTGCCAAATGCCTGATGACCAACACAAAGCTGTTTAATAAACAGGATTATAAGAATCAGAAATGTCAAAATTCCCAGAACGCCCGATTCCACCAATACCTGCAAAAACAGGTTGTGTGAGTGTGGTGCTACAATCGAGCTGTATGAATAGAACGGGTAAACCTGAGTGAATGCTTCTGTTCCGGGACCTATACCCGACAGCCAGAAGTCCTTAAGCATAAGTAAAGTTCCCATCCATATAAACACACGGTAGGATGTGGACGAGTCGCCCATATCACCGATACTGGTAAAACGGTTGATTATGCTGTCGGGGAGTACCATAGGTACAATCGGAATAAGCGGCAGGGCCAGTCCCCACAGCTTGCCTGCGGCAAAGGTGACAAATACAGCCGCCGCAAACATAAGCCCAAGCCAACAGCCGCGTGAGAAGGTGAGGATTAAGGTAACACCCATTACTGCAGCCATCGCACCAAACACCAGTTTTGCAAGCACAGTTTTTTTCTTCCACATAAGTGCAATGCATACGGGCATTACAAGCAGAATATATTCGCCAAGAACATTAGGGTTTTCAAGGGTGGAATAAACACGCATTTTGATGTCCTCAAACATTTCCTCGTCCATCCACGCCTGAGTTACGTCCCAACCAAACACATACTGAAGTATTCCGTAAAGACAAACCGCAAACCCCGAAAGGCAGAACACGGTGAGAATACCTTTCAGCTGTTTTGAGGTTTTTACAGTATTGATAACAACAAAGTAGAATGCCATAAAGGCGAAGTATACTGCCCAGATGGTAACGCTCTTAAATGGTGCAAACGAGGTTATTGCCGCTATGAGGTAAATAACCAGCAAAAGCACAACCATAAATCCCACGCCGTCGGTGCGGAATTCAAACTTCCTTGTTGTAAGTGCTTTTATGATAAGCGAAAAAAGGCAGAGCAGAGTAAGTCCCACAACAAGCATTGTCGGGATTATCGGGGCAAGGAACAGCGTCACAAACACGCCGAACTCCACCTTGTAAAGAACCATAAAGAAGAACCAAAGACCAAGAACAAACAAGATAGCGTAGATAATAGAAAGCTTTGCCGCAATAATTCCCGTAATCACGCCAAAGACTGCCGCACAGATAAGGCGTGCCTTTCCGCCGCACTTGGTCATATAGTAAAAGTCGAATGAAAAGTTAATATCCAAAAGCTTTTCAATCAGTTTGACAAGTGTCGAGTCACGGAGCAGGTCAATTGCATTAATGTCAAGGAGGTAAAGTCCTGCACCAAAAGCAATTGCGATAAGGTCAAGAACCTTTCCGCCGCCAAACACAAAAGAGAGCAAAAGGTCACTCGCTGCAGCGGACATTAGCATAACGCCTATGAAGCGGAGGTTAATTGCCAGTAGATTGTGCAAAAAATACTTGCATATACGTATAATTTTGCTTGTTTCTTTAAGGCTTGTAAGATTCTCCCAATGCTTTTTCTGGATATGTTCAATCAAGCGGAACGGACAAAACAGAATTTTACCGAAAAGGCTTGATGCAGCAGTGCTTTCGTTAAAGAAAGTCTTGCGAAATATGTTTGTTATAAGGCTTTCGCGCCATACCCGTGAGAAAAAGGTGTAAATGTTGCAAAGTATACGGTATAAAACGCTGTTTTTAATATATCGGTTCCATAAAAATTGCCAAGCTGTGAGGAAATAGCCGTTATTTTTCATTGCCGAACCTCCTGATTTGTCTAAATTCGTCTGTTTTAAGCATTAAAGCTGCTACGGCATAAATGATAAGTGCCGGAGCGGCGGATATGCAAAGCTGCAGGAATGTTATTGCTTTACCGCTGCCTAGTGACTCAGAAAAGCGGTATACTATTGTTGCAACAAGGCTTGCCAAACCGCTGCAAAGAATAATTTTTGCAAGGTTTACGGCAAAGCTTTTGCCAAATGTTCTGGGCCGTTTTTTATTCATAGCAAACAGTAACACGCACGCCATAAATATCGAGCTGACAGCGCTTGAAAGGGCAAGACCGCCAACGCCCCATTTAAGCACCCCAACGAACAAGGCTGCCGAGGCGAGGTTTATGATAACGCCTCCAATTGAGGTAAGCATCGGGGTTTTTCCGTCCTGAATTGCGTAAAAGCTTTTGTTTAATATCTCGCAGATGGCATAACCCATCATACCAATCGAGTAGTTTAGGAGCGCCGTTGCTGTAAGAGTGGTGTTCTCTGCGGTGAATGCGCCGTGCTCAAAAACAAGCCTGATAATTGGCTTTGAAAGGGCGATGAACATTGCCGCAATGTAGCCGATTATAAAAACTGTCCAGCCAACCGAAAGTCGTGTTGTTTCCGAAAATGCATCATTTTTGTCACCGGCGTTCATCCGTGACAATTTCGGGAAGATGAAGTTGGTAACGGCATAAGCAAACACGCCTACCATAATAATGTATATTTTGTTTGCCCAGTTAAGTCCGGACACCGCACCGTTACCGAGCGACGAGCCAAACGCCATATTGATAACTGCACAAAGCGGCTGAACCCACGAGCTTATCAGCACGGGCACGGCAAGCTTTGCGGCAGACATAAGACCCTCGTCGCGAAATTTAAGAGGTAGTTTGTAGTGATAGCCGAATTTTCTGAGATGCGGCAGCTGAACAAAAAGCTGAGCCGCCCACGCAATGAACATTGAAATAATAACGCCAGTCAAACCAAAACGGTTACCAAATACAGCAAGGTACAAAATCATAATCAGGTTGGAAACCACGCTTATGATTGACGGGATGTTAAATTCGCCAAATGACTGAAGAATTCCAACAGATGTATACGCCGCTGCGGTAAAGATTATGGACGGGAAAATTATCCGGAGAAGCCGTGCGGTTTCTGCAATCTTTTCAGGCGAGTAGCCGGGACACATAATTCCGACGATAGGCTCTGCGAAAATTGCACCTAAGATTGCAAATATGGTTGCAAGAGAAACCACCGCCGACATAAAGTTGTTGGCAAACGAAATTGCCCGCTCACGTCCGTCTTTTTCCAGATAGCCGTTGAAGATAGGTACAAAGGTGGAGAGAATTGCAACACCCAAGGTCATATCAAAAAACAAAAGCGGTATCTGAGTTGCGCTGTTGAGTATGTCTGAGGCGTAGCTCTGACCGTAAATTCCGGCAATAATAACCTCGCGGAAAAGTCCCATAAACTTGGCGCAGAATATAATTATCGCCATAAAACCGATGGTCTTCACGGTTTTGGCAGAAGAATTGTCTTTCAACAAATCACTTCCTTAATACATAGGTATATACAGTATAACATAAAGCTTTTTAAAAGTAAAGAATATTGACGGTAATTTAATTTTGTGGTAAGATAAGATTTATGGAAAGGGAGTGCGGAGTATGAAAAGACTGAAAATTATCTTTACGACAATTATTCTTGCGACCTTGATTTTGGGACTTTTTTTTCGTACCTTTGGCAATAACAGAAAATACGAGACCACGGAGTTTCTTTTTGATACCTACTGCACAATTACGGCGTATTCAAAAAATGCGGAAGATGCAACGAGAGCGGCGTTTGATGAAATTGCACGAATTCATAAGCTGACCGATTTTTTTGATGAAAATTCCGATGTGTCAAGAATAAATAATTCCAAAGCGAATGAGGCTGTAACGGTTGATCCGATTGTGATTGAAGTTCTTGGAAAAGCACTCGAAATGGACATTGAGTCAGAGGGGGCGTTTGATGTTACGCTTGCGCCTGTGTCAATACTGTGGAAATTTGACGAGGGCAAGCCTGTACCACCGCCTGAAGAACAAATTAAAACAGCACTTGCCGTTGTTGAAAATGGAGGAATTGAAATAGATACAGAAAGTGTGACGGTTACAAAGCTGTCAGACGAAACCAAAATTGATTTGGGCGGTATTGCAAAAGGTTATGCAGGTGATGCTGCGGCAAAGACTTTGAGCGAAATGGGAGTTAAGGCGGCGATAGTTGACCTTGGTGGAAATATAAGCTGCATCGGCAAAAATCCAAATTCAAAGGATGGAAAGTGGCGAATAGGTCTCCAAAAGCCTTTTGCCCCGACCGGCGAATACAGTGATACAGTAGAGATTACAGAGGCATCGGTTGTGACAAGCGGAACATATCAACGGTATTTTGAATACGGTGGAGAGCGTTATCACCATATAATTGACCCATCAACGGGGCGTCCTGCAAAACAGGATTTCGATAGCGTAACAATAGTTGGCAGCAGCTCAATGGAGGCGGATTGCCTTGCTACGGCAGCATATGTTCTCGGCAGAGAAAAGGGCAAGGAGCTTGCAAAAAAATACGGAGCAGAGATTTATTTTAATTGATTGACAAAAATACAGTAATTGATATAATAATAAGAGAAATACAATTCAGGGAGAAAATTGATATGGAGTTTTTCAGCACATTTTTCGGTAAAATTCTGACCACTCTTTTTTGGTCGATGGTTCCGGTAATCGAGCTTAGGGGAGCAATCCCCATCGGCACGGCAATGGGTCTTGATTTGTGGACGGCAATTGTTGTTTCGATTATCGGTAATATGATACCCGTTCCGTTTATAATTATATTTATCCGTAAGATTTTTGAGCTGATGCGTAAAATAAGCAAAAAGCTCGATGCAGTTGTATCAGCAATGGAAAACAAGGCAGAACAAAAGCGTGCAGTGGTTGACCGTTACAAGTTCTGGGGGTTGGTTATTTTGGTTGCAATACCTTTGCCCGGAACAGGTGCGTGGACGGGTGCTCTGGTTGCGGCAATGATGGAAATGCGGCTTAAGGACGCAGTTCCTGCCATTTTCCTTGGCGTTGTGATGGCTGGTGCAGTTGTTGCAACGGTTACCGGCGGAATTTTTGCTTTTCTGTAAAGGAGTAGAGCCTATGTTGTTTGGCGCAGAAGCGGCAGAATTTTGGATTCTTAGTTTAATACAGGACATTTTGGGTTGTGAATTTTTGGATTTTCTAATCCCTAAAATCACGATGCTCGGCAATTCAGGCATTATCTGGATTGTTACGGGAATTGTCCTTTTATGCACAAAAAAATACCGCCGTGGCGGTGTTTTTCTGCTTGTGGGACTTCTGCTTGGTCTGATTTTCGGCAATGTGATTTTAAAGAATGTAATTGCAAGACCAAGACCCTGCTGGATTTATGATGTGCCGATGCTCATTCCCAACCCTACTGACTTTTCGTTTCCGTCGGGACACACACTTTCGTCGTTTATTTCGGCATTTGTGCTGGCTCGCATTAACCATAAATTTGCAATACCAGCATTTACGCTTGCAGGAGTTATGGCATTTACAAGAATGTATCTGTTTGCCCACTTCCCGACCGACATTTTGGGCGGAATTGCCTTGGCGTATGCGATATATCTGCTTTTGAAAAAGCATATTAAAAAAGGATAGCTCGGCTATCCTTTTTTAATTTAATATTCCGCTTTCGCCAACCTCAGAGAAGCGTTCACGTACACGGTTTTTAAGTGCTAGATGCTCGGGCAATTCAAGCTTTGGGTCGGCAGCAAGCAGTTCACGAACTTCATCCTTGGCAAGGACAAGCAACTCCATATCCGAGGCAAGGTTTGCACATTTCAGCTCCGGCAAGCCGTGCTGACGCACCCCGAAAAACTCGCCCGGACCGCGAAGCTCCAAATCTTTTTCCGAAATTTTAAAGCCATCGTTGGTCTTACACATAATCTTCATTCGTTCATCGGCAATTTTGCCACCCTCGGAGAACATAATGCAGTAGGATTGATGCTCACCCCTGCCTATTCTGCCACGAAGCTGATGTAACTGAGAAAGCCCGAATCTTTCAGCATTTTCTATTACCATAACAGTAGCATTTGGCACATCAACACCAACCTCTACAACGGTGGTTGCAACTAAAATATCAATTTTGCCCTGTGCAAAACGCTCCATAATTTCCTTGCGTTCTGCCGCCTTGATTTTTCCGTGCATAACCTCAACGGAAAAGTCCTTAAAGGCGGTCTTTTTTAATTTTTCGGCATATTCCACCGCTGATTTTGCCGCCAAAGCCTCGGATTCCTCAATCAAAGGACAGATAATATATACCTGCCTGCCCTCGTTAATTTTTTGTGTAATGAATTTATAAAGCCGCTGTCTTGTGTGCTCTGCAACAGAGTATGTCTCGATTGTCTTTCTGCCGGGAGGCAGTTCGTCAATTACCGATATGTCAAGGTCTCCGTAAAGAATGAGGGAGAGAGTTCTCGGGATTGGTGTGGCTGTCATAACAAGGGTATGTGCACCATAACCCTTTTCGGTCAAAAGTGTCCGCTGCCTTACGCCAAAGCGATGCTGCTCGTCGGTGATTACGAGAGCGGGATTTTTAAATGTTACCGAGTCGGAAATCAGGGCGTGAGTGCCTACAATAATCTGAGCAGTACCGTCTTTGATTTTTAAAAGGGATTCACGCTTTTCGGAGGCTGACATACCGCCACTTAAAAGAACAGTCTCAAACCCGAACTGCGAGAACAAGCCTTTAAGATTTTTATAGTGCTGTGCCGCCAGAATTTCGGTGGGTGCCATCAGGGTTGCCTGATACCCCGACTTTGCAACAGCGTACATAGCCGCTGCCGCAACCATTGTCTTACCCGAGCCTACATCACCCTGAACAAGGCGGTTCATAGGCGAGTTCTTTTTCAGGTCGGCAGAAATTTCGTTGATAACACGCTTTTGGGCATTTGTCAGTTCAAAGGGCAGTGCCTTTGCAAAATCGGCAATGCATTTAACGTCATTGATTGGTATGGCACGGAAGTTTTTGCGTTCTTCGCCAAGTGTGTGAATACCCGTCTGGAGAATAAAAAACTCCTCAAAGGCAAGCCGCTGTCTTGCTGCCTCAAAGTTCTCAGCACTTTTGGGGAGATGGAGCTCCTTTAGTGCGCTGTAAAGCGGCGAAAAATTCATTTTGTCGCATATTTGCGGCGGAAGAATATCCTTTGGCATCTCGGTGAGACTGTCGAGAATTTTTTCTGCCGCATTCCGTATATGGGTCTGGCTGAGTCCGGCGGTGGAGGGGTAAACGGGCAGAAGTCTGCCGGTCTTTTTGTTTTCGCCGTCGCAAACCTCAACAACAGGGTTCACCATTTCAAAACTGCTGCCTTTATATAATGCTTTCCCAAAGAATATAAATTCCGAGCCGGAGCTTAAAGTCTTTGACACATACGGAGCATTAAACCAAGTGACTTTCATCATATTTTCACCGTCCGAAACGGTTGCTTGGGTAACCGAAAGTCTGCCGCGGCTTCGATAGGATTTTACGCCGCCGGCAAGAACTGCACGGACACCTACCGTCTCGCCGTCCATAAGCTCGGCTATCGGTTTTGTCTGTGTGCGGTCCTCAAGCATTCTGGGCAGGTGAAACAAAAGGTCGTGGGCAGTATGTATGCCCAACCTTGCAAAAAGCTTTGCACGAGCCTCGCCTATTCCTTTAACAAATTGAATGCTGTCACTTAGCTTCATAGTTTCACCTAAAATTTCTGCCAAAGACCGTAGCCTTTGGCAGAAATAATATTACTCAACAGAAATTATATAGAAGTAAACCGGCTGACCGCCGTAAATCACCGACACATCAAGGTCGGGGTATTTTTCTTCAAGCTTTTCGGCAATGGCGTTTGCCGATTCCTCGGTGGTGTCCTCGCCGTAGTAGAGCGAGATAACGCCGGATTCGTCATTTACCATTTTTTCAGCCAAAGCCTCAACCGATTCCTCAGGTGTTGCGGTAACTGCGGCTATGTCCTTGCCACACACCGCAAGACAATCGCCCAGCTTAATTTCAATGCCGTCAAGATTGGTGTCACGGGCAGCAAATGTAACCTGTCCGCAATCTACCGAGCCTGCAAATTCTTTCATTGTCTCGGCATTCTCTTCGGGCGACATTCCCTCGTCAAAGGCTGTCATTGCTGAAATTCCCTGAGGAATATTGACAGTGGGGATAACGATAACTTTTTTGTCGGTAAGTGCGTCAACCTGGTCTGCTGCAAGAATGATGTTCTTGTTGTTGGGCAGAATGTATACGATTTCTGCCGGAATTTTCTCAACAGCAGAAAGTAAATCCTGAGTACTGGGGTTCATTGTCTGACCGCCTTCAACAATTTCGTCAGCACCAAGTTCACGGAAAATTTCTGTCAGACCTTCGCCTGCTGAAACTGCAGCAAAACCGTATTTCTTGGTTGGCTCTGCAATTTCGGGTTCGGTTTCTTCGGTATTTGCCGGACTTTCCAAATCGTCCAGAGTGTTTTCCTCGTGCTGATACTTCATATTGTCAATTTTAAGATTGGTCAGCTCGCCAAGCTTTAATGCCTGCTCTATAACAAAACCTGGGTGGTTGGTGTGGATATGAACCTTAACAATATCCTCATCCTCGATAACAAGCATACAATCGCCCTTGTCGGTAATTGCCGCCTGAAAAGGACCTGCTTTGCGGTCTGCCGGCTTGTTGATTATAAACTCGGTGCAGTAAAGGAACTTGATGTCTGCATCAGTTTTTGTTGCTTTTGTTGCACTTGGTGCTTTAAAGCTTGTATCTTCAATTTCAACCGCCTTGCCGCTTTCAAGAGCTATCAGCATACCCTCTAAGATGGTCATAAGACCCTTACCGCCGGCATCAACAACGCCTGCTTTCTTCAGGGCGGGTAAAAGCTCGGGGGTGCGGCTAAGACTTTCGTTTCCGGCATCAACAACTGCACGGAAAAATGCGGTTATATCGGTAAAGTTTTCAAAGTTGGCTTCGGCAAACTCTGCGGATTCACGGATTACCGTAAGAATTGTACCCTCGGTGGGCTTCATAACCGCACGGTATGCAGTTGCTTTTGCACCGCAGAATGCGTCTTTCAGTTCAGAGACGCCAATTGTTTCTTTATTTTCAACAGCTTTTGAAAAGCCTCGTAAAATCTGGGAGAGAATAACACCCGAGTTACCTCTTGCGTTACGAAGTGCCGCGGATGCCAGCTTTGAAAGGAGCTTACCTGCGTGGTCAAAATCCTCTGAAAGTGTCATTTCTGTCGCACCACTGAATGTCAGACTCATATTTGTTCCGGTATCGCCGTCGGGAACGGGGAACACGTTGAGGTCATCGATCAGCTTGCGGTTATTTCGTAAATGTGCCGAGGCGGATTCAATCATCATTCTCAGCTTTTGTGTATCTAAATTATTCACATTTATCACCTCAAAAAAACGGAATTACTGCTCAACACGCACGCTTTCAACATTCACAGAAACCTTTGAAACTTCCATTCCTGTGAATTTTTCAACATTGTACTTAACATTGCTGCGTATGGTCTCACCGATTGTGCCGATGTTAAGACCATATTCCACAATAACAAAAAGTGAAATATCAATAACATCGTTTTCGGTTTTTACCTTAATTCCCTTGTCTATGTTTTCTTTTTTCAAAAGGCTTGCAATGCCGTCTTTACCTGTTTTTGAACACATCCCAACGACACCGTAACATTGGGTTGCGGTGTAGCCTGCCAGCTTTGCAATAACTGCGTTGGATATGCTGATAGTACCTCTTTCGTTTTTGATTTCAGCACTCATTATATTTGTCCTCCTATCAATCAAATTATTGAAACGGAAATTCTATGTCATATTTATACACTCTATATAATACACTATTTTTTGTTTTCGGTCAAGTATTTTATGCTGTCGCAATATGTCACTATGTAATATATGTGGGTTTTGTTAAGTTTTTTGTTGCGTTTTTTATGAATTTATGATATAATTACTCTGTATAATTTTGCGGATTTTTTGCAAATGAGGTGTTTAAAATGGACGACCGCATTTTTGGAACAAACCCCGTCTTTGAATCATTAAGCTCAGGCAGGGATATAGACAAGATATTTATTCTGGAGGGGGCGCGGCACAGCCGCCTTGGCCAGATAATTTCCCTTGCAAAAAAACGGGGGATACACTACACAACCGTCAGCCGTAAAAAACTCGATGAACTTTCGGAAAACGGCAATCATCAGGGTGTTCTTGCCTTTGCAGCAGCTCACGAGTATTCGACAGTTGATGATATTTTGAAGCTGGCAAAGACTAGGGGCGAGGCTCCGTTTATAATAATTGCGGAGGGTTTAAGTGACCCCCACAACCTCGGCAGCATTGTCAGAACAGCAAATGCCGCAGGTGCTCACGGAGTCATTATCCCCAAAAACCGAAGTGTGGGACTTACTGCAACGGTTGCCAAGGTTTCAGCAGGTGCGCTTGAATACACACCTGTCGCAAGGGTGACAAATATTTCTTCGACTATTGACGAGTTGAAAAAGGCAGGTCTCTGGATTGCGGGTACAGCACTTGAGGGCAGCTCGCTTCACTATGACAGCGACCTCACGGGAGCATTGGCAATAGTTATCGGTAGCGAGGGCGAGGGACTCAGCCGCTTAGTTCGTGAAAAATGCGACTTTCTGGTTAAAATCCCGATGCTTGGTCAGGCAGAATCCCTGAATGCATCTGTTGCCGCCGGAGTTCTTATGTACGAGGCGGTACGCCAGAGAAACAAGTTGAAATAAAGGAAGATAAGATATATGATTTCAAAATTAAGCAGTGCGGCGCTTTACGGAATTGACGGATTTTTAGTTGACGTTGAGACCGACATATCAAACGGACTTCCCGGCTTTGATATTGTGGGACTTCCTGATGCAGCGGTCAAGGAATCCAAGGAACGAATCCGTGCCGCAATCAAAAATACCGGTCTTGCAATGCCTGCAAAGCACATAACCGTCAATCTTGCTCCGGCGGATATCAAAAAAGAGGGTTCGCACTTTGATTTGCCTATCGCACTTGGAATTTTGGTTTCGTCAAAGCAGCTTGACATACCCGATGCGGATAAAACGGTATTTTTTGGTGAGCTTTCACTCAGTGGTGATTTAAGACGGGTAAACGGAGCGTTGCCTATGGCAATCTCTGCGTTCCAAAACGGTATAAAAAAGGTATTTTTGCCAAAGGCTAATGAAAAAGAGGCAGCAGTTGTCGAGGGTCTTGAGGTCTATGGTGCAGATAATCTCAAAGAAATTCTTGACCATTTTACGGGTCAGAAAAAGCTTGAAGCTGTGCGTGTGAGTGTTGATGAACTACTTTCAGAGATGGATGCATTCCGTTGTGATTTTTCTGATGTCAAGGGTCAGGCGTTTGCAAAGCGTGCCCTTGAGATTGCAGCGGCAGGAGGACATAATGTCATTATGATAGGCCCTCCCGGCTCGGGAAAAACAATGATTGCACAGCGAATCCCATCTATTCTTCCCAAACTCAGCTTTGAGGAGTCTTTAGAGGTTACAAAGATACACAGTATTGCAGGTATGCTTTCGGGCAACAGTCCGCTTATTGCAGAGCGGCCGTTTCGGCATCCGCACCATACAGTTTCGGCGGCAGGTCTTTCGGGCGGCGGCACAAACCCCCGTCCGGGCGAAATCAGCCTTTCACATAACGGAGTGCTTTTTATGGACGAACTACCGGAATTCCGGCGAGATGCTTTAGAGGCGATGCGTCAGCCGCTTGAGGACGGAGAGATTACCATTACAAGAACAAGCGGCAGCGTAACATACCCTTGCAGCGTTATGCTTGTTGCGTCAATGAATCCGTGCCCTTGCGGATTTTACGGGGATTCGACACGGGAATGTACCTGCTCCCAAAACCAGATTATAAAGTATATGAGCAAAATCAGCGGTCCACTTCTTGATCGTATAGATTTGCATATAGAGGTTCCGGCAGTAAAGTACGACGAGCTTGAAGCAAAAGCTCCGGGCGAGTCTTCGGCGGCTATCCGTGAAAGGGTGGAAAAGGCAAGACAACTGCAACGGGAGAGATATAAGGGCAGCGGCGTGTTCTCCAACAGCCAGCTGACGCAGGAGCTTATGGAGAAGTATTGTCGGTTGGACAGCGAGGCAAGCCAATTGCTTCGTGATGCGTTTGATACACTTGGTCTCAGCGCAAGAGCACATAACCGCATATTAAAGGTGGCACGGACGATTGCCGACCTTGCAGGTGCAGAAAACATAGGGCTTGAGCATATAGCCGAGGCAATACAGTATCGGGCACTTGATAAAAAGTTTTTTAATTAATGCAGAAAGGTAATTGACGGTATGAAATTAAACATAGTACTTGTGGAACCGGAAATTCCGTCCAACACGGGCAACATTTCAAGAACCTGCTCGGTAATCGGGGCGGCACTTCATCTGGTACATCCACTTGGATTTGACATTAGCGAAAAGGCGGTAAAGCGTGCGGGGCTTGACTACTGGGACGAGCTGGAGCTTTACGAATACCAGAGTTTTGCCGAGGTGCAAAAAAAGTACCCTGGCGGTGATTTTTACTACTGCACAACTAAAGCCCCCAATACATACAGTCAGGTAGCCTTTCCTGTATGTGAGGAAAAGGAGATTTTCCTCGTTTTCGGCAAGGAGACAAAGGGTCTCCCTGAAGATTTAATCCGAGAGAACATTGAAAAGGCAATCAGAATTCCTATGAGAGAAAATATGCGGTCATTGAATTTATCCAATTCGGTTGCCGTTGTGGCTTATGAAGTGTTGCGACAGAACGATTTTAAAAATTTAGAAAAGAGAGGGCATTTGACAAATGGTTAAAATAATGACAGATTTATCGGCAGATTTAACGGCAGCTCAAGCAGAGAAATACGGAATAAAGGTTCTTCCGTTTTACATTAACTACCCTGACGAAAGTATCCTAGCAGATGTTAATTATACTCCCGACGAGTTTTACGAAAAGTTCAAGTCCACCGAGGAAATGCCGGCAACCAGTCAGGCAACACCGGGTATACTCGAGGATATGTACCGTGAACTTGGTAATTCTGACCCGATTATTCATATAACAATTCCGGCAAACAGTAGCGGTATTGTGAACACTGCTATGAACATTTCGTCCGCACTGAACAGCGAAGAGGGGTTTGATATTACTGTTATCGACTCCAGTATGTATAGTCTCGGTACAGGCGTGAATGTTATCGAGGCGGCAAAAATGGCGGCAAATGGTGCATCAAAGGATGAGATACTTGCATTTTTAAAGGAAAGGTTTGAAAAGGATAAGGTTTACTTTATAGTTGACGACCTCAAATATCTGCAAAAGGGTGGTAGAATCAAGGCGACAACAATGGTTGTTTCAAAGGTTCTTGACATAAAGCCTATTCTGTGGTCAAACGATGGTATGGTTGAGGCTTTTGCAAAGGTAAAAGGTCTTAAAAAGGCAATTTCCAAACTGGTTGAAATTGTGAATGAGAATATGGCAGATATCGAAAACGGAACTGTTTATATTCTTGACGCAGATGCGGACGATAAGGCCGAGCTTACGATTGAATTCCTTAAAAAAGCAGGCATAGAAAATATTGTTCGGGGTCAGGTTGGACCTGTTATCACCTGTCATGCCGGTGTCGGTGTGTTCGGTATCTATTTCAGACACAAGTAAGGATTGATTTTTAATGTATCTTGAAAAAGAGGAAATGAAGTTTGCGGCGGTATACGCAATCAAGCAGTATAAAGCACCTATTGCGGTCAGCCGTATGTATGAAATTTTCACATGGGACAAGGAGATAATGGAATATTTTGATTTGTCCGGTGTTCTTGCGGAGCTTTTGGAGGATAACTATATCTATCAAAAGTACTATCGCAACGAGGAGTCGCTCTGCCTCACCGAGCGTGGAGAGGAGGCGTTTACCTTCTTCAAAAACCGAATTCCGTTCAGTATAAGGGAGCGGATTGACTCTGCGATAGGCCGTGTGAAGTTTGACGAGATTGCCGACCCCAATGCGGTTCGTGCCGAGGTGGTGCTTGCGGCAGAGGGTCAGTATATGGCAAAATGCAGTATAAATGAAAATAAAGTCCCCGTTCTGGAGCTTTCGCTCAATATGGGCAAGAAGAACCACGCCGAGCGTGTGGCTAAATACTTTAGAGAGAACGCGGACGAGATTTATGAGGAAATTCTGAAGCTCTTTAAGAGTAATTAAGACGGAGGATGAGAACTTGTTTACAGCAGACAGTTACGATGTAGTGGTTATAGGTGGCGGTCACGCAGGGGTTGAGGCGGCTTTTGCTTCGGCAAGGCTGGGTATGAAGACGTGTCTTTTCTCAATCAGTCTCGACAGCATAGCAAACCTGCCCTGTAACCCCAGTATAGGCGGCACGGCAAAGGGGCATCTTGTGCGTGAAATTGATGCTCTGGGCGGCGAGATGGGCAAGGCGGCAGATGCCACCCTTTTGCAGTCCAGAATTCTTAACCGAGGCAAAGGCCCTGCGGTTTATTCGCTTCGTGCCCAGATAGACAGACGTGCGTATCAGAACGAGATGAAGCACCGCCTTGAAATGTGTGATAACCTCCATATAAGGCAGGGTGAGATTGTTAAGGTCAATGTTGACGAATGCGGCAATGTCTGCTCGGTTGAGACCCGTGCGGGCGCAAGGTATCTTTGCCGCGCGGCGATTGTTTCAACCGGTACATACTTAAAGTCCAGAATAATTATTGGCGAATTCAGTCAGGAGAGCGGCCCGGACGGGGTGTTCCCTGCAACTGAGCTTTCTAAAAATCTTCAGGATATAGGGATTGAGCTGGTCCGCTTCAAAACCGGAACACCGCCCCGTGTAAACAGACGGTCAATTGACTTTTCGGAGCTTGAGGAGCAAATAGGTGATGACGAAATCACACCGTTCTCGTTTGAAACGACAGAGCCACTCGAAAATACGGTTAGCTGCTTTGTGACCTACACCAACGAAAGAACGCATAAGGTAATTCTTGATAACATTCACCGTTCTCCGCTCTATGGAGGCGATATAAAGGGCATAGGTCCAAGATACTGTCCATCCATTGAGGACAAAATTGTAAGGTTCAAGGATAAGGAGCGGCATCAGCTGTTTATTGAGCCAATGGGTGAGGATACCGAGGAAATGTATATTCAGGGCTTTTCAAGCAGTCTGCCCGAGGATGTGCAGATTGAGATGCTTCACACACTTCCCGGTCTTGAAAATGCTCAGGTAACACGAAATGCCTATGCAATAGAGTACGATTGCTGCAATCCGCTTCAGCTTAAGGCAACTCTTGAATTTAAGAATATTGGCGGTCTTTACGGTGCAGGTCAGTTCAACGGCACATCGGGCTATGAGGAGGCGGCGGCACAGGGACTTATGGCAGGAATAAATGCGGCACGCAAGCTGTCCGGCAAGGAGCCGTTTGTGCTTGACCGAAGTGAGGCGTATATCGGCACGCTTATCGACGACCTTGTGACCAAGGGCACAAACGAGCCGTATCGTATGATGACCTCACGCTCCGAGTACAGATTGATTTTAAGACAGGATAACGCTGATTTGAGACTCACCGAAATGGGTCATGAAATTGGCTTAATCTCGGACGAAAGGTATACTGCATTTTTAGAGAAGAAGTCGCTTATTGAAAAGGAAACAGAGAGACTTCGTGGGATTGTGTTCCCTCCGTCCGAGGCGGTAAATGCATTTTTGGACAGTGTGGGTGCAACCCGTATTTCTACGGGAATTCACGCAAGCGATATGCTCAAACGCCCCGAGGTGACCTATGAAAGCTTGGCAGTAATCGACACTGACCGCCCAAAGCTTCCCAAAGATGTGTGCGAGCAGGTTGAAATCAGTATCAAATACGAGGGGTATATTGACCGCCAGATTGCTCAGGCAAACAAGTTCAAAAAGATGGAGAACAAGAAGCTCCCTGAGGATATCGACTATTCAAAAATTGGCGGACTCCGTATCGAGGCACGCCAGAAGCTTGAAAAGCTGAGACCGCATTCAATTGGTCAGGCGTCCCGTATCTCGGGTGTTTCGCCTGCGGATATTGCAGTGCTTGTGGTTTATCTAAAAACAAGGAATGATTGATTATGGAAAAATTTGTTGCAGGCGGCAACGATGCAGGGCAGAGACTTGATAAGTTTCTCACTAAGCTGCTTGTCGGTGCGTCAAAGGGCATGCTTTACAAATGGCTTCGCAAAAAGCGTGTTAAGGTAAATGGTAAAAAGACGGATATTAATTATATCATTCAGCCGGGCGATGTGCTGGAGCTTTATATAAATGACGAGTTTTTTCCAAGTATTAGTGACGAAAAGACCCAAACCCTCAAAAAGGAACTGCCGCTCAAGGTGGTGTACGAGGATGAGAATATTGTCATTGTTGACAAGCCGTCGGGGATTGTCGCTCACGGCGAGGACGACTGCCTTTTAGACAGAGTCCAAAGCTATCTTTTTAAAAAGGGTGAGTATTCACCCGAATGCGAAAATACCTTTGCTCCGGCACTCTGCAACAGAATAGATAAAAATACTTCGGGACTTGTAATTGCCGCAAAAAATGCGGCGGCTCTAAGAGGTATAAACGAGAAGATACGAGGCCGTGAGATAAATAAGTATTACCTGCTTCGGACAGAGGGAAATATCACACCGCCCGAGGGCGTTATCGAGGGGTATACCCTGAAGAATGAACGGGAACGCAAGGTGTATTTTTATAAAACCGAGGTCCCCGGCTCAAAATATTGTAAGACTTTATACCGCAAACTTGATAGTGACGGGCTGGTGGAAGCTCTTTTGCTGACCGGCAGAACCCACCAGATTCGTGCAAGCTTTGCCGCAATAGGTTATCCGCTTTGCGGTGATGTCAAATACGGGGCAAAGAAAAACGACAGACGCGATTTTCAGCAGCTTCGTTCATACAAGATAGAATTTAAGTTCAGCACGCCGGCGGGTGAGTTTGAATACCTTGATGGAAAGGTTATTACGGCGGATACAAACTTTTAGAAAGAGGGGTGAGCATAGTGAAGTGGACAAAGGACCAGCGTGCGGCAATTGAGTATAGCGGCGAGAATATTCTTCTTGCGGCGGCGGCAGGCTCGGGTAAAACAGCCGTTCTGGTTCAGCGAATTATTGAACTGA
This sequence comes from Monoglobaceae bacterium, assembly GCA_045120135.1. Taxonomy (GTDB): domain Bacteria; phylum Bacillota; class Clostridia; order Monoglobales; family Monoglobaceae; genus SIG440. The sequence goes on along the minus strand of JBGVEN010000015.1, from coordinate 268,129 downwards.
TAAGCGACGCTGAAAAGAATGTTAATATAAACGAGCTTCTTGTGCTTACCTTTACCGATGCGGCAGCCCGTGAAATGCGTGAGAAAATTGCTGCGGCAATTGAAAAAACTCTTGAAGAGAACCCCGATGACCAGCATCTCAGGAAGCAAAAACTGCTTGTCCATTCGGCAAATATATCGACAATACATTCATTTTGTATGAATTTACTTAAAAGCAACATTCACCTGACCGAGCTTCCGGTAAACTTCACTTTGTGCTCAAATACTGAACAGAAAATGCTGCTATCTATGGCTCTTGATGGCACGCTTGAACGTTTTTACGGCAAAATTAACCGTGACCGCTCCATTGAGGCACTTGTTATGGGCTACGGCGGCATAAAAAACGACCGGACACTTCGTGAAACGGTACTTGCACTGTTTAACTTCAGTAAAAGTATGCCGTATCCTGCAAAATGGCTGAATACGGCACTCCAAGGCTATAAGGAAGTAGCAAAAACCGGTAGCCTGAGTGGTGGAAGATGGCAGACTTTATTTGAAGAATCGATTTGTTTGGCAAAGGACGAAATTCTTGATTTATATACAGAGATGCTTGAGGAGATTGACAGAAATCTTTATGTCGACCATCCGTATGCAGCGTTTTTGTCTGACGAGGCACAGTCTATCAGAAGATGCTTTCAGCATATATCCGGCAAAGGCTATACCGAAGTTCGTGACGGACTTTTGAGCTTTGCCTTTGCGACATTGAAAGCCGGTGTCCGCAATCCCGAACCCGACATTGCGGCGGCTCAGGACAAGATAAAGGCACTGCGTGAGCTTGCGAAAGGTATTAAGGGCAATCTTGACAAGCTTTTTGCCTGTGACGAGGCGGAGGCTGTAAAAAGAATTGCAGGGGCATACCCGGCGCTACGCACATTAAAAAATATGGTGCTTATGGTTGACCGCCGATACACACGTCTTAAGCGCGAAAAGAATTTATTAGACTTTAACGACCTTGAACACGAGGCTTTGTTTTTGCTTGCCGGAAAAGACGGCAAGCCGACCGAGGCGGCACTAGCACTCCGTGAAAAATTTAAGGAAATATTAATCGACGAGTATCAGGATACAAACAATATTCAGGATACGCTTTTTAAAACATTGTCAAGGGACAACAGCAATATCTTTATGGTAGGCGATTTAAAGCAGAGTATTTATACTTTCCGTAACGCAGTACCCAAGCTGTTTTCTGACAAGTATACCGACTACGAAACGGAAGTCGGCGGTGGTCATTTAATTCGCCTTTTCAAAAACTTCCGCAGCAGACGCGGTGTAGTAAACACGGTGAATTTTGTATTTCGTGGGATAATGAGTCCATCGGTTGGTGATATAAATTACACCGAGGAGGAATACCTCGTTCAAGGTGCAGAATACCCCGAGGTTGATAATAATTCAAAGCTCAGCACCGAATTTCACCTAGTCTGCAACAATGTTCCTAAAGCGGATGCACCTGATAAGCTTGAGCTTGAGGCAAGAGTTGCGGCAAAGCGTATTTCAGAAATGATAGATTTGAAAATGCCGGTGTTTGACAAAAATTTGGGAACGCTCAGAGAAATTGAGTATCGTGACATAGTGGTGCTTATGCGAAACACCAAAACTGCAGCACCCGTATTTGAGGAAGTTTTCGGGGGATATGGAATTCCGGTGTATACCGAACGGGGACGAAGTTATTTAAGCTCGCCCGAGGTTCAGACAGTGCTGGCATTTTTGCAGATAATAGACAACCCTCGTCAGGACATTCCGCTGATTGCTGTTATGCGTTCGCCAATCTGGGGATTTACTCCCGAGGATTTGGCAAAGATGCGCATGGCTATGCGGCGTGGTAACTTCATAGACGCTGTAAGCTTTGCGGCAGAAAATGGTAACAAGGCGGCGACAGACTTTCTTTCGGAGCTTGAAGGGCTGAGAGAGAGAACTGCGTTTATCGGTGTTGACCGGCTTATCCATACAATTTACTACGAATACGGATATTATTCATATGCAGGCTCAATGAGCCGTGGCTCAGAACGTCAGGCAAATTTAAGACTTCTTTTTGAAAGAGCCGCTGAGTTCGAGAACACCCGTATGAGCGGTCTGTTCAGCTTTATGAATTATATTGAAACAATAAAAAATCAGGGCGACGACCTGACTCCCGCTAAAACCTTTGGTGATGGTGATAATGTTGTGAGAATAATGACAATTCACAAGTCAAAGGGCCTTGAATTCCCCGTGGTAATCCTCTCGGATACCGCCCACGAATTCAACCTTAAGGAATTTGACAAAAATATTCTTTGGAACGGAGAAGTAGGCATTGCAGCAGACTTTGTTGACACCGAAATGCGTGTTCGCTATCCGTCTCCGGCAAGGCTCAGGGTTATAAGCGAGGCAAAGCAGGCACTTGTGTCCGAAGAAATGCGGCTTCTTTATGTTGCGCTCACCCGTGCTCGTGAAAAGTTGATAATAACCGCCACGTACAAGGAGACAAAGACAGGATTTTCGCCTATTCTGACAGACAGTGCAAAACGGGCAAAACCGGCTTATATAAAATCTAAAAAATGCTTTAGGGATTGGCTGATGGCGGCGCTTATGACACATCCCGATGCGTTTCCTATAAGGGAACATCTTGGCTTTCCCGAAAATATTGTTAATAGGGATGCGGATTTTGACTTAACTGCGGTAATGTATAAGGAATGGATCGAGGTTCCCGATGCGGTTCAGACAGCACACGAGCAACAAGCTTTGCCCGAAGCTGAATATACAGAAAATGCAGTGGATGTAAGAATTAGGCTGGAGTATACCTATCCCGATATGCGGCTTGGCTCAATACCTGTTAAGATGTCGGTCAGCGAGGTTAAAAGAATGCAGTCCGAGGAGGAATATATACCTCTGCTTGACGAGCTGAAAACACGGGATGTGGCACAGCTTAAGGCGGTTGCGGGAGCTGAAAAGGGAACGGTTGTGCATTTTATAATGCAAATGGTAAACCCAGGAGAGGTCAATTCGGCAGAGGATATAAGGTGTTTAATTCAAAAGCTTGAAGTTGAAAAAATAATTACCTCTGCACAGGCAAAGGCGGCAGATGTCGAAAAAATATACAGTTTTTTTGAAAGTGATATAGGCAAACGTCTAGAAACGGCAGACAGGGTTGAGCGTGAATTCAGCTTTTACACAAAAGCACCGATTTCTGAGATTTACGCTGATGGCGGCAGTGGAGAGATATTGCTTCAGGGTACAATGGACTGTTTTTTTGTGGAGAATGGCAGAGTTGTTTTGCTTGATTACAAAACCGACAGGGTAAACACAAGGGCAGAGGCAGAGCAAATGGCGAAGAAGTATGCTGTACAGATGAAGTATTACAAGCAGGCGCTTTCCGAGGTTCTTGAAAAAACGGTCGATGAATGTTGGTTGTATTTTTTGGAATGCGGCGAGTTTGTCGCAATGTAACAAGATAAGGAGATAAAGTTTATGCGTGTTCTTAATCTGACGATAACCACGGGTCAGGGGCATAATCAGGTTGCAAATAAGCTGAGTGAACAGCTAAGAGCCTACGAGGGCGTTGAAAGCTGCACTCTGGACACCTTTGAATATATAAACCAGACACTTAAGGAGATTGTATCCCGAGGCTATCTTATGTCGGCAAAACGCCTGCCAAAGATTTACGGCAAGGTCTACCGAATGGCAGAAAAGCGGGATTCAGACAACGGGCATATTATGAGGGTTACAAGCAGCGTAATGGCGAGAAAGCTCCTTAAGTTTGTTGCGGAATATGACCCCGATGTGATTGTCTGTACCCATGTGTTTGCAGCTATGCTGGTGACAGATGTTCAGCGGAAGTTTAAAAAGAAGAGAAAGACCATAGGAATTATAACAGACTTTACCGTTCACCCGTACTGGGAGGAAACCGAGCTTGACCATTATGTAATAGCAAACGAGTTTTTGACCAATCAGGCAATTAAAAAGGGCATTCCCAAATCGGCGGTTTTGCCTATCGGTATTCCCATTGACCCCATCTTTGCGGAAAAGACCCCTAAGTCCGAGGCTCGCCGTATCTTAGGGATTGAGGATATGCGGACAGTTCTTGTTATGAGCGGAAGTATGGGCTACGGCAAGGTCGGCAGTATGGTCAAAACCCTTGACGGACTGGAGATGGAGTTCCAGATAATTTCGGTTTGCGGCAACAATGCCAAGCTGAAAAAGCGGATAGACAAGATGGATGCAAAGCATCCGATTTATAATTACGGATTCACCGATAAGGTCAGCCTGCTTATGGATGCAGCCGACTGCATTGTGTCAAAGCCGGGCGGCTTAACCTCGAGTGAGGCTCTTGCCAAGGGATTGCCTATGATAATTGCAAACCCTATTCCTGGTCAGGAGGACAGAAATGTTGAGTTCCTTTTAAATAACGGTGCGGCGTTTAAGGTAAGCAGTACCTTTCCGGTGGACGAGGCGGTGTATCAGATGTTTTCAAATGAGACACGGCTGAAGAATATTTGTGAAATTGCAGAGGTTTTGGGTAAGCCCAATGCAATGACGGATATAGCAAAGTTTATAGTCGAACTTGATGAAAAGAGGTAGTAAGTAATGCTTGGAACAATAGTTAACTGCATTGCGGTCATTGCAGGGAGCCTTGTGGGACTACTCTTAAAAAAAGGAATACCCGAGCGGATAAGCAATGCGATTATGCAAGGGCTTGGTCTGTGCGTAATGTACATAGGTATCAGCGGAGCACTTGAGGGGCAGAATGTTCTGGTTGCAATTTTGTCAATGGCAATAGGTGTGCTTATTGGTGAGGCGTTGGATTTGGATAAGGGTCTTAACAATCTTGGCAAAAAGCTTGAGGAAAGGGTTGGCTCAAGTGGTGACGGTGCGGTAGCACGGGCGTTTGTGTCGGCAAGTCTTTTGTTCTGTGTTGGCGCAATGTCTATTGTAGGTTCAATTCAGGGTGGACTTACCGGCAATCACGAAACCATATTTGCGAAATCCCTGATTGACGGGATTGCGGCAATAGTGCTTACATCAACCATGGGCTTCGGCGTCATATTTTCGTCGGTTTTTGTATTTGTTTATCAAGGCTCAATTGCACTTTGTGCAGGATTTATTCAGTCGGTACTGACCGAGGCGATTATTGCCGAAATGACTTGTGTTGGCTCGCTTTTAATTGTGGGACTTTCCCTCAATATGTTGAATATAACCAAGCTAAAGGTTATGAATTTTGTTCCGGCGATACTTATGCCAATACCTATATACTGGATATTACAGCTGTTTCAATTGCTGATTAAATAATTGGATGGAGGATATATTATGAGGAGAATAGCAAAATTTGAAAAAGTAAATCAGGAGATTTTCAATTTGGGTTGGATTGATTCCTTTGGCAGCGGTCTTGGCATATACGATGCGTATAATGATTTAAAGCTTCCAAAACGTGCGACATCCGGCTCGGCAGGTTACGATTTTTTTGCCGTGCGTGATGTGGAGCTTGCACCCGGTGAGACAATTAAAATGCCAACCGGCATCCGTGCGAAAATCGACGAGGGCTGGGTTCTTAAGATATATCCCCGAAGCGGCCTTGGCTTTAAGTTCCGTCTCCAGCTTGACAACACAGTTGGGATAATTGACAGCGATTATTATTATTCGGATAACGAAGGGCACATAATGATAAAAATTACAAACAACTCCCTTGAGGGAAGAACTGTTAGGATAGAAAAAGGTCAGGCCTTTGCTCAGGGTGTGTTTGTAGAATACGGCATAACCATTGATGATGATGCGGACGGTGTTCGTAACGGTGGATTTGGAAGCACTTCTAAATAAAAGAAAGGCATTTACCGATTTCGGTAAATGCCTTTGTGTGTGTGTAGCTTTTTAGCTTGAGTAGCGCTCCATAAATTCTATAATGGGTGTGCTGTCCTCAAGTCCGTGAGGATGATGTGCGCAACCTTCCTTGCCGATTGCAATAAGTCTGCCGCCGTTCTCGCTGTAATACTTTTCAAGCAGAGCACCGTTTTCCGTGTATGGAACAACCGTATCGCTGTCGCCGTAAACAAGGATTACAGGGATATTATTCTCAAGCAGAATATGCATTTTGTCAATTGGATGCTCTCGGTAACAAATGAGGTCGGACATTGACATTCCGGTTGCGTTTTGGAATTCCTCAAGCATACTGTCTTCTCCAATACCAAGTCCTGCCGGGCAGGAGAGGAAGTTAAGCACAGGTGCATCAAGATACAGCGCCGAGACTATATCGGGGTAAAGTGCTGCAAGCTTGGTTGCAATAAGACCGCCGCAGCTCATACCTACCGGAATACATTTTCGGTAAAGACCGAACTCTTCAGCGAGAAAGTCTGCAAATCTCTTTTTCAGATGCAGGTCCTCGTCAAGACACCAGCGTGTGATATTTTTTATGTATGCAAGATGCCAGCCGCGTTCGAGCATTTCAATTTCAAGATTTGGAAACGCACCAAAATATTCGGTTTTAAGCATCCATTTATCGGTTTTGTTGCTTTCGTCCGGTAAAACCAGAATGGCAGGTCTGCCCTCAAATTCAAAGTCAAGGCGTCTGAATCCGTTCCATATTGATTCTGTATATGTCATAGTATTGCTCCTTCAGAGGGTAAAAAGGGGAAGCTGTTAGCTTCCCCTTTGATATGTATGTTTACTTCTTTGCAATAGCTTCCTTAGCCTTTTCAGCAATTGTCTTTGCATCAAGACCGTAGATTTCAAAGAGTTTAGCAGGTGCGCCTGAACGACCAAATGTATCAAGTGTACCTACACGGAGCATAGGAACGGGACATTCCTCACAAAGAACCTCGGCAACGGCTGAACCAAGACCGCCGATGATGTTGTGTTCTTCTGCGGTAACAATTGCGCCTGTTTCCTTAGCTGCTTTAATGATGATGTCACGGTCAATGGGCTTGATTGTGTGCATATTGATAATTCTTGCTGAAATTCCCTGTTCCTCAAGAATTGTCTTTGCTTCAAGTGCGTGTGCAACCATAAGACCTGTTGCGATAATTGTTACATCCTTGCCGTCTGCAAGCTGAACTCCCTTACCAATTTCAAACTTGTAGTCCTCGCCAAAGATTGTGGGAACAGCAAGTCTGCCGAAACGGAGGTAAACAGGACCCTGATGGTCAATTGCAGCCTTAACTGCAAGGCGTGCTTCTGCACAATCAGCAGGGTTCAGAATAACCATATTGGGGATTGTGCGCATAAGACCAATATCCTCAAGACACTGGTGGGTTGCACCATCTTCACCAACAGAAATACCTGCGTGGGTTGCACCGATTTTAACATTCAGCTTGGGGTAGCCGATAGCGTTTCTTATTTGTTCAAAGGCTCTGCCTGCCGCAAACATTGCAAATGAGCTTGCGAAAGGAATTTTACCGCAAGTTGAAAGACCTGCTGCAACTGACATCATATTGCCTTCTGCAATACCGCAGTTGAAGAATCTTTCGGGGAATGCCTTTTTGAATGTTCCTGTTTTGGTTGCGGGAGAGAGGTCAGCGTCAAGAACAACTATTCTCTCGTCAGCACCGAATTCAGCCAGTGCCGCACCGTAAGCTTCACGGGTTGCTTTCTTTTCACCGATTGCGTACATTAGCATGCACCTCCTATTGATTTGATTACTTCTTCGATGTCAGCCATACCCTTTTCAAACTGTTCGTCATTGGGAGCTGCACCGTGCCAGTTAGCGTCATTTTCCATAAAGGAAACATCCTTACCCTTGGTGGTGTTTGCAATAACCATTGTGGGTTTGCCCTTTGTTGCCTTTGCACATTCAACTGCCTTTTCGATTTCTTCGAAGTTGTGACCGTCAATAACGATTACATTCCAGCCGAATGCTTCAAACTTCTTGTCAAAGGGAGTAGGGTTCATAACTTCGGTGATGTCACCGTCAATCTGGAGACCGTTGAAGTCGAGGAATGCACAGAGGTTGTCGAGCTTGTAATGAGCTGCAAACATAGCTGCCTCCCAAACCTGACCTTCTTCGCATTCGCCGTCGCCGAGAATTGCATAAACTCTGTAATCCTTCTTGTCATACTTGCCGGCAAGAGCCATACCGCAAGCAGCGCTGATACCCTGACCGAGTGAGCCGGTTGACATATCAACACCGCTTGTACCCTTCATATCGGGGTGACCCTGAAGGTAGCTGTCTGCCTTACGGAAGGTTTTAATATCCTCCTTAGGAATAAAACCAAATTCAGCAAGAACTGCATAAACCAGTGGTGATGCGTGACCCTTTGACATAACAAATCTGTCGCGGTCAGGATTTTTGGGGTTCTTGGGGTCAACATTCATTTCTTCCTTGTAAAGGTATGTAAGAATGTCTGCGGACGAAAGTGAGCCGCCGGGATGACCCGATTTTGCGCTATGTACGCCTTCAAGAATCATCTTGCGGACGTTAGCTGCGGAAAGCTTCAGTGCATTGAGCTTTTCTGTGTTCATTTTTTATACCTCCATATATAAATATATTATTAATTTTAATCAAGCTTTAGTGGTTTTTAAAACCATTGCCCAACACCTCGCGGGCGTCCGATACTATTACAAAGGCGTTTTCGTCGGTCTCCTTAATGATGCTCTTAAGCCTTGTAATCTCGTATTTTTTAACTACGCATAAAAGCACGGTTTTTTTCTCGCCGCTGTAAAAGGACGAGCCGTGAAGCACGGTTGTGCCACGTTCAAGACGGAGCGAAATCTCGTTGGAGATTAATTCCTGCTTGTCCGAAATAATATATGCCGCCTTGGCGAAGTCGCCGCCCTCGGCAATCAAATCTATTATATAACTGCTGATAGAAAGAGCAATTGCAGAGTAGAGTATAACCTCCCATCTGCCGAAAACAACTCCTGCCAAAGATACGATAAATGCATCAATTATAAGAACAAACTTCCCCACTGAAATAAAGGGGAACTTTTTCTTCAGTATTTGTGCGGCGATTTCTGTTCCGCCGGTTGTGCAGCCGGCATAGAATACAAGACCTACGCCAACGCCCATAAGCGCACCGCCGTATATTGCCGAAAGCATCATATCGTCGGTTATAGGTTTTATAAACCATAGAATATCGGTGAGCGCCGAAAGGAGAAACATTCCAAACAGTGAGAATAAGAGAAATTTGCGGCTGAAATGCCGGAGTCCCCAAAGAAAAACAGGAATGTTATAAATCAGGATAAGCAGTCCTACGGGTGCCTTGGTGAGATGATTTGTCACTATCGAAAGTCCGCTAATACCGCCGGGGGCAATATCCTGCGGGACAAGAAACATATTGAGCGAAATCGCCATAACAAGTGTACCTAAAAGAACGATAAGAAAATTCTTTATCCGTAAACGCATTTTTACATTCTCCTTTTATGAAAGTATGTAAAAATGCAAGGTGATTATTCCTCGGTAAGGTAGCGGAGAAGCTCTAAAATTCTGTCACTTTCACCCTTTAGGTAAAGATAACCGATAAGAGCCTCAACGCCGGTTGCTGATTTATAGTCAACCAAATCCTGATTCTTCGGTGGATGCGAGTTGGTGTTTCTACCGCGTTTGTAAATGGCAGTTTCCTCCTCGGTGAGAACATCCTTGATTTTCTGATAAAGGTCGGATTGTGCCTTGGCGTTTACCAGCTTAATCGCGGATTTATGAAGCTTTTGCACCGGAAAGTTCGCATCCTTTAAAAGATATGTACGGACAAAAAGCTCGTACACGCAGTCACCTAAGTATGCAAGCGCAAGGGGTGAATACTGTGCAGGCGGAACCTTTTCGCCCAAATGAAATTCCTTTGTAAATGTATCAAGCATAATGAACCTACGCCTTTGTGATTTGCTGACCCTGCGGAGTGTCTTTAACTATTATACCCATTTCACGGAGTCTGTCGCGGATTTCGTCCGATTTGGCCCAGTTTTTAGAGGCTCTTGCCTCTGCTCTTTCATCGATAAGTGCTTGAACTTCGTCGGAAAGTCCGTCGTCATCCTTTTTGGCAAGCAAACCTAAAACACCGCCCAGCTCACGAATAGTATCTATTGTAAAGGTAATGATTTCCTTTGCAAAGCCGGAGTCTCTGGTAATTGCTTTGTTTGCCTCAGACACGATTTCAAAAATAACCGAGATGGCATCTGCGGTATTGAGGTCATCGTCCATTGCGGCAATATATTTTTCCTTGAGTTCTTCGATTGCCTTTTTGTAGCTGTTTTCTGCCTCTGTGAATTCTGTGCGGCTTTCAGCGTTTTCTGCCGCAAACTTCATATCTGAAAGGCAGTTGTAAATTCTGTCAAGGCTTGATTTTGCAGAGTCCATAAGAGTCTTGCTGAAGTTAATGGGGCTTCTGTAATGTGCTGAGAGCATAAAGAAGCGGATAACCTCGTAATCAAATTCTGCCGCAACCTCACGAACTGTAAAGAAGTTGCCAAGAGATTTTGACATTTTGCGGTTGTCAATATTGATGTAGCCGTTATGCATCCAGTAATTGGAGAAGGTTACATCGTGAGCACATTCGCTCTGTGCGATTTCGTTCTCATGGTGGGGGAAGATAAGGTCCTGACCACCGCTGTGGATGTCAATGGTCTTTGCTAAGAACTTGGTTGCCATAGCACTACACTCAATGTGCCAGCCGGGACGGCCCATTCCCCAGGGACTTTCCCATGCCGGCTCGCCCGGCTTCTGCTTTTTCCAGAGAGCAAAGTCCATCGGGTCGTTCTTTGCTTCGTTAATATCTATTCTTGCACCGCTTTCAAGGTCTTCAAGCGGCTGATGTGAGAGCTTGCCGTATTCGTTAAATTTCTTTGCGGCAAAGTAAACATCACCGTCAACATTGTAGGCATAGCCCTTTTCTTCAAGGGTCTTTACAATGTCAATGATTGCATCAATATTATCGGTTGCTCTCGGATGCCAGGTCGCACGTTTGATGCCCAGACCGTCAGCGTCCTTGAAATATTCGTCAATATAAGTATCTGCAAGCTCCTTAACGGTGATACCCATTTCGTTTGCTTTGTTAATCATCTTGTCATCAATATCAGTAAAATTCTGAACAAAGTAAACTTTGTAGCCGCTATATTCAAGGTAGCGGCGGAGGGTATCAAAAATAATAAAAGGTCTTGCGTTGCCTATGTGAAAGTAGTTGTATACGGTAGGTCCGCAGGAGTACATTCTTACAACTCCCGGCTCTACGGGAACAAATTCTTCTTTTTTGCGGTTAAGTGTGTTAAAAATTTTCATGTCAGACTGTCCTTTCCTGATTTATTCGGTTTTTTCGGCATCAAGCTGTTTTTTTAAGTTTTCCAGCTCAACACGCAGCTTGCAAAGCTCCATTGAAACGGGGTCGGGAATGTGAATCTGGTCAAGGTCGATTTTTGCAGGAGCAACCTTTACATTGTCACGTTTAACAATATGCGCCGGAACACCAACACAAGTACTGTTCGGTGGAATTTCATTAAGAACTACCGCATTTGCGGCAATTTTGCTGTTGTCGCCCACTGTGAATGGCCCCAATACCTTTGCACCGCTACCGATGGTAACGTTGTTGCCAATGGTTGGGTGGCGCTTGCCCTTGTCTTTGCCTGTACCGCCCAGAGTTACGCCCTGATAGATAGTACAGTTGTCGCCAATAATCGTAGTTTCGCCGATAACAACCCCCATACCGTGGTCGATAAACAGACCCTTGCCAATCTGTGCGGCAGGATGGATTTCGATACCTGTCTTGCGACGGGTTCGCTTTGAAATCCAGTCGGCAATAAAATACATTTTATGATTGTAGAAACAGTGAGCCGTGCGGTAGCTGAGAATAGCCTTAACGCCGGGGTAAAGGAACAGAACCTGCATCCTGCTTTTTGCCGCAGGGTCACGCTCAAAAACCAGACTCACCTCTTCGTGGATTGTCTTGAAAAATTTCATAATATAAAACCCTTTCAGTCCATACTTAATTTATTATACACCAAAGTTAATTTTTAGTAAAGTATAATCTTTAAAAAAGTCTCAGTTTTTTGCAACTTTTCTTAAAGTTTTAATAACAAAATATGAAAAATGAGATATGCCGTGTTTCAATTTGATGTCGAGAGGGTGAATTTTTTGTAAAAGCTATTGAAATTATGGCGGTTTTGATATATAATACACTTGAATTAGTATGTACTTTAGGTATACCAATAATATGCCGCAAAAAAAGCAAACATATTAATTGTAGAGAATAATATAAAATTAAAAGGGTGAAAACAAATTGTTTCTTCAAGCTTTATTAAATATATTCCAGACAGTTTTGTTTTTAATCGGGTGTTACTATCTTGTGGTGGCGCTCTTTTCGCTGACGATTGCCAAAGCCACTCCCAAAAGTCACGAACAGCACCGATTTGCACTCCTTGTTGCGGCGCATAACGAAGAGAGCGTTATAGGTGAGCTGGTTGAGAGCCTTAAAACCCTTGACTATCCTGCAGAGCTGTTTGATGTTTTTGTAGTTGCGGATAACTGCACCGATAAAACTGCCGAGCTTGCAAAGGCGTCGGGAGCTTATGTGTGGGAGAGGTTTAATACCGAAAAGCGCGGTAAGGGTTATGCAATGGAGTTTGCCTTTGAGAAGCTCTTTGCAATGGAAAACACCCACGAATATTTTTGCGTATTTGATGCGGATAATCTGGTTGAAAAGGACTTTCTTATCCGTATGAATGAAAAAATCAATGAGGGTTACAGCGCAGTTCAGGGGTATCTTGACAGCAAGAACCCAACAGACAACTGGCTTACATTTTCGTATTCGCTGTGGTACTGGATAAATAATCGTGTGGCACAGCTGTCACGCGGCAACTTAGGGCTTGGCTGCCGTCTGGGCGGTACGGGCTTTGCTGTTTCGTCAAAGCTTATCCGTGAATATGGCTGGGGCGCAACCTGCCTTGCTGAGGACACCGAATTTACATTAAAGCTTGCGCTTAATGATATTAAAGTAGGCTGGGCTCACGATGCGGTGGTGTTTGACGAAAAACCCCGTCAGCTGGGCACATCAATTCATCAGAGACAGCGTTGGATGCAGGGTCTTTCCGAGGTTGCCACCAGATTTGTGAAGCCGCTTTTTGAAAAGGGAATAAAGGAGCGGTCGCTATCTGCACTCCATATGCTTATGAATTTCTGGAGTGATACACTGTATCCGCTTTCGGCAATATTTTTCTGGGCAGTATATATCCTTACAATATTTGCTGATAAAAAGTCAATGCTTTACACCCTGCTTTGCGGAATGTGGTCTGAGCCTTTGGCAATTCTTTTGCTTTCGGTATTTGTCTGGGGAAATTTGTTTATTCTTATTGCGGGTCTTTATAATGACCGTAAGCTTGACAGAAATATAATGAAAAACTCACTTGGCTTTGCAATCTATATTATCTCCTGGATTCCCATTGGAATAATGGGCTTTTTAAAGCGTGACCAAAAGGAATGGTTCCATACTCCGCATTCGGGAAAGGGCAGAAAGTAAGGCGTTGCAAAAGAAAGGATTAAACAAAATGGAAATATTTATTGAAGAAATGGTGAAAAAACGCAAAGATGGTGCATATTACGCCAAACTACTGGGGTTGGGTGCACTTTGTGCGTTTCTTGTGGTTTTACTTATGGGCGTGATATTGCCAATTTTTTCCGGACTTGGACCTATAATTTTTCTGGCCACTGCAGGCTGTATTTATGGTGCATACTACCTTGCAACATCAGAAGAGCTTGAATTTGAGTATTCGCTGGTGAATAACGAGATTGACATCGACAAAATTGTAAACAGAAAAAAGAGAAAGCACGTTACAACTGCAAATCTCCGTGAACTTGACGACTTTGGAACTATAAAAAATCCGGAATTTGCAAGATATTTCCGTGATGCAGGTGTGAAAAAAATCTATGCATGCCGTGATAAAAATGCGGAGGATGTATTCTTTTTAGTGTATTCCGAGAATACAGTTAAAAAGATGCTTATTTTCTCACCCTCTGAAAAGATAATAGATATAATCGTAAAGTATAACCCCCAAAAGGTGTTGATATAGTATGATAAATTGCGGCACCGATATAGTCGAGATTGAACGTATAAAAAAAGCTGCTGTTGGTACGGTGGGATTTCTCGAAAAGGTTTTTGCCGATTGTGAGTTAGAATATTTTCGAAAAAACGGCGAAAGGTACGAAGTTCTTGCCGGTTTCTATGCGGCAAAGGAGGCATTTTCGAAGTATCTTAAGACGGGCATCCGGGGTTTTTCACTCCGTGACATTGCGGTTGACCACGAGCCTCTGGGTGCACCATTTATCAGGTTCTTCGGTGAAAGGCAGGCTGTTTCGCTGAGTATTTCCCATAACAAAACAACGGCTGTCGCAATGGTTTGCGGAAATAGCCTTGACGGTTTCGACCGTGATGCGGCAAACAAAATGTCAGCACTTCTACCGCTTCGTAACAGTGACGGAAACAAGGGCGATTTTGGAAGAATTTGCGTGGTTGCCGGTTCAAAGGGAATGACGGGTGCGGCGGTGCTTTCGGCGTACTCGACACTTCGCACGGGGAGCGGACTTGTGACGCTTTTAACAGCAGAGTCCGAGCGTGAGGTTGCGGCATCATTCCATCCTGAAATAATGACCGCAGGTCTCCCTTGTGAAAACGGGGTAATTTCTTTGGATGCGATATCACGGATAATTGAATTTGCTCAAAAATCCGATGCAGTTGTTTTCGGACCGGGACTTGGCCAAAGCGACAGCATTTTTCAAATATTACAGCAGCTTATCAAAAGCTATAATAATACTTTGGTGATTGATGCCGACGGATTAAACGCCCTGAGCAAAAATCCCGAAATTTTAAAAAGTAAGACTTGTGAAATAATTCTTACACCGCACCCGGGCGAAATGTCACGGCTGACGGGAAAGACCATTTCAGATATACAAACTAATCGAAAAAGCTGTGCAGAGCAGCTTGCGGCAGAATATGGTGTTACGGTAGTTTTAAAAGGAGAGGGAACGGTTGTCGCCGCCTTGGATAAGGAAAGCTACATCAATAAAACCGGTAATGTCGGAATGGCAACTGCAGGCTCGGGTGATGTCCTTTCGGGCGTGATTAGCTCTCTTGCAGGTCAGGGCCTTGGTGCGTTTGATGCAGCGGTTTTGGGTGTTTACCTTCACGGCCTTGCCGGAGATATAGCCGCTGATGAAAAAACGGTATACGGCATGGTTGCCGGTGATATTACAGATAAATTACCTGATGCATTCAAAATGATTTCAGCAAAATAATAAAAGAGGGGCAAAAAAGTGAAAAAAAGTATAACGGCGGTGGTTGCCGCAGCTATACTTATGACGAGCCTTTGTGCGTGCGGAAGAAAGACGGAGCACGACCATTACAAGGAAATCTACAAAAGATATAACGATTTGCAAAGCTTTTCTGCATCGGTTGAGGTTGCTGTGCAAAATGGTCAGGGAAAGAGTGTATATACTGCAAAGCAGAAATACAAAGCTCCCGATTGGTTTGAAGTGACATTCACCGAGCCGCAGAGCCTTTCGGGGAGCGGCTATGTGTTTGACGGCGAAACAGTGCTTTTAAAGTCCGGTTTTGGTCACAGTGAGGAAATTCAAAAGGCGGCATTGTCGGTTCATTCATCGGTGTCGATTGCGGATTTCTTTGAAGAATTCTATAAAAGTGAAGAAACAGCGATTAAAACCGAAAGCTCAATTTCGGGCAGGCAGACTTGCCTTAGCTGTTTTCTGCCGGGCAAAAACAAAAACCGGTTTCGCCAGAGTCTTTGGATAGATAATCAGACATATCTGCCGGTCCGGCTTGAAACTTATGGAATTGATGAAAACCCAACGGTTACCGTTGAGTTTTGTGAATTTGTGAGAAATGAAAAAATATGAATTAAATATACAGGAGAGAAATTATGGAAGATATGCAAAGAGCCTGGGCGGAAGTCGACCTGGACGCAATAAGCCATAATGTAAGGGGAATAAAAAATATTATCCGCCCCGATGTAAAGCTGATGGCAGTTGTCAAGGCTGATGCATACGGGCATGGTGCTTTTGAGGTGGCAAAAACCTGCCTTGAAAGTGGAGCGGAGAGACTTGCTGTTGCGTTCGTGGATGAGGCGGTGGAGTTGAGAAGAAAAGGGATTGATGTCCCCATACTGCTTCTCGGCGTCTCAATGCCCGACGCAATTGAGAACATAATTAAATATAATATAACCCCTGCAGTTGCAAGTGTAGAATTTGCAAAGCAGCTGTCCAAGGTGGCGGTAGCTACGCAAAAGACCGTTAAAGTTCATATTAAAGTCGACACGGGAATGTTCCGTATAGGCTTTCAGTTTACCGGTGACATTAAGCAAAGGCTTGAAACTGTTGAGAAAATTGTGGAAATTTCAAAGCTCCCGAATATCGAACTTGAGGGGATGTTCACCCATCTCTCCACAGCGGACGAGACGGGCAGGGACTACACAAAGCAGCAGTTTAAAAACTTTATGGAGCTTGATGAGAAACTCAAAGCAAGGGGTGTCCAAATCCCCATACGTCATATTGCCAACAGTGCAGGACAGATACGGTATCCCGAGCTTCAGCTTGATATGGTCAGGGCAGGGATTATTCTCTACGGTCTGTATCCGTCCAATGAGGTATCTTACGAGCCGCTGAAGCTGGAGCCTGCAATGAAGTTTAAAGCACGAATTGTTAATATAAAAAATATTGAAAAAGGCGATTCAATCAGCTATGGCAGAAGCTTTACGGCAGAAAAAACGACTAAGCTTGCCACAATATCTGTGGGTTATGCCGACGGGTATTCCAGGATAATGTCGGGGCGTGCCGAGGTTTCGGTAAACGGCAAAAAAATTCCTCAGGTAGGAAGAATTTGTATGGACCAATGTATGATTGATGTTTCTGGTGTTAATAATATAGATATCGGTGACGAAGTTACCTTGTTTGGCGACGAAGCAGTTTCTGCCGAGTCGGTTGCTGCAAACCTTGGTACCATCAATTACGAGGTGGTGTGTATGGTAGGTCGGCGTGTTCCCCGTATCTATATCAAAAATCAGAGGATAGAAAAAGGCATTAACTATCTTCTGGAAAACGACGGACAGTAAATTTTTACATAAGGCAGATTTACAATGTCCGAAACAAGTTATACTGCGTATAGTGTATATAGATTGATAAAGGGGGAACTTCAATTGATGTGCGGCAACTGTGACGTAGTCACGCACGAATGCGATGAAAAAGAGCGTTTGGAATGTGCGTTGATTGCCGGCTACAAGGAAATGTCCCGTATCAATCTGAGTTTGGCAGAGGAAGCGGTTGCCTCAGACAACGAGGCGACAGAACTCTCCGAACAATGCATACGGAGTGTGAATGAAAGTGATAGTTAAACGAGGCGATATTTATTACGCAGACTTAAGCCCTGTGGTTGGTTCTGAACAGGGCGGGGTGAGACCGGTGCTGATTATCCAGAACGATATTGGCAACAAGTACAGCCCTACGGTGATTGCAACGGCGATTACCTCTCAAATTAACAAGGCAAAAATGCCCACTCATATTGAGCTTGACGCCAACGAATACGGGCTTTCCAAGGACTCGGTAGTCCTTGCTGAGCAAATCAGAACCATTGACAAAAAAAGATTAAAGGAAAAAATAGGGCATCTTGATGAAGAATTGATGACCAGAGTAAACGAGGCTCTCGAAATCAGTTTTGGGCTCATCTAAGCTTCACGATGCTCACATAATTTGCGAGGTGGAAGCTATGAAAACAAAAAAATTTAAGGTTGCAACGATTATTTTGTGCCTGGCACTCTGTTTTTCAGCGGTGCTTGCCGAGCCGGGCGGAAACGACGACCCGTTAATCTCTCAGTCATATATCGAGAATGTTCTTATGCCATCAATCAAGCAGTATGTGGAAAGCCGCATAACCGATGTAAACTCGGGTTCAGGCGCAGGTACAGCCGAAAGCTTCAAGGTTGTTGAGGTGAAAAAGGACCAGAAGCTTATCTGTTCTGCAGGAACAGAATTGATTTTAAGAATGGGTACGGCAACAATCATAGCAACTGAAAAGGGCGGACTTGCCGACACAACAGCAGGCTTTGACCTTGCAAATAACTCAGCAATGCCGGCAAACCATCTGTTAATAGTCCCCGTTGCGGACGGCAGAGGTATTAAAGCAACGGCCGATGTATTGGTTATGGTAAAGGGTGGATATACACTTAAATAAGGCTTGGAGTTAAACCACACCAAATGAATAAAAACACAAAAGATGCGTGAACGAAAGTTCACGCATCTTTTTATGCTATATACACTTGTTTTGTTAGTCTCTTGAATTTCTCAAGGGCCTTTTTTGCTTTTTCGTGGTCGTCATATACGCCGAATACTGCTGAGCCGCTTCCGCTCATTAGTGAGTAAACAGCACCATTTTTTGTCATAAACTCCTTATAACGGCTGATTTCGGGATATTGTTTAAGTGTCACAAACTCAAGGGTGTTCCCTGTGTGCTTTGCAAGAGCGGCAAGGTCATTTGCTTTTATTGCTTCGATAACTGCTTTGGTATTCGGGTGCGGAGTGTTGCTGTCCAACACCAGATTTTTGTATACCCACGGCGTTGAAACACCGAAATTGGGTTTTGCGATTAAAAATGTTACTCCCTCAAGCTGAGGCAAAGGTGTAAGTATTTCGCCAATACCCTCGGCAAGCATACAGCCGCCGTAAATAAAGAACGGCACATCTGCACCAATATTTTTTGAAATTTCGGCAAGCTTGTCTTGCGACAGAGGATTTCCCATAAGCTTGTTGAGGGCGGTGAGTGTTCCGGCAGCATTGGACGAGCCGCCACCAAGCCCAGCCCCGACGGGGATTTTTTTGTTTGCGTCTATATGAACCTTTGCGGAAAGTCCGGTTTCGTCAAAGAAAAGCTGTGCCGCCTTGTAGCAGAGATTTCTCTCATCATTTGGCACATAGCTCAGATTGCTTGAAATGGTGATTTCGGTTTTCTCTGAGTTCTCGCATATTACGGTGAGCGTGTCAAAAAGCTTAATTGTGTGCATTATCATTTCAAGATTATGGTACCCGTCTTCACGTCGGGACGTCACATCAAGCGAGAGGTTGACCTTTGCCGGACATTTTACGGTAAGTTCTCTTTTCATTGCAATTTATCCTCCTTGCCAAGACTTTTTAAAGCAATACCTGCACAAGTAATTGAGATTATGGCAGAAATCAGGTCGGATACCGGCTGTGCGTAGAAGATACCGTTTAAGCCAAATATCCGTGGCATAATGAAAAGCGCGGGGATAAGAAACAGACATTGTCGGGAAAGACTGAAAAAGGTAGCCGCCTTTGGCTTGTTGATATACTGGAAGTAGTTGGAGCAAATAATCTGCGCACCAACCAAAGGCAGAGCCATTGTGTTGGTAATAAGTGCCTGCTTGCCAAGTCGGATAAGCTGAGGACTTGAATTAAAGGCACGGACAATCTGTTCGGGGAACAGATGTATAACCGCAAAGCCGAGAATAACAAAGATTGTTGCAGCACTAACGCCATAAAGCATTGCCTTTCGTACACGGTCATAGTTTTTTGCACCATAGTTGTAGCCAACAATTGGCTGAACACCTTGGTTAAAACCGAAAATCGGCATAATGGCGAGGGTCATTGCACTGTTATATACCGCAAATGCCGAAACTGCAATATCGCCGTTGCCTGCACCAAGCTCCGCATTGCCATAGCTGATAAGCAGATTGTTGTAGATTATGTTCACGGCTGCCATTGCAAATTGAACAAGCGCCGGCGAAAGTCCAAGGAACATTGTTTTTGAGATAAGCTGAAAGTCAGGACGAAAACCTTTGAGATTAAGACGAAGCGAGCTTTTCTTAGTAAAGTAGAAAAGCACCCACAGCATTGTTGCAAGCTGACCTAAAATTGTTGCAATTGCTGCACCGACAACGCCCATACGGATTACCATAGTCAAAAGCCAGTCAAATACAATGTTTGTGATTGCACCGGCAAGCATTGATACCATTGCCATTTTGGGATTGCCCTCGGAACGGATAATCGCATTAAGGGCAAATCCAACACCCTGAAAGATTGAACCGGCAAGGATAATATTCATATAATCACAGGCATAGTTCATAATTACGCCATCGGGCGTTCCGAACATTCTGAGAAGCGGTTTTAAAAATGTATATCCCAGAATAGATACAATCAGCTCCAGAATAAAAGCAAATACGCAGACGTTGTTTATGATTTTCTCTGCCTTTTCGCGGTTGCCCTCACCAAGACTGATTGCAACAAGTGCTGTTCCACCAAGTCCCACAAGCATACCTGCCGCCATTATTGCGGTCATAAAGGGATAAACAAACGATAGTGCGGCAAGTGCCTTGTCGCCCACGGCTTGTCCTACAAAAATGCGGTCAACCACATTGTAGATTGCATTAACAATCATACCTACGATTGCCGGAGCAGAGAAGCTCCAAAGCAGCTTTAAAACCGGCTCTTCACCAAGTTTTTTTGAATTGTTTTTCATATTTGTCACCTCACGCAAAACAATGTGTATAAGGCTTTTGCCTTATACACATTGCAAGGTAGTTATTCTTGTGTTTCAGAAACACCGTCGGTAGTTTCATTAATATCTGTTACCAAGGACTCAGTAGCCTTGTCAACAGTTTCAGTGTCGCTGACCTTTTCTTCAAAAAGCGCTTCGAATTCGTCAGCATCAACCTTTTCCTTTTCAAGCAGCATTTCGGCTGTTTTCTTAACCTTATCAGCCTGCTCGGAGAGGATTTCAGAGCAACGGGCATAGCACTCGTCAATAATTCTCTTGATTTCAGCATCAATTTTTGCTGCAACATCTTCGCTGTAATCCTGAGTATGGCCAAAATCACGGCCAATAAATACTTCGTTGTTGCTACTGCCGAATGAGCGTGTGCCGAGAGCCTCGCTCATACCGTATTTCACAACCATATTTTTTGCAATTGCGGTTGCACGCTCAATGTCATTTGATGCACCGGTGCATATATCTTCAAGGAACAGCTGCTCAGACACACGACCGCCGAGGAGAGTAATGATTTCTTCAATCATTTCGGTCTTGGACATATGCGTGTTATCGTCCTTGGGGAGTGATAAGGTATAGCCTGCCGCCTGACCGCGCGGAATAATTGAAATCTGATGAACTCTGTCCTGAGTGGGCAGCATTTTTGCCACAACTGCGTGACCTGCTTCGTGGAATGCGGTAATTTTCTTGTCACGCTCGGTTATAATCCTGGTCTTCTTTTCAGGACCTGCAATAACCTTCATAATGGACTCTTCAAGGTCCTCCATAGTGATTTGCTTTGCGTTATTCTTTGCTGCACGGAGTGCCGCCTCGTTCATAAGATTTTCAAGATCAGCACCGGTAAAGCCAACGGTTGTCTTTGCCAAAACGTCAAGCTTAACATCATCTGCAAGAGGTTTACCCTTTGAGTGAACCTTAAGGATTGCCTCTCTGCCCTTAACATCAGGAGCATCAACCAGAACTTGACGGTCAAAGCGTCCAGGACGGAGAAGTGCGCTGTCGAGGATATCGGGACGGTTTGTTGCTGCAATAACAATTACACCCTCGTTAAGAGTAAAGCCGTCCATTTCAACCAAAAGCTGGTTAAGGGTCTGTTCTCTTTCATCATGACCGCCACCGAGACCTGCGCCTCTCTGTCGGCCAACGGCGTCAATTTCGTCAATAAAGATAATGCAGGGAGCTGCCTTTTTTGCGTGGTCAAAAAGGTCACGAACACGGGAAGCACCCACGCCGACAAACATCTCAACAAAGTCTGAACCGGAAATGGAGAAGAAGGGCACGCCTGCCTCGCCTGCAACAGCCTTTGCAAGCAAAGTCTTACCTGTTCCCGGAGGGCCTACAAGCAGAAAACCCTTGGGGATTCGTGCACCCAGGTCGCGGAACTTCTGGGGGTTTTTAAGGAATTCAACAATTTCCTGAAGTTCCTCTTTTTCCTCATCCTCGCCTGCAACATCGTCAAAGGTCTTTTTGTTCTTATCGTCAAAAAGCTTTGCACGGCTTTTGCCAAAGGACATTGCGCCGCCGGGGCCTCCACCTTGAGACTGACGCATAAAAATAACCCAGAATACAATCATAATAATTATAAGGCCCAGAGACGGCAAAAAGCTCAGCCACCAAGGCGGTGATGCGGGAACGGGTGTGTCAACCTTTAAAGTTCCTGCGGCAATCTGGCTTTCAATATCTGCACCTGCGCTCAGGTAGATTGCAGTGTAGCCGGGTGTAACAACGGTGAACTCTGTTCCGTCGGTAAGCTTTACATTTGCATCGGTTGAGATAACCTGAAGCTCGGCAACCCTACCCTCCTTAATCATTGTAAGAAGGTCAGAGTAGATATACTGCTCGCCTGTTTCGGGCATAGATGTCAATGTAAATATTGTAATTATAATAAGTAGTAAGATTGCATAAAATCCAAGTCCTTTTAAATGTTTTTTCAAGTGACCGCCTCCTGTTTTATTAATATTCAAAGCTCTGCGAAAAGGAAAATTCCGTCAGAGGAAAAATATGCAAAAAATACACATTATATACTAACACAATTTTTAATTAAAAACAATAGTTAAAACGAAAAATTAACAAAATTGCAACATTCTTAGTATTGACAAACTTTAAAGTAACAATTACAATTAAAGGAATGGATATTATGTCGAAAAAGGAGAAATTAAATTGGCAAATAATAAAAATTCAAATAAAAAAGCTACTGCAAAGAAGAAAAAAGCATCTGGTGGTGCAGTATGGGGGACGGCTATGGCAGTTGCCGTAATAGTTCTGGTCTGTGCGGTTCTGGCAATAGGTATTATCGGCGGCAAGAAAGAAAATGTTGAAAACACCGCACTTAGCTCGTCAAACGGCAAAAACACCGCTTTGGATGGCACAAACAAGGCAGATAGCAAGGAGGACAAAACAGTGATTCAGGAAAATGTAAAAGTAGCAGTTGAGATGGAAAACGGCGGCGAGTTCGTTCTGGAACTTTATCCCGAATACGCACCCCAGACCGTTCAGAACTTTGTTGATTTGGTAACAGACGGTTTTTACGACGGCGTTGGCTTCCACAGAGTTGTTGAAGGCTTTATGGCTCAGGGCGGCGACCCCGAGGGTACCGGTATGGGCGGCAGCGGCGTTGAAATCCCCGGCGAGTTTGCGGCAAACGGATTTGCGCAGAATACCCTTTCGCACACAAGAGGCGTGATTTCAATGGCTCGTTCACAGAACCCCGACAGCGCAAGCAGCCAGTTCTTTATCTGTTATGACGATGCAAGCTTCCTTGACGGCAACTATGCCGCATTCGGTAAGGTTATCGAGGGTATGGAGGTTGTTGATGCGTTCCTCGATGTTGAAAGAAGCTACAACTCAATGGGTGAGCTGGCATCACCGGTTGATCCTATTACAATGAAAAAGGTTACAATTGTTGAAGAATAATCCCAAATGGAGTTTTTAAAATGAAAAAGACAGTTTCTTTAATTATTGCATTTGCAATGCTGTGTAGTACATTGGCTTTTGCCCATCCTTTTAAGGATGCGCAAGGGCATTGGGCAGACGCCGAGCTTGAAAAGGCGTATACAAACAAGGTTATCAGCGGCGACCCCGACGGCAGGTTTCGTCCGGACGACGCCATCACCAGAGCGGAATTTCTTAAAATGCTGGCGGCTGAAATAGCTGCAAGAGCAGAGGTTGAAATTCCCGACTCGTTTGGCGAGGAAGACCATTGGGCTGCAAAATATTATAGCTTTGCAACGACATATATGTATGCACCAATGAGTGAGGCAGTTGGAAGCATTACAGCGGGTATTATGACGGCTGAAACCTATGATTTGCCTATCCCCAGATGGGAAATGGCGTTTATGCTGAGCGAAACGGTACGTAATGTTACCGGAATGACGGCAGCTAGCATTGAAATAACTTATGCCGATAATGATAAAATTGTAACCAACTATCCCGAAAAGATTAATCAATCGATTGCAAGCTGCTTTGGACTTTCGCTTATGACGGGTGACGAGAATAATAATTTCAATCCGTCAGCCAGCGGAACCCGTGCCGAGGCAGTAACGGTTATTAACCGCGTTGACGCAATGCTTGAGAAGATAATTGAAAGCATAAAGGCGACAGAAGCCGAACAGCAGAAGCAGTACGAGGCATATGAACAGTCGATTAAAGACAAGCTTGTAACATATGATAAAATCCCGACAGGTCACCCCATTGTTTATATGGTGATGGAAAACGGCAAAAAGGTTACAATTGAGCTTTATCCCGAATACGCACCACAAACAGTTGCAAACTTTGTTAAGCTTGTTAAGGATGGCTTTTACAACGGACTTACATTCCATCGTATTGTTCCGGGGTTTGTTGCTCAGGGAGGCGACCCCAAAGGTGACGGCAGCGGCGGCAGTGATGCCAATATAAAAGGCGAGTTCCTGACAAACGGTGTTGAAACCAACAAACTTTCACATACTAAGGGCGCAATCTCAATGGCGCGTGCTCAGCATCCCGATAGCGCAAGCAGCCAGTTCTTTATCTGTCTTGACGATGCATGCACCGCACTCGACGGAAGTTATGCGGTGTTCGGCAAGGTTATTGTCGGAATGGATGTTGTTGAAAAGTTTGCAGAAGTCGAACTTGAAATGAGCGCATCCGGAGAGCAGTCAATACCCAAAACACCTATAAAAATTAAGGCAATGACAGTTAAATAAAAAAGAAATATCCCCCCGTTATCTTAGCCACTAAATAACGAGGGGATATTTTTTACAGGCATTTACCGCTGTAATCTTTTTATAGGAAA
Source organism: Monoglobaceae bacterium (assembly GCA_045120135.1). Classification (GTDB taxonomy): domain Bacteria; phylum Bacillota; class Clostridia; order Monoglobales; family Monoglobaceae; genus SIG440. The sequence goes on along the minus strand of JBGVEN010000015.1, from coordinate 243,386 downwards.
ATATTGTGATTGCCCAACATTGAATCGGAGAATGCGGTAAACAGCCGACGCATTCTAATGGAAAATAAAAAATGCGCCAACCGAGGTCAGCGCATCAAAAACGCCAGCCTTGCTTGTCGCTAAACAAATTCAACAGAAATCAATTGAAATTCCCATCGTCATCAAGGCGGCATTTTTTGCCATACTTTTTAACGATGGTATTAAAAAAGAGTATAATTCACCTATTGAAGTTAAAACATAATTGTTGAATTTGTTTAGCAAATCTATTATATCATTTAATTTGATAAATTACAATAGCTTTTTTTGTAAGTTTTTGTAGAATTATGGGATAGGGGTAGTAAGACTTCAGCAGACAAAGTCGAAGCCTTTGTCTCGCATCAATGTAGAAACGCTATGCGTTTCTGCCGTTCACAAAATGCTGTCGCATTTTGTAATTCTGCACTAAAAACAGTTCACCGGACTGTTTTTTACGTGCAGACACGGACACGCGGAAAAACCGCGCGCACGGAGTTCAAGTCCCGTTACCGATTACAAAAAAATACCGACACCGCAAAGCGGTATCGGTATTTTTGGCAGGGGTAGTAAGACTTGAACTCACGGCACGCGGTTTTGGAGACCGCTGCTCTACCAACTGAGCTATACCCCTGTATATAGAGTGCGTTTTCAGGTTATAGAAAATGCACTCTTCTTGAGAACCAAAAGTTAATTACGCAAGCTTGTTCATCTTTGCTGCGTACTGACCCTTTCTGCGGGCAGCTGTATTCTTATGAAGAATACCCTTTGCAACAGCCTGGTCTGTCTTTTTAACTACATTTGCGTATGCAACAGAGGCATCATCTTTGCCCCCCTCAAGAGAAGCTTCAAACTTCTTGATAGCAGTCTTAAGCTGTGATTTAACCATCTGATTCTGAAGAGTTTTTGTAGCGATAACCTTAACTCTTTTCTTGGCTGATTTAATGTTAGGCATGATTTCACCTCCATTTTTAATATAGCGACCACGAGTCGCACATAATATATTAACACAACTTTTCCCAAAATGCAAGCATTTTTTTAAAAAAATTGAAAAAATTTTTATTGCATTGACAATGCCGCCCAATTTGTGTATAATTTTTAATGATAAAGTGGGCGTATGTGTTCCATTTCTATCAGTTTATTCAAAAAAATTGACATTCAGAACAGGAGGAGCTGAATTGAATAACATACCTGAACTTTTTGGAAAGTTTGTTTTTAACGAAACCGTTATGAAGGAACGCCTTCCGCAGGATATTTACAAGGCTCTGAAAAAAACAATAAACGACGGCATAGGTCTTGATCGTGCCGTTGCAGACAAGATTGCCGCTGCAATGAAAGAATGGGCAATCGAAAAGGGTGCAACACATTATACCCATTGGTTCCAGCCTATGACCGGAATCACGGCGGAAAAGCACGACAGCTTTATTACCCCTGCTCCCGGCGGTAATGTTATAATGGAATTTTCCGGCAAGGAGCTTATCAAGGGCGAGCCTGATGCGTCGAGCTTCCCATCGGGCGGTCTACGTGCCACATTTGAGGCAAGGGGATATACAGCCTGGGACCCCACATCTTATGCGTTCATAAAGGACGGTACACTTTGTATCCCCACAGCATTCTGTTCGTACGGCGGTGAGTCGCTGGATAAAAAGACTCCGCTTCTGCGTTCAATGGAGGCAGTAAGCCGTCAGGCAGTGCGTGTACTTAAGCTCTTTGGTAAAAGCGATGTTACAAGAGTTGTTCCCACAGTCGGTCCCGAGCAGGAATACTTTCTTATAGATAAAGAAGTGTTTGAAAAGCGCAAGGATTTGATTTATTGCGGCAGAACACTTTTCGGTGCACCTGCACCAAAGGGTCAGGAGCTGGAGGACCACTACTTCGGCAAGCTTAAGCCCAGAGTTTCGGCATATATGAAAGAACTTGATGAAGAGCTATGGAAGCTTGGTATCTTAGCCAAAACAAAGCATAATGAGGCGGCTCCCGCTCAGCACGAGCTTGCACCTATATTTACAACAGTAAATATTGCAACAGATCACAATCAGCTGACCATGGAAATGATGAAGGTTGTTGCAGACCGACACGGAATGACCTGTCTGCTCCACGAAAAACCCTTTGAGGGTGTAAACGGCAGCGGTAAGCATAACAACTGGTCACTCACCACCAACACCGGTGAAAACCTGTTTGAACCGGGAAAATCACCCCACGATAACGCACAGTTCCTTGTGTTCCTTTGCGCGGTTATGAGTGCGGTACATAAGCATCAGGATTTGCTCCGTGTATCTGCGGCAAGTGCCGGCAACGACCACCGTCTCGGCGGTCACGAAGCACCACCTGCCATAATATCAATGTTTCTCGGCTCAGAGCTTGCCGGCGTGCTTGAGGCAATAAAGGAGGACAGTGATTACGAGGGAACAGGCAAGCAGACAATGAAGGTTGGTGTTTCGGTTTTGCCCGAATTCCCCAAGGATTCAACCGACAGAAACCGTACCTCACCATTTGCTTTCACAGGTAATAAGTTTGAATTCCGTATGCTTGGCTCAAATGATTCGATTGCTTGCTCAAATATTATGCTCAACACAATGGTTGCGGACGAGCTTCAGTTATTTGCTGACGAGCTTGAAAAGGCCGATGACTTCCTCACAGCGGTTCACGAGCTTGTTAGACGGATTATAAAGGAACACGATGCCATTATCTTTGACGGCAACGGTTATTCGGGCGATTGGGTAAAAGAGGCGGAAAGACGAGGACTTTTGAACCTTGAATCAACAGTTGATGCTCTGCCCTATTATATCCGTCCCGAAAATATTGAAATGTTTAAACGCCACAAGGTTTATAACGAGACCGAGATGCGTGCAAGATACGAAATTCTGCTTGAGGAATATTCAAAGGTGGTTAATATCGAGGGCCTTACGATGGTGGATATGGTTAAAAAGGACTATACCCCTGCAATCAGTAACATTCAGAGAAATCTGTGTGACACCATTCTTGCAAAGCGGAATGTATGCCCCGATATCCCGTTCGAGGCGGAAAAGCTCTCCCTCCAGAGGATTTCAACCCTTGCGGACAAGATTTTTGCAGCAAACGGCGAGCTTGACGATGCCCTGAAGAATGTTCCCGAAGGAACTGCACTTGAGGTTGCAACCTACTATCGTCGCGAGGTTGTATCAAGAATGAAGAGCCTGCGTGCGTTGGTTGATGAAATTGAGGCACATTCCGACCGTAATTTCTGGCCTGTACCGTCATACGGTGACCTCATCTTTAGTATTAAATAAGAAAAAACCGGTTGAAATTTTTCAACCGGTTTTTGTTTTAATTAACTAATCCTGTTTTGCTTCTTCAAGTGCCGGAGCAGATGATGCTTTCAGCAGGTCGCGGATCTCGGCAAGCAGCTCTTCCTGCGTAGGGGGCTTGGGTCCTTCTTCAATAACCTCAGGCTCGGGAGCTTTTCTGAGGCTTGCTGCCTTGTTGATGCCCTTAACAACCATAAAGATTGAGAACGCAATAATCAAAAAGCTGATTATGTTCTGGATAAATGTGCCATAGAGAATTGCGGCTTCAGGCTTGGTTTCGGTAGCTTCGGAAAGCACAACCTTAAGCGCGGTGAAGTCCATACCTGCGGTGATAAAACCAAAAACCGGCATAATAATATCCTTTACCAATGAATTAACGATTGTGCTGAACGCACCGCCGACAACAACGCCGACTGCCATATCGATTACATTGCCTTTAAAGGCGAACTTTTTAAATTCTTCCCACATTTTTAAAACAACCTTTCGTGTAAAATTATACATATAGTATACCAATCAAACATTATTTTGTCAATCGTTGTAAAAAATTTGTACTTCTTGCCATAGACAAACTGCAAAAAAAGATGTATAATAATTATTTGTGATAAAATTTTGTATAATAACAGTTTTATATAAGGAGCAGATTTATGAAAAGAGAAGATTTGCGAAATATAGCAATTATCGCCCATGTTGACCACGGCAAAACAACTCTGGTCGACGAGATGCTCAAGCAAGGTGGTATTTATCGTGAAAATCAGGTGGTAGAAGACCGTGTTATGGATAACGGCGATTTGGAGCGTGAGCGTGGAATTACCATCCTTGCCAAAAATACTTCGGTATACTACAACGGAATAAAAATGAATATTATCGACACTCCCGGTCACGCTGACTTCAGCGGTGAGGTGGAGCGTATTCTTAAAATGGTTAATGGCGTAATTCTGCTTGTTGATGCGGCAGAGGGACCGATGCCCCAGACCAGATTTGTTCTGCAGAAAGCACTTGAAATGCAGCACAGAATTATTATAGTTGTCAACAAGATGGACAGACCCGATGCCCGTCTTGACGAAATCCCTGACGAGGTTCTGGAGCTTCTCTTAGACCTTGATGCAACAGACGAGCAGATTGACAGCCCTATTATATTCTGTTCGGGCAGAGCAGGTACGGCAACTCTTAACCCCTATGTTCCGGGCGAGAATCTTGAACTGTTGTTCAAAACAATTGTTGAGCATATTCCCGCACCCGAGGGTGATGACGAGGGTGAGCTTCAGATGCTTGTTTCGTCCATTGATTACAACGAATATGTTGGAAGAATGGCAATCGGTAGAATTGAGCGTGGTGTTCTTAGACAAAATCAGGAGATTATGGTTTGCGATTACCACGAAAAACACGCACCCTACAAGGCAAAGATTGCAAACATTTATCAGATAGACGGTCTTGGCAAAACAGCGGTTGATACCGCAAAGATGGGCGATATAGTCTGCATTTCGGGTATAACCGACATTTCGATTGGTGACACAGTGGCATCCAGTGCCGACCCGACACCGCTCCCGTTTGTAAAAATCGGCGAGCCTACAATTGAAATGACATTTGCTGTCAATGACAGTCCCTTTGCGGGTAAAGAGGGTAAGTTTGTTACATCAAGACAAATCCGTGAAAGACTTCAGCGTGAGCTTTTAAAGGATGTTTCGCTCCGTGTTGAGGATGGCGAAACAACGGATACCTTCCGTGTTGCGGGCAGAGGCGAAATGCATATTTCCATACTGATTGAAACTATGCGCCGTGAGGGTTACGAGTTTTCGGTAAGCACTCCTAAGGTGCTATATAAGGAGATTGGCGGAACGCTGTGCGAGCCGATTGAAAAGCTGCTTATTGATGTCCCCGAAACCTCGATGGGTGCAGTAATGGAAAAGATGGGCAGCCGCAAGGGTGAGCTTATCCAGATGGCGCCTCAGGGCAGCGACCGTATGCGTCTTGAATATCTTATTCCGGCAAGAGGCCTGCTTGGTTACAGAAACGAATTTCTTACCGATACCAAGGGCGAGGGAATACTGAACTCGGTATTTTACGAATATCAGCCGTTCAAAGGCGAAATCACACGAAGATATACCGGCTCGCTTGTGTCTTTTGATACAGGTGAAGCGGTAGGCTATGGCTTGTTCAAGATTCAGGACAGAGGCTCATTGTTTATTGAACCGGGAACACCGGTTTATGAGGGTATGATTGTGGGTGTTAATCCCAAAATGGAAGATATGGCAGTTAATGTCTGCAAAAAGAAGCAGTTGACCAATACTCGTGCATCAGGTAGTGATGAGGCACTTAAGCTTGTTCCGCCAATCAAGCTCAGCCTTGAAATGTGTATTGAATTTTTAGCAGATGACGAGCTTCTTGAGGTTACGCCTAAGAGTTTGAGACTCAGAAAGAGAATTTTGAATACTCAGCTCAGACTTAAAGACAAAGCAAGGAATAAATAAATTGAAGATGGTGCAGTTCAAATGAACTGCACCATCTTTTTAGATTCTTTAGACCCTCTCCGTCGGGTAAAAGACCCTTCGACTTCACTCAGGGTGACATTAAGGTCAACAGTATATCCAACCTTGTCATTCTGAGCAAAGCGAAGAATCTTTATTCAAACTCTACGGTTACTTCAGTTACTCTCGGTGTACCGGTGCCACGCGTCACAACTCTCGCTTGCGGTTTGGTTTGCTGTGCAAACCGAAACTTTAAAGCTCGGTTGCTCCTTTTCCCCAAAAGTCACGCCTTTTTGGGAGCCCTGTCGCCTACTGCGGCAGGAAGCACACAAGAGTATTTACTCAAAATCAATTGTAACCTCGGTTACTCTGGGAGTACCGGTGCCGCAGTAGGCGCCCAACTCCAGTTTGTACTGGATGTAGCCGGTAAGGTTAAGTGCTGAAATATCAGCACCGTTTTCAAAGCTTTCCGACCACTCTGCCTTTTCCAAGCTATCAGCGGTTTTTGCACATCTGAACTGAATTTTCACCCAGGTCTTTTTGCCGTTGGTAGCCTCCCAGCTGACTTTTGTTGCCTTAAGGTCAGTTTTGTAGGCGTCGGAAGTGTAGTATTCGCAATCTGTGCGGTCCATAATATTACCGATATCAACGCTGTGCATACCGTGCGGACCTCTGGTGGGAAGTGCGGTGTAGCGGTTTTCGTTTATGCCATCCTCGCCGCCCCAGAAGATGTAGGAGTCGCAGACATGGTTGCCGTCTTTTTTGTGGCTGGCAACAGCCAGGTCGATGTATCCGTCACCGTTAAAGTCTCCGGCAAGACAGCCACAACCGGAATTGTTGAACAGGAACTGGAAGTTGTCGATATGGAACATTCTGTCCTCGGCCTGGAAGTACAGCCTTGAGTCAATATCACGGAGTCTGCCGTTGTTATAAGCTGTTCCGTAGATGTCAAGCAGTCCGTCGCCGTTGAAGTCCTGAATGGTCAGGGCGTTTGAACAATGTGTTGGGAGCTCGGTGCGGCGGTTTTCGCTGTAGCCGTCCTTGCTGCCCCAGTAAATTACAAACTTTCCGTATTCGTTGGGAATTGTGTGCTTAAGCGACTGGTGTGACGATACAATCAAATCAAGGTAGCCGTCGCCGTCAAGGTCTGCGGCGTTTGCGGCAGAAATTCCGTCGGTTGCAATCTCCTGCATTCTGTCGGTGCTGAAGCCCTCAGGACCGCCCCAGAAGATAAACGATCGTGAGCCGCAAATCTGCGATACAAAAAGGTCAAGCCATCCGTCATTGTTGAAGTCGGCGGTAAACAGCCAGCGCACCTCACCGTACTCGAGTTTGGTAGCAGGGTCGTCTGCCCATACCTGACCGAAGGTGTTGCCGTCATTGCGTGAAACATAGTTTTCAGGGTCAGGACCCATAATCAGACGCTTTGTCTTTTCGGCAGGATAGCCGTCAGGACCGCCCTCGTAAATCTGAATATCGCGCATATGTATGCCACCGGTGATTACATCAAGATAGCCGGAATGTCTGAAGTCGCCAACAGCACAGCCGTGCGCCGAGGTGGAGATAAATTCGTGGTACTTGTTATCAATATCAAACCCCTCAGGCCCGTTCCAGTAAACAACCGCACCGGGGTTCAGCTCAATCGCGTTCTCGCCGCTGTTTGCACAAAGGACATCAGGATAGCCGTTGTCGGTCAGGTCAACAAGCGTTGTGTCAACGCCTGCGTGGGTGGGGAAGAGGAGGTATCTTTCAGGGTCGTAGCCGTCTTCACCGCCAAGGAAAATCTGTGCATTTTCAAGTCCAAGCTTAAATTCGCCCTCGTGGTTTACGGCAACAATCTGGTGTCTGCCGTCGGTATAGGTCTTGCCTGACATAAGCCGCACACATTCGTGGGTCATAAATTCGCGGACTTCAGTCGCGTTTCCGTCCTTGTCAAATTCAAAAACCTTTGCCGGAATATCCAGCTCGTCGCGCTTACTGCTGAGCGCAATATAAAGGAGGTTTTTGCCGTCCTTACCAACCGGACCCACATCAACAGAGCGTGCTGTCATTACTGGGATACGGGTTGCGTGTTCTAATGAGTAACCCTTGTCCTCCCACAGTACAAGAACATCGTCAATCTTCTCAAAATCGGTGGCAACTGCAATAACAATATCTTTGCCGCCGTTGTTTTTAAGGTCGCCAACACAGGCGTTCATCGGGCCGTAGCCCTCAAAAACCGCATCCGAGTCGTAGTCCTTGTCGGTTATCAGTTCGGCACAGCAGATGCGCAGCTCCTCGTGGGGATTACGGTCCTTGTCAAAGGTCTCAAATACTGCATAGTTGTCCTCTGCGCGGAAGGTCATAACCTTGTCGCCCAGGTCGATAATGCTGTTCTTCCAGGGCACCCAGCGATAGAGCTTTCTGCCGGCGGTGGTGGAAACTGCCGCCCCTCCGGTTACTGTGGGCTTGCCGAACACGGTTTTACGGTCTGCACAAAGTCCGTCTTTGCCGCCCCAATAGACTGCAAGCTCGCCGGTATTCTGGTGCAGAACATAAAGGTCGTCAAAACCGTCGCCGTCAAGGTCGCCTGCGGCAAGGGTAATACCTGCAATGTCAAGCTCTTTAAATTTTGAGGACTCAATCCCCAGTTCTGTCTGGTAAAAAACTCTTAGTTTGTCCTTGCTGATAAAGGCAAGGGCTTTTTTGCCGCTACCATTGAAGTCGCCTGCGGCAACGCCAAAGGAGTTGGGAACGCGAAGCTCGCGCTTATATTTTTCGCAAAGACCCTGTTCGCTTGCGTAGTAGATAATTGCGGAAATATCGGTGTGCACACCGTTGTGCTGACACGCAACAATCAGGTCGTCCGTGCCGTCACCGGTTAGGTCGGTGAAAATTGCGTCAAAGCTACCGTTTGAAGGTAATTTCAACGGCTCGCTCTGGTCAAGGGAATCGTATATGTGAAGCGGCGGCTTTTCAAACATACTGTGGGCATTTGCAAAAGGAATATCCACATAGCCGTCACCGTTTATATCAAAGTTATAGAGTCTTTGAAGAACCCCCTTTGCCGAAACATATAGGTTCTGACCTCCGTTGCCGAAAGTACCCTTGCGGAATTCTTCAAAGCCTTTTTTTGTCCATTTCATAAAAAACACTCCTCTGCCCGTTTATACATTTATTTAATCGTAAATTAAAAGAAAAGTCAATTTTTATTGTAAAATAGTTTTAAAAAGTCAACAAAAAAACACTTTAGAATAAAAATGCGGACAGCCTGTATAGGCTGTCCGCTCTTTTTAAACAATTCTGTTTTTTGTTTCGCCTGCATAGAAGGCTGACATATTCTCCGAAATCACACGAACACACCGTGCCCGTGCCTCTGCCGCACCCCACGCCATATGCGGAGTAAGCAAAGCGTTATCACAGCTAAGGATTTTGCTAAAGGGATGACTTTCGTCAAACGGTTCAGCAGAGTATACGTCACAGCCTAAGGCAATTCTGCCGCTTAGCACTGCTTCGGCAAGCGCATTCTCATCGCAAACTGCACCACGTGCGGTATTTACAACAATGGCGCCATTTTTCATTGAGTCAATACGCTCACGGCTGATAAGGCCACGTGTTGAATCGCTGAGCGGAATATGAAGAGATATAATATCACATTCGCGGCAAATGGTGTCAATGTCGGCAAGAGGAAATTCGCCCTCGTTTTTACGGCGGCAAACCATAACCTTGCAGCCAATGGCTTTTGCAATTTCGGCAACCTTTGTGCCAATTCCGCCACCGCCCACAACGCCCCATTTAAGTGCTGAAAGCTCGTGGTAAACGGGAACAAGGCGGTTGGCTACACCTGATTTGGTGTAATTGCCGGAATTAACAAAACGGCGGTATTCGGTCATATGAATACACAAATCCAAAGCCATTGCAACCGAAAGCTGTGCCACGCTGTCGGTGGAGTAGCCCGGAACATTACAAAGGGCAATATTCCGAGATTTACAGTATTCGGTATCGATGTTGTCGTAGCCGGTAGCCGCAACACATATAAGCTTAAGGTTTTTTGCCGCATTAAGGTTTGATGCATTAAGCTTTATTTTATTTGTGACAATGGTATCAACATCTGCAATACGCTCCGCAACCTGTTCGGGGGTGGTTGTTTCGTATTCTGCAGTTTCGCCCAAAGTCCGTATGGGCGAAAGGTCGATGTCTGCACCGAGGGTGCTTTTGTCTAAGATAACTGTTTTCAAGATGATTTCTCCTTTATTCAAACTCTACGGTCACCTCAGTAACTCTTGGAGTACCAGTTCCACAATATGCGCCAAGTTCCAGTTTATATTGAATGTAACCGGTGAGGTTAAGTGCTGAAATATCAGCACCGTTTTCAAAGCTTTCCGACCACTCTGCACTTTCTAACGCATCAATGGTTTCTGCACATCTGAACTGGATTTTAACCCAGGTCTTTTTGCCGTTGGTAGCCTCCCAGCTTACCCTTGTTGCTGTTGCTTCTGCGTTATAGGCTTCAGAATAGTAGTACTCTGAATTGCTTCTGTCCATCACATTGCCTACATCAGCGGTACATATTCCGTGAGGACCTATAGAGGGGAGTGCGGTATAACGGTTTTCGTTTATGCCGTCCTCACCCCCCCAGAAAACAAAGGATTCAGCAACGTGATTACCGTCCTTTTTGTGGGAAGCCACAGCAAGGTCAATAAAGCCGTCGCCGTTAAAGTCACCGGAAAGACAGCCGCAACCGGAGTTGTTGAATATCAGCTGATGGTCGTCAAGGTGGAACATTCCGTCCTCGCCCTGGAAGTAGATTTTTGAGTCTATGTCACGGAGTCTGCCATTGTTATAGGCTGTACAGTAAAGGTCAAGCCGTCCGTCATTGTTGAAGTCCTGAACAGTGAGGGAGTTTGCACAGTAGGAGGGGAGGAAGGACTTGCGGTTTTCACTAAAGCCGTCTGGACCGCCCCAGTAAATAACCATTTTGCCCTTTTCCTGAGGGAAGGTGTGACCAAGAGTCATATGTGATGCAAAGATAAGGTCTATATATCCGTCACCGTCAAGGTCTGCAGCGTTAGCCATAGCAGCACCGTCAACTGCAAGAGCCTGCATATTATCCTCGCTGAAGCCGTTGGGACCGCCCCACAAAATCATAGCACGAGGACCTGTAATCTGAGGCAGAATTAAATCAAGCCAGCCGTCATTGTTGAGGTCTGCAGCAAAAATCCAGCGGGGACCGCCAAATTCGCGGCAACGCTTAACCTCTTCCGGGTCACGGGTTGTAAGCTCATAAGCTTTACCCCGGACACGCCACCATTCAATCTGGTCCTTTTCAGGACCGAGAAGAATATATTCGGGATTTTCAAAGTCGTAGCCATTAGGACCGCCCTTGAAGTATGCGATTTTTCGGTTACCCAGCTCGGTGAAGATAAGGTCGATATATCCGCTCTTTCTGAAGTCGCCCAAAGCGCAGCCGTGAGTGGTGCGGGCATTGAAGAAGTTTACACGCTCAGGATCAAATTCGCCGTCCTTGCCCCAGTATACTGCCGCTCCGGGATCAAGCTGGGGTGCATTTTCTGAACAGTTGGCAACGATAATTTCAGGATTACCGTCATCGTTCAGGTCAACGGGTATGCAGTCAACAGCCGCACAGCTCGGTAGCATAATTTTGCGGTCGGGGTTGAATCCATCCTCTCCTCCAAGGAAAAATGCAATTTTTTCACAGCCAAGATGACGCTCACCCTCGTGGTTAACAACAACCACCTGATGTCTGCCGTCGGTGTAGGTCTTGCCGGAAATTACGCTTGTTGCCTCCATTGCAGGGAATTCTCTGACAAAGCTTGCATTTCCGTCTTTGTCAAAGCTGTATACCCTTGCCGGAATTTCAAGATTGTCGGCTTCGCAGCCGAGTGCTATGTAAAGGTAGTTCTTTGGGTCATTGCCAATCGGACCCACAGATACATTTCGTGCACAGGGAACAGGAATTCGGGTCGCCTTGTCAAGAGCATAGCCCTCGCTTTCCCAAAGTACCAGCACATCTTCAACTGCCTCAAAATCGGTGGCAACAGCAATTATTATATCTGTATCACCGCAGTTTTTAAGGTCACCTGTGCAGGCATGAACCGCACCGTTGCCCATAAATACAGCATCAACAGTTAAATCCTTTTCAAGATTTTGGTGTGTGCAGAAGATACGCATTTCTTCTTTTGTCTGACGGTCTTTGCCGAATGACTCAAAAACTGCATCATCGCCATCGGAACGGAATATCATTGTTTTTCCGTGAATGTTTATTATGCTTGTCATCCACGGGAACCACCTGAACATTGTTCTGCCTGCCGTGGTGGAGGTTGAACGGACATCGTCAGGAATATCAGAACGGCCAAGTGAGGTTTTTCGGTCGGGATTAATTCCATCCTCACCGCCCCAGTAAACTACCAGCTCACCTGTGCCACCGGTCAGAACATAAAGATCGTCATAGCCGTCGCCGTCAAGGTCGCCTGCCGCAAAGGATAGAGCACTGATTTCGATATCGGTATACTCAGTAGGTTCAATGCCGAGCGTGGTAGGGTAGAAAATACGAACTTTTTTATTGCAGGAAAAAGCAACAGCTTTTTTGCCCTCGCCTTTGAAATCTGCAACAGCAATCATTGCCGCATTGGGAACAAGAAGCTCGGTGCGGTATTTTTCGCAAAGACCTCTTTCACTGCCATAGTATATAACTGATGAAATATCCGAATGAACGCCGTTATGCTGACATGCAATAATCAAATCGTCAGTACCATCGCCGGTAATATCTGCAAAAGCTGCAGTAAACGTACCATTAGAGGGAAGCTCAAGCGGTTTTTCCTGATTGATATCGTCATATACAAAGAGCGGCGGTTTCTCGTTCATCGCGTGGCTGTTTGCAATAGGCAAATCAAAATATCCATCTCCGTTTATATCAAAATTGAATATTCTCTGCAGGGTACCGTTCGCAGAAACATAGAGGTTCTGTCCCCCATTTCCAAACGTTCCCTTACGAAATTCTTCGAAGCCTTTTTTCGTCCATTTCATAAAAATATCTCCTATAGATTTTGTAAAATATATTGCAGTTTATTTTATATTGTCATTGTAGCAAACAATATCTGTAAAGTCAATTAAAAACGGGCAGAAACCTTTGTTTCTGCCCATTATATTTTTTACTCAAAATCAACAGTTACTTCTGTTACTCTAGGAGTACCGGTTCCACAATATGCGCCAAGTTCCAGCTTGTACTGAATGTAGCCGGTAAGGTTAAGAGCTGAAATATCAGCACCGTTTTCAAAGCTTTCCGACCACTCAGCGTTTGCTAAGCTATCCGCAGTTTCAGCACATCTGAACTGAATCTTAACCCAGGTCTTTTTGCCGTTTTCTGCAATCCAGGATGCCTTAACTGCCTTTTTGCCGTTTGTGTTATAAGCTTCGGATGTGTAGTACTCGCTGTCCGAACGGTCCATAATATTACCGATGTCAACGCTACACATTCCGTGCGGGCCACGGCAAGGAAGCTTTGTATATCTCTGCTCGTTGATTCCGTCTTCGCCGCCCCAGAATACATAAGCGTCACATACGTGATTACCGTATGCCTTATGGCTTGCCACTGCAAGGTCGATATAACCATCACCGTTAAAGTCACCGGCAAGACAGCCACAACCGGAATGGTTGAATATATCCTGGAATACATTCTCGTGGAACATTCCGTCTTCTGTCTGGAAGTACATCTTGGAGTCAATGTCACGGCATCTGCCGTTTGCATAAGCTGTACCGTAAATATCAAGTCTGCCGTCGCGGTTGAAGTCGTGAATTGTAAGAGCATTTGAACAAGCCGTTTTCAGCTCGGTTTTTCTGTGTTCCTGATAGCCGTCAGGCCCGCCCCAGTAAACTACAAATTTGCCGTATTCCTGCGGGAAGGTGTGAAATTTTGAAAGATGACAGGAACAGATAAGGTCAAGATAGCCATTGCCGTTGAGGTCTGCTGCATTTGCGGCTGAAATACCGTTGGTTGCAAGTTCTTGCATATTATCATTGCTGAAGCCGTCAGGACCGCCCCAGAAGATAAATGAACGATGACCTAAAATTTCCGAAACAAACAAATCAAGGTAGCCGTCGCCGTTAAAGTCAGCGGAGAAAAGCCAGCGGGTAGAGTTGTAATTCGATTTTTCTGAGGGGTCATAGAATGCTCCCTTTTCGTGGTGAATTCCAAAATATTCGTAGGGTACACCATCAAATTTTTCCATATATTCTTTATGGCGCGGACCGAGAGCAAGAAGCTTTGGATGTGCAAAATCGTAGCCGTTAGGACCGCCTTCGAAAATCTTTATATCGGGACAGCCAAGACTGCCTGTTATAATATCAAGGTAACCGGACTTTCTGAAGTCGCCGATTGTTGCACCGTGGGGGTTTTCGCCTTCGATAAAGTGGGTCTTTTTATTTACGGTATCAAAGCCGTCCTTGTCGTTCCAGTAAACAACCGGACCGGGTGAAAGCATAGGCGCGTTTTCTGCACAGTTTGCAATAAGAACATCGGGATGACCATTGTCGGTAAGGTCAACCATAAATGTGTCAACTGCAGCACATGACGGGAATGCAAGCTTTCTGTCTGCATTATAGCCATCCTCACCACCAAGGTAAATCCAAACTTCTTCAAATCCAAGCTTGTTCTCACCCTCATGGTTAATAACAGCCATCTGGTATCTGCCGTCGGTGAATGACTTACCACTCAGCATACGAACAGGCTCGTGAGAAAGAACGCGGCGAACCTCGGTTGCGTTGCCATCCTTGTCAAAGCTGAAAATTCCTGTTTCAATTGTCAGCTCATGCATATTTGTTGTCTGGCTGACAAACAAATAGTTTTTATCGTCTGAACCAAGCTTGCCCACTGAAAGTGCCTTTGCGGCACGGATGGGAACAAGACCTGCTTTTTCAAACGAGTAGTCTTCTTTTTCCCAAAGAACGATGGTGTTGTCAATCTTGTCAAAGTCTGTTGCAACTGAGATTATGATGTCGGAGCTTCCGTCATTTCTAAGGTCGCCTGAGGTTGCGTGCATTGCACCGCCGCCAAAGAACATATAGTCGCACATTCTCTTCTTTTCAAGAGGCTTTTCCATACACTTAATACGGAACTCTTCTTTGGGCTGACGATCAGCGTCAAAGCTTTCAAATACCGCATAGTTGTCCTCTGCGCGGAATGTGAAAAGTCTGTCATGAGCCTTTACAACATTACATCTCCAGGGAACCCAACGGAACAGAGTTCTTCCTGCGGTTGTAGAGGTTGCACGGCTGTCATCAAGAGCCGCAGGCTTGCCGAATACTGTCTTGCGGTCGGGATTGATACCGTCCTCGCCGCCCCAGAAAACAGCAACTTCGCCGGTGCCCTGAAGGATAACATAAATATCGTCATAACCGTCACCGTCGATATCGCCTGATGCGATTGAAACTGCTGCAATATCAAGTTCGTCATAAACTGATGCTTCAATGCCGTGTGATGTCTGATAGAATATACGAAGGTTTTTGCCACAAACAAAAGCAAGAGCCTTTTTGCCGCAGCCCTTGAAGTCGCCGGCTGCAACGCCTACTGCGTTGGGGGCGCGGAGCTCCATCTTGTATTTTTCGGAAACACCGATTTCGCTACCAAAATAGATAATGGAAGAAACATCACTATGTACACCGTTGTGCTGGCAGGCAACAACCAAATCCTCAACGCCGCGGTCGTAAAGGTCAACAAAAATTGCGTCGAATGAACCGTTTGACGGAAGCTCGAGGGGTTTTTCCTGACCCAGCTCATCATAGATGTAGATGGGAGGTTTCTCGTTCATACTGTGACTGTTTGTAATGGGAAGGTCGGGGTAACCATCACCGTTAACGTCAAAGTTAAAAATTCTTTGCAGTGTACCCTTAGCAGAAACATAAAGATTCTGTCCGCCGTTGCCCATAGTTCCTTTTGAAAATTCTTCAAAGCCTTTCTTTGTCCAATTCATAAAAAGGGACTCCTTTAAATTAGATTTTTAAGCCTGAAAACAAGCTCTTTTTATACAAGGTCATTTTAACAAATTAAGCAAATAAAGTCAATGCAAAACAACCATAAAGTTTACGAAAAATGTATAATTTTTTCCACGTTATTTGTCAAAATTGTCAGTTTCTAAAAACTTCGTATTTTATACGTCAGAGGTGAATTAGTCGATATACATATTAATAAGATTTCTGGTCATACCATTTTGGGTTTGGGGAGCAAGAAAGCTCTTGAGTCTTCCCTCGCATTTAAGCTGCCACAGAACATCATACACAACCTTGGCGTGCTGACGGCAAATGGTCTGTTCATTCCAAAGCTCGGGCATATCGTGCAGAGTGTTTTCAAAATCATCGTAGATTTTGGGGTTGTCCTTGCCCTCTTTCAGCATCTCAACTATACGGTCGTAAGCTACCTTATAGGTCATAGGCGTTATTTCTGCAACCTTATCAGATTTTATGGTATAAGGCGACACAGTGTAACCGTTTTTGGTAACTGTCACTGTATGCATATTAGGAAGTGACATCATTTCACCCTCAATATCCTCGGGGAATCCGAAACGGGTCGTGGCAATATAACATTCGCCTTTTCCTAGCAGAAGCTCCATAGGTCTTGTAATACGGCATACATTAAGAGCGTCGGGGATATCTTTTTTCAGAACAACACAAACACGCTCGGAATACATATCGTCCATAGCCTTTGTAATTGATTCTTCAAGGATATTGCCCTCGTTTATGTAGTTCTCAACAAGATTGACCATAACATCTACTGCCTGAACATATTCGCCGTTTTCAAGCTGAGGGGCGGTACTGCTCTCAGCGTTAAATCTTGTTATAAATTCATAGCCTTTTTTGTTGAGGTTGCGGGTAAGACAGTTTTTTTCTTCCGCACGGGTTTCGGGGATTGCTCCGCCGTTGGTCACCATAGCCAACATACCACTTTCTGAGGGGTATGGGTGTGAATGTGAGAGAATACCCACAATAGGACGGGTATGGGCAATACCGATGGTTCCGGGAAATTCGCTAAGGTCGGTTTCTTTCAGAAATTCTTCAACATTTCCGATAAATTTCTTCCAGTAAATTTTCCCGTTGTGAAGTGTGGCAATTCCTGTTGCGAAACCACCGTCAAAGCCTTGCTGACGGCAAAGCATTTCTATCAAAATAGGAGCTGCCGGCTTGTCACCTATATAACCTGCGATATTACACATTTTCAATCACCTTTTCCTTATTAAAATTTAATTAATGTACAATTATTGTATCAAGGGCAAATTTTGATGTCAATGGTAAAGATAAAGAATGTGCCCTTGCAATGCATATTTCCATAAAAAGATGTCAAAGGAGTTAATATTACAGAAAGGCTGTGCTTTATGCACAGCCTTCCTGTAATATTGAATTTTTACTCAAAGTCTACTGTAACCTCGGTTACTCTCGGTGTTCCGGTCCCACAATATGCGCCAAGCTCTAACTTATACTGAATGTATCCGGTGAGGTTAAGTGCTGAAATATCAGCACCGTTTTCAAAGCTTTCTGACCACTTTGCATTTTCTAAGCTATCCGCCGTTTCAGCACATCTGAACTGAATTTTAACCCAGGTCTTTTTGCCGTTCTCTGCAACCCACGAAGCCTTTACAGCTTTTTTGCCGTTTGCTTTGTAAGCTTCTGAGGTATAGTACTCGCTGTTGGAACGGTCCATAATATTCCCGATATCAACAGAGCACATTCCGTGAGGGCCACGGCCGGGAAGTTCGGTGTAGCGTTGCGCGTTGATGCCGTCTTCACCGCCCCAGAATATGTATGAGCTGCAAACGTGATTGCCGTAAGCCTTATGTGATGCCACAGCAAGATCAATGTAGCCATCGCCGTTAAAGTCACCGGCAAGACAGCCGCAACCGGAGTGGTTGAAAATTTCACGGAAGTTATTAGTATGGAACATTCTGTCCTCACTCTGAAAATACATCATTGAATTGATGTCACGGCACCTGCCGTTGTTGTAAGCTGTTCCGTAAATGTCAAGAAGTCCGTCGCCGTTGAAGTCGTTTATGGTAAGAGCGTTTGAACAGTAGGTGGGAAGATATGATTTTCTGTTTTCGCTAAAGCCGTTTTCGCTGCCCCAGTAAATTACAAATTTGCCTTTTTCGCCAGGGATAGAGTGACCCTTTGTCAGATGGCAGGAAAGAACAAGGTCTATATATCCGTCGCCGTTGAGGTCTGCTGCGTTTATAGCAGACACGCCGTCAGTGTAAAGCGCCTGCATTCTTTCGGTGCTGTAACCCTCAGGGCCGCCCCAGAGAATATAACTCTTTGAACCGGTAATCTCGGAAACAACAATATCAAGCCAGCCGTCGCCGTTTAAGTCGATTGCCTGCATCCAGCGGATATTTCCATATTCGGGAATTCGTTCCCTTGATTCGATTTCGGAATAATCGGGGTCCATATTGGGGATTGACCAAGGGAATGGAGTGAAGGTATCCGGCTCAGGACCGAAAACAATTTTCTTCATTGTATAGCCGTCAGGCCCACCCTCAAATATACGCAGCTCACGGTTGCGAATTCCGCCAAAGGCAAAATCAAGATAGCCAGTATGTCTGAAGTCACCCAGTGCACAGCCGTGACTGAGAATTGTATCAAAACAATACTTGTTGTCTTTGTTAAATCCATCCTTGCTATTGCGGTATATTGTTGCACCGGGGTCAAGGTGCGGTGCATTTTCTGCACAGTTAACAACAAGCAAATCGGGGTTTCCGCTGTCATTTAGATTAATAGGAATACAGTCAACTGACGCACAGCCGGGAAGTTCAATTCTTCTTTCGGGGTTATAGCCATCCTCACCGCCGAGAAATACATATATATTTTCAAGACCGAGCTTTTTCTCTCCTTCGTGATTGATAACCGCAATCTGGTATCTGCCGTCGGTATAGGTTTTACCGGTAATAATTCTTGATGCTTCGCAAGCATTTATTATCCACTCGTTTTTGGGAGTTCCGTCTTTGTCAAAGCTGAATACTTCATGGGTAATCTGAAGATTGTTCTTTTCACACTTTTGACATACAAACAAAAGGTTTTTGCCATTTTCTTCGACGGGACCGACAAATACTGTATGAGCTCCACGGATGGGGATACGGGTCGCCTTTTCCATAGAGTAGTTTTCGCTCTCCCAAAGGATAATTAAGTCTTCAACTAAGTCGCAGTCGGTGCAATGTGTAATAATAATATCGGTATCACCGCAGTTTTTCAGGTCGCCGGTTGTCGCGTGGACAACTCCGGCATAAAGATATGGGTTTACTTCATGACCAAGCTTTTCGGTATCGTAGATGTGGAATCTGTATTCTTCGTGTGCTTTGCGATCTTTATCAAAGCTTTCAAATACAGCATCTTCCCCCTCGGCACGGAACACCATAGTCTTACCTTTTATGGTAACGGTATTCGTAACCCATGCCATCCAGCGCAGAAGCATTCTTCCGGCAGTAGTTGAGGTGGCTCCGGCATCTGTGTTTTCGCGTTTTTTGCCAAACACGGTTTTATTTTGAGGGTCAAGACCGGTTTTGCTTCCCCAGTATATTGACATATCACCTGTGCCGCCATTAATAACGCAAATATCATCGTAACCGTCACCATCGTAGTCGCCAACTGTCATTGACATTGCCTCGATTTCAATATCATTAAATTTGCAAGCCTGAATTCCGGCATCTGTATAAGGAAAAATTCTTAGCTTTTTGCCACTGATAAATGCAAGAGATTTTTTGCCGGATCCGTCAAAATCGCCGGCAACTACGCCAAATGCATTGGGAACGGTCAGTTCGGTCCTGTATTTTTCAGTAAGACCAATTTCACTGCCGTAGTAAACAACGGCTGTAATGTCGCTGAGAACCCCATTGTGCTGGCAAGCTACAATGAGGTCATCAGTACCATCGCCGGTAAGATCTGTAAAAATTGCGTCAAAAGCGCCGTTTGTGGGAAGTTCAAGAGGCTTCTTCTGACCTACTTCGTCGTAAATATAAATTGGGGGTCTTTCATTCATACTATGGCTGTTTGCCAAAGGAATATCGGTGTAACCGTCACCGTTTATATCAAAATTAAATATTCTCTGAAGAGTTCCGTTCGGAGTAACATAAAGGTTCTGTCCGCCGTTACCGAATGTACCCTTTCTGAAGTCGCTAAAGCCTTTTTTTATCCATTTCATAATGCTTTACCTCCGTGGATGGGTTTTGCGAAATTTCTTGCTTACATTTTACCAATAATAACAGGCATTGTCAATAAATCTACAAGTAGAAATTTTGTCTTAAAATGACAATAAAAAAGCGGGTATGTCCTAAAACGCAAGGAAATACCCGATAGAGATATTAAATTGTAAGGTTATTTCAAAAGCTCGGCAATCTCACCTAAGGAAAGCGCACCGGTTTTTCTTGCGGACTCTTCTCCGTTTTTAAAGAGAATTACCGTCGGAATAGACATAACCGAATATTTAAGCGCAAGAGCTTCACTTTCGTCTACATTTACTTTTGCAAATATAGCCTCGTTGGCCAGCTTTTCTGCAGCTTTCTCGAATATGGGACCAAACATTCTGCAGGGCGCGCACCACTCTGCCCAGAAGTCAACCAGTACGGGTTTATCACCCTTTAATGTCTCGTCAAAGTTTTGGGGGTTAAGATGTAAAACACTCATTGTTTTTCCTCCTTTTTTGTAGTTTTGGTATTAAAACAGTTAATTATGCAAGTTCAAGTAAAACAGGGCAATGGTCAGAGCCAAAGACCTCAGTGTGGATTTCTGCGGTTTTAATTTTGTCCTTAATGCGGTCTGATACAAGAAAATAGTCAATACGCCAACCTGCGTTCTTCTGCCGTGCCTGAAAACGATAGCTCCACCAGGAATAAATTCCCTCGATATCAGGATAAAGATAACGGAAGCTGTCGCAAAATCCAGAATCAAGCAGAGCGGTCATTTTTTCACGTTCCTCGTCGGTGAATCCGGCATTACGGCGGTTGGTTTTCGGATTCTTCAGGTCGATTTCCTTGTGGGCAACATTCAGATCGCCGCAAAGAATAACCGGTTTTTTTGCGTCAAGAGCCATCAGGTAAGACTTAAAATCGTCCTCCCACTTCATACGGTAGTCAAGTCGTTTAAGCTCGTTTTGTGAGTTCGGGGTATAGCAGGTCGCAAAATAAAAATCTTCATATTCAAGGGTAATTACTCTGCCCTCAGTATCGTGTTCGGCAATACCTATTCCGTAACTGACGGAAATCGGCTTGTGTTTAGTAAAAACAGCAGTACCAGAATATCCCTTTTTTTCTGCGCTGTTCCAGTACTGAAAATATCCGTCTGTCACAATCTCTGCCTGCTCGGGATGCATTTTGGTTTCCTGCACAGCAAAAATGTCGGCATCAAAATCTTTCATAATATCTAAAAAGCCTTTTTCAATACAGGCACGAAGTCCGTTTACATTCCAAGATACAAATTTCATTTAAAAGCTCCTTTGTCAGAAAAATCCGAAAGGCTTAGTTTTTCGGATTTTTATATTATGCTGCGGGCGCTGCCTCAACCGGGGCAGGCTCTTGAGTAGCTGGTGTTTCTTCGCCGGGAACGGTGATTTCCTCTACCGGCTTATTGCTTTCAGTTTCTGCTTCAGCTTCAGCTTTCAGCTCTTCCTCAGTTTTATGAGAAGAGGTGCACTTTTCTTTCGGTAGATTGCCGGAAATAAACCAACACGACGAAACCTCTTCGCCGCAGTTTTCACCGGGTGAAAGACCGGTTTTTGTGCAGTAGCTCGCATATTTAACTCCGGACGGCACTGCGGGTGAGGACAAAGATTTACCCTCGTTAATTTTGGTCATTACGCTGCGCCAAACGGGGATACAGGGGTTACCTGATGCTTTGATTGACTGCGGCGTGTCATAGCCGTACCATACGCTTGCAACATAGTGCGGAGTGTAGCCAACAAACCAACGGTCGTGGTTGTCGGAGGTAGTGCCGGTTTTTCCGGCTGTGAACATTCCTGAGGGGAGCTGTGCTCCGCCGCCGGTACCGCTTGTTACAACCTCTTTGAGGAGCATTGATGTAACAAACGCCGCTTTTTCGGAGAGAGCAATGGACGACTCAGTGTGCACAGAAAGAATTTCCTTGCCCTCAGAGTCAATAACCGATGTATAGCAATGAGGAACAGAGTATATTCCTCGGTTTGCAAACGGGACATATGCGGCTGTCATCTCAAGCACTGATATACCATGGGTAACACCGCCAAGTGCCAGCTGTGAAAGTCCGATGTCCGAGAATACCTTGCCCCCGGAATTTGTCTCGTGCTTCACAAGAGAGGTAATACCAAGCTTGCCTGTAAGGAAGTTAAAGGAACGGTCCGCACCCATTTTGTTCAGAATCTGAACGGGAATGGTGTTAAGAGACTTACGGAGAGCAACTCTTACCGATACATTACCGCTGTACTTATGGTCATAATTTCGGGGAGTCCAGCCGCCGTAGGTAATTGCTTTATCCTCGTATATATCTGCCGGGTTAATAATTCCGTACTCAAATGCCGGTGCATAAACGCCGATAGGCTTGATGGTTGAGCCGGGCTGACGAAGTGTCTGGGTTGCACGGTTCAAAACAAGGTTACCGGTCTTTTTGCCGATTCCGCCCACAAGACCCTTTATCTGTCCGGTCTGGGGGTCTAAAACTGCCATTGATGCCTGTGCCGGATTGCTGCCCGTGGAGTTGGGAAAGTTCTCGGTGTTTTCAAAAACGTCCTCCATTGCTCTTTGAACATTCGGGTCAATTGTGGCAACAATTTTTAGTCCGCCGGAGTATATCATTTTGCTTGCCATTGCTTCGGAATATCCTTTTTCGACCAAATCTTCAAGCATTTCGTTGATGAGGTGGTCAACAAAATAAGAGTTAATAGCACCGGTTGCCAGCTCGTCAGGGTCAAATTCAGTGAAGCTCAGCTTAAAGGCAACAGCTTCGTCGTGCTCCTTTTGGTCAATATATCCAAGCTCAAGCATTTTGGAAAGAACAAGTTCCTGTTTTTCCTTGTTGTTTTCAGGATTTATAAGCGGGTCATAAAGTGACGGGTACTGGGTTATTCCGGCAATGGATGCACACTCGGCAAGGTTCAGCTCGGATACCGGCTTGCCGAAAAACTTGTGTGATGCCGCCTGGACGCCGTTACAACCTTGTGAAAGGTAAATTGAGTTCAGGTAAAGCTCCAGAATTTTGTCCTTTGAAATCTTTTTTTCAAGGTTGACAGCCCGTGAAATTTCCATTATCTTTCGTGCCGCTGTCCGGTCACGCTGCTGCGTGATGTTCTTTACAAGCTGCTGGGTAATGGTACTGCCGCCAAAGGTGGTTGGCTTGCGTGTAATTTTATTTTTAATAAATTCAAAAAACGCACGGGTGGTTCTTTTGATGTCAAAGCCTTTGTGTGTGTAAAAACGCTCGTCCTCAATGGAAACAATTGCATCTTTCATATCTTGAGGGATGTCCTTGGAGTTAACCCAGATGCGACTTTGCTCGGCAGAGAGGGTGGTGAGGGGCCTTTCATTGCCCTCCGAGTCAATATAAAATACCTGAGAAGATGAGTTTGCGGTGAGAGAATTGATGTCAATATCACCAATTCCGCCGAAAATGCCCAGCACCGTGCAGAGAAAAATCAATGCAAGGATGCCGAATCCCACGGCAACCGTAACGGAAAAGAATTTTACAAATACTCTGGTATAAGGATTGTTTTTCACACGAAACCCTCCCGTTTTATATGGATTTTATCCAATTGTATAAATTTACAAAATTACGCAAATAATCTTTAATATTAATATTTTGAAAGGCGGATTGACCGTATATGTTAAAAACTGTAACGAAAATAATCCTGATATTTTTCGGTCTTGCAGCCCTTGCAGCCGTATCGGCAACCATATCGTATATTATAACCAAAAATTCAATGGAAAACAGACAGATGACACAAGCACCTCCGCAGTCGGTCGAAACCGGGATTATCAGCCCCCGAAACGATGTGGAAAAACCGGAGTTGTCTGAAACGGCAAAATTCGATTGGTATATTGTACGTCTTGAGGGTGACATACTGGGGGTCTACGCCCGTTACGGCAACGCCGAGGAGTTTTTATACGGTGAAACCGTGTATGCCAATAATCTCAGCTACGAGGACAGGGAACTGTTAAACCGTGGTGTGGTGCTTGAAGACTCTGAAGCCTTGACCGGGTTCATAGAAAACTTCACAAGCTGACAATATTCCACATATATTTTATCACAAACTTATTTTGGTGTCAAGCTAAGACGCCGCAAAAGCAGACTTTGGAAAGGAACGATAAAATGTCATTTAATGCACGGACAGACCTTGCTATTGAGGCAAGAGAAATGTACTTTGAAAATTCACAGCTTGAAACCGAGGCTGAGGGGGTAGCTGCAGAGGAACAGGAGTGTGATTTCGGGATAAGGATAACACGGGTCTTTGTTCAGGACGAGAGAGGTAAGAAGGCTTTGAATAAAGCCGAGGGAACATATATAACAGTGGAACTTCCCGACCCCAACGAAACCCTTCAGGAGGCATACGAGGAGGCTTGCCGTATTTGCTCTTTAGAGCTTGCAAAACTTATAAAAGGCAAATGGGACGGCACGGTACTTGTTCTCGGATTAGGCAACAGAAATATTACGGCAGATGCCCTTGGACCTAAAACTGTGGATTCGGTATTGGTCACAAGGCATTTACTTCAGTACATGCCCGAGGAGATTGATGAAAGACTTCGTCCGGTTTGTGCAATATCCCCCGGCGTTTTGGGAATTACCGGGGTGGAGACAGGTGAGATAGTAAAGGGTATCTGCGACAGGGTGAAGCCGGGGCTTATCATAGCAGTTGATGCACTTTGTTCAAGACGGATGGAACGCATAAACAATACAATTCAGCTTACCGACACGGGAATTGTCCCCGGTGCCGGAATAGGCAACCGCCGTATGGCAATTGATAAGGAGACGCTTGGTGTTCCCGTAATCGCAATAGGTGTTCCCACCGTAATTGATGCTGCAACCATTGCAGGGGACACAATTGATAAAATAATTGAAAATCTCAAGATAAATGCGGAAGAAAACCTGCCGCTTTACAAAATGCTTTCAGTAATTGCCGAGGAGGATAAGTACGGAATGATTAAGCAGGTATTAACGCCGGAATACGGTGATTTTGTGGTAACACCCAAGGAAGTGGATACGGTGGTGGAAAACATCGCCGAAATAATTGCCAATGGTATTAACATTGCGTTGCATGAGGGGATAACCCTTGATGATATTGACCGCTACAAGTAAAGACGGGCATCGCCCGTCTTTACTTATATATTTACACAATGTTAAAATTTTTGGGTTGTATAATAAGAAATTTTGTGTTATACTCATTGTGTGTTGAAAGGAATGGTGAAACACAATGAGTAGCGATAAAAAATGTAATATACACAAAACCTCAATCGGCGGTCAGGCTGTAATTGAGGGCGTTATGATGAAAGGTCCTGCAAAGATTGCTACCGCTGTTCGCAAAACCGATGGCGAGATTGTTATGGACGAAAAGTCCTGCGGTAAGGTTCGACGCAGCAAGATTTTTAAATTACCGATTATCCGTGGCTGTGTCAACTTTATAGACTCTATGATTCTCGGCGTCCAGTCGCTTATGTATTCGGCGAAGTTCTTTGATATAGAGGAAGACGGAACTCCCAAGGATAGTCGCAGCAAGTTCGAAATATGGCTTGAAGAAAAGCTCGGCTCTGAAAAGGGTATGAATGCGGTGATTTATTTCTCGGTTATTCTTTCGCTCTTTATGAGTGTCGGTCTTTTTATTCTTCTGCCTACTGTTATTGTAGGCTTTCTTAGGGGTGTAACCGAAAATCATATTGTACTCACCCTTGCCGAGGGCTGTGTGAGAATTGCAATATTCCTCATATATCTGTCGCTTGTTGCACGGATGGAGGATATCAAGAGGGTGTTTATGTACCACGGTGCAGAGCATAAAACAATACATTGTTACGAGCAGGGACTTGACCTTACGGTTGAAAATGTCCGTACACAATCAAGACTTCACCCCAGATGCGGAACAAGCTTTCTGCTTGTTGTTATGGTAATCAGTATAATTGTATTTTCTTTTATTTCGTGGAATAATGCGATAATCCGTCTGGTGCTTCGACTTGCACTTTTGCCGGTTGTGGCAGGGATTTCGTATGAGGTTATAAAGTTTGCAGGCAGACACGATAATTGGTTTACCGCGGCAATCAGTGCCCCCGGCAAGTGGCTTCAGTATATAACCACAAACGAGCCGGACAACAGCCAGATTGAGGTTGCAATAGCTGCACTAAAGGCGGTTATTCCTGAGGACAGGGCGGAGGACAAATGGTAAACCTTAAGGAACTGAGAACAGCTGCGGCAAAGTTATTGAAGACTTCGGGAAACGACAGCCCGCTGGCAGATGCGGATTTTATTTTGCGGACAATGGATTTTTCCAAAACGGATATAATTATTGGTGATAAATTAGTTGATGAAGAAACCGAAACACGATTTTTGCGGGCAATTGAACGGGTTAAAGCAGGTGAGCCGGTACAGTATGTTGTGGGCGGCTGCGAGTTTATGTCGATGTGGTTTGAGGTAAGTCCTGCAACGCTTATCCCAAGATGTGATACAGAAGTTTTGGTGGAAAAGGTTATTGAACTTTGCAAGGACAAGCCGAGCCTAAATATATTTGAAATTGGCAGTGGTTCGGGATGTATTGCAATCAGTCTTGCAAAATTGCTGCCAGATGCAAAAGTGATTTCAGTGGATATTTCGACAGATGCTTTAAAAATTGCAAAAAGGAATGCTGAAAACCTTGGTGTATCAGACAGAGTTTCATTTATTGAATGGGATATAAAAAAGGGCTTCCCCGAATTTTTGGAAAGCCCCGATGTTATTGTCTCAAATCCCCCATATATTCCAAAGGTGGATATTTATGATTTGGATAAAAAGGTTAAGGATTTTGAGCCGCTCACGGCACTTGACGGCGGTGAGGACGGCTTGGATTTTTATAGGCTGATTACCAAATTTGCTCCGCTTAAAAATGGTGGCACAATTGCCTTTGAAGTGGGCATAGGTCAGGCTGATGATGTGGCAACCTTGCTTAGTTCAAGATTTTCAGATGTTGAAATAACAAAAGACTTAAGTGGCATTGACAGAGTAGTGACAGCAAAAATGCAGGAGAATTAATTCTCCTGCATTATTTCCTTTTTATGTACTTATATATTAGCATCGCCGTCCAGCCAAGGCCTATAAATCCAAAGGTGGAGTAAAGACGGGATATTAGTGTGGAAAAACCAAAACCGGCAAATGGAATTGCTCCAAGGCAGATGATGGCGGCAGCCAGTGCTCGATCAAACGACTTTTCTAGACGGAATTTTGAAAGGATTCCAAAACCCTGGGATATTGCAGTTGTACAAAGTGCCATAAACAATACGGCGGTGTAAATCCATTCGCTGATAGTCCCGTGTGCTGCTGCAAGGCTTAAAAGCGGCATTTCGGACGAGAAAATTGCGTCGTAATAAATGTTAAGAGTCAACCATACAAGAAAAATCAGTCCGCCAAGAATGCATCCGGCAAGCACGGAGGAGCGGATGAGCTCGCACTTTTGGGCATTTGCTGAAAGAGGAACAAGAACTGCACCTGCGGTTATGGTGTTGTAGCTTACGTAGCAGACAGCAGAAACGAGAAAATTTTTGCGAACACTACTATATAATGAAGAAACAGGCTCGGTGTCAAACAAAATCGAAGTTATGCAAAGATAAAGCATACCTGCAATCATTAGAGGAACGAGTATGGTGTTGACGGCAACAATTCCTCGAAGGTCAAACACAAAAACCAGAAAGCAGAGTGTGGCAAGCAGAAGTATGCCGAACTTCTCGGGAAGGTTAAAGGTGCTTTCGAAAAGGACACCGGATGCGGCAAGCATAATAAAAAAGCCGCAGAACATAAACAAATTCATAAAAAGCTTTACAGGGGCTGCGGATTTTCCGGAAACACAGCTAAGCAGTTCGTCAAAGGTTTCTACTGAGTATCTTTTTGCAAGACTCATAGTTATGTACGAGATTCCGGCAAAGCCAAGGCTTGCAAAGATTATTCCGGTAAAGTCGGTACGTGAGGCGAGACTAAAGTATTCAAAGATTTCTCTACCTGAGGCAAAGCCTGCACCGATAACTAAACCTATATATACAAAAGCAATGCTGAGAGTTCTTTTCATAAAACCGACTCCTTTTTGTGACCTGTAAAAAAGCAGTTATACAATATATAGTGTATTCGTTGTCGAAAACCAATATAACAGAAAAAATTTAAAAAAAGATTGACAAGCTACTTGATTTGTGATAATATATCATTACCTCTGAAAAGGGGCTTTATTTGTGTTGAGCAAAACACAAATGCAACAAATAGAAAAAATCGGGCGGCTTTGCCCGAAGGTATAATGCGGAAAGGGTGAAAGAAATGAGAGTTAAAATCACTTTGGCGTGCACAGAATGCAAGCAGAGAAACTACGACACAATGAAGAACAAGAAAAACAGTCCCGACAGACTGGAGATGAACAAGTACTGCAGATTCTGCAAGAAGCACACACTTCATAAAGAAACGAAGTAATCTTTGAAAGCAAGAGGTAGTTTGAAATGGATAAGAAACCAAATGTATTCGGAAGAATCAAAAACTGGTTTATTGATATGAAGGCTGAACTCAAAAGAGTTGTATGGCCCTCATTCAAAAAGGTAAGACAGAACACACTGGTTGTACTTATTTTCGTTTTGGTTGTCGGTGCAGTTATCTGGATTTTGGACTGGCTGTTCAGCGGCGCAATGGCGTTGCTTATTAACAGATAAGTAGGAGGGAAGGGCGAACCCCACGATTATGGCTAACGAAGCAAAATGGTATGTTGCTCACACCTACTCAGGCTACGAAAATAAAGTAAAAGCCGATATCGAAAAGACAATTGAAAACCGCAATATGCAGGATGTCATTCAGGAAATCAGCGTTCCTATGGAGGAAGTAGTTGAGATTAAGGATGACAAAAAGAAAACTGTTATGCGCAAGGTTTTCCCCGGTTATGTCATTATTAAAATGATTATGACCGATGAAAGCTGGTATGTTGTCAGAAACTGCCGTGGTGTTACCGGATTTGTAGGTCCGGGTTCCAAGCCTGTTCCTCTTACAGAGGAAGAAATTGCGGCAATCGGTCTTGAAAAGAAGACGGTTACAATCGGCTTTGATGTCGGTGACAATATCCGTGTTAAATACGGTCCGCTTGAAGGCTTTGTCGGCGTTATTACTGCAATCGTTATGGATAAGCAGAAGATAAAGGCAAAGATTTCCATGTTCGGCAGAGATACAGATGTCGAGCTTGAGTTTAATCAGGTTGAAGCACTTCAATAAAATTTATTAACTTATTAAAAGGTTTCCCACACGGCATAAGCCGTTATATATATATCCGGTTTTCCGGGTAGGTGGGAGGGGTGAAGAAGACTTCACTTCCGATATTACCACGTTTGTGAAAGGGAGGTGTCATTAGAAATGGCGCAAAAGATTACAGGTTACATCAAACTGCAAATTGAAGCAGGTAAGGCTACACCGGCTCCTCCGGTTGGTCCTGCTCTCGGTCAGCACGGTGTGAACATTATGGACTTCTGTAAGCAGTTCAATGAGAAAACAGCAAAGGATGCAGGTCTTGTTATCCCGGTTGTTATCACTGTTTACCAGGACAGATCATTCTCGTTCATTACCAAAACTCCGCCGGCTGCAGTCCTCATCAAGAAGGCTTGCAAAATTCAGAGCGGCTCAGGTGTTCCTAACAAGACAAAGGTTGCTCAGCTTTCAAAGGCTGATCTTCAGGCTATTGCAGAGCAGAAAATGCCTGACCTGAACGCAGCTTCTATTGAAGCAGCTATGTCTATGATCGCAGGCACAGCACGGTCTATGGGCGTTACCGTGGAAGAGTAATTTCCAAAAGCACGCACAGTTTTATTAAGTGGGAGGAATGTCACAGATAACATTCTGCCGAACCACGATAGGAGGAAATTTAAAATGAAGAAAGGTAAGAAATATCAAGACAGTGTCAAGCTGATTGAAAAGGGTAAGTTCTATGACGCTCCCGAAGCTTTGGATCTGGTTTGCCAGACTGCAAAGGCTAAGTTTGACGAAACTGTTGAGATTCATGTTAAGTTGGGTGTTGACTCAAGACACGCTGACCAGCAGGTTAGAGGTGCGGTTGTTCTTCCCAACGGTACAGGTAAGGAAATTAAGGTTCTCGTATTTGCTCGTGAGGGCAAGGCTGATGAGGCTAAGGCTGCAGGCGCAGACTATGTAGGCGCTGAAGACCTTGTTCAGAAGATTCAGTCAGAGAACTGGTTTGACTTTGATGTTGTTGTTGCAACTCCCGATATGATGGGCGTTGTTGGTAGAATCGGTAAGACACTTGGTCCTAAGGGTCTTATGCCTAGCCCCAAGGCTGGCACAGTTACACCTGATGTTGCTCGTGCAGTTGCTGAAATCAAGTCAGGTAAGATTGAGTACAGACTCGACAAAACAAACATCATTCACTGCCCCATTGGTAAGGCTTCCTTCGGCAAGGAAAAGCTCGCTGAAAACTTTAACGCTCTTATGGGCGCTATCGTTAAGGCTAAGCCTGCTGCGGCTAAGGGTCAGTACCTCAAGTCCGTTACAGTGGCTTCAACAATGGGCCCCGGTGTTAAGGTTAACACTGCAAAAATTGACGCATAATTTTGAAATTTGTTGTTGACAAACACAAAATGTTGTGTTATAATGACAGAGTGAATTGAATAATTTCCGCAGACAGCAGGTGGTTATGCCGTAAATCCTGCCGAGGACATTACAAAATTACAAATTTTAGGTTTGTTGTTTATGTATTTAACCCTCGCAGTCTGTGCGGGGGTTATTTATTTGTAAAAAAAGACGGGTTCTTGTTTACAGAATGAGGGTTCGTTTTCAAGCAGTTAATGTTTTGAAAGGAGGAAACACTCAAATGCCAAGTGCAAAAGTTTTAGAAAGCAAAAAAGCAATTGTTGCTGAGCTTACCGAAAGACTTAAGAATGCTCAGGCAGGCGTTATTGCCGACTACCGCGGTCTTACAGTTGCTCAGGATACAGAGCTTCGTAACAAGCTCAGAGAAGCAGGTGTTGAATACACCATTGTAAAGAACACACTTACACGTTTTGCAGCAAACGAGGTTGGTCTCGACGGTCTTGACCCCGTTCTCCACGGCCCTACAGCTCTTGCTACAAGTGATAGTGATGTTGTTGCTCCCGCTAAGGTTCTTGTTGAATTTGCAAAAGCAAATGAACAGCTCGAAATCAAGGGCGGTTTCGTTGACGGAAAGGTAATCGATGTTAACGAAGTTAAGGTTTACGCAAGCATTCCCAATAAGGAAACTCTTATTGCAAAAATGCTGGGAAGCCTTCAGGCTCCTATCGGAAGCCTTGTCAGAACTCTGGATGCCATCGCAAAGCAGATGGAAGCTGCAGAGTAATAATTTTAGTAATTTTAAAGTATCGGGTTGCTTTAATTCCCGAAATATAATTTATTCTGGAGGATAATAAAAATGGCTGATATAGCAAAGATGATTGAAGAAATCAAAACACTTACACTCGTTGAAGTTAACGATCTCGTAAAGGCTCTTGAGGAAGAGTTTGGCGTAAGCGCTGCTGCTCCCGTTATGGTTGCTGCTGGTGGTGCTGACGGTGCTGCTGCTGGCGGTGCAGAGAAGTCAGAATTTGACGTAGTTCTCGCTGCTGCTGGTGCTGAAAAGATTAAGGTAATCAAGGCTGTTCGTGAAATCACAGGTCTTGGTCTTGCTGAAGCAAAGGCTGCTGTTGATGGTGCTCCCACAACTCTTAAGGAAGCTGTTGCTAAGGAAGACGCTGAAAAGTTCAAGGCTCAGCTCGAAGAAGTTGGCGCAACTGTTGAACTTAAGTAATTTAAGCTTAGCTTACATTAACCGGTTATCCATTCGGATGGCCGGTTTTTTGTTGTGTTGCAATGGGACAATTTGGGTATTGCCTCATACGGTGTGGAGAGTATTTGTAGGGGACATTCACGAATGTCCCGAAACGGGCGGTTCGTGAACCGCCCCTACACGGAATGACAGACAATGCTCGGTTTTGTTGTCAAATGGCACCTTTGCCAAAATGCACAAATTAATTTTGCCTTTTTTATGCATAATATAGATGTAATTTTTAAACGAAACAGTTGACAAAAATTAATTTCATGTTTATAATAAAAGAGTGTTTATTAGTGAATAAAATTAGAAGTGTATGTAGGGGATGACAGACACTTGTGTTTTAATTACTCTTATAAACAACAAACCTACTTATGTGAGTACATAAGTACTTACGATTATGAAAGGAGATTTTATTATGAACAAACTTATGGCACGCATTTTTGCTGTTGTTATGGTAGTTGTTATGCTCGGTACAGTTTCTTTTGCTGCAGCTACTTCTGACATTGACGAAAACGGAAACTTGGTTTCTTCTGGTGTAGCTGAAGGTTGGGCAGATCAGGATGTTGTAACTGTTTTAGCATTTGCTACAACAAATGAAGCTGCTGCAGCTCCCGGTGTAGGCGACAAAATTATTGCATTACACCAGGGCGTAAGCACTAATGCTACATCAATTCCTGTTGATGAGAATTTGATAGCAGAAAACTTTACTCATGTTGTTGTACTCTTTAGCGGTAATGCAGCAGAGCCTGTAAGAGACAAAGCTGTTTTCGCACTTAGCGAAGATACTCCAATAACAGCAATTACAGTTAATCCTTCTAACGAATGGGAATTCAATGATAAAACATATACCAATGTAGTATATGTTGAATATGAATTCACAGCGCAGGAAGCAACTACAGTTAATGACTTTGGATTTAAATTTGGAGAGAATACAGAGTTGTTAGTAGGAGAAAACGCTAATATTGCTCTTGGAGAGGGCGGAAAGCTTAAATTCTCAGCAGTAATTCTTGCGGTTCCTGCAGAAAAGCAGGATGTAACAGTTGAAGTTATCATTAAATAGTTAAACGGTTAATTCTTAAACAGAAAGGTGGAACTTTGTTATGAAAAAGTTTTATGAAAGCCCGATAGTTGAATTTACCGTATTCGATGTTGAGGATGTTATCACAACAAGTGCGGTTGATACTGCTAATCTTAACGCTCAGGATTTAGAAGCTCTGATAACTGAGATTAACAATAGTAGTACTGCTGCTGCTCCCATTAAAGCAGCAAAGTATGGCTCGACATACAGCTGGTAATTCAATTATCAATTAAAAAACAAAAAAAGCAGAGCTTAGGCTCTGCTTTTTTTATGTGGGAATTTTTAGCCGTATAAAGAACTGGTGAGATGTTGGTTGAAGCTAAATTTTGCACATTTGTGCAAAGCGAAATTATCTCACTCCGTTCGATAGCTAAATTGCTTCTTCAAAACAGATAAATTAAATTCGCCAAAAGCGTGTGTAGCACATTTAGCTGCCGCAGGCAATTTAGCTGAGCTTGTTCAATTTAGCTCGAGTAAGCGAATTTAGCTGAAAAAAAGACAGATTTCACATTCGAAATCTGTCTTTTTTTTGGTATGCCCGATGCGATTCGAACGCACGACCTTCAGAGTCGGAGTCTGACACTCTATCCAGCTGAGCTACGGGCACATATAAGAGGGACGGGCATGCCGTCCCTTTTGTTCTAATAATTTTCAAGAGCATCTTCAAGCCAGAAGAAGCCAATGTCAAACGCTTTATAAAGACCGTCGCGTTCTGCCTGCTTGATGAGGGTTGAATTTGTTTCGCTGTTGGTGCGAAGTTCAATAACAACCTTGGTCGAGATGTCTAGGTCCCCCAGTTTCTCAGACTCGGTTACACGGAAAACCACCATATATTTTGTTCCGGGTGCTCCGTAATAGATTTCATTACCTTTTCTCAAAAGCATCTTGCCTTTATACATCAATACATCGTCTTTTTTCTTTGAAGGCATATTGTTGTCCTCCTTTCAGATTTCGTCTGCAGTCAATTGGTGTGCCGCAAACAACATATACTATATTATATTACCAAATTTTTAAAAAAAAATCAATAGGCAGAGAGGAAATAAACCTAAAAATTCATAATCTGCTGCTAATACTTTTAATTAGTGGTCTTTTCGCACAACAAAAGGCTATAATAATCTGCGAATTTACCAATGCAATTTATAGTCCGGTTGTGGTAAAATAATAATATCTGAGATTCGATATATAAATCCGGAAGGGGCGTACTTAGGTATGTACGAGGAGGAAGTAAAGCAGTTATACGCAGAAGACTACTTCAAGAACGGGGAACAGGTCTATATCCACATAGCAGCCAATGAGTTTGGCGGAGTGATGCACTGTCACGATTTTATTGAAATAGTATATATAATATCGGGAAGTGCCCGACATTTTATGGGTGATATAAATTATGAGGTCCGTAAAGGTG
The DNA here is from genome assembly GCA_045120135.1 of Monoglobaceae bacterium. Lineage (GTDB taxonomy): Bacteria > Bacillota > Clostridia > Monoglobales > Monoglobaceae > SIG440. The sequence continues at coordinate 209,158 of JBGVEN010000015.1, read as the reverse complement.
ACCTTGTCATTGTGAATTACGGAGTGCCCCATACCTTTATTCCTTTAGATGATGACGAGCCCTTTAAGACATATGATTTGTTGTTCACCACGGACTTTTTTGATGTCAGTGGTATGCGGAGCAAGGACTTTTCTGCACTTGCATCTTCGTATCTGTTCTGCTCTTTGTTCGCAAATGATACCATTGGCGAAAACGCCCTCAATCTTATCCGCAGCGAAACCGAGAATCTTGGTTCGATTTTCTCTAAAATATATGAGGAATATACAAATCGACAAAAAGGGTTTATGAATATTATAAGGGCATATCTTGTTGAGCTTATTACAAAAATCTTTCGTGAAGTTGACCGCAAGGCACATTCGCACGGTACACGTGAACAGCGTGAGGTTGTAGAAAAAGCCATTGACTATATGAAGCATAACTTCAACACAAGAATAAATCTTGACAGTATTGTTAAAGACTTGTTTTTGAGCAAAAACTACTTCCGCCAGCTTTTTAAGAGTACCACAGGAATGTCGGTTACCGATTTTATACAGAACACAAGAATTAATGAGGCAATCCGGCTTCTTGAAACAACAAACCGGACAATCTATGATATTGCCGGTGATTGCGGATTTGGGGATGTAAAATTTTTCTATAAAACATTTAAAAAAATTACGGGCAAAACGCCCAATGAATACAGAAAAATTAAGGGGGATGAATAGCTTATGATAAGAACGGTAACGGGAGACATTGAGACTTCGGGCCTTAAAAATGTTCTGCCTCACGAACATCTTTTTTCTGACCTTCGACCGCTTGTTGCTCCTATTGATGACGAGGATTTTTATAAGGAACTTTCACTTTCAAACTTTGGCAAGGTAACACGTAATCCTTATGCAGTTCTTGATAATGCACTTCTCACAGGTGATGAAATTGTGGCAAAAGAAGTGGAAATATTCAAGAAAGCCGGAGGCAGCCTTATTGCCGATGTAACAACCCTTGACTTCGGACGTGACGCAAAACGGCTCCGTGAACTGTCTGAAAAAACCGGTGTTCACATTGTTGCAGGCTGCGGACACTATGTTGATGGTTCAATATCGGATGAATATAAGGAATTGTCAGAAGAACAGATATACGACAATATTATCCGTGACCTTATGGTGGGCATTGACGGAACGGACATCAAAGCCGGAGTTATAGGCGAGGTAGGAACGGGAATGGAAATGTCGGACTTCGAGAAAAAATCGCTCAGCGCAGCAGCAAAGGCTCAGCGTGATACAGGGTTTGGCATGCACATACACGCCTGTCTTTGGAACAGAGAAGGCATAAACGCAACAAAACATGCAATCGACAGCGGAGCAAACCCTGAGAAAATCTGTGTTGACCATGTCGATGTACTTCTCGACGAAGATTACATATTGGGTGCACTTGATTTGGGCGCGTATGTGGAATTCGATGACTTCGGTAAAGAGTTCTATGTAGACCGCAAAAACCGCAATCTTCTGCTTGGTTCATTTGCAACCGATGCGCAGAGAGTTCAGTTTATCAAAAAGCTGATTGAAAGAGGTTACACAAAACAGATACTTGTGACAAATGATATTTGCCTCAAAAGTATGACTCACACATACGGTGGTTGGGGTTATGACCATATAATTACCAACATTATTCCTATGATGGAGGACTTTGGAATATCAGAAAAGGAGATAAATACTCTAGTAACAGAGAATCCAATAAGATTTTTAGAGAGGAGCTAATATTTATGAAATTCATTGATTGCAGCGCCGGCGTTGGTCTGGGAGTTGTAAATAGTGAAATAATTAACCACGAAAACTACTATGTCCACGAAAAAGTCCGTCAGGCGGAATTTGCCGAGGACCTGCTCAAAGAAATGGACTTCTGCGGTGTTGACGAGGCATTTATTTACCATCGCAGTATGTATTTCAGTGACGTTACGTTCGGTAATGAAATGACGCTGAAGGAAACCGCAAAAAGCGACCGCTTACATCCGACATGGGCAATTCTTCCACCAATCACCGACACGGAATTTGCTCCAGAAGTTTTCATTCCTAAAATGAAGGAAAACGGCGTAAAGGCTCTTCGTGCATACCCAGTTGCAAACAGATTCTTCCTTGACAGAATTACAATGGGAGACTTGTTTGATGCAATGTGCGAAAGAAATATTCCGCTGTTTTTATCACCGCAGGATGGCTGGGAGATTATCTTTGATGCCCTTAAGGAATTCCCCAATCTTACAGTAATCATTACCAATTATGGTCTTTGGGGTTCTGATAGATATTTCTATCCGCTTGTAAAAGCCTACAAAAATGTGTATATTGACACAAGCGACTATCAGGTGATGAACGGATTTCAGGATTTCTGCAGTAAATTCGGTGACGAGCGACTTGTGTTTGGTTCCAACTTCCCGATGGATAATCACGGCGGCCCCATTGCGGCGCTTGTCGGTTCGAGCCTTGCTCAGGAATCTATCGAAAAGATTGCGTCGGGCAACATAACGAGAATTATGTCGGAGGTGAAGTTATAATGACCAACCCATCAGCTTTGGCAAAGGAATTTATGGAAAACGGAAAGCTTACTTCATTTTCCGTTATTGATGCTCACACACATATGGGCAGAATCAGCGGTACGTATGTTTCAAAGGCATACTGTGACGAAATGATTGAGGTTATGGATAGAGAAAATATCTCACAGATTTTCTGTTCGCCGCACAGTGCGCTCCATGACGCAACGGTTATGAACGAAGAGCTGGAAAATGCAATGAAACGATACCCTGACCGCATAAAAGGCTACTATACATTTAACCCAAATTATGCTGAAAGATATATTGAGCATATGGAGGATATTCTGAATATTGAGGGATATATCGGTATGAAGTTCCTGCCGACCTATCATAAATATCCTCTCGACGGCGAAAATTACCGAGAGGCTCTTGAGTTTGCCGATAAGCATTCTCTTGTGGTTCTTATGCACACCTGGGGTAAAAATGACCCTCATAATGCACCGAGACACGTTGAAATGCTTGCGAAAAAGTATAAAAATCTCAAGGTTATTATGGGTCACTCTGCTCCGGGTGAACTTGACGAATCAATCAAGGTTGTTAATACTTATGATAATGTTTACCTTGATATATGTGACATTCATCGTCACAACGGCATAATTGACAAAATGGTTGAGAGCGTGGGCGCGGATAAGGTTCTCTATGGAACAGATGCTCCCTGGTACGATCACAGCTATGCAATAGGCAGTGTTTTATTCTCACACATCAGTGATGAGGACAAATATAAAATATTACACGGCAACGCTGAAAAGCTTGCTAAAAGGAAGTAGAAAGGAAGTTTAAAAAATGTCAGAAATTATTAAATCATTTGAAGAAGCCAACAGCGATGTTTTTGGGGATATCCTCTTTGAGGGAAGAAAGAAGAAGAATGTAAAGGTTGGTCTTTTGACCTGCGGATACTTTGAATACTGGAGAATGTATCCCGAAACACTTAAAAAAAATGTAACAGCAGACTTTGAAAGAGTTAAGGCAAACTTCAAAAAGAAGTTTGACAATATTGTATATTCAGATATGGTTGATACACTTGATGCAGCAGAAAATGCAGGTCAGCTTTTTAAAAAAGAAGGTATTGACGCACTTATCATTGCTTATGGTACATATCTGCCCGACTTTATAACACTCCATGTTATTAATCACGTGAAGGATGTTCCCGTTATCTTCTTCTCGGTTCAGAACACCGACGAGCTTGATGAAAAGGGTAATTACGAGCACAGTCTCCGCAACAGCGGGATAATCGGTATAGCACAGATTACCGGAACTCTCCGTAAAATGAACAGAAAATATAAGGTTCTGGTTGGCAGCATCGACGATGAAAGAGCCTACGGAAGAATTGAAACATTTATCAAGGCTAATCAGGCAATCTGTGATATCAAGGAAGCAAATATCGGTGTTATCGGTAACGTATTCCGTGGTATGTATGACCTTGAACTCAGTAAGACCTTCCTTAAGTCAACCTTTGATGTAAACATTATCTATATTCAGTCTTCGCATCTTCTTGCGGAATGGGAGACCGTCACAGATGCAGAGGTAAATGAATGGGCGGATAAGCTTTTGAAACGCTTTGAAAAGCGTGGAATTGGTGATGATGATGTTAAACGTGCAGTTAAGCTTGCGCTTGCTATGAAGAAATTAGCTGAGCGCTTCCGGCTTGATGCAATGTGCTTCCTTGACCAGCATTTTGTTCAGAAACAGACCCTTACCACGGCCAGAATCGGTGCATCACTTCTTATGGAATACAGTGATATAACTGTTGCCTGCGAGGGTGATTTGGGCGGTCTTGTTACAATGATGCTTATGCGTTCAATTTCAGGAACACACGCACTTATGGGCGAGTGGGGCGAGTACGATACCAAGCACAATGCATGTTGTATAATGGGTCACGGAATCGGCGTTCCCGATCTTGCAAAATCTGATGCTGATGTAACCCTTACCAGAACCCCTGAGGAATGGGGATTTTCTGGTGCTGGTCTTAATTACGAGTTTATTTTAAAACCCGGCGCGGTTACCATTGCTCACATTATTGAGACTGTGAACGGCTACAAAATGATTATTTCTCCGGCAGAAAGCATCGAGTATCCTACCCTTAATTACGATGAACTTCACGCAGTTCTTAAGGTGAAGACACCGATAAAGGACTATCTTGAAAGTGTGTTTGAAAACGGTGTGACACATCATTGCGTAGTTGGCCTTACGGATATGAGCGAATGTCTTAAGCTGGTTGCGGAATATCTTAACCTTGAAACTTTCTACATTGAGTAAAGTGATAAAAAGCAGCACTTCCTATGAGGAGGTGTTGCTTTTGTTATTGACACAGAACTTTTGCTATGTTAAAATTGGAAAAAGGATGTGATATTATGAATATCGTAGATAAGAGAGAAATTCTGGTTCGTGACAGCTATGATGTAGTGGTTGTAGGCGGAGGTATTGCCGGCGTAGCCGCTTCAGTTGCGGCGTCAAGAGGCGGTGCAAAAACTTTGATTATAGAAAAAACTGTTGCGTTTGGCGGGCTTGCAACGACAGGTCTTATTTCGTGGTACGAGCCACTCTGTGACTGTCACGGCAAAAAGATGACAGCTGGTATTCCCGAAGAGCTTTTAAAGCTTTCGATTGAATACGGCTTTGATACATTAAGTGACAAGTGGAAAAACGGGAACACTCCAAAGATAGGCGACACCGATTGCTACGCAACATTTTATAGTCCCTCTATTTTTATGCTTGCACTTGATAAGTTCCTGGAGGATAACGGTGTTGCGATCCGTGTTGACTCTCTTGCGACATTCCCTGTTATGGAGGGAAATATCTGCCACGGTGTTGTTGTAGAAAGTGAAAGTGGAAAGGAATTCTTTGGTGCAAAGGTAGTAATCGATGCGACCGGAGACGCAGGTGTAATGAATGATGCCGGTGTACCGTGCGTTGTTGGCGAAAACTTCTTTTCATCACTTGCACAAGGATTTACATACGAGCGTGCGGAGAGATATATAAAGGAAAAGGATGCCAATGCTATGTCGATGTGGATTCACGCGGGAAGCGATATGTTCGGCAATGGGCAGTGCGGAGGCAAGATGTATAATGGCACAGACGCCGATGAGGTTACAGAATTCCTGCTTAAAACCAGACGGGCGACCTTTGATAAGATAAAGGACGATGACAGAAATTTAAGGGATATTTCAAGACTGCCAATGATGCCGACATTCAGAACAATCCGCCGTATTGTGGGCGAATATGAGTTTTCGGGAAATGACGAGAATATCAGATTTGAAGATAGCGTAGGCAGCTGCGGCGATTTCAGGCAAAAGGGTCCTGATTGTCGTCCCAAGCACTTTCACATTCCGTATTCATGTATGTATAATAGGAATTTCAGCAATATGCTTGCGGCAGGCAGAATTGTCAGCTGCGACCGTGACGGTTGGGAGGTAACAAGAGTTATTCCTGTTGCTGCGTTAACCGGCGAGGCTGCAGGCACAGCGGCGGCTATTGCTGTAAAGGATGAAAAGGCAGTATTTGATATTGATATCAAAAAACTGCAACAGACACTTCGTGACAACGGCGTACTGTTTGAGGGCTAAAAAATAACAAACTCCCCGTTTGCAAATGCAAACGGGGAGTTTGTTATTATAGAGAACTAAAATAATTTCGGCAAGTCTTTTACCGCTCCGGTTTTTGAAAGTGCTTTAATAAGAACTATTGCCAGTATGTAGTCTATGGAGTGGTGGATAAGAGTTCCTATGCTGGTTGTATAGAATGCGATTGAAACAAAGGATGAACCATTGCCTTGTGTCCAGCCGAGGACAAGGAATAGATAAACGGTAACAGCTTCAAGTGCAGCGTGGAGGAGTGCAGTAACAATTCCAACAAGAACTACGCTTTTGGATTTGCGTGCCATATATGCGCCTACAAGTGCAAATACAATGTGTGATGCAGCTCGTGCAACCACAACAAGCGGAATACCCGAGAACAAAAAACCGAGGGTTGTGCCGATTGAGGTGAAGATTGCCGACGCCGGTGAAAGGAACATTGCAATGAAAATCGGGACATGTGCGGTAATGGTTGCTGTAAATGCAGGAGGCAGTATTACCTGAAGCGGTTTAAACATTGTGGGGATGATTATACCGAAGGCGATAAGCAATGCGGTGATAACCATATTTTTTGTGCTGAGCTTTTTCATTTGAAAATCACTACCTTTTAAAAATTTTGTCATATATATTTTACGCAATTTAGTATATATTGTCAAGTAAAAACGCAAAATAGCGGCTAAATGGTTGACACAGCAATAAAAAAATAGTATAATCTATATTGAATTAGAATGTAATTTTAGGCACATCAGTGTTAACATACAGGAGGTATAAGTGATGAATTACAAAAAATTATTCACCTCAGAGTCTGTTACGGAAGGTCATCCCGATAAAATCTCCGACCTTATATCGGACGCTATTCTGGACGCAATTTTAGAGCAGGACCCGGCTGCCCGTGTTGCCTGTGAGGTTACTGTTACAACGGGATTGGTTGTGGTAGTTGGTGAAATAAGTACTACTGCATCAATTGAAATTTCAGACATTGTTCGCGAGACTGTTCGTGAAGTGGGATATACCCGTGCAAAGTACGGCTTTGACTGTGATACGTGTGGCGTTATCTGCGCTTTGGACAAGCAGTCATCAGATATAGCAATGGGTGTTGATAAAGCTTTGGAGTTTAAAGAGGGCGAAGCCGGCGATGGCCATGGTGCAGGTGACCAGGGAATGATGTTCGGTTTTGCTTGTGATGAAACTGAGGAATATATGCCCACAGCAATCTATCTTGCGCACAAGATGGCAAGAAGACTCACCGAGGTGAGGAAAAAGGGAGAGTTGTCATACCTCAGACCTGACGGAAAAACTCAGGTTACTGTTGAATATGATGAAAATGGCAAGGTTAAACGAATTGATGCTGTTGTTGTTTCAACCCAGCATGATGCGGCGGTAGATATGGCTCAGCTCCGTGCGGACATTCTCAACACGGTTATAAAAAGCACTATTCCTGCAGAACTTATGGATAAGGATACAAAAATATTTATCAATCCTACCGGCAGATTTGTTATCGGGGGTCCTCAGGGCGACTCGGGACACACAGGCAGAAAGATTATTGTTGATACCTACGGCGGTTATGCCCGTCACGGCGGCGGTGCATTCTCCGGTAAGGATCCGACGAAGGTTGACCGCAGTGCGGCTTATGCGGCGAGATATGTTGCGAAGAACATTGTTGCGGCAGGTCTTGCGAAGTCCTGCGAGGTTCAGCTTGCATATTCAATTGGTGTTGCAAAGCCTGTTTCTGTCAGAATTGACACATTTGGTACAGGCACGATAAGCGAGGAGAAGCTTGCAGAACTGGTTGACAAGACATTTAACCTCACACCTGACGGAATTATCAATACATTAAACCTCAGAAGACCTATTTATAAGCAGACAGCGGCTTACGGACACTTTGGTAGATGTGACATTGACCTCCCATGGGAAAAGACAGACAAGGCAGAGGAACTTAAAAGTTTGGCAAAGCTCTAATCTTGAAAGGAAGATTTAAAATGAAAAAATTAATTTCAATTGTACTTGTACTTTGTATGGCAGCTTCAATAACTGCATTTGCAGCAAATACCGAGATTTTTATTAATGGCGAAAAGGCAGGTATTGCTGAGGGAATGGGATCGATCGTTGAAAAGCAGGAAAGAACATTTGTTCCTGTAAGATTTTTGCTTGAACACTTCAAATTTCAGGTAAGCTGGCAGGAGAAGGAACAGATGGTATTCGGTATGGGTCCTGCAGGTGAAATTTTTGTTATGCAGGTTGGAAGCGAATTGCTTTTCTACAAGGATGCACAAAATAACGAAAAAAAGGTTACAATGGACGTAACGCCTTTCCTCAATATGTCTGAGGGCAGAACCTATATTCCCATTCGCTTCATTGCAGAGGCAATGGGCTATGATGTAGGCTGGGACGGCGCAACCGAAACAGTTACACTCACAAAGAAGTAATTAAAACCTTGAAAAGACCTGTGGATATGGCAGGTCTTTTCTGATAGATTAGAAAAGGAACTGATTGAGATGGACTACTACGTTTCACCGCTCCAGAATTTAATAGACGAGTTCAGAAAGCTTCCTGGCATCGGCAACAAAACAGCGCAGCGCCTTGCTTATCATATACTCAATTTGCCGGAGGAAAAGGCGCTCCGGTTCGCCGACGCAATAACCGAGGCAAAAAAACGGATAACCTATTGTAAAACCTGTCAGAATTTTTCCGACAGTGACGAATGTACGGTATGTGCAAATCCTGCCCGTGACAAAGGTGTTATTTGTGTTGTTGAAAATCCAAGAGACGTTGTTCAGATGGAGAAGACCAACGAGTTTAAGGGCGTTTATCATATTCTTCACGGTGCAATTTCGCCAATGGACAATATTGGACCGGAGGATATTCGTATAAAGGAGCTTATGACAAGAATAACCGGTGGCGAGGTGCGTGAGGTTATTATGGCAACAAACCCGAACTTAGAGGGCGAAACAACGGCTATGTATATTTCAAAGCTCATTAAGCCCTTTGGTATAAAGGTTACAAGGATTGCACACGGCGTTCCCGTGGGCGGAGAACTTGAGTATGCTGACGAAATAACCCTTGCGAGAGCACTTCAGGGCAGAATTGAATTATGATAAAGAAACATATTTTAAAAACGGCAAAGGCGATAGGACTAAATAAAGTGGGCTTCACCAGAAATTCGGTTGTAGCCCTTTTTCCGTATTTTGTGGCGGACGAGCCAGGGAATATTTCTATGTATGCCCGTGGTCTTGATTACCATATGGTAGCGGAGGAAAAACTGAGGTTTCTTGAAAAAGAGCTTTGCCGGCTTGGTGCAACTGAAACAAGAATTCACATAGACAAAGGCGAGTTTGATGACCGTGATGCCGCATTTTTGGCAGGACTTGGCTTCTACGGACAAAACGGAATGCTTATATGTGAAGAGTATGGGTCATACTTCTTTATAGGTCAGATTGTGCATAATTTAGAACTTGAACCTGATGAACCAATGGACAGAGATTGTTTAGAGTGCGGTAGATGTGAGCGTGAATGTCCTGCAAGGGCACTGCGTGACGGCAAGGTCGATGCACAGAAATGTGTTTCTGCAATTTCGCAGAAGCGAGGCGAGCTTTCGGTCGAGGAAATCCAACTGATAAAAAACGGTGGACTTTGTTGGGGCTGTGATATGTGTCAAAGGGTCTGTCCGCATAATCGCGGTCTTAAGACAATAGCAATGCCGGAATTTATGTGCGAAAGAATTACAGAACTTAAAAAAGGTGATATTGACGGACTTTCAAATAAAGAGTTCAAGGCGAAGTATGGGAAATATGCGTTCAGTTGGCGTGGGAAAAGTGTTCTTTTAAGAAATTTGGATATTCTCGCAAAAGCAACGGAGGAAAGCAATGAATAAGAATGACATTTTTGAAATCGAAATAACAGGCATAACTGACGAGGGTGACGGTGTAGGCAGAGCCGAGGGTATGGCGGTGTTTGTTCCATATGCACTTATGGGCGAGGTGGTCAAGGTTATTATCATTAAGGTTCTCAAAAGCTATGCCGCAGGTAAGCTGTTGGAGGTTATTAAGCCCTCGGAAAATCGTCTAAAGTCAGAATGTGAGTATTTTTATAAATGCGGCGGGTGCCGGTTCTGGAATGTGGAATATTCTGCCGAGCTTGAATATAAGAGGCAAAAGGTAGGGGATTGTTTACGGAGAATAGGGAAGCTTGATATTGAAGTTCCGCCGGTTTTAGGTGCAAGGGATTGCCGTGGTTATCGGAATAAGGGTCAGTTTCCTGTGAACGGCGACGGGATAGGGATTTATGCCCAGCATAGTCACAGGGTGATTGACATAGACAGATGTATAATTCAGGACGAAACCAATCCGGATATTTTGAGGACTGTTCGTGATTGGATGATAGAATATAAAATAGAGGCATACAATGAAGAAACCGGTACAGGCTGTATACGCCACATATACACAAGATGCGGCGATAGCGGACGGATGGTATGTATTGTTACTAATACCGAAAAGCTTCCGTTTGTCGAGGAATTGGTGAATGAATTGCGTGAGAGTGTTTCGGGTTTATGCGGCGTTCTTCAGAATATTAATGACAGAAAGACCAATGTGGTTCTTGGCAGAAAGTTCAAAACGCTCTGGGGCGTTGATTATATAATCGATAGTATTGGTGGTTGCAAATTCAAGATTTCTCCGCTTTCGTTCTATCAGGTTAATAATGCCCAGACCGAGATGCTTTATTCCAAGGCGGCAGAGTTTGCCGGCCTTACCGGAAAAGAGGTCGTGTGGGATTTGTACTGCGGAATTGGCACAATAGGTCAGTTTTTGGCAAGGGATGCAAAAAAGATTGTGGGCATTGAGGTTGTGGAACAGGCGATTGAAAATGCAAAAGAGAATGCCAGACTCAACAGCATTGAAAATGCGGAATACTTTTGCGGAACTGCCGAGGGTGTAGCGCCAAAGCTCAAGGGTGAGAAACCGGATGTTGTAATCCTTGACCCGCCACGAAAGGGTTGCGAGGAAAGTCTCTTAAGGACAGTTGCCAATACGGGTACAAAAAGGATTGTATATGTTTCCTGCAAGCCGTCAACTCTTGCGAGGGATTTACGGATTTTAGAGGATTTGGGATATAAAACCGAGAAAGTACAGCCGGTTGACCTTTTTCCAAGAACCCATCACATTGAAACGGTGTGTTGTTTGAAGAAAATTAAGAGTTAAGATTTCAAAAGTTGCATACATTTATACTATTAATTATAAATCAGGAGTGATTTTTATGAACGCAATAGTTATTTACAAAAGCCGGTACGGGTCAACTAAAGCCTACGCTGAGTGGATTGCCGAGGCTCTTGATTGCAAGGCTGTTGAGGCAAAGGGTATAAAGATAGATGATTTGTCGGGTTATGATACAATTGTGTATGGCGGCGGACTTTATGCTGAAATTATAAATGGGGTGAGTCTTATTACTAAAAATCTTGATAAGCTCAAAGGGAAAAGATTGGCGGTTTATACAACGGGTATAACGCCCCTTGACTGCCGTGAGTATTATGAGGGCGAGGTTTACGAAAAGAACTTTAAGCCCGGAATGCTTGACGAAATAAAAGTATTTAACTTTCTTGGCAGAATGGTGGTAAGTGAGCTTTCGTTTCCCCACAGGGCGGCAATCAAGACCTTAAAGAAGATTATGTCAGGTAGGGAAAACCCAAGCGAGCTGGAAAAGCTTTTGATAGAGCTTTGCGATGCGGACGGAGATTTTACCGACAAAGCTGCAATAGGAGATTTGGTAGATTATATTAAGGGTGCATAAAAAATTTTTAAAAAGGACTTGTATTTTATTTTAAATTGTGGTAAATATAGGGGGAAATAAAACTCTTCAATAACCACTTTTGAGGTATGCCTTATGAAAAAACAAATTGATATGGTAAATGGGAATCTTGTTTCGGGAATGCTTCGATTCGCCTTTCCACTTATTATCAGTGGAATTTTGCAGGTTTTTTACAACGCAGCAGACACCTTTGTTCTGGGGCGGTTTGATGACCCGCTTTCAATGGGTGCGGTCGGCTCAGCTGGTGGAGTTATTGGATGTGTAGTCAATTTGTTTATTGGTATGTCGATTGGTGTAAATATCCTTGCGGCTAGGTTTTACGGTGCCGGGGATATTGCTGGGGTAAAAAGATACGGAGCAAATTCTCTTGTGCTTGGTGCATTGTTTGGATTTTTAGTATGCTTTATCGGTCAGCTTATGGCTGAGCCGCTTGTGAAATTTATAGGTGTTGCTCCCGAAATCCGTGAGCGGACCATTACATATATACGCATTTATATGTGGGGAGTTCCGTTTTCGTCTCTTTTCAATTTTATGGCGGCATTTCTTCAGGCGACCGGAAATACAAAAAGCCCGACCCGAAGCCTGATTATTGCCGGTGCTGTAAATGTTGTGCTTAACATTGTTTTTGTGAAGTATATGCAACTCAGTGTTGTGGGGGTTGCAATTGCAACAACGATTTCGATGTTTGTTTCGTTTGTGCTTACACTGCTTGCGTACATAAAAAGCCCTGTTGGGGGACAAATAAGAGGATTGAGGATAAACAAGACAGTGTGTCTGGCAATTATAGCAATGGGCTTGCCTGCCGGACTACAGAATTTACTTTGCAGTATATCCAATATTTTTACTACCTCTGCAATGAACTCCTTTGGCGCGGCTGCTATTTCCGGCGAAGCTATTGAACTTCAGCTTGAATGTCTGCTTGGCAGCGTAACCGGTGGAATAAATACGGCAATTGTGACTTTTGTCAGCCAGAATGTCGGTGCAAAAAAGTATGACAGACTGCTGAAAATATTTAGAACGGGGTTTTTAATAGAGTGTGGGTATTGCCTGTTGGCAACTGCTGCAACCTATCCGTTCAGATATTGGTTTGTAGGACTGTTTGCCCACGGAAATGCCGAGGTTGCAAAATACGCTCTTCTTAAAATTGATTTTATAATACTACCGTTTATATGCTATGCGTTTAATGGCGTGCCGGCAAGTATGCTTCGTGGTATTGGGGGCACTGTTCAGACAATGATGATTGTAGCCGGAAGTTGTATATTCAGGATACTGTGGATAACACTCCTGCTCCCGCTCCACAGAACTGTTGGATTCTTGTTTATATCATACCCTATTGTGTGGACAACTGATGGCTTGGCATTTTTCATAGCGTATCAGATAAAAAAGAAAAAACTTTTAATATAATACAGAAGGTAAGAAAATGTTGACAAAATTACGAAAATGGATTAATGTCGGTGTCCTTTCCAACAATCAGCTTAAAATGATTGCTCTTGTATGTATGACAATCGACCATATAGGGGCATATATATTAACGGATTGGATAATTCTGCGGATAATCGGCAGAATTGCCTTCCCCATTTTCGCATATATGATTGCCGAGGGCTGTACCTATACCAAGAACCGCAAAAAATATTTGGGGATTATGGCGGTTACAGCGTTCTTATATCAGACGGCATACTTCCTCATAACGAGGTCTCTTGCTCAGTGTATATTGGTGACATTTACACTGTCGATTCTGCTTATTTATGTAACCGATTATGTAAAAACGAAGAACACTCCCCAAACCCGCACGATGGCACTTGTTTCGTTTATAGCGGTGTTTGTGATTACTGAGATTATACCGCGAATGTTTAAGACGACTTTTTGTGTGGATTACGGATTTGTCGGAATTATTGTTCCTGTTCTTGTGTATGTGGTTGAAGCCTGGCGGGATAAGCTGTTTATGTTTTCTATTTCGTTGTTTGTGCTTGCAGGAATTTCGGGTGGTGTACAGTGGTTTGCCCTCCTTACAATTCCGCTGATTGCGATATATAATGAACGCCGTGGCAAACGCAGGATGAAATATTTCTTTTATGCCTACTATCCGTTGCATCTTGCGGCAATTTTTGTGATAAAGATACTTCTGGAACAAATTTTTTAAAGGAGCTATTATGGAAACAGGGATAAATCTGTTTTGTTACAGCAACGAAATAAGTATAGACCGCCAGATAGAGCTGATGCGGAAAAACGGTTTTAAAAATACCTTTATGCTGTCTGATTCTGCAAAGTTGACCGATGAAACTATCAGCAAACTGAAAGCTTCGGACATAACTCTTGCAACACTTCATGCGCCATTTCGTGGTATAAACGAGATATGGAAGCAAGGCGAGGCGGGCGACAAAGTCCTTGAAGGGTTGATTGATGGAGTAAGAAAGTGCGAAAGATATAATATTCCCATATTAGTGGTGCATCTTTCGTCAAAATATCCGCCGCCGATGATAACAGATATAGGTGTTCAAAGGTTTAAAGAACTGATGGAAAAAGCAAAACACTCCAGTGTCAAAATTGCCTATGAAAACCAGCGTTGCCTTTCGAATATAGCTTTAGCTATGGAACAGTTTGAGGACTCAGGCTTTTGCTGGGACACTGGTCACGAGGGTTGTTTTACTTCGGGCAGGGAATATATGTCGTTGTTCGGAGATAAGCTTGTTACGGTCCATATTCACGATAACCTTGGCGTAAAGGACAGTGATGACCACCTTTTGCCTTATGACGGCAAACTTGATTTTGGCAGCGTCGCAAAACATCTGGTTGCGGCAGATTATAGTGGTTGTATAATGCTAGAGGTTTTTCGTAGCAACAGTAACCAATACGACGATGTAACAGACGAAGAATATTATGCCCGTGCGGCAGCTGCGGCAAACCGGCTCGCAAAGGAAATAGAAGTCTTACGAAAGCAGTGACCTTAAGGTCACTGCTTTTTGTAATAATGCCGTAAATTTGGAAATATACATATAGTATATTTACTCAGGAAGGGCGAAGTAATGAAAAAATACAGAGCGGTTGTGATAGATGGTAAAAAACTGATACGCCGTAGTGTCGCAGTAATGACCCTGGTTGTTATTGCGACGTTGGGTGTACTTGATATAAAAATTGCCGCACCAAGTCTTAATATCACTCAAGATAGTATAGGGCAAAATGCTGTTGCAGAGAGTGTCCCCGTAATAGGTGCGGTAAACGGAGCGGTTGAAAGGCTAAAAAGCTCAATGCTTAATGCGGTGAAAAAGACGGTATCCTTTGTTCTATGCTTTGACCCGTTTGATTTACACACAGCGATTGCTGAGGAGCTTCCTCTTGTAAAGGCTGTCGGATATGGCTATCTTGCCAGAACTGCAAACCAAAGCATAGCTGCCTACAATCCTCAAAATGCCGATTCCGGCGGCGGCACAGCAGAGCCACCTATGCCCAATGCCGGACAGTATCCTATAACAGAGGTGGATTCGGGGCAGAGCAAGGCTTTGGGTAAGTCAAAAAATAAAATTCTGATACGCAACGAAACGGAGTTCGGTATCAACATAGACGAAATGCTTAAAAGTCCATTGAAATTTGATATGAAAGGCCAAGAACCAAAGGTTTTAATTATTCACACTCATACAACGGAATGTTATTCCCTGGAGGGGGTATCGGTATACTCTGCTGACAAAAGCGACCGAAGTCTTAATAGTGATGAAAATATGATTGCGGTAGGTAAGGCGGTAAAACAGGTTCTTGAGGAAAAGGGTATAAAGGTGATTCACGATACAACAGTTCACGATCATCCGAGCTTTAACGGCTCTTATGAGAATTCACGCAAAACTGTGGAAAAATACAAGGCAAAGTACCCCAATCTTTCGGTTGTTCTTGACTTACATCGTGACGCTTTTATTTATGACGACGGAAGCAAGGCGAAATTTGTAACAGAAATAAACGGCAAGAAAACGGCTCAATTGATGCTTGTGGTGGGGACAAACGGCGGCGGACTGGATCATCCCGAGTGGCGTGAAAATATGAAGCTTGCACTTAAGCTCCAAAACCATATATCAAAAAAATACCCTGGTCTTATGCGTGGCGTAAATCTTCGCAAAGAGAGATTCAATGGACACACGACTTTGGGTAGTATGATTATTGAAGTAGGGAGCAGTGGCAACACTTTGAGTGAGGCAGTCACTGGCGCCAAGCTTGCCGCGGCAGAAATTGCGGATTTTCTGAATACATTAAAATAATGGATTATATTGTTTTCAAAAGACGTTCTAAAATGCTTGCATTTTAGAATGCCTTTTTATTATTAAATAAAATATCTTTATTAGCGCATTTAGACAAATAAAATTTAAGGCGGATGCATATACCTTAAAATGATGAAAAATTTCGCAAAAGAAAGGCGATGCTTATGAAAAAAGAAATACGACCCTATACATACGAAGTTTTAAAAGACGATATACTGCTGCTCCGCCGAGATTTTCCCGAAGCGGAGGTGGGTAGCATAGGCAAATCCCTTTGGGGAAGTAATCTGTACTACATAAAATTGGGGACGGGCGACAAAAAGATAATGTATAACGGTGCGCATCACGGAATGGAATGGATAACCTCTGCAATGCTGATGTGGTTTGCGAGGGATTTTCTGGAGGCAAAGCAATTGGGCAAAGCGTTGCACGGCTTTAATGTAAAGGCGTTGTGGAGAAGATGCTCGTTATACATTGTGCCGATGCTGAACCCCGATGGTGTTCAGCTTGCATCCATGGGTCTGCCGCGCCGACTACCCCAAACCGAAAAACAAAAGCTTCTCAGAATGAATGGAAAATCCGACTTTTCGCACTGGCAGGCAAATGCCCGTGGCGTTGACCTCAACCATAATTATGACGCAATGTGGCAGGAATCAAAGAATATGGAAAAGGAGTATGGTATCTATTCCCCCGGACCTACAAGATTTTCGGGAACGCACCCCGAGTCCGAGCCGGAAAGCCATGCACTTGCCCGCTTTACACGAATGCATGATTTTGGTTTGACAATTTCCTTCCACAGCCAGGGCAAGGTCATATACCACGGCTTTATGAAAAAGGAACCGCCTCGTTCAATGACTATTGCAAAAGCCTATACCAAAATATCCCCGTATCGTCTTGATGAAACCGAGGGCATTGCTTCGTATGGCGGCTTTAAAGATTGGTTTGTAGATAAGTTCAATTTGCCCGGCTATACCGTAGAGGTGGGCGAGGGTCAGAATCCGCTGCCCGCTGAGCAACTGCCACAGATTTATAAGGAGACTCTGCCAATCCTGCTCGGCACAATGACGGTGTTGTAACACATTTCAATCCCCTCTTGCACCAAACTTCGATTTGTGCTATATTATATATAGGAAAATTTCCGGTGAAAGGAACTTTATAAAATGGCAAATCAAACAGTTAAGATAATAGGTGCAGGTCTTGCAGGCTGCGAGGCGGCGTGGCAGCTTGCAAAACGTGGGGTTAAGGTTAAATTGTACGAAATGAAGCCTCACAAAATGTCGCCTGCCCATAAGTCAGAAAATTTTGCAGAGCTTGTGTGCAGCAACTCACTCCGTGCCGATGGAATTTACAATGCCGTAGGTCTTTTAAAGGAAGAAATGCGACGACTAGGCTCGCTTATAATGGAATGTGCGGACGCAACCCGTGTCCCCGCAGGCGGAGCTTTGGCGGTTGATCGTGACGGCTTTTCCAAAATGGTTACCGAAAAGATTAAAGCGTGTCCGAATATTGAGATTATTTCTGAGGAAGTAACCGAAATCAATACCGATGAATATACTGTTGTTGCTGCAGGCCCTTTGGCATCTGATGCACTCTCTGAAAGTATATTGAAACTAACGGGTGATGACTCTCTTCATTTTTATGATGCAGCGGCACCTATTGTTTCGTATGAGAGTATAGATATGACAAAAGCCTTTAAGGCGGCACGTTATGGTAAGGGTGGGGATGATTATATAAACTGTCCTATGACAAAGGACGAATATATTGCGTTCCGCAACGCTCTTGTAACTGCTGAGGGGGCACCTGTGCACGAGGGGGTGGAAAACCCTAAGGTGTTTGAGGGGTGTATGCCGATTGAGGTTATGGCTGCAAGGGGCGAGGACACAATGCGCTTCGGTCCGCTCAAGCCGGTGGGGCTGACAAGCCCTCACGACGGCAGCCGTCCCTATGCGGTGGTTCAGCTGAGACAGGACAACGCCGCAGCAAGTATGTATAATATAGTAGGCTTCCAGACCCACTTGAAGTTTGGCGAGCAGAAAAGGGTGTTTGGTATGATTCCCGGTCTTGAAAGTGCTGAGTTTGTAAGATACGGCGTTATGCACCGAAACACCTATATAAATTCTCCAAAGTGCCTGACGGGTAATTATAATATGAAGCAATTCCCCAAGGTGTACTTCGCAGGCCAGATAACCGGAGTGGAGGGTTATATCGAATCAGCGGCATCGGGACTCTGGGCAGGCGTGTCTATGGCGGCTGCCGTGTGCGAGAATGAAACGCCAATGCTTTCTGCAAAAACCGCAATGGGTGCTCTTGCGTTGTATATATCAAACCCGGCGGTTACCGACTTCCAGCCGATGAATGTAAACTTCGGTATATTTGAGGATTTGGGTATTCGGATAAAGGATAAAAAAGAAAAAGCGGAAAAATATGCAGAAAGGTCACTGGCGGAAATACAGGGACTTAAAATGTAGGGGGCGGCTCAGCCCTCCTTGTGTAAAGGAGGGGGGCCGTCGCAGACGGTGGGAGGATTGTAACGTCCCGAAAATGCAAAAAAACTCTAAAATGAATATTTTTCCATTAAATTTTACAAAATCTATTGACATATTTGAAATGTAGTATTACAATATATGACATAGAAAAGTGTTTTTTTATCAATATATAGTAATAACCCCTGCATATTTTGACAAAAGAATTGAAAAAGTATTACAAATATGTTACATTTTCAAATTCGTGTTGACATATGCTTATGTTTGGTGATATAATCAACCTAAGTTAACGGGATAGGTGTGTATTTGCGTCTGCTTGTTAATGATAAGAAGCAATCCAAATTGCTTTACAACAACTTATTATACTGCAAAAAAATTAATAAAATATATTTTTTAAACAAGGAGGATTTGAGACTATGTTAAATCTCAAAAAAGTGATTGCTTTGGTATGCGTATTCGCTATGGTACTCACAACTGTTGCTTTTGGTGCAACATATACTGATGTAGCAGAAGACAGCGCTTATTACGAAGCAGTTGAAACACTCAACAAACTCGATATTGTTACAGGTTACGAAGACGGCACTTACAAGCCCGAAGCTGGCGTAACAAGAGCAGAAATGGCTGCACTTATCGCTAGAATTCAGGGTTATGGTGAGACAGCTAAGGCTAATGCTAACACAGCATTTACTGATGTTCCTGCAAGCCACTGGGCTTCTGGTTACATTGCAAACGCTGCTGGTATGGGCATCATCAACGGCTACGGCGACGGTACATTCGGTCCCGAAGATCCGGTTCTTTATGAACAGGCTGTTAAGATGGTAATGTCTACACTTGGCTACACACCTTTTGCTGAAAAGAACGGTGGTTACCCCACAGGTTACCTTGCAGCTGCTCAGAGATACGATGTATCACTTTCAGTTGCTAACGCAGCAGTAGGTAGCGCAGCTAACCGTGGTACAGTTGCACAGATTCTTGCAAACGCTCTTGACACACCTCTTATGGTTCAGTCAAAGTGGAATACAAACGGCGAAGTTGAATATGTAATTGCTGATGGTAAGTCATACGACTACAAGACTCTCATGAGCGAAAACCTCGGCTACGTAAAAATCCGTGGTATCGTTACAGAGAACACAACAACAGTTGTTGACGGTACAAAAACAATCAACACAGACGAAGCTGCAGTTGTTGTTATCGACGTTAAGGACAACTTCGATACAAACAACAAGAAGTTCCTCTTCGACGAAGATGGCAATTATGACGGCGTGAAGAAGTTCCTCGTTGCTGATTCTGATGCAGAAGATTACCTTGGCCAGAGCGTTATCGCTTACGTTAAGGAAGTAAACGACAAGTTTGCAATTGTTTCAATGGCTGTTGATACAAACAGAAACGAAACTCTTGAAATCGGTCTTGACCAGTACAGCAGTGCTGATGCTGATACACTTAAGTACTTCAAAGATGGTGATGACAACACAACAAAGGTTGATCTCCAGGATTTGGATGTTATCTACAACTATGTAGGCGGTTATGACGCAGCAGATCTCGATGACTTGATTCTTGGCGATGCTGATGTTTGCCTCTACGGCGGTACACTTAAGCTTATCGACAACGACGATAAGAAGGGTTACAACGTAGCAGTTGTTGAACTTGCAGCTACAGGTGTAGTTGATGAAGTTGACGGCGATGTTATTGTTCTCAAGGAAACTGTTGAGAAGTTTGATATCGATGAAATCGAAGTTGACGAAGATGACGAAACAACAATCGTTAAGGTTCTTAAGGATGGCGCAGAAATCGCTATCAGCGAACTTGCTGAATTCGATGTTCTTTCAGTTATTGCTGTAAATGCAAGCTCAAAGGTTATCGTTGCTGAAGTTATTTCAAACCAGGTTATTGGTGCTGTTTCTTCTAGAAAGGCTTCAAGCACTTCTTCAACAGACTATGCTTACAAAATTAGCGATGCTTGGTATGATGTAGCTGAAAGCGCTTATGGTGCTGATGCTCTTGAAGTAGGCGACGGCGGTACATTCTTTATCGATAAGTACGGCAAGATTGCTGCATTCAACGAGGATGCTGCTCTTGCAACAGGCGTTTCTGCAAACTTTGGTTATATCTACTCAGTTGCAGCTAAAGAAAACGAATTCGGTTCAGCCGGATACACACTCAAGGCTCAGATTATCACAGCTGACGGCGTTGAAATCGTTGAATTCAAGAAGAATGCAAAGATTAACGGCGTAGCAGTTGATGCGTCAGCTTGCGAAACTGAAGCTGAAGCTGAAGCTCTTGCAGATGGTCTTGCAAATGAAGTTGTTAAGTACACAAAGAATTCTGCTGGTGCTCTTAGCACAGTAGAAACTGCAGGTTACGACGATAAGTTTGTTGCAGGTACTCTTACAGCAGGTGATGACAAAGAATTTGATGCTGACAACAGCAGACTCTTGGGCGCTGGTTATGTTGATGCAGATGCTATCGTATTTGTAATCGCTGACACTGCTGCTGATTGCAAGCTTGCTACAATCGCTGACCTTGAAGATAAGAACGAATACGATGTAATTGCTTCTTATGCTACAAACAAGGCTGATGACAATGATATCATTGTTCTTAGTGCTGAAGGTTTTGTAACTGCAGGTGCTACAACAGGTCTTGCTGTTATCACAGCTGCTGGTGAATCTTCAAACGAAGACGGCGAAGCAGTTTATGACCTCTCATTCTTCATCAATGACGAAGAAGTTTCTGCTCTTACAACTACAGATGTTGTAGGCGAATACCTCCCCACAGTTGGTGATATTGTTAAGGTTAAGCTTAACGCTGCTGGCGTAGTTACATCACTTGTTAAGGTACGTGACTTCACAGAAAGCATCAGAACTGCAGCAGGTCTTATGGGCGCTGTAGATACTGAGTATGTAGCTGATGGTGATGAAGCTATCGTTGGTGGTAAGGTTGAGGCTTACAAGAAGGCTTCTTCACTTGCAAAGATTGATGGCACAGAATACAAGCTTTCACAGGCTAAGAACACTTATGTAATTGACTTTACAGCTAAGGGTGTTAAGGTTGCTAACACAGGTTCTTACAAATACATTTCTAAGATTTACGCAGAAGACGCTGCAGGTTCACTTGACCTTTACAAGAACGATGAACTCGTTGCAGAAGGTAAGACTGTTGAAGCTGCTAAGGCTTACGCTGACTACGTATACGTAAGAACTTACGAAGGCAAGGTTGTTGATGTTGTTATCGTAAGAGGTATAGACACAGCAAAGACTGCTGAATAATCTAAGAGATTATTAGTTAGTTTAACAAATTAAAGAGACGACTTCGGTCGTCTCTTTTTTTTGTGTATTTTTATGACTTTTTTACTTCTGCTTGGGTTTAAAGATAATTGCCATTACAAAACCGAAAAAGATTGATGCGGCAATGCCGCCGGCTGCTGCGGATGCTCCTCCTGTAAAAATACCTATAAAGCCTTTTTCGGATATACCTTTCATAACACCTTTTGCAAGGGTGTTTCCAAAACCGATAATAGGCACAGTTGCGCCTGCGCCTGCGTAATCTGCAATCGGCTCATAGAGTCCAAGCATTCCCAATATTACACCGGCGACAACAAAGGATACAAGTATCCTTGCCGGTGTCATTTTTGTTTTATCAATCAAAATCTGAGCAATGGCGCAAATAACACCACCAACCCAGAATGCGTTTAAGTATTGCATAAATTTATTCTCCTTTTGCCGAAATTGCAACTGCGTGGGCAACACACGGGATTGATTCGCCCTGCATACTTGATGTGGGACTGAGAAGTGCGCCTGTTCCCACAAACAAAAGATTATTGATTTTTTTTGCCTTGAACATATCCATAATATAGCCGCAAAGTGTAATTGCACCGCATCCGCAACCCGAGCCGCCGGCGTGCATATCCTGTTTATCAATGTCAAAAACCATACACCCGCAGTCGTTGTAATTCTCGGTCATATCAAAGCCTTCCTCACAAAGCATATCTATTGCAATAGACTTACCAATTTTGCCAAGGTCTCCCGTCAGTATTAGGTCATAGTCCTGCGGTATTCGCTCAGTATCACGGAAGTGTGCCGAAAGTGTGTCAGCAGCCGCAGGCGCCATTGCTGCACCCATATTGTTTGCATCCGAAACACCTGCATCAATAATTCTGCCCGCTGTAAAGTAGGTTACATACGGTCCATCACCACTTTTTGACAAAATAGCCGCACCTGATCCTGTAACTGTCCATTGTGCCGTTGGCGGTCTTTGACCGCCGTATTCAAGCGGAAAGCGATACTGACGTTCTGCAGTGCAGAAGTGGCTTGAGGTTACGGCTGCGGTCATATCTGCAAAGCCGCCGTCTATCATAACTGATGCAAGACCCAATGTTTCTGCCATAGTTGAGCATGCACCGTAAACGCCGAGAAAGGGTACTCCAAAATCACGCAGACCAAAGGTGGAGCTGATGCATTGATTAAGCAAGTCACCTGCAAAAAGATATTCGATATCCTTGATTTCAACTGCTGCCTTTTCTGCAGCACGGGCGACTGCTGTTTTCTGCATTTTACTTTCGGTTTTCTCCCAGGTGTCCTCGCCCCATTCAGCATCTTCAAGCACCTTGTCATAATACTTTGCAAGTGGGCCTTCGCCCTCTTTTTGCCCTGCTATTGAGTAATAGCTGAGAATATTTACTCCGTTTGCAAATTTAACTGTTTGTTTACCGAACTTTTTATTCATTTCAGACCCCTCCGTTTTGAATTACAGTTTTTGTATAAGATAATATATCAGACCCAAAATGATTGATGAGTTTATTCCGTAAACCAAAACAGGCCCAGCAATTGTGAACATCTTTGCGGCAAGACCCAGAACCCATCCCTCACGCTTGAATTCCATTGCCGGTGAGACAATGGCGTTTGCAAAGCCGGTTATGGGAACTAATGTTCCTGCACCTGCGTGTTTTGCAAGCTTGTTGTAAAGGTCAAGACCCGTAAAAAGCGCACCTAAAAAAACCATAGTTATTGGGACGGCAGTTTTGACATTTTCCTCGCTAAGGCCTAAGACGTTTTTATAAATTTCTGAAAAAATCTGACCGACTGTACAGATTGCACCGCCAACCAGAAACGCAATTAAGACATTTTTCCAAATAGGACTGTTAGGGGATTTTTTATTAACATAATCAAGGTATTCTTGTTTTGTGTACTTCATAGTTATTCCTCCTGTGTGGATAGTATTTGCAGGTGTGGAATAATTATTCTTGAATGCTATGAATTTTTTGCTTAAAGCTATTGCAAAAAACTTGATAAAATAGTATAATTTAATATGTATGAGTATTTTTGAATGGAGTGTTTTTGCTTGAAGGAAGTAAGACGCGAACTGCTTGAAAAACAGCAGGAATATATAGATAAAATTTGTGCCGAAAACCGTGTTCTTGCGAAGAAACCGCTGGCGTTTGTCGAGACTTACGGCTGTGCTCAGAACGAGAGTGATTCCGAGCGTCTCAAGGGTATGCTTGAGGAAATGGGTTATGGCTTTTGCGACAAAACCGACGAAGCTGACCTGGTTCTTTATAACACCTGCGCCGTGCGTGAGAATGCAGAACTCCGAGTTTTTGGAAATATTGGTGCATTAAAGCATCAAAAAAACCGCAAACCGGGACTTATTATCGGTGTCTGCGGGTGTATGATGCAGCAGGCGCATATTGCGGAGGAAATCCGCAAAAAATACAAGCATGTGGATATGGTTTTCGGGACGCACTCACTTTATATGTTCCCCGAAATTCTGGACAAAGCAAGGCGAGGCTGCAGAGTTTTTGAAAACGAGGACAGCGAGGGCGAGATTTTTGAGACTGAAAGCTGTCACCGTGATGCACCGCCCCTTGCTAAAATTCCGATTATGTATGGCTGCAACAACTTTTGCACATACTGTATTGTTCCGTATGTTCGAGGCAGGGAACGCAGCCGCAGTGCAGAAAATATCTTAAACGAGGTAAAGAGGGTTGCGGAGTCAGGTTACAAGGAGGTAATGCTCCTTGGTCAGAATGTCAATTCCTACGGCAAGGATTTGGATGGCGGACTCACCTTTGCCGAGCTTTTAGACGAGGTTTGCAAGATTGATAAAATTGAGCGTGTAAGGTTTATGACCTCGCATCCTAAGGATATATCGGACGAGCTTATTGAGGTTATGGCAAGGAATGAGAAGATCTGCAAGCAGCTGCACTTGCCCGTTCAATGCGGTTCGGACAGGATTTTAAAAAAGATGAACCGCAGCTACACCAGAGAAAAGTATCTGCAGATTGTAAAAAAGGTCCGTGAAAGGATGCCGGAGATTGTACTTTCCACTGATATTATCGTTGGATTTCCCGGTGAGACAAACGAAGATTTTGAGGATACGCTTTCAATTCTCAAAGAGGTAGAATACGACCTCGTATTTTCCTTTATCTACTCAAAACGCAAGGGTACACCTGCGGCAGAGATGCCTGATTGCATTACGGAAGAAGAAAAGCACAGAAATTTTGACCGTATGCAAGAGGTGCAGAACGAAATTTCAAAGCGCCGCAACGATGCATATCTTGGCAAGGTTGAAAAGGTGCTGGTTGAGGGCTTCAGCAAGACAAATTCTGATGTTTTAAGCGGCAGAACAGATGGCGGAAAGGTTGTAAACTTTCCTGGTGGTAGCGAGCTTGTTGGAAAGCTTGTAAATGTAAAGATTACAGAGACAAAAACCTGGTCACTTACAGGTGAAATCATAAATTAAGGAGAGACGAAAAATGAGAAACGAAATTATAGAAAAGGCTCAGGAACTGGGTACAATGATTGCGGAAAGTGAAGAAAGAGACAGAGTTGCAAAAGCCGGCGACGCTATGAACGCCAATGAAGAGGCAGTTGAACTTCTCAACACCTACAATAAGAACCGCAAAGAGGCAACTGAGAAACTGAGAGGAACTAATCCTACCAAAGAAGAGCTTCAGGAATACAAGGCTTACGTTCAGGCAGAATTTGAGAAGATTGCCGGAAACAAGCTTATTTCCGAATACATTGAGGCAAGCCGTGACTTTGACAATATGGTTCAACAGGTTAATGCGGTTCTCAGTTACTTCATTACCGGTCAGGAAAGTGCAACCGGCGAGGGCGGCTGCAGCGGCAACTGTTCAAGCTGTTCAAGCTGTCATTAATAAACAGAGATTTAAGAGGGTTGGGGATTTAAATGGCTGAATATACACCGATGATGCGCCAGTATTTTGAGATTAAAGAGCAATACAAGGACGCAATACTGATGTACCGTCTGGGTGATTTCTATGAGATGTTCTTTGATGATGCACTCACAGCATCTAGAGTTCTTGAAATTACGCTGACGGGCAGAGATTGCGGTCAGGAAGAGCGTGCGCCTATGTGCGGAGTGCCTTTCCATGCCGTTGATTCGTATATTGCCAAACTGGTTGAAAACGGCTATGCTGTTGCAATCTGTGAGCAGACCGAAGACCCATCCCAGACAAAGGGTATTGTAAAGCGGGAGGTAATCCGTGTGATTACTCCCGGTACAATAATTGATACTGCGGCACTTGACGATTCCAAGAACAATTACTTAGCATCGGTTTGTGCAAGTGGCAAAAATGCCGGAGTTGCCTGCGTGGATATTTCTACAGGTGAGGTTTTTGTAAATGAATTCGAGGGTGACGATTTTGAAGTTCAGGTTCTCAACGAGCTTAGCCGGTTTGGTCCGGCGGAGGTTATATTCAACCTTGAGGCTTACGAGAACATACAAATAGTGGGATTTGTTGGTGAGAGATTTGCCTGTCCGGTGCGTAACTATTACAACTGGGCGTTTGAAGTGGAAAATGCCGACAAATACATAGAAAAATGCTTTGGTAATTCCATTGATTTAAGCGAAGGCAAGGGCTTAGGTAAGGGTGCCTTGGGCGGACTTATTATGTACCTTGAGGAGACTCAGAAGACCGAGCTTGCCAACCTCAGAACAGTTCAGAAAATTGAAAAGGACGAGTATATGGAGCTGGATATTTACAGTATCCGTAACCTCGAGCTTATGGAAACTGTTCGTGGCAGGTCGGCAAAGGGGAGCTTGCTCACGGTACTGAATAAGACAAAGACCTCAATGGGCAGCCGCCTTTTGCGCAAGTGGATTACCCGTCCTTTGGCGAATTGTGTAAAAATTCAGAACCGCCACAATGCTGTTGAAGAGCTTGTGACAAACCCGATACTTCGTGAAGAGCTCATGGAGGCGCTTACGGGTATTCAGGACATTGAACGAATAATTTCAAAGATTGCATACAAAACCGCAAACTGCAAGGATTTGCTTTCGATTGCGTATTCTTTCAGCAAGCTTCCTGATGTTAAGCGCATTCTCTTGCAGTGTAGTTCTGGTGTGCTTGGCCGTCTTGCAAAAGAACTTGACGATATGTCGGATGTCCGTGGAATAATTGAAGATGCGATTAATCCTGATGCACCGATTTCGCTGAGAGAGGGTAATCTCATCAAAACAGGGTTCAGTGACGAAATTGACACTCGCCGTGACCTTATGGAAAACGGGGTTAAGTGGATAAACAACTTTGCTGAAGAAGAAAAAGAAAAGACAGGAATCCGCAATATTAAGGTGGGTTACAATCGTGTGTTCGGGTACTATCTTGAAATCAGTAAAGCGAACACAGCTGAAATCCCTGAGTACTTCGTTCGCAAGCAGACCCTTTCCAACTGCGAAAGATATATAACACCTCAGATTAAAGAGGTTGAGGAAAAAATAGTTGAGGCGGAGAGCCAGATTGTTTCGATGGAATATGAAATGTTTTGCAAAATCCGTGAGACTGTTGCGGCGCAGGTAGCAAGAGTTCAGCAGACAGCGCAGGTGATTGCCATGGCGGATGTCCTTTGCTCGTTTGCGTATGTTGCGGAAAAGAACCGTTACACCAAGCCGGTAATGAATATGTCTGACAGAATTGAAATAAAGGACGGCAGGCATCCGGTGGTTGAGAGCATAAATTCCAAAAATATATTTATACCCAACGATTCGGAGCTTGACTGCGGTGAACGCCAGATTGCGATTATTACCGGACCGAATATGGCAGGTAAGTCTACTTATATGCGACAGACGGCCCTTATCGTGCTTATGGCACAGATTGGCTCGTTTGTTCCAGCGGCTTCAGCTGAAATTGGAATAGTTGATAAAATATTTACCCGAGTGGGCGCATCCGATGACCTTTCTGCCGGACAGAGTACATTTATGGTGGAAATGACCGAGGTAGCGTACATACTTGACAATGCAACCTCTAAGAGCCTGATTATTCTTGATGAAATCGGCAGAGGTACAAGCACCTATGACGGACTTAGTATTGCCTGGGCGGTGGTTGAATATATTGCAGACAAAAAGAAATGCGGAGCAAAGACCCTTTTTGCAACGCACTATCACGAGCTGAGCGAGCTTGAAGAACGTGAGCCGAATGTCAAGAACTATTGCAGTGCGGTTAAAAAGAAGGGTGATGACATAACCTTCCTACGTAAAATTATCCGTGGCGGTGCTGACGGTAGTTACGGTGTGGAGGTTGCGGCGCTTGCAGGCGTGAAAAAAGAGGTTATCCGCAGAGCGAAGCAAATTTTGGTCGACCTTGAGGCACGGGATGGCGGAAATAATGTTCGGGGTACGGCAAAGATGAAAGCTGCACCAAAGCAAATTGTTGAAGAGCCTGAACAACTCAGTTTTATGCAACTTGAGGAAAACGAGGTTGTTGCGGAAATAAAGGCGCTTGACCTTGATTCTATGTCGCCTATGGAGGCGTTGACTAAGCTTTATGCACTTAAGGCGAAAGCGAAATCATTAGATTAACAAATTAAAGGAGGTGGTTGTATGGCAGAAATTAAAGTGCTACCACAAGCGGTTGCGGATAAAATTGCCGCAGGTGAAGTGGTTGAAAGGCCGGCAGCTGCAATCAAGGAACTGGTTGAAAATTCGATAGATGCCGGTGCAAACGAAATTAGTATTGAGATAAAAAACGGCGGTATCAAGTACATATCGGTGCAGGACAACGGCAAGGGAATTCCGAAAGATGAACTTGAATTTGCCTTTATTCGCCATGCAACAAGTAAACTCCATGAGATAGAAGATTTATACGAAATTCAGACAATGGGCTTTCGTGGCGAGGCTCTTGCAAGTATCTGTGCCGTAGCAGAGGTTCAGGTGCTTACGAGGTGCCGTGACGCAGAAGAGGGTGCCAAAATGACGGTTAAGCACGGCGTAGTATCGCCAAAATGCGATGTAGCCTGCAACTTCGGCACAACAATGATTGTTGAAAATTTGTTCGCCAATATCCCTGCGCGAATGAAGTTTCTGAAAAAGGACTCAACCGAGGCAGGGTATGTAACCGATGTTTTAAGCAGAATTGCTCTTGCCAATCCGTCGGTTGCGTTCAGATATATCAGTGACGGCAAGGAGATTTTTTCAACCTCCGGTGACGGTCAGCTTAAGAATGTTATACTTAATATTTACGGAATTGACCACGCCAAGGCGGTGCACGAGGCAGATTACAGTGAGCACGGCGTGCGTGTTCACGGAATAGTGGGCAAGGCAGAGCTTGCACGGGGCAACAGAACTCGCCAGACCCTGCTTGTCAACGGCAGATATATCAAAAATCATGTGGTATCCAAGGTGGTTGAGGAAGCGTACAGAAATGTTCTGATGACGGGCAAATTCCCGTTCTTTGTGCTGAACATTGACCTTTCGCCGCAGCTTGTTGATGTAAATGTTCACCCTGCTAAAACCGAAATTAAGTTTGCAAACGAAAAGGAAATATATAACATAGTCCACGCAGCGGTAAAAAATGCACTTTATCAGCCGATTGCGCAGACAATACCGACGGCACCTGTATCTGAACCGAGGGTTGCACCTGTTGCTGTGGTGAAAAGAGATTGTGTACCTGAGACAAAGCCGGAGGTTTCTGTGCCGGAGCGCAAGGTTATCAGGGAATTTATGCAAAATACTGTTCCCGATACAAGTGTATTTGAAAAAGAAACAAGACGGGTTACGGCATTCAACGAGCCTACCCCAATGATTAATGAATTTTTCGAGAGATTTGAGCAAAAACCGAAAACTCAACCGCAGACGGAAGAAAAGCCACAGAGTGAGGCTGAACAAACCGCGATAGAGGTGCAGAAGACAGAGCAGCTTGCTATGTTTGAAGAGCAGACTTGCGAGGTGGTTGAGCAGAGACTTCCCGTAAAAGTTGTGGGTCAGGTATTTGACACGTATCTTGTGTGTCAACAGGGCGATAATATGTATCTTATTGACCAGCATGCAGCACACGAGAGAAAGCGGTTTGAGACGCTGAAAGCGGACTATACAAGAAAAAAAACTTCGGGACAGATGCTGCTTACACCTATTGTTCTTGAGGTTGATGGGGTAGAGCTGCAGGCGGTTAAGGATAATTCGCAGATGCTTTCGAACATGGGCTTTGAGATGGAGGAATTTGGCAGAAGCTCGGTTATTATCAGGGAAACTCCGCTTATCGGCGACGAGGACGAAGTCAAGAGCCTCGCAGCAGAGGTAATTGCAGTTTTAAAGGATGGCAGACCTATGGGGCTTTTATCATTTGAGGAGCGGCTTTTGGATATGATTTCGTGCAAGTATGCCATAAAGGCGAATAAAGCCCTCAGCCATCTTGAACTTGAGGCTCTTGTAAAGGTGGTTGAGGAATTGGAGAAAGACGGAATTACAACCTGTCCTCACGGCAGACCTATAAAAATTGCCTTTACCAAGTACGAGATTGAAAAGATGTTTAAAAGGATTGTTTAGCTATGCAGAATAAAATAATTGCTGTTGCGGGGCCAACGGCTTCGGGCAAGACTGCTCTGGCGGTGGAGATTGCCAAGGCGGTTGATGGCGAGATAGTTTCCTGCGATTCTATGCAGATTTATAAAGGCTTGAGCATTGGCACAGCCAAACCTGATGAAGAAGAAATGCAGGGGATACCACATCATATGCTTGATTTTGTTGAGCCGGAGCGGCGATACAGTGTTGCAGACTTTGTAGAAGATGCAAGAGCTTGTATAGATGATATTCTTACACGCGGCAAGGTTCCGGTTATTGCGGGTGGAACGGGTCTTTATATGGACAGCGTTTTGAACAATATAAGCTTTGCAGATTTTGATTCCGACCCCAATTTTCGTGACGAAATGCAGAGATTGGCAGAAGCCGAGGGAAACGATGCGGTGCATAATCTGCTGCAAAAGGCTGACCCCGAAGCGGCGGAAAAAATTCACCCCAATAATGTCAGACGGGTTATTCGTGCGCTTGAGGTGTGTAAGGTAACGGGAAAGACCTTTACTCAGGTCAATCTTGAGTCGGTTAGGGATGCGGTATATGATGCACTTATTATCGGTATTGACAGAAACCGTGAACGGCTCTATGAACGCATTAATCTTCGTGTGGACATAATGCTTAAAAAGGGTCTTTTAGCAGAGGTTAAAGAGCTTTGGCAAAGAGGTATCGATGAGGATACAACAGCAATGCAGGCGATTGGCTACAAGGAATTGATTGAATATTTAGAGAACAGATGTAGCTATGATGCTGCTGTTGAGAAAATTCAGATGGAAAGCCGCAGGTATGCTAAACGTCAGCTTACCTGGTTCAGGCGGAACCCCGATATTGTGTGGTTTGATGCTGATGATGGGGAATTTTACGAAAAAGTTTTAGAAAAATGTTTTACTTTTCTTAAATAATTTGATACAATATAATTAACGAAGTGAGGATTTTACTTATGGATAAAAACAGAAAATCTTCAAAACGCATAACAAAAAAACGTGGCGGCTTTCTGGGCTTTCTGGTTCTTGCGTTTGTGCTGGTTATTTCGGTCAATTCTGTGCTTAGCTATGGCAATCGTATGACAACCACAGTCGTGCGCAGCGGGGCAGAAGAAGACCTTATTTCGGCAGAAGGGTATATCTTCCGAGAACAGACTGTTATAAATGCTCCGTCATCCGGGTATCTTTACTGCGTTATGGCAGAGGACGAACGTGTGAGTCTTGGCGAAACTGTTATGCATATTTATAAGAACGAGATAAACATTTCGGCGAATAACGAGCTTAAGAATCTTGAAGAAAAGCTTGAAAAACTGTCAGGTACGGCACTTACAGGTGATGTATTCAGTAATGACACTGCGAAAATTGAACAGACAATCTCTCAATCGCTTAAAAGAATTCCCGCACTGGGTCACACTGGCAATCTTGAGAATGTGGCCGAAATAGAAGAAGCTGTAAATTCCTTGATCGAAAAACGTCGGATTATTACCGGCGAGATACAGGCTGTTGACAACAATGCGGAGATAAAAAGGCTTCAGGCAGAAAAGACCGCTGTTGAAAAAAAGTATAACATTGAAAGAACCCTGGTGCACGCACCCAAAACAGGAGCGTTCACTGCAAGAATAGATGGACTTGAGGACAAGCTCACCTTAAAGGCTCTTGAGGAAATCACGCCTGAATATCTGAAAGAGCTGGACAGGCTTCATGCAGAGGCGAAAACCGCTGAATATGCAAATTCCGGTGAACCTATCGGTAAAATTGTAAATAATTTTTCGTGGAGTATTGCGGCTAAAGTTCCTGCCGATGAGGTAGAGGGGTTGCAGATTGGCAGCAGACTTAAACTTCGTTTCCCTGATATAAGCGTTGATACAGTTGAGGGAACGGTTACAAATATAACGCCTGAGGTATCGGGTAAGGTTATATTGGTCGTTAATTCAAACAAGTATGTTGATATGATATATTCATCGTCGAGGGTGAATGTCGAATTTGTAAAGAGTAGCTATGACGGATACAGAATTCCGGCAAAAAGTCTCCGTATGGACGGAACAACAATGGGTGTTTATGTTATACGCAACGATAAGGCAAGATTTTTGCCGGTAGACCTTATATACAGCGGTAAAACTTGGGTTGTTGTTTCTGAAAAAGCGGATAATACTGCAGACGGGAACAGTCCGCTCAAACTCTATGATGAGCTTATTGTCAGTGCAAAAAATCTTTATGACGGCAAGGTTGTGAGGTAAAATGTCATATATAAGCGAGAACCTCGAGAAGGTTCGTGCAAATATAAAAGCTGCGGCAGAGGAAGCCGGCAGAAAATATGAGGATATAACTCTTATTGCAGTAACAAAAACCTATGGCACGGATGTGATGAACGAGGCAATAGACCTTGGCGTGACAGATATTGGCGAAAACCGTGTTCAGGAGGTTATGGAAAAGTTCGAAAGAGTAAAGCCGGTTTGCTGGCATCTTATTGGACACTTGCAAAAAAACAAAGTTAAGTATATAATAGATAAGGTGGAGCTTATCCATTCGGTTGACAGCTTTGATTTGGCAAAGGAAATTGATAGGCAGGCAAAAAAGTACGGTAAGATGCAGAAAATTTTGCTTGAGGTCAATGTTTCGGGCGAGGAAAGCAAGTTTGGGATAAACCCCGAAGAATGTGAGGAGCTTTGCCGCAGGATCTCTGCTGAATTTGATAATGTAAAAATCAAGGGTCTTATGACCGTTGCCCCGTTTACGGATGATGAGGATTTACTTGTTCGAGTGTTTGAAAGAATGAAAAAACTGGCAGAGGATATTAAGATGCAGAATATCCCTGCAGTGTCTATGGATGAACTTTCAATGGGTATGACCAATGACTATGTGTTGGCAATAAAGCACGGTGCAACAATGGTTAGAGTTGGTACCGGAATTTTTGGAAAACGGGACTATACAAAATGATTTTTTTATGATATAATTAAATTTGTGAATATTATTAAACTTTTATATAAAGCTCCGAGGAGGAAAATATAATGAGTATTGTAAACAAAATGCTTAATCTTATCGGTTTTGACACAGGCGATGATTATGAGGAGGATTTGCTTGAAAACAGCGAGTTTTCAAACAGCTCTGTTTTTGAAGCTGACGAAAGTGAAACCCTTGAAGTTGGTGGCAAACGTAATAAGGTTGTAAAAATTCATACAACTGCACAGCTCAAGCTGGTTGTTCTTCAGCCGGAAAGCTTTGAAGATGCAAGAGATATTGCAAACCACTTAAAGAGCAAAAAGCCTGTTGTTATGAATCTTGAATCTGTTGAAAGAGACGTTGCACGCAGAATAGTTGATTTTCTCAGTGGTGCAGTTTACGCTCTTGACGGAAATATTCAAAAGGTTTCAAACGGAATTTTTCTTATTGCACCATACAATGTGGGTATTATGGGCGATTTTAAAGACGAGCTTCGCAACAAAGGAATTTTTCCCTGGAATAACTAATGCAGCAGGGTATTGACGAAAAAATGCTGCTTGCAAAGGCTAAGGATACTGTGACGCTTTGCGAAAAGCAATATATTGCTAAGGCGTTGGGGTTTTTGACCCCTGCTGAGGCGGCATTCATAAAAGCGCATCAAAGGCAGATATGTGCGGCAAATATCCGGATGATATTTTACGGCGGTTATCCCGATGCTGAGAGGTGTATGTTTGTTGCACTTCCTGAATATGCTGAGGATGGTGCGGAAGCAGAGTTTATCTCGGTGCTTGAAATTTACGGCAGAGATATAGGGACATTAAATCATCGGGATTTTCTGGGAAGTCTTTTAGGACTCGGTATTCGCCGTGAAAAAATAGGTGATATACTGTGCCTTGAGGATAAGACCTTGGTATTTGCGGCAGACGATATTGGTGACTACATAATTTCCAATCTTGATAAGGTGGGAAGATGCGGTGTGAAAATTCGTAAAGTCGCAACTGATGAAATTGAAGTGCCGGGGCGCAAGGTCGAGGAGATACGCACAACTGTTGCTGCACTTAGGCTGGATTGTATTGTTGCAGCGGCACTTAAAACCTCACGCAGTGTTGCGGCGGAGGTTATAAAAAGCAAGAGAGTCAGTGTTAACTGGCTGGAATGCGACAATGTATCATTGCAAATAAATCCGGGAGATACCTTTTCGGTTCGGGGAAAGGGTAGGTTCAGGCTGGCTGAGCCTATTAATTCCACAAAAAAAGGACGGCTTGGGGTTTGCATTGAAAAAGCGATATAGCAACAAATTTTAAATTTTTTAGAGGTGATTCTTTATGCTGACACCATTGGAAATTGAAAACAGAAAATTTAAAAAGGAGCTTTCGGGCTATAATAAGGTTGAAGTTCAGGAGTTTATGCACGTAATCAGCGAGAACTATGAGCTTATCTACAAAGAAAATCTTGCAAACAAAGATAAAATTAATATGCTGTCTAATGCGATTAAACAGTATAAGGCGATGGAGGAGGCTCTCCAGAGTGCAATTCTTGTTGCCCAGAGTGCAGGCGATGAGGTTGTTCAGAATGCTAAAAAGAAAGCGGAGAATATTATTGCCGATGCTGAAACAAAGGCATCCCAACTGCTTTCCGATGCCAGCCGTGAAGTGACTCGCGTAAGCTACGAGTATGAGGAAATGAAACGTAGCGTTGAAGTTTTCAGAACAAG
Source organism: Monoglobaceae bacterium (assembly GCA_045120135.1). Lineage (GTDB taxonomy): Bacteria > Bacillota > Clostridia > Monoglobales > Monoglobaceae > SIG440. The sequence continues at coordinate 174,075 of JBGVEN010000015.1, read as the reverse complement.
GATCATTTCGCTTCTGACTTCACAGCTTGATATAGTTAAGGAATTCAGTATGCCCACGGCAAACACCACCGATATTAAGGTTGAACCCAAGCATGTTGAACTTGAGCCTGTTACTGATGACCAGCCTGAACAGGTTATGTCGACTCTTGAAAAGCTGGAACGGGTTACAATGGAGCTTCCCAAGCTGACTGTTAATGAAAAGGGCGAGTATGTTGCAGCAGATACTGATGAAACGGAAGAACCTGCAGCGGATGCTGAATAATTAAAAGACTTTTGATATGGCAATCTGTTTCCCGAGGTATGTCCTTGGGAAACAGATTTTTGGTATAATAGGATTTTCCCGGTATACTTGATAAAAACAAAAGCGGTTATGCCGTTTATTTAAAATTTTTAACGGAGAAAAATTATGTTTTATTTTGCTTTGTGCATAGGGATAATAGTGCTGGATTTTCTGGTGAAGCTTTGGGCAAGAACAGACCTTTCTCAAATAGGCAGTATACCGATTTTGGAGGGTGTATTTCATTTAACTTATGTTGAAAACAGAGGCGCTGCATTTGGAATACTTCAGAATAAAATATGGTTTTTTGTTATAGTGGCATTGGTTGCAATTCCGGTAATTGTCTATGCATTCTGGAAGTATAAAAACCGTTCAAAAACTCTTAGCTTGGGACTTTGCTTTGTTTTAGCAGGTGCAGTCGGAAATATGATTGACAGAATTACTCTGGGCTTTGTGGTTGATTTTCTTGATTTCAGGATTATTGATTTCCCCGTGTTCAATATTGCTGATATTTTTGTGTGTATTGGCGCAGGATTGATTGCGATTTTTGTACTTTTTATTGAGGACAAGCTTAAATCATACTCGAAGGAGGCAGAAAAAAATGCAGATTTGCGTTGAAACTTCGGGTACAAGGCTGGATGTGTTTCTTGCCGAGTCAAATGCCGAGCTTACAAGGTCAAGAATACAAAAGCTGATTTTGGATGGAAATATTAAGGTAAATGGTAGTGTCGTAAAGGCAAATTATAAACTGCGCGAGGGCGATAAAATTGAGCTGACAATTCCGCCGCCAAAGGATACCGAGTTAAAGGCGGAGGAAATACCGCTTGATATAGTCTACGAGGATGAGCATATGCTTGTTGTCAACAAGCCTCAGGGAATGGTGGTTCATCCTGCCGCAGGCAACCTTGAGGGGACTTTGGTGAATGCCCTTATGGCGCATTGCGGTGATAATCTGTCCGGAATAAACGGGGAGGTACGTCCCGGAATACTCCATCGAATAGACAAAGACACAAGCGGACTTTTGCTTGTTGCCAAGGACGACCGTGCCCATCTTGGTCTTTCAGAGCAGATAAAGGCTCATAGCCTTACCCGCGAATACATGGCGCTTGTTCACGGCAAAATAAAAGAGGATTCGGGTACGATAGATGCTCCAATCGGCAGAGACCCGAAAGACCGTAAAAAAATGACAATTAAATACAAAAATTCAAGAGATGCGGTAACGCACTTTTATGTTTTGGAGAGATTTGACCAATATACTTTGGTGAGATGCCGGCTTGAAACGGGCAGAACTCACCAGATACGGGTTCATATGTCAAAGAACGGACATCCGATAGTTGGTGACCCGGTCTATGGCAGAAAAAAGGAGGAGTTTAAGCTAAATGGTCAGCTCCTTCATGCGCGAAAGGTTGGTTTTATCCATCCGGTTTTGGGAGAATACATGGAATTTGAAAAAGCTGCACCGGATTATTTTGAAGAAGTATTGGTCAGACTAAGGAGGCGGGATAAGTGAGTGACGGAATACATGACAAACACCGAGAGCGACTTGATAAAAAGGTTGCCAGAGACGGATTAGAATTTCTTGAACCCCACGAGCAGCTTGAATATATTCTGTTTTCAGTCATCCCGAGAAAAAATGTCAATGAATTAGCCCATGAGTTGCTTAAACGCTTTGGTTCTCTTTCGGGCGTATTTAATGCAGATGTTGAACAATTGACGGAGTTTAAGGATATTGGCGAAAGAACTGCAAAATTCCTAAAAATATTGCCGTCGCTTTTGGGGATAACCGAAAGAAATCTTAAATATAATCAACCACCACGTCTGTTTACCGAGAAAGAGATAAAGGATTACGCATCCACATTTTTCTATGGCAAAATGCTTGAGGAGGCATATCTTTTTAGCTTGAACTCATCATTCAGGCTGCGCTGTGTCAGCCGGATTTCAAAGGGCGGTGAAACACATACCTACATACATCCCAAACAGGTGGTAAAACAGGCGATTTACGACAATGCGGCTGTGGCTCTTGTGGTCCATAATCATCCTTGCGGAAGCGCTGCACCTTCGTTTGAGGATATTTCTCTGTCCCGTCAATTGAACGATGCTTTTGCAGCTGTTGATATAAAGTTTTTAGACAGCGTAATTATATCCGGAGAAGAATGCTACAGCATTCGCCAGAATGGATATCTTAAAAAGGTGAAAACTCAGAAAGACTTAGAGAGTGAGTATGAAATTCAGTTAATATAAAAAAAGGAGGTTTTGCAAATGCCGGAATTTACAATACATTCGCCATATGCACCAAGCGGCGATCAGCCGCAGGCTATTGAAAAACTAAGCCGTGGCGTTTTACGTGGTGATAAGTTCCAGACCTTATTGGGCGTTACCGGCTCGGGCAAAACCTTTACAATGGCTAATGTTATTAAAAATGTAAACAAGCCGACACTTGTGCTTGCACATAACAAAACCCTTGCCGCACAGCTTTGCAGTGAATTTAAGGAGATATTCCCCGAAAATGCTGTGGAATATTTTGTTTCGTATTATGACTATTATCAGCCCGAAGCGTATATTCCGCACTCCGACACATACATTGAAAAGGATGCTCAGACCAATGATGATATTGATAAGCTCAGGCATTCTGCAACTGCTGCGTTGTTTGAACGCAAGGATGTAATCATTGTTGCAAGCGTGTCCTGTATTTATGGTCTGGGCGACCCGATTGATTATAACAATATGGTGGTGTCTCTACGAACAGGCAATATTGCCGACCGTGACGAGGTAATAAAAAAACTGATTGAAATTCAGTACGAGCGTAACGATGTGGATTTTTCACGTAATAAGTTTCGCGTTCGTGGGGATGTTATTGATGTATTTCCGTCATATTCCAGTGGTAATGCAATTCGTATAGAATTCTTCGGTGACGAGGTTGACCGGATTGCGGAAATCGGCTCGGTAACGGGCGAGGTAATTTCGGTACTGAAGCATTGTGCAATTTATCCGGCATCGCATTATGTTGCCGGTAAGGAGAAGCTTGACCGTGCCGTTCCTGCAATTCTTGACGAGATGGAAAGACGGGTTAAAGAGTTTGAGGCAGACGACAAGTTGATTGAGGCACAGCGTATAAGACAGCGAACCCAGTATGATATGGAAATGCTTCGCGAAACGGGATTTTGTCAGGGCATAGAGAACTACTCACGGCATATAAGCGGAAGAGCGGAGGGTAGTCCACCGTTTACTCTGCTTGACTATTTGCCCAAGGACTTTTTGCTGATAGTTGATGAGTCCCATGTTACAATTCCGCAGGTTCGTGCAATGTATGCCGGCGACCGTGCCCGAAAGACAAATCTTGTGGAGTACGGATTCCGTCTTCCGTCAGCATACGATAACAGACCCCTTAATTTTGATGAATTCTACGACCATATAAATCAAGCAATTTTTGTAAGTGCAACACCTGCTGAATTTGAGACTGAACGCTCATCGCAGGTGGTAGAGCAGGTAATCCGACCGACAGGTCTGCTTGACCCGAAGATTGATGTCCGTCCCGTAGAGGGTCAGGTGGAAGACCTTTATGGCGAGATATGTGCCCGTACCGAGAAGGGCGAGAGGGTGCTTGTTACCACTCTCACCAAAAAGATGGCGGAACGATTAACGGATTACTTTGCAGAAATGGGCGTTAAGGTAAGATACCTCCACTCTGAGGTTGAGACCATTGAACGAATGGAGATTATCCGTGACCTTCGTCTTGGTGTGTTTGATGTTCTTGTGGGAATAAACCTCCTTAGAGAGGGCCTTGATATTCCCGAAGTTTCGTTGGTTGCTATCCTTGATGCCGACCAGGAAGGCTTTCTGCGTTCCGATACTTCGCTTATCCAGACCATAGGCCGTGCGGCACGAAACGCAAACGGTTCGGTAATAATGTACGCAGACAGGATTACAGGCTCAATGCATCGTGCGATTACCGAGACAGAACGCCGTCGGAAAATCCAGAGTGAATACAATGAAGAACACGGGATTACTCCGCAGTCAATCAAAAAGGATGTTCGTGATGTTATTGAGGCAACAGTGAGCGGTGACGAAGCAAAGCCAAGAACAAAACAGCCTGACAGTGCAGTTGTTGCCGAAAGGACAATTGCGGAGTTAACGGTTGAGATGAAGAAGGCGGCAGAACTGTTGCAGTTTGAGCTTGCGGCGAAGCTGCGTGATGAGATAAAGAGAATACAAGGAGAACAGTGATGCATAAATATATAGATATTAAAGGAGCAAGGGAGAATAACCTCAAGGGGATAGATGTAAAAATTCCCCGTGACAAGCTGGTTGTGTTGACCGGACTCAGCGGTTCGGGCAAGTCGTCTCTTGCATTTGAAACGATTTATGCAGAGGGACAAAGGCGGTATGTAGAATCGCTTTCAGCGTATGCCCGTCAGTTCCTTGGCCAGATGGAAAAGCCTAATGTGGAGTCAATCGACGGCTTGTCTCCGGCAATTTCCATTGACCAGAAGACGACGAGCAAAAATCCCCGTTCAACTGTGGGTACGGTCACGGAGATTTATGACTATATAAGACTTCTGTATGCCCGCATTGGTGTTCCCCATTGTCCTAAGTGTGGCAAGGAAATACATTCCCAGTCAATCGACCAGATTGTCGATGCCGTGCTGGAATTACCCGAAAAAACTAAGTTTCAGGTTCTTGCTCCGGTAGTCAGAGGTCGTAAGGGCGAATATTCAAAGGTTTTTGAAAAGGCTGTTAAAGACGGCTTTGTTCGAGTGCGTGTTGATGGCGAGACGTATGACCCAGCCTCGGATGAAATCGTATTGGATAAACAGAAGAAGCATAATATCGAAATAGTGGTTGACCGCCTTGTTGTGCGTGAAGGAATTGAAAAAAGACTTACCGATTCCCTTGAAACTGCACTTAAGATGGCTAATGGTCTCGTTGTTATACAGCTGCCCGACGACAACAGCGAAATGATGTTCAGCCAGAACTATGCCTGCGACGATTGTGGAATTAATATTGAGGAGCTTACGCCACGTATGTTCTCGTTCAATACACCTTACGGTGCGTGTCCCCATTGTATGGGACTGGGAAGCGTGGAGATTATTGACCCTGATAAGCTTATTCCTGACAAGACTAAAAGTATTAATGAGGGTGCAATTAATTGCTATGGCTGGACCGGAACTGATAAAACCAGCATTTCCGCAATGTACTATAAAGGTCTTTCGGAAAACTACGGGTTTAGTCTTGATACTCCGTTCAAGGATTTGCCTGAAGATATTGTGGATATTCTTATGCACGGGACAGGCGGTGACAAAATTCGACTTTCCTATGAACGCAAATATGCTAAGGGTGAGCAGTATGCCAGATTTGAAGGACTTTTAAATAATATTGAAAGAAGATATAACGAAACAAATTCCGAATGGGCAAAGCGTGAAATTCAGGAGCTTATGTACTCAATGCCCTGTCCTGATTGCGGTGGCACAAGACTGCGTAAAGAGAGCCTTGCGGTAACTGTAAAGGGTCTCAATATTAACGAGGTTTGCAACTTTTCAATTAGTGAGGGTCTGGAGTTTTTTGATAAAATTGAGCTTAGTGAGAGAGAGAAATTAATCGGTAATCAGATATTAAAGGAAATAAAAGACAGAATGAAGTTTCTGGTCAGCGTGGGTCTCGACTACCTTACCCTTTCCCGTTCCAGCGGAACTCTATCGGGCGGTGAGGCTCAGCGTATCCGTCTTGCAAGCCAGATTGGCTCGGGTCTTATGGGTGTTCTTTATATTCTTGATGAGCCGAGTATAGGTCTTCACCAAAGGGATAACCACAAGCTGATTGAAATGCTGAAACGCCTCCGTGATTTGGGTAACACATTGATTGTGGTAGAGCACGATGAGGATACAATGTATGCGGCTGACCATATAGTAGATATCGGTCCGGGTGCAGGTATTCACGGCGGTGAGGTTATTGCTGAGGGTACAGTTGAGGATATTAAGAAGTGTGAGAAATCCGAGACAGGACTTTATCTCAGTGGTAAAAAGAAAATTCCCGTTCCCGAAGAACGACGCCGTGGCAATGGAAAATTTCTGAAAGTCGTTGGTGCTTCACAGAACAACCTCAAAGATATAACGGTAAAAATTCCGCTTGGTACAGCGACTTGTGTTACAGGTGTTTCGGGCAGTGGAAAAAGCTCGCTTATTAACGAGATTTTGTATAAGGTTCTTGCTAATGAACTTAATCACGCAAAGCAAAAGCCCGGTAAATATAAGAATATTACCGGACTGGAATATCTTGATAAGGTTATCAACATTGACCAATCGCCAATCGGCAGAACTCCACGCTCCAATCCGGCAACCTATACGGGACTTTTCGGCGATATCCGCAATTTGTTTGCGGCAACGCCTGAGGCAAAATCACGGGGTTACAGTCCGGGCAGATTCAGCTTTAATGTCAAGGGCGGAAGATGCGAGTCCTGTCAGGGCGACGGAATTATCAAAATAGAGATGCACTTTTTGCCGGATATATATATGCCCTGCGAGGTCTGTGGTGGCAAACGCTATAACCGTGAGACTCTTGAAGTTAAGTATAAGGGGAAAAATATCAGTGATGTACTGGAAATGACGGTTGAAGAAGGCGTTGAGTTCTTTGAAAATATTCCTAAAATTGCGAACCGGCTGAGGACTCTTTACGAGGTGGGCCTCGGATATATCAAAATCGGACAGTCGTCGACAACACTTTCGGGTGGTGAGGCACAGAGGGTAAAGCTTGCAACCGAGCTCAGCAAACGCAGTACCGGCAAAACAGTATATATTCTGGACGAGCCGACAACGGGTCTGCACACCGCAGATGTTCATAAGCTTATAGAAGTGCTGCAAAGACTGGTTGATGCAGGGAACACAGTAATTCTTATCGAGCATAATCTGGATGTAATTAAAACTGCCGATTATATAATTGACCTTGGACCCGAGGGTGGAAATCGCGGCGGCGAGGTGGTTGCCTGCGGCACTCCGGAACAAGTGGCAAAATGCAAGGAGTCGTATACCGGTATTTACCTTAAAGAAGTTTTGGAGAGAAATTAAAAATTTGTTGCCTATTGAATTTGCAGCACAATCTGAGAAAAGTTTAAAATGGGGAGCTTTATAAAATGACGCATATTTTCGCATCAATTAAAGAATCACTAACATCGGTTTTGCCGATTGCGATTATTGTTCTTGTGCTTTCTGTTACCTGTGTATCGCTGGATACTGGGGTGCTGGTTCTGTTTTTATTCGGGACTACTCTGCTTGTTTTAGGAATGAGCTTTTTTACAGTAGGTTCGGGAATTTCTATGGAACCTTTGGGCGACGGAATTGGTAAATCGTTAAATAAGAACAACAAAATAATACTTTCGCTTATTATTTGCTTCATTCTTGGATTTTTGATTACGGTGTCGGAGCCTGATTTGCAGGTGCTTGCCCAGCAGGTCCCCACAATCCCCAATGCAATGTTGATTGTTTGTGTTGGGATTGGTGTGGGAGTTTTCCTTAGCATTACATTGGTTAGGAATAAAAAGAAAATCCCGCTGAGAGGGCTTCTTTTGGTATTCTATATTCTGATTGTTGGCTTATCCTTTTTTGCACCAAGCGAGTTTGTTCCAACCGCATTTGACTCCGGCGGTGTTACAACCGGACCCATTACAGTACCATTCATAATGGCTCTGGGCGCAGGCCTTGCGTCAAGTAAAAAGGGAAAGAACACGGGCGAGCACAGCTTTGGTCTGGTTGCACTTTGCAGTATAGGCCCTATTCTTTCGGTGCTTTTGTTAAGCATATTCTTTAAGCCTCATGCAGCAACATCGGCTTATGAGATAATAAATGTTCTAACAACAACGGAAGCATTTCATCAGTTTACTCTTGCTTTACCGCTCTTTGCAGAGGAAGTTGCAGTTGCCTTTGTTCCGATTGTTTTACTGTTTATTATTTTTCAGCTTGTCACAAGAAGATTTCATATACATTATATCCTTAAAATGTCTGTCGGCTTTGTGTATACATATATCGGTCTTGTTATGTTTCTGACCGGTGCGAATGTCGGATTTATGCCGGCAGGCAGATTGCTTGGTGCAAAGATTGCTGGAAGCACGATTAAAAATTTGCTTATACCGATAGGTATGCTTATGGGTTACTTTGTTGTTTCTGCTGAACCTGCGGTGCATTCGCTTAAAAGACAGGTAAGTGAAATAACGAACGGTGGTATATCGCAGAAGTCGGTTGCAGTTGCACTTTCAGTTGGTGTGTCTGCTTCGGTCGGCATTTCGATGCTGAGAGTACTCACCGGTATTCCGATAATGCCGTTTTTAATTGTTGGTTATGCAGTATCTCTTGTCATAAGCTTTTTTGTGCCAAATATCTACACGGGTATTGCGTTTGACTCAGGCGGTGTTGCAAGCGGACCGATGACATCAACATTTTTGCTTCCCTTTGCGATGGGTGCCTGCGAGGCAATAGGCGGAAATCTGATGACAGATGCCTTTGGTATTGTAGCTATGATTGCTATGACACCACTTATTACCATTCAGATTTTAGGCTTGTACGAAAGGCGAAAGCGTGCAAGAAAACTTAAGAAGCTGCATTTTGAAATCAGTATGATACAGGACGACATTATATTCTTTGATGAGGAGGCGGAAATAGATGAGTAAAAGAGCAATGATGCTTTTATCGATAGTAGAGCGCGATAAGGGTAAAAAACTTATCAAAGAATTGGAAAATCTCAATATTAGGGTAAATTATCAAACCGTTGGATTTGGTACTGCACCAACTGAAATGATGGATATATTCGGACTTGGTTCTAATGATAAAGATGTAATTATAAGTCTTGGTGCGGAGAGTGCCGTCAAGGATATGATGGCAAACTTTGGAACAGCATTCGAAAGCCATTCAAAGTACGGCGGGCTTATGATAATTCTGGAGATTTCTGCTGCAAGTAGAGTTCTGACCGAAGTGCTGAATTTTAACATTAGTAAGAATACAGAAAAGGGGGATGGTTCTATGAAAAACGAACATCACAACAATCTGATTGTTATATCGGTTAATGAAGGATTCACTGATGATGTAATGCAGGTTGCACGCAAAGCCGGAGCAACGGGCGGTACGATTGTTAAAGGAAGACTGGCGGATGTTGAACAATTTGCAGAGCTTGGCAACGTGGGAATGGATGGCGAACGTGAAATCCTGTTTATACTTGCACCGCTTAAAGTGAGTAAGCAGATTATGGAAGAAGTAAATAAGGAGTTTGGACTTACCTCGGATGCGAGCGGAATGGTGTTTGCAATTCCAACTGAAAAAGCATACAAAATATAAATAAAAAGTGGCAGAGTATACTCTCTGCCACTTTTTTATTAAAACAAATAATCGCATTGGACAATTTTTTCACGCAATGTGGTACGGCTTATGTAGTAATGATTTGCCGCCTCATAACCGATTGAACTGTTGCGTAGAAGTATTTCATATGCCATAAGAGCAAGTTCTTTTTCTGATTTTACAATCTTGCGCATTTTATCGGTGTCGCCCTTTTTTCGCAGAATATAGTAACTTATCTGGTTAAGAGCAGCTTTAAAAAGTGTATAACCATAAACTGCCATATCGTAGAACTCACAAGGTGGAATGTCTTTTAACAGACTTAATCCCTTTTCCCATTCTTCGCATAGCTTGGAGTACTGGCTTTGCAGGACTTCGGGCGTGTAAACGCCGCACCAGCCGTCAAGGTCGTCGTATGGGAAGCAGGTCATTGTTGAGTCAAGCCCTGTGGGCTTGGGGTAAAGCAGGTTTGATGCTCCTGCATTTGACGGACCAAAATATATGTGGGTGGTGTTGAACGGATATTCACTGAAGCCTTTGCAAAAATGATTTGCAGCGGCTTTAATGGTTTCTGCATATTCGCCGTATGAATTTTTTAAAACAATATCGTATGGATCATCTGTGCTGACCTCATCCTCGAAAAAGTATGCCGATGCAATACGGATATTGTCCGACATATATCCGCCCAGTGTCCACGAAAGCATAATGTGCTCTATACCCTCGCGAGAGAGGTTTTGGATATGTTCGGCAACTTTTTCATAAACGGGGAGAAACGGTGCGGTAGAGCACTCCCAGGAATTGTTAACCTGAACCTTTGCTCCAACTTCAAGCCCATTTTTGCGTGAAAGCTCCCAAAGCTCTTTTGCAGCTTCACCCGGACCTACAATCGAAAGTGAGTAGTCGCGGACTTCGTCTGAGATACCGCCACGTACAAAGGGCATTTTTGACTCGCTTACTTGAAATATAACGGCATTTTTCGGCACCTTTTCAACAAGGTCTTCAAGTTGGTCGAGGAAGTGGTCTTTCCACGCCCAAGCGTAGACAAATAGTTTTATATCATCGCTTACCTCGCTGATGGCATCTGCCATAACTGTCAGAAGCTCTGCGGTCACATCAGATGCCTTGCGTTTGCTGCATACCGGACAGGGAACGATCTTGATGTGTCTGTGTTCCGGTGCTGTCTCACCAATTCCCATAGAATAGCAGTGCACGGCATTTTCAGACTGGGTAATATCCAGAAAACCGCCAAGGAGCGGCGCATGCTTGCAAACGGTCTGCAACGCGTTTTTGAGATATTCCTGTGTTTCGGGGTGAGAGGTGCAAAGACATGCCATTCCGGGTTTCAGGGACGCACCCTTGAGGTGCGGCTGTTCGTCAAAGCATTCAAGAGGCAGCGCTCTCGGCTCATTTATATACATATAAACCTTAATGCCGTATTTCGCTGCACGCTCGCAAAGTTCTTTCAGGTTGGCAAGACGCATTTCCCAACCGGTATCAAGCCCCGTTTTGAAAGGATAGGGAGCAAGTGTGTAAAGAATACCCTGAATCCATACGCCATTTATTCCCTGCTTTGCATAGCCGCGCAGCAATTTGTCGGGGAACGAAATACGTGAATCCTTATCTAAAACATCACCGTAAAGACTGCAGAATGAGTATATAAATCTGGTCTTTATTCTGGTTTTGCGGCGATAGGTTTTTTTATTGAAGCTGAACGCTCCTGTGCCCTCTGCAAGACTTTGCAAATAGTAAAGTGCTCTCATAGCGCCAAGAGGAGTAGCTGCGTTTACGTCAATAGTATTATCAGTTATTGTGATTTCGTGGAATTCAATATCATCGGTTTTTACGTCAAGGCGGATATTGATTTTGCCGTTTTTGTTGCCGGTAAATTCAATTCCATAGTCAGCCTTGATGTCGTTTTTGAAGTTATCAACAAATCCGGCAAGCTCGGCATTGTCCTCAGGGAATACTATCCCCCAACCGTTATCCGGCGTAACCTCAAGAAGTTTTTTGCTTGCTATGGGTGCGTAGCGGTCGTTGAAAAAGTCAAAGGGCTTCTCGATGCCATTTTGTTCAAGAGGAAGAATGTACTTTTCTATAGTCTCACGGATTTTTGCGGTTTTTTCTTTCTCGTCGCAAGTTAAGGGTCTTACTTTTATGGACGGGCAGTTGAATTTAAGTCTGCCACCCAGCTTGATGTCAAGGAAGTCATCTTCACGAAGTATGTATTCAAGGCGCTCCTCGCTCCAGTCAAGCAGAGTACAAATCTGGTCATAAGGTAGAAGATTCCATACATTTCTTAGAATGGAAATGTATCCTCGCGACATCCAGTTGTCAAGCCATTTTTGTTCGCCAAGACCCATATCACGGGCGAGACGGCAAACGGTTTCGGTGTCGGTGTCAAGAGTCTTTGCAATGCGGTCTGCAGGTACCATTTCCCATAATCTGAAGATTACAGCCTGAAAATTTGTCGGAAAATGTGTAACTTGAAGTATCATATCTTCCTTAACCTTTGGTAGCATAAATATTCCCCCATTCATTATTACATCAACTAGATTGTAGCATAACCTCTTCGTGTTGTCTATGCCATTTGTTCAAAAAAATTTGCACAATATTAAATGGGAAAATCAGGTTATTGGGTAGAGAACATTGCTTTTTTTTAAGTGCTGTGTTAAAATTAATGTATAGAATGTATTTTGGAGCTGATATATAAATGGATAGAAAGAGCGGCGTGCTGATGCACATTTCAACACTTTGGGGTGAATATTCCTGCGGCAGCTTTGGCAAGGCAGCAATGGAATTTGTGGATTTTCTGGCGGACTGTGGTTTTACATATTGGCAGGTTTTGCCCTTTTGTCCGGCAGATGATTACAATTCGCCGTATAAGTCATATTCAACATTTGCGGGTAATCCATATTTTATTGATTTGGAGCAGCTGTTTGATGAGGGACTTATACTAAGGGAAGAATTAGACGCTGCAAGGCAGAACACCCTCTATCTGTGCGAGTTTGAAAGGCTGAGAGAGGAGAGGCTGGAGCTTTTATTTAAGGCGTCAGAGCGTACTCTGAATAAGGATAAAATTGAAAAGTTTGTTTTGGAAAATCCCTATTTATGTGATTTTTGTGAGTTTATGGCTTTAAAAACAGCAAACGAGCAAAAGCCTTGGTGGGAGTGGAATTATGATAAAGCTGATGAAAAGATTTTGTTTGGCTGGAAGTTTGTCCAGTTTAAGTTTTTTGAGCAGTGGTCAAAAATCAAGGCTTATGCAAATCAAAAGGGGATAAAGATAATAGGAGACATTCCTTTTTATGTTGCAATGGACAGCTCGGATGTCTGGAAGAACACCGACGAATTTTTGATAGATGAGAAGAACGTTCCTTATGCGGTTGCGGGTGTTCCACCGGATTATTTTTGCGAGGACGGTCAGCTATGGGGAAATCCCTTATACAACTGGGACAAGATGAAAGAAAGCGGATATAAATGGTGGAGCGACCGTATGGCTGCAATGCTAAAAATGTTCGACGGGGTGCGGATAGACCACTTCCGCGCAATTGAATCATTCTGGGCAGTGCCTTCTGGTGAGGAGACAGCCCGAAATGGCAAATGGGTTAAAGGTCCGGGCATGGAGCTGGTTTCAGTGCTTAAAGAGCTTGCTGACGATAAGCTGATTATTGCAGAGGATTTAGGTGACATAACCGACGAGGTGAATGCACTTGTTGACGAAAGCGGTTTTCCGGGAATGAGAGTATTTCAGTTTGGATTCTTAGGCGGCGAATCAACCCACAAACCGCATAACTACAAAAATAATTGTGTGGCATATTCGGGAACTCACGATAATAACACCTTGCTTGGATATCTTTGGGAGCTTTCGGATGAGCTGCGTCGTGAGATGCTGGAATACTGCGGATATAATGACGGGGATTGGAACAAAGGCTTTGATCCTATGCTTCGTACTTTGTGGCAGAGTGCAGCCGGTTTGGTTATTGTGCCGGTTCAGGACCTTTTGGGGTACGGTGCGGATACAAGGCTTAACACACCGGGCAGAGCCGACGGCAACTGGGTGTTCAGGATTACTCGAGCGCAGCTTGAAAACATAGACAGAGAAAAATTCAGAAGATTAAATCGGCTGTACTATCGTTGATTAAATTATTGTGCTAAAATTCAAAAAACGGGTTGAAATTTCAGTTTAAATATGTTAAAATGTATTAGAATATGAAATTCATTGGCAAATTATTCCGGAAAGGACAAAGTGCTTATGCGCAGATTTTTCACCGAGCCACAGAATATAAGTGACAATGTTGCGGATATATTTGAGGACTCGCGGCATATTGAAAAGGTTCTGCGGATGAAATGCGGCGATGAAATTTTAGTTTTTGATGGTACAGGCTATGAGTATACAGCAAGGCTGACGGCAATAGAAAAGAATGTATGCAGAGCCGAAATTCTGAAAAAGGAATTTTCACTATCTGAGCCGAAAACCAAGATTACACTTTTTCAGGGATTACCTAAATCGGGCAAGATGGAGCTTATTGTGCAAAAAGCTGTGGAGCTTGGCGCCATGCGAGTTGTTCCGGTAATGATGGAAAGATGCGTTACACGGATTGCCAATTCGGCAGCCGGTGCTGAAAAAGCGAAACGCTGGAACAAGGTTTCGGTCGAGGCGGCAAAACAATGCGGCAGAGGTCTTGTGCCGGAAGTGTTGGAGCCTGTCACATTTGAAAAAGCAATTGAAATGCTTGCGAAAATTCAGCTTCCGTTGATGCCGTACGAAGTATTGGGGCACGAGGGTAAATGTGACTTAAAAAATGTTTTACGCAGCAATCCTGACGCAACCGAATTTGGAATTATGGTGGGACCGGAGGGAGGATTCTCCGACGAAGAGGCAGCTTTTGCTATAGAACACGGCATTTGTGCTGTGGGGCTTGGTAAACGGATTTTGAGGACAGAAACGGTGGCAAGTGCGCTTATTCCGGTTATAATGTATGACCGTGGAGAGATGTAGGGCTGTTTTAGATTATTGAAAGGATAGGGCTTTTGTTATGGTAGCTAAAGCGAATCAGGAAATCAAGAGAGAAAGAAACCGTGCTAAAAGAGAACGGATAGATAAGATAACAAACGGATATATGATAAATCTTGCGTGGGGAGTTCTTGTTATAATTCTCCTCAGATTTGTTGAAAACGGATATTCGGGAGATATGGTTCTTACGATGCCGATTCTTCTCAAGTCAATGGCAGTAGTATTTGCGATTTGTGCAGCGGCACTTTTTGTCTGCGGCAAAGTGAAATTTCTTGACAAGGCAAGTACATTTTATGGATATGCAGTATTTGCTGTTGTGTTGGCACTCGGCTCACTTTGGATTGGCTTTTTCCCGCAACTTCGTAGTTTCTTTGGTTCTGTTAACGAGGCGGCGCTTATGACAGATTCAAGATGGTGGTTCTCCTGGGGCCCGATAGTTGTTGTTGCGGTTTATCTTGTTGCAACCCTTATCTGGACAGCAGTAAAGGTAACACTGATTGAAAAAGGAAAAATAAAATAAATCGGACTGTGATAAAATGCACAGACCGTATAAAGCTTAGAAAGCTTTATGCTACGAACAAACTTCACCACTCGACGTACCTGTGTACGCCTTCGGGTAGCCCCTGCGGGTTTGGTTTGTCCGTTCTGCACTATTTTCTCTTCGTCCTTATAGGGCTGTTATGAAATGACTTCATTTTGTAACAGCTTTTTTAATTGGTATCGTGATGTTCCTTATATGAAACATAAAAATTTACAAGAACCAAAGTGAATACCGGCGCAAAAATCATTCCGGCAACGCCAAAGAATCGAAGACCCACATAAACACTTATAAGGGTCAGTATCGGGTGAATTCCTATCTGTTGGCTGACAACCTTTGGCTCGGCAACCTGCCTCACCACAAAGACGAGTGCCTGTATTATGAGCAGAGAAACAAATGTATATATATCACCATAGGCGAGGGAGGCAAGTGCCCAAGGGAGTAGCACAACGGCCGTGCCAAGGAACGGCAGGGCATCAACCAATCCGCAGACCAATCCCCAAAGCAGAGCGTAGTCTTTTCCGATTACCCAAAGGCTGACTGTGATAAGTGCCGAGGTAATGCCCATCAGAATAAGCTGAGCTTTAAGATATGACGAAAAAGCACGGGTCAGGAACGCTCGTGCCGAGTTAAGACGCTGGACTATTTTTGCGGGAAACACTTCCTTTAAAAAGTTTATAATAAGATTATAGTCTTTGGTAAAGAAGAATGTTCCCAAGATAAACATTACTAAAAATAACACAAGGTTCGGGAGGGTTGAGGCAAAGCTGCCTGCGGCACTTAACGCAATGTCAGTTACCTTTTGAGAAAGCTGTTCAGAGTAGGCACGGAAGTTTGCGGTTATTTTGTCAATAAATGCAGACACCTCAGGAGCAAGACTCAGTTTAAACCCGTTGAATTTATCGATTATCCCGCTAAGCTGACCTTTGAACGAATCGATTGCCGCAGGTAATGTGGTTATAAGATTACGGGTCTGGGAGAATAACTGAAAAGAAAGAGCGAGAACTATTCCTGTACCGGCGGCAACAATCAGAGTGGAGATAATAGCCGAACTGATACCACGGCTCAAACGTAGCCGCTTTTCTAAAAACACAACAATGCGTTGACAGGGAGCAGCGACTATGAATGCAGCAACAAACGGCGCAAAAATTTTAATAAGAAAAGGAAACAGGAATAACCCTATGGCTATTCCTGTTATACTTAATGTAATTTTTATAATTTGTTCTGTTTTCACCGCAAACACTCCTTTGCGGCAGGGGTTTTATCTTCCTAAAAGCTTGCTCATAAGAGTGTATCCGTCTTTTACAACGATGCCGGTCTTTTTAGCCTCGGCTTCGGTGTAGGCGGTGTCTTTAGCTTCGCCCGAATTGCCGCTTCTGTATATTATATACGGCACGGGGTCGGAAGTATGCGTGCGGATTGCAAGAGGTGTGGGATGGTCGGGCATAAGAAGAATTGCGTATTCCTCGCCGTCATCGTCCATTGCCTTGAGAATGGGTGCAACAATCTTTTTGTCAATCAGCTCAATGGCTTTAACCTTGTTGTCAATCTCGTGCCTGTGTCCTGCCTCGTCGGGTGCTTCAAGATGAATATATACAAAATCCGAGCCGCAGCGAAGCGCCTTGATGGCAGCTTCTGCCTTGCCGTCAAAGTTAGTATGCACATTTCCGGTAGCTCCTATAACATCAATTACATCAAGACCTGCACCGGTGCCGATACCTTTGATAAGGTCAACGGCAGAAACTACGCTACCTTTAATTCCGTAAAGTTCAGCGTATGTGGTGAGGTTGGGCTTTGTTCCGTTACCCCAAATCCAGATTGAGTTAGCAGGGCGAAGGCCTCGTTCCTTTCTTGCGATGTTCACGGGATGGTCCTTAAGGATTTCATAGCTCTTTTTCATAAGTGTCAGAAGAACCTCGTCCTTGGGGAGATATTCAGTTACCTTGCGGTCGGAGATATCGTGGGGCGGTGTAAGGGAGAAGTTGTTCTCCTTATTGTGCCATACCATGAGGTGGCGGTAGCTGATTCCGCTGAAGAATTCATATTCATCTGTGCGGAGAGCCTCGTTAACCGCAGCAATAAGCTGTGTGGATTCCTCGGTGGTGATTTCGTCCGAGCTGTAGTCAATCATTGTCTTTTCTTCGTACGGCTCATCTTCCGAAAGTGTAACCACATTTGTACGAAAGGTTGTGTCGGTAAGCTCAAGGTGAACACCCATTGAAAGCGCTTCAAGCGGTGAACGACCAGTATAATATTTCTGTGGGTCATAGCCGAATACGGCAAGGTTTGCAACATCGCTGCCGGGAGGGAGGTTTGCGGGCACGGTTGTTACCATACCCATTTCGCCCAAAGCGGCAAGCTTATCTATGTTTGGTTTATTCGCTTTTTCGAGGGGGGTTTTATTTCCAAGCTCGGCAACGGGCGTATCTGCCGCGCCGTCGCAAAGAACAACTATGTATTTCATAATTCGTCATCGCCTTTCTGAATTTTAATGTCTGTATATAGTATTATATATATAGGAAGTTTTTTTGTCAATATTTTTGCCTGCATAAATATTATGAAAAGATATTGTAATTTCACAATACTTGTGATATACTATTATTGCGAGACAATATAATATTCATTCACAAAAGGGTCTTTTTGCGTTTGGTAAAAATGCAGGCTCGTTTTTTCGCATCCTTTTGTGATATGAAAATTGTCTCGCAAACAAGAGCTGTGCGTTTTTCGGTGCACGGCTTTGCTGTGCACTTTTTTAATTTAAAGTGAACGGCGTACATAACCTGATGCGACTCAATGGTAAAATCCCGCTTATGCGGGATTTTTGCCTTTAAAAGAAAAAAATAAAAAATTTTAAAAAAGTACTTGACTTTTATAAATAAGTTGTAGTATAATATCAAAGCGTGACAAAGACATACGATGATTCCGGAGGTAGCAAGCCCTCATCTCACGAGGGATTTGGAAATTTCGGAGGAGATTGTCCGGTTTTTAAAAGCGGGCGGAAGGGTCACACTTCTACTTTAATACAGAGCGGATATTTCGCCGGTGCGGTATGCTGTCGCATCGGGGGAGGTTGCGCGCTGTTGTCCCGAAACCGATTTGTGAAAACAAGAGATGGTGTTCGGGTTTTATTATTTGACTGTGCGAAACGCCCGGCACAGTGTAAGAAATCAAAAGCAAATTTTGAAGGAGGGTACAGCATGGCAACAGAGAAGATCAGAATCAGACTTAAGGCTTACGATCACAACCTCATCGACCAGAGCGCCGAGAAGATCGTTGAAACAGCCAAGAGAACGGGAGCTAAGGTTTCAGGACCTATTCCGCTTCCCACAAAGAAGGAAGTCGTTACAATCCTCAGAGCTGTTCATAAGTACAAGGACAGCCGTGAGCAGTTTGAACTGAGAACTCACAAGAGATTGATTGACGTTTTGGCGCCCAATGCCAAGACAATCGACGCACTTAAGCACCTGGATCTGCCTGCAGGCGTTGATATTGAACTTAAGATATAGTTTAATATTATAATTAAAAAGGTAGAAAAAATTTTGGTTATGTTGGAAAATCCAACCGATGACCCGCACGTATGTTCAATAAATGAATCGAGGCGTGTGAAATTTAGGAGGAAAAAATTATGAAAAAAGCAATCTTAGGCAAAAAGCTCGGTATGACACAGATTTTTGCAGAAGACGGCACACTCATTCCTGTTACTGTAATTGAAGCAGGTCCCTGTAGTGTGGTTCAGAAGAAGACTATCGAAGTTGACGGCTACGAGGCTGTTCAGGTAGGCTTTGAAGACAAGAAGGAAAAGAACGTAAACAAGCCTATGAAGGGTCACTTTGCAAAAGCAAATGTTACACCGAAACGGTACCTCAGAGAATTCAGACTTGAAAATGCTGCTGAGTTAAACGTCGGTGACGAAATCAAGGTTGACATTTTTGAAGCTGGTGAAGTTCTTGATGTTACAGGCATCAGCAAAGGTCACGGTTACGCAGGTACAATTAAGAGATGGGGAACTCACAGAGGTCCTATGACTCATGGTAGCCATTACCACAGAGGCCCCGGTTCACTGGGCGCTTGTTCATCTCCCTCAAGAGTGTTCAAGGGTAAGAGACTTCCCGGACACTACGGTGTGGACAAGGTTACAATCCAGAACCTCGGTCTTGTAAAGATAGATACGGAACGCAACCTTCTTTTGGTTAAGGGTTCAGTACCCGGCCCCAAGGGCGGATTGCTGGTTGTTAAAAACGCAGTTAAGGCTAATGCCTAAACTGAGAGAGAGGAGGATATAAGATATGCCAAAAGTAGCTTTATATAACACAGACGGCAAGCAGGTCGGCGATATCGAGCTTAACGATAGCGTATTCGGCGCTGAAGTAAGAGCCGACATTATGCACGAAGTAGTTGTTAACTATCTCGCTAATCAGAGACAGGGTACACAGAGCACCAAGACCCGTACAGAAGTAAGCGGCGGCGGTATCAAGCCCTGGAGACAGAAGGGTACAGGCCGTGCAAGACAGGGTAGTATCCGTGCACCCCAGTGGGTTGGCGGCGGCGTAGCACTCGGCCCGAAGCCCAGAGACTACAGATACGCAGTTAACAAGAAGGTTAGAAGACTTGCTCTCAAGTCAGCATTATCTTCAAAGGTTGTAGACAATGACATCATTGTTCTCGAAAGCCTTACACTTGATGAAATCAAGACAAGCCGCATGGCTGAAATCCTGGCTAACCTGGGCGTAACAGAAAAGGCGCTCATCGTTCTTCCTGAAAATGACAGCAATGTTGTTCTTTCAGCAAGAAACATCAAGGGTGTTGACACAACATTCGTTGGTGCAATCAACACATACGAGGTGCTGGGACATACAAAATGCATCATCACAAAGGATGCAGCTCTTAAACTCGAGGAGGTGTACGCATAATGAATATGACATCTCATGATATCATAAAAAGACCTATCATTACAGAACAGAGTATGGAACAGGTTGCAGACAAAAAGTACACTTTTGAAGTTGCAAAGTCTGCAAACAAAATCCAGATCAAGAAAGCTGTAGAAGAAATTTTCAAGGTAAAGGTTCAGAGCGTAACAACAATCAACTACATGGGCAAGACCAAGAGAATGGGCGTTCATGTTGGCAAGAGAGCAGATTGGAAAAAGGCTGTTGTTAAGCTTACAGCAGACAGCAAGACAATCGAACTGTTCGAGAACTAATTTTACCGCTAACGAAAATTCAGAAAAGGAGATGTAAAAATGGGAATTAGAAAATATAATCCTACAACACCTTCGCTTCGTCAGATGACTGTTTCTGATTTTGCAGAAATCGATAAAGTGGCTCCCGAGAGATCACTTCTTCGTCCCCTCAAGAGCAAAGCAGGCCGTAACTCTTACGGTAGAATAACAGTTAGACATCGCGGCGGTGGCACAAAGAGAAAATACAGAGTAATCGATTTCAAGAGAAATAAGGACAATATGCCCGCAACAGTTCTCTCAATCGAATACGATCCTAACAGAAGTGCAAACATTGCACTGCTTCAGTACGAAGACGGCGTAAAGACCTACATCGTTGCTCCTGTTTCACTCAAAAAGGGTGACACGGTAGTATCAGGTAAGGGCTCAGATATTAAGCCCGGTAACGCTCTTCTTATCGAAGATATCCCTGTTGGTACACTTATTTATAACATTGAACTTTACCCCGGTAAGGGCGGACAGCTCGTTCGCAGCGCAGGCGTTTTTGCACAGCTTATGGCAAAGGAAAACGGTTACGCACAGGTAAGACTTCCTTCCGGCGAAGTTCGTCTTGTAAGACTTGATTGCCGTGCAACTATCGGTCAGGTTGGTAACACAGATTACGAAAACATCAACCTTGGTAAGGCTGGTAGAAAACGTCATATGGGCTTCAGACCCACAGTTCGAGGCGTTGTTATGAACCCGAATGACCATCCTCACGGTGGTGGTGAAGGTAAGTCACCTATCGGTAGACCCTCACCTGTTACTCCCTGGGGTAAGCCTGCACTCGGTTACAAGACCAGAGACAAGAAGAACAGAACTGACAAGTTTATCGTTAAGCGTCGTAACGCGAAATAAGAATTTTTTTTAAGGAGGTTACCTCATGGGTCGTAGTATTAAAAAAGGACCTTTCGTCGAAGCGAAGTTGCTTGCAAAGATTGTAGCAATGAACGAAAAGAACGAAAAAGTCGTAATCAAGACATGGTCAAGAGCATCTACTATATTCCCTGAAATGGTTGGACACACCATCGCCGTTTATGATGGCAGAAAGCATGTTCCGGTTTATGTAACTGAAGATATGGTAGGACATAAGCTTGGTGAATTTGCTCCGACCAGAACATACAAAGGTCACGCAGGTGCTAAAACTTCTAAATAATTCCTGTGAGTTTCGTTAAGACTTACAGATATTACCAGGAAAGGAGCTAAAGAGCAATGGAAGCAGTAGCAAAGGTTACTCATGTACGCATCGCTCCGAGAAAGGTGCGTATAGTTATAGATTTAATCAGAAACAAGCCGGTTGGTGTTGCACTTGGTATTCTCAAGAACACACCCAAGGCTGCAAGCCCCGTAGTTGAAAAGCTCTTGCTGTCAGCAATGGCTAACGCTGAGCACAACTACAATATGAATGTTGAAAATCTTTATGTTTCAGAAGTATTCGCAGACCAGGGTCCCACCCTTAAGAGAGTTCAGGCTAGAGCTCAGGGTCGTGCATTCAGAATTAACAAAAAGACAAGTCACATTACTTTGAAACTGGCTGAAAAGGAATAATCTTTTAAAAAGGAGGTATAAGCATGGGTCAGAAAGTTAATCCCCACGGTATCCGAGTTGGCGTAATCAAAGACTGGGATTCACGTTGGTACGCTGACAAAAAGAACTACGGCGATAATCTTGTAGAAGATTACAACCTCAGAGTTTTCCTTAAGAAGAAGCTCTACCTTGCCGGAGTTGATAAAATCGAAATTGAAAAATTTGCTAACAAAATTCGTCTTTCTATCCACGCCGCAAAGCCCGGTATTGTTATCGGTAAAGGCGGAAGCGAAATCGACAAGCTTAAGAAAGAAGTTGAAGCAATTACAGGAAAATCAGTTATCCTTAATGTAATCGAGGTGAAGAACCCCGATGTATGCGCACAGCTCGTTGCTGAAAACATTGCATCACAGCTCGAAAGAAGAATTTCTTTCAGAAAGGCTATGAAGCAGTGCATGGCAAGAACTATGAAGATGGGCGCTAAGGGTATCAAGGCTGCAGTATCAGGCCGTGTTGGCGGTGCTGAAATCGCTCGTACAGAGCAGTATCATGAGGGTACTATTCCGCTGCAGACCCTGAGAGCAGACATTGACTACGGCTTTGCTGAGGCTGATACAACCTACGGTAAGCTCGGTGTTAAGGTTTGGATCTACAAGGGTGAAGTTCTTGCAGAAAGCAAGAAAGTTAAGGAAGTAAAAGCTCCTGCCAAGAAAAGGGAAGGAGGAAACAAATAATGTTATCACCAAAAAGAGTTAAGTTTAGACGCGTTATGCGTGGTAGAATGAAGGGTAAGGCTTCTCGCGGTAACAAGGTTGTTTACGGTGATTTTGGTCTTCAGGCACAGTCTCCCGCTTGGATTACAAGCAACCAGATTGAGGCAGCCCGTATTGCTATGACACGTTATACAAAGAGAGGCGGTCAGGTTTGGATTAAGGTATTCCCTGACAAGCCCGTAACAGAGAAACCCGCTGAAACTCGTATGGGTAGTGGTAAGGGTTCACCTGAATACTGGGTAGCAGTTGTTAAGCCCGGTAGAATATTATTTGAAATCGGCGGCGTTAGCGAAGAAGTAGCTCGTGAGGCTATGCGTCTTGCTATGCACAAGCTTCCCTTAAAGTGTAAGTTTGTTAGAAAAGCCGATCAGGAAATGGAAGGTGAAATGTAATGAAAATCAATGAGATCAGAGACCTTTCAATGCAGGAAATCACTGATAAGATTCAGGATTTAAAAGAAGAACTTTTCAATCTCCGTTTTCAGAACGCAATGAACCAGCTGGACAATCCCATGAGAATTGTTGCAGTTAAGAAGGATATTGCAAAGCTTAAGACGGTTTTAAAGGAACAAGAGCTTGGCATCAACGCCAATGCAAATTCGTAGGAGGTGTAAACGATGGAAGAAAAGCGCAACTACCGTAAAACCCGTGTTGGCGAGGTTGTAAGTGATAAGATGGATAAGACCATCGTTGTTGCTATCAAAGACAGCGTTAAGCACCCGGTTTACAAAAAGGTTATTAAGAATACCTACAAGCTGAAGGCTCACGATGAAAACAACGAGTGCCGTGTAGGCGATAAGGTAAAGGTTATGGAAACCAGACCTCTTTCAAAGGACAAGAGATGGAGACTGGTTGAAATCGTTGAAAAGGCTAAATAATAGACTTTATGCGACAATGCCGTATATGGCAAAATTGATATCTTAAAGTTAGGAGGAATCCAGTTATGGTACAGCAGCAGACTTTGTTAAAGGTTGCAGATAACAGCGGTGCAAAGGAACTTATGTGCATCCGTGTTCTCGGTGGCTCATACAGACGCTATGGTAACATCGGTGATGTTATTGTTGCTTCAGTTAAGAAGGCAGCTCCCGGCGGTGCTGTTAAAAAGGGTGATGTTGTTAAAGCGGTTATCGTACGTACAGTATCGGGCGTAAAGAGAGCAGACGGCTCCAAAATCAGATTTGATGAAAACGCAGCAGTTATTATCAAGGACGATAAGACTCCCAGAGGTACCCGTATATTTGGCCCCATCGCCAGAGAACTTCGTGATAAGGAGTATATGAAGATTTTGTCTCTCGCTCCTGAGGTTCTGTAAAAAACAAAATCAAGATTTGCGGTGAAAACCTGATGGTCGGAACACCCGGCAAAGTGTTAAAACCGCAAACAATAATGTAATTCCTGAGTAGATGCGAAAGGAGGAAAAGAAATGCTGAAGATGCATGTGAAGACCGGTGACAAGGTAGTTGTTCTTTCCGGTAAAGATAAGGGTAAAAAGGGCAAGGTTCTTGCTGTTAACCCTGTAAAGCGCACAGTTATTGTTGAAGGCGTTTCTGTGGCTAAGAAGCACAAGAAGCCTCACCGTATGGGTGAAGCCGGCGGTATTATCAGCCAGGAAACTCCCATTTACGCAAGCAAGGTAATGAATATCTGCGGAAAGTGTGGTGCTCCCACACGTGTTGGCAGAAAGGTTCTGGAGGACGGAACTCATGTTCGTTACTGCAAGAAGTGCGGAGAAACATTTGGTGAATAATTTTTATTCGAAAGGAGGTAACTTCAATGAGACTTGAAGAACGCTATACAAAAGAAATCAAAGACGCTTTGATGAAGAAATTTGAATACAAAAGCGTAATGCAGATCCCCAAGCTCGATAAGGTTGTTATCAACATCGGTCTGGGCGAAGCAAAGGAAAATTCAAAGGCTATAGATTATGCTATGAACGACCTCGCTCTTATTACAGGTCAGAAGCCTGTTGTTACAAAGGCGAAGAAGTCAGTAGCACAGTTTAAAGTCAGAGAGGGTATGAACATTGGTTGTAAGGTTACTCTCCGTGGCGCGAAGATGTACGAGTTCGTTGACAGACTGTTCAACGCAGCTCTTCCCCGTGTTCGTGACTTCAGAGGTATCAACCCCAATTCCTTCGATGGCAGAGGTAACTATTCACTGGGTATTAAGGAACAGCTTATTTTCCCTGAAATAGATTACGACAAGATTGACAAGCTCCGTGGTATGGATATCATTTTCGTTACAACAGCACAGAGCGACGAGGAAGCTCGTGAGCTCCTTACACTGATGGGTGCTCCCTTCACAAGATAAGTTAAAGCTGAAACGAAAATTCACTCGTTTAATCTTTTAGAAATGGAGGAGATTAAAGCATATGGCAAAAAAGGCTATGGTTTTAAAACAGCAGAAAGAACAGAAGTATTCAACTCGTGAATACAACAGATGTAAAATCTGCGGCAGACCCCACGCATACCTTCGCAAGTTCGGTATTTGCAGAATCTGCTTCCGCGAACTCGCTTACAAGGGTCAGATTCCCGGAGTGAAGAAGGCATCCTGGTAAAAATTTGCCGGTTTGTTCTGCTGAGAACAAAATAATATTTAAATTAAAGGAGAGTCAAGTGGCTAAAAATATAGATTCGGATAGCCAAACTGACTCACAAAATCCGCTAAAAAGGAGGATAAACAATGCACATCACAGATCCGATAGCAGATATGTTAACAAGAATCAGAAACGCAAACAACTCAAGACATGCGACAGTTGATATTCCTGCATCAAATATGAAAAAGGCTATTGCACAGATTTTGCTTGATGAAGGTTATGTTAAGAATGTAGAGTACATCGAAGATAACACTCAGGGCATTATCCGCGTAACACTCAAGTACGCTGAAAATAAGCAGAAGGTTTTAACAGGACTTAAGAGAGTGTCAAAGCCGGGTCTTCGAATTTATGCTTCAAAGGAAGAACTGCCCCAGGTTCTCAAGGGTTTGGGTATCGCTATTATTTCCACATCTAAGGGAATTATGACAGACAAAGAGGCTCGCCGTCAGAATGTAGGCGGAGAGGTTCTCGCATTTATTTGGTAAGGAAGGAGGAAAACGAAATGTCTCGTATAGGAAAAATGCCTATTACAATACCTGCCGGTGTTGATGTTACAATAGGTGCAAACAATGTAATTACGGTCAAGGGCGCAAAGGGCACTCTGACAGAGACAATGTCTGCTGATATGATTATCGAAAAGGACGGCGATACAATCGTTGTTAAGCGTCCTTCAGATGTTAAGGAACACAGAGCTCTGCACGGTCTTACACGTACCTTAATCGCAAATATGATAATCGGTGTGTCTGAAGGCTACAGCAAGACTCTTGAAATCAACGGTGTTGGTTACAGAGCTGCAAAGCAGGGCAATAAGCTGGTTATGAACCTGGGTTATTCTCATCAGGTTGAAATGGAAGAAATCGAGGGCATTAAAATCGATGTTCCTCAGCCTAACCAGATTATTATCTCAGGTTACGATAAGCAGAAGGTTGGTCAGTTTGCCGCTCAGGTAAGAGAAAAGAGACCGCCTGAACCTTATAAGGGTAAAGGTATCAAATATGTTGATGAGTACATCAGAAGAAAAGAAGGTAAGACAGGTGCTAAGAAGAAGTAATAACTTCTTTAAAGTAAACCTGTATGCAGCCTGATTGGATTTTGGCTCATTTACAGACAGATTTCATACTAAACCGCAAGGAGGTGCGAGTAGAATGATAAAAAGAAAGAACAGCGAAGAAGCAAGACGCGCAAGACATGCAAGAGTACGCAAAAAGATTTCAGGAACAGCTGAAACTCCCAGACTTTGCGTATACAGAAGTCTTAAGAATATATATGTTCAGATTATTGACGATACAACCGGCAGAACACTTGTTTCAGCATCAACACTTGATGCAGACCTTAAGGCAAATTACGGTGGAAACAAGGAAGCTGCAAAGGCAGTAGGTATGTCAATTGCAAAAAAAGCTCTCGATGCAAACATCAAGACTGTTGTATTCGACAGAGGCGGATATGTTTACCACGGTAGAGTAGCAGAAGTTGCAGCAGGTGCTCGTGAGGGCGGACTGGACTTCTAATCTGGCCTGAAAGCTTCGATTTTTAGTAATTTGTTTTGATAAAGTCAATCACATTGAAAGAGGTGAAAACAAACAATGGCAGAAAGAGTAGAGATAACCAAAAAGCAGGAGCGTGTAGACGCAAACGTGCTTGATATAAAAGAAAAAGTTGTTTCTCTTAATCGTGTATCAAAGACAGTTAAGGGTGGTAGAACCAGCAGATTCAGCGCCCTGGTTGTAGTTGGTGACGAGAACGGTCATGTTGGTTACGGTACAGGTAAGGCTGCTGAAGTTCCGGACGCTATCCGCAAGGGTATCGACGAAGCTAAGAAAAATATGATTACCGTTCCCAGAGTTGAAACAACTATCCCTCACGATATTATCGGTGAGTTTGGTGCCGGCAGAGTGCTTCTTAAGCCCGCTGCAGAAGGTACCGGTGTTATCGCCGGCGGCGCAGCACGTGCAGTGCTCGAGCTTGCAGGTATCAGAGACATCAGAACCAAGTGCCTCAGAAGCAACAACCCCAAGAATGTTGTTGCAGCAACAGTTCAGGCATTAGCTGCACTCAAGAGCGTTGAAGAAGTAGCTAAGCTCAGAGGCAAAAAACCTGAAGAAATTTTAGGTTAAGAGAAGTTACACCAAGTGAGATAGGAGGTTTTTTCCTT
This sequence comes from Monoglobaceae bacterium, assembly GCA_045120135.1. GTDB lineage: Bacteria > Bacillota > Clostridia > Monoglobales > Monoglobaceae > SIG440. Next base: position 146,673 of record JBGVEN010000015.1, on the reverse strand, counting down.
GGCTAACAAATTGAAGGTAACACTTGTAAAAAGTACAATTGGTTGCAAGAAAGACCAGATAGCTACAGTTGAAGCACTGGGTCTCAGAAAACTTCATATGTGCGTTGAGAAACCCGACAATCCTCAGATTAGAGGTATGATTTTCAAAGTTTCTCATCTGGTATCAGTTGAAGAAGCGTAACAATTCGCTTCAGTTAAACAATTCAAATATTTAAAGAGGAGGTGTACTCGATGAAACTTCATGAATTATCTCCGAGCGAAGGCTCCAAAAAGGATAGATTCAGAGTAGGTAGAGGCCACGGTAGCGGTAACGGTAAAACAAGCGGTAAGGGACACAAGGGCCAGAACGCCCGTAGCGGCGGCGGTGTTCGTCCCGGCTTTGAAGGTGGTCAGATGCCTATTTACAGAAGACTTCCCAAGCGTGGCTTTACAAACATTTTTGCAAAGGAATATGTTTCAGTTAACGTTGAAGCATTGAACAAGCTGGATTGCAGCGAAGTAACCGCAGAGGTTCTCAAGGAAAATGGCATCATTTCAAAGATTTGTGACGGTGTTGTAATCCTTGGCCGTGGTGAGGTTAACAAAGCATTTACCGTTAAGGCAAAGCGTTTCAGCAAAACTGCAGAAGAAAAGATTATAGCTGCCGGTGGAAAGGTTGAGGTGGTATAATATGTTCGAAACAATTAGGAACGCATGGAAGGTTAAGGACCTGAGAATGAAGCTTCTTTATACCTTAGGTATGATTATTATCTTCCGTCTTGGCTCCTGCATACCTGTTCCGCTGCTTGATCCCAATCAGCTTAAGGCTATGTTCGAAAGCACAAACAACTCATTGTTTGGCTTTATCGATTTGGTATCAGGTGGTGCTTTCCAGAACGCAACTATCTTCGCAATGGGTATTACTCCGTACATCAACGCCTCAATTATTATGCAGCTTTTGTGTGTGGCTATTCCCGCACTCGAAAGACTTCAGAAGGAAGGCGAAGAAGGCAGAAAGAAGATTGCTGAGATACAGAGATGGGGAACAGTTGTTCTCGCTCTCATCCAGGCTATCGGTCTTTACTTCCTTCTTAAGAGCTACAGCGCAGTTACAATGACAGGTTTCTGGCCGGCAGTTATCATCGTTATAACATTTACAGCAGGTACAGCATTCCTTATGTGGCTGGGCGAGCAGATTACGGAAAAGGGTGTTGGTAACGGTATTTCGCTTATCATCTTTGCGGGTATCGTTTCAAGCGTACCCAAGGGCGCAGTTGCTATTTGGCAGTATATGCAGAACGGCACAATGGGCATCATCGGTGCAGTAGCACTTTTGGTTGTTGCTCTTGCTGTTGTAGGCCTTGTTGTTATGATGAATGAGGCTGAGAGAAGAATTCCCGTTCAGTATGCAAAAAGAGTTGTAGGAAGAAAGATGTACGGCGGTCAGAACACACATATCCCGATTAAGGTTGCGGCTGTGGGTGTTATCCCGATCATCTTTGCAATGTCAATTATGTCGTTCCCCGGCACAATTGCATCATTCTTCAGAGTTCAGGCAGGTGCTCCCGGTTTCTGGGGTGGATTCCTTAAGGTATTCTCACCCGACCATTGGGCTTATGCAGTTCTCTACTTCTTCCTTATCATATTCTTCACATACTTTTACAGTGCTATCCAGTTCAACCCGGTTGAAATGGCTAACAACATGAAGAATAACGGTGGATTTATCCCGGGTATCCGTCCCGGCAGACCCACATCGGAATTCATAAGCCGCGTTCTTTCAAAGATTACTCTTGCAGGAGCTATTTTCCTTGGCTTCATTGCAATTGTACCTATCTTTATGAACATGGGACTTCACATTCAGAACTTCTCAATTGGAGGAACATCACTCCTTATCGTAGTAGGTGTTGCTCTTGAGACAGTTAATCAGCTTGAATCTCAGATGCTTATGAGACATTATAAGGGATTTTTAGAATAAAAATTCAATAGGGATGTTATCCCAAACTAGGCAGGGGATGTTTCAAACGCTCTCGGGCGTTTTGAAACAGCCCTTGTGGAGTTTTTTATATTATAGGAAATTATTATTTCCTATAATATAAAAAAACCAATTTAATGCCCGTGCAAAATTTTCGGCTTTGCCGAAATGCACATGGGCAAACAAAGCGTTATTGCTACGACCGCCCGCGCAGCGGTGCGGCGAAGCCGCTTTGTTCAGAAAGGGTACCCCTCAAAGGCTTTTTCATCGTGCCGAAATGCAAGCAAAAAACGCTGTAAAGGTTGTTAAAGGCTTTCAGAGGTCCCCTTATAAAGAAAATAGTGATATTTTTGGAATAAATTGTTTAAAATAGACATAAAAGAAAATGCAGCATTGCTGCTGTATAAGACAGAAAGGTAAGTGTTTTAAAATGAAACTTATTATTCTTGCAGCTCCCGGAGCAGGTAAAGGTACACAGGCGGAAATGCTTTCAAAGCATTTTGATATTCCCACAATTTCAACAGGTGCAATCTTAAGAAAGAGTATTGCAGATGGTACAGAGCTTGGGGAAATTGCAAAACAATATATAGATAAAGGTAAGTTTGTTCCGGACGATTTGATTATAGACATCGTTAAAACAAGACTCAGTGAGTCGGACTGTAAAAACGGATTTATCCTTGACGGCTTCCCCCGTAATCTTGCTCAGGCAGAAGCTCTTGATGCATCTGATATTGAAATTGACACTGTTCTTACTCTTGAGGTAGAAGATGAGAAAATCATTGAGAGACTTTCTGGAAGACTTGAATGTAAGGTTTGTGGCAGCAGCTTCCATAAAGAACACAGAAAACCTCAAAAAGAGGGTGTTTGCGATAACTGTGGTGGCGCGCTTCGTACTCGTGAAGACGATAAACCGGAGGTAATACGTGACCGTCTTAAAACATATTATGAACAGACAGAACCTCTTAAAAAGTTCTATGCGGAAAAGGGGATGCTCAAGGTTGCTGTTGGCAAGGATGAGATTGAGGCTACAACTGTTGAGGTTCTCAAGGTTCTTGAAGGTTAGTTTGAAAGGCTTGAATTATGGTAACAATTAAATCCAAAGCAGAAATTGAATATATGAAGATAGCCGGACGTGTAACAGGTGAAACGCTTAAGTTGCTTGAAGAAATGACAAAACCTGGAATTACAACACTTGAACTTGATAAGGCTGCTGAAAAATATATTAGGGACAACGGCTGTACACCGACCTTTAAAGGCTATGGCGGCTTTCCCGGTAGCGTTTGTATAAGCGTTAACTCGGAGGTAATCCACGGGATTCCGTCAAAACGAATTCTCAAAGAGGGCGACATTGTCAGCTTTGATGTGGGTGCTTGCTATAAGGGCTATAACGGCGATGCGGCAAGAACTGTTGGTGTTGGCAAAATTTCGGATGAGGCACAGCACTTGATTGATGTGACAAGACGAAGCTTCTTTGAGGGAATTAAATTTGCAAAGGACGGCTACCGTATTTCAGATATATCCGGCGAAATTCAAAGAGTTGCCGAGGAAAATGGTTTCAGCGTTCTGCGTGAATACTGCGGCCATGGAATTGGCAGAGAACTCCACGAAGAACCCGAAATTCCCAACTACAAAGATCCCAAACGCCGTGGAATTCGTATAAGACCTGGTATGTGCCTTGCGATTGAACCAATGGTTAATGAGGGAACACGGGAAATATATGTGGGCGATGACGACTGGACAGTATATACAGCCGACGGCAAGCTTGCAGCACATTACGAGAACACTGTTCTTGTTACAAATGGCGAGCCTGTGTGCCTGACGTTGATAGACTAAAATTTTTGATTTATCCGACGAAAGGATTAAATGAGGATTTATGGAAGAGAAATTCAGTTTGGGAGATATAGTTCTTTCCAATGCGGGAAGAGACAGCGGCAGACACTTTGTTGTTGTTGCGATTGACGGAATATTTGTATATCTTTGCGACGGTGACCTGCATAAAATGGATAAGCCTAAAAAGAAAAAGATTAAGCACATAAAGCCGACAGGCGGCAAGAGTGAGTATGTTGCGGCGAAGCTGGTTGAGGAATCAAAGGCTACCAACACAGAATTGCGTAGGGCAATCTCCGAATTTGAAGAACAGTATGCTTGCGAATAATGAATGATTAAATCATTATTAAATATTAATTGTATAAGTAAAGGAGGTGAGTTTATGGCAAAGGAAGATGTTCTGGAAGTTGAAGGAACCGTGCTTGAAGCATTACCTAACGCAATGTTTCAGGTAGAGCTTGAAAACGGTCACAAAATCTTAGCGCATATTTCAGGCAAACTGAGAATGCACTATATCAGAATTCTGCCGGGCGATAAGGTTACAGTGGAAATTTCTCCCTACGACCTGACAAAGGGTAGAATTACCTGGAGAGCAAAATAAAGTCTTTTTGGGTAAATGCTTCAGTCTGAAGCACCGGCATACATCTGTTCTGCACGTTTGTAACTGATACGGGGCAAGGACACAAGATAGGCGAGGTCGGCAAAAAAATTGGACAAAGTTGTTTGATTTTTGTATAAATAGCCGAAATAACCTATTGGAAAAAGTACTTGACATAATAAATTGTTGGTGTTATAATGATATGGTTAGCCCTATGTGCAAATTGGGCTGGCGTAACTTTTTCAGGAGGTGAAGGAATTATGAAAGTACAACCTTCAGTTAAACCTATTTGCGAAAAGTGTAAAGTAATTAAAAGAAAAGGAAAGATAATGGTTATATGTGAAAACCCCCGCCACAAGCAGAAGCAGGGCTAATCATTAAAAAACCTTTTTGAGAGCAGAGTCAGGCTTACTCACCAATTTTGTTTAAGCTGATGAAAGCGAAAGTAATTTCGTGATAAGTGAAATTCTGCTCCGCGTAACACTTTTCAGAAAAAAATTATTCGGAGGTGAATTAAGTATGGCACGTATTGCAGGTGTTGACTTACCAAATGAGAAGAGAGTTGAGATTGGACTTACCTATATCTTCGGTATAGGCCTTTCTACATCCAAGAAGATCCTGGCTGCTACAGGAATCAATCCCGATACAAGAGTTCGTGATTTGACAGAGGATGAAGTATCTACACTCAGAGCTGAGATTGACAAGTACAGCGTTGAGGGCGACCTTCGCCGCGACATTGCGCTTGACATTAAGCGTCTCATTGAAATCAACTGTTACAGAGGTCTTCGCCACAGGAAAAATCTTCCTGTAAGAGGACAGCGTTCTAAGACAAATGCAAGAACGAGAAAAGGCCCCAGAAAGACTATGGCCAACAAAAAGAAATAATTGATGTTTTTAAGCTGTGTCTTTACGGGCAAATCGTTTAGACCCCGCTAATATCAGGAGGTGAAATTTACTATGGCAAAGGCAGTCAAGAAAACCAGACGTCGTAGAGAAAAGAAGAATATTGAACGAGGTGCGGCTCATATCAAGTCAACCTTTAACAATACAATAGTTACCATCACTGATGTAGCAGGAAACGCAATTTCCTGGGCATCCGCAGGTGGTTTGGGCTTCAGAGGCTCAAAAAAGAGCACTCCTTTCGCAGCACAGATGGCAGCAGAAACAGCTGCAAAGGCTGCAATGGAACACGGCCTCAAATATGTTGAGGTTTATGTAAAAGGTCCCGGAAGCGGCCGTGAAGCTGCTATTCGTGCACTTCAGGTTGCAGGACTTGAAGTTAATATGATTAAGGATGTTACACCTATTCCTCATAACGGTTGTAGACCCCCCAAGAGAAGAAGAGTGTAATTTCAGGAGGTGAAATAAAGCATGGCAAGATATACAGAATCAGTTTGCAGAATTTGCAGACGCGAAGGACATAAGTTATTCTTAAAGGGTGACAGATGTTTCACAGATAAATGTGCTATAACAAGAAGAGCATACGCTCCCGGCCAGCATGGTCAGGGCAGACGCAAGCTTTCTGAATACGGTACTCAGCTGAGAGAAAAGCAGAAGGTAAGACGCGCTTACGGCATCCTTGAAAGCCAGTTCGCTCACTACTTTGAGCTTGCTAACAAGGAAAAGGGTGTTACAGGTGAAAACCTCCTCTCTCTCATTGAAAGAAGACTTGACAATGTTGTTTACAGACTCGGTCTGGCAGCTTCAAGACCTGAAGCAAGACAGCTCGTTTCTCACAAGCACTTTATGGTAAACGGCAAGAAGGTTAACATTCCTTCATACCTTGTAAAGGTTGGAGATGTTATCACTGTTTGCGAGACAAGCCGTCAGAGCAGCAAGTTTGATACAATCCTTGCTTCAACAGAATCAAGAATTGTTCCCAAGTGGCTTGATATGAATAAGGAGACTCTCGAAGGCAGAGTAGTTGCTTTTGCTGACAGAGAAGATATTGATCTTCCCATCGAGGAACACCTTATCGTCGAGTACTACAGCAAGTAATAAACGCTACCCGATTTTCTGCCGTGAGCTTTTACGGAGGAAAATCCACCCTATTTACACAGCCCTGATGAATATGCATATTGCATATTCAGAAAGTGAAGCGGAGCTTACTTGGCTTTGCAGGATACAGGCGTTCAGCGTTATCCCTGTGTTAAATTATTTGAATAGGAGGGCTAAATATGATAGAAATTGAAAAACCAAGAGTTGAATGTGTTCATATCTCAGAGGACAACAGTTACGGAAAATTTGTTGTTGAACCATTAGAGAGAGGTTATGGCACAACTTTGGGTAATTCACTCAGAAGAATTTTACTTTCTTCTCTGCCGGGCGTTGCAGTAAACTCCGTTAAGATTGATGGTGTTCTGCACGAATTTTCAACAATCCCGGGCGTAGCTGAAGATGTTACAGAAATTATTCTCAACATCAAGAAGCTTGCAGTAAAGCTTCATTCAGATGGCCCGAAGACAATCTACATCAACCACGAAGGCGCCGGCGACATTTGTGCCCGCGACATCAAGTGTGATTCGGATGTAGAGATTATAAACGGCGACCTTCACATTGCTAAGCTTAATGATGATGCAAAGCTGTTTATGGAAATCGTTATCGACAAGGGTCGCGGTTATGTTTCTGCCGACAGAAACAAGCAGCTTCTCCAGCCGGTAATCGGTGTTATCCCGGTTGACTCAATCTACACACCCGTAATGAAGGTTAACTACACCGTTGAAAACACCAGAGTCGGTCAGATTACCGACTATGACAAGCTCACACTTGAAGTGTGGACAGACGGTACAATTGACCCCCCGGACGCTGTAAGTCTTGGCGCAAAGATTATGAACGAGCATTTGAACCTGTTCATTGACCTTTCAGAAAGCGCAAAGAACACAGAAATTATGATTGAGAAAGAAGAGAGCAAGAAAGAAAAAGTTCTCGAAACCACTATTGAAGAGCTTGACCTTTCGGTTCGTTCATACAACTGTCTGAAGCGTGCCGGAATCAATACAGTTCAGGATTTGACAAACCGCAGCGAGAACGATATGATGAAGGTTAGAAACCTTGGTCGCAAGTCACTCGAAGAGGTTGTAGCAAAGCTTGAAAGTATGGGCCTTGCTCTTGCAGCAAACGAGGATTAATTCTGAAGGTAAAGCCTTTGGATGGTTAATTTATTGAAAGAGGTGATAGTATGGCACACCAGAGAAAGTTGGGAAGACCCACTGACCAGAGAATTGCAATGTTAAGAAGCATGACAACTTCATTCCTCGAGGCAGGTAAGATTGAAACAACAACTACCCGCGCAAAGGAAGTTCAGAAGCTGGCTGAAAAGATGATTACACTCGGCAAAAAGAACACTCTTCACACAAGAAGACAGGCTCTTGCCTTCATCACAAAGGAAGATGTAGTTACAAAGCTGTTTGCTGAGATTGCTCCCAAGTACGCAGAGCGTAACGGTGGTTATACAAGAATTATAAAGGTTGGTCCCAGACGCGGTGACGCAGCTGAGATTTCAATTCTGGAGCTTGTGTAATTTTAACATTCACAAATTATGGCGGTTCTGAAAAACAGAGCCGCCATTTTGTTTGTAAAATGATAGAATTTGATGGGAGGAATAAGTGTATTATGATTAAATTATGTATTTTTGATATGGACGGGACATTGGTGAATACCATCAATACCCTGGCATATTTCGGCAACACCACCCTTGAAAATTTCGGTATCGAGGCGATCCCTACCGAACAGTATAAGGTAATGGTTGGCAATGGCTCACGTGTTCTGGTTGAAAGAATGCTGAATTTCAGAAATGTTGGGTTAGATAATATTGACGAGATACATAAGTGGTATATGAATAAGTATGATAATGATTTTATGTATCTTACCGAGTTGTATGATGGTATCCCCGAAATGCTTGCTAAGCTAAAGGGAAGCGGTGTTAAAACTGCTATTTTGTCCAATAAAGATGATATAACAGCGAAAAAAGTTGCAGAGCAGCTTTTTGAGGAAGGCGCAATTGATTTGTGCCTTGGCGCAAGACCGGGTATTTCGCTTAAACCCGAACCCGATGCGGTTTTTGAAATTATGGAGAACTTTGGAGTAAAGCCTGAGGAATGTCTCTATATCGGTGATACAGCAACTGATATTCAAACTGCAAAAAATGCGGGACTGTTTTCAATTGGTGTTCTATGGGGATTTCGCAGCGAGGAAGAACTCAGAGGCGCAGGCGCAGATGTGATTACCAATGACGCAATGAAGATTGCAGAGCTTGCAAAGAAATAAGAGAATATTATCCTGAATGTTTAGCTTTTTAAGGTAAATATCATGGAATAAAGGAGAAATACTATGGAAGTTCTGGTTAATTCTTATCGTGGGGACCATAAAGATCTTGCATATACCGGGCACATTGCGGTCGCAGATTATACAGGCAAACTGCTGTACTATTGCGGCGATAGCGAAAAGGTTGTTTTTGCCCGTTCTTCGGCTAAACCTATGCAAGCTGTATGTGTGTTTGAGAGTGGTGCTGTTGATGCGTTCGGACTTGAAGAAAGCGAAATTTCTATGCTTTGTGCATCACATTACGGTGAAAAAATGCACGAAGATGCCGTGAGAAGCATTCTTGGCAAGGCAGGACTGAATGAAAGTTATCTGCAGTGTGGCAAGCATGCTCCGTTAGATGGAGCATCAGCAAAAGCTCTTGCAGATGCCGGCATACAATTTAGTGAGATACACTGCAACTGTTCCGGTAAACACAGCGGTATGCTTATTACTGCTAAACATCTTAATGAAAGCCTTGATGATTATTATACCCGCGAGCATAATGTGCAGAAGCGCATTACCAATATGATTGCTGATATTTGCAATTATGATGCGAAAAAAATTGTTCTTGGAACAGACGGCTGCGGCGTGCCGGTTCACGCTTTGCCGCTTCGTAATTTTGCAATGGGCTTTGCGCGTCTTTCCAAGCCGGAAACTATAGGTGGCAAACGCGCCGAATATGCAAGGCGTATTACTGCGGCAATGCGAAAATTTCCGGTGATGATGTCCGGCACGGGTTGTATTGATGCGGCGATTATGGAACATCTCGATGTGTTTGCTAAATCGGGAGCAGACGGTTATTATGCAATCGGCGTTATGGACAAGGGCATAGGAATTACGGTGAAAATCGATGACGGCAATGAAAATGTGAGAAATATGGTTGTTGTGGAAGTGCTCCGTCAATTGGGATTGATTAATGATTCCAATTCTCACCTTTTTGAAAAGTGGGAAAAGCTGCAAATAATCAACCATAAAGCGGAGCTGGTTGGATATTCGCTGGTCGATTTCAAATTGCATAAAGCAGAATAATTTGCAAATTAAAGCCTTGCAACATAAAAGATGTTGCAAGGCTTTTTGTTTTTGTCTAAAATGATTTCTTCCTGAATATATTTAATTAAAAACACAAAAAGAGGGGTATAAATGCTTAATTATATCTGGTGCGGAATGATAGTTTTATCCTTTGCAGCGGCAATATTTACGGGGAGGATTGAGCCGCTTACGGCAGGTGCGATTGAGGGTGCAGCATCGGCGGTTGAGACCTGCATAGGCTTGCTTGGCTCAATGTGTCTTTGGACGGGAATTGCAAGGGTGGCAGAAAATTCGGGACTTATAAATATATTTGCAAGGCTTTTAAAGCCGGTGACAAGGACTATATTTCCAAAACTTCGTCAGGACTCTGCGGCAATGCGTGCAATAGTTATGAATATGGTGGCAAACCTTTTGGGGATGGGAAATGCGGCAACCCCGCTCGGAATTGCGGCAATGCGTGAGTTAAATCGGGAAAATAAGAACCGCTCTGTTGCAAGCAATGAAATGTGTATGTTTGTGGTGATTAATACGGCATCAATTCAGCTTATTCCGTCAACGGTTATTTCGCTTAGACAAATATACGGGTCAACCGACCCGTCGGGAATAATTGTTCCCGTATGGATATGCAGTGTATGTGCAGTAATTGTCGGGGTGACGGCGGCTAAAATATTCCAAAGGCGGGTGAAGCTTTAAATGCGGATGATTTCTATCCTCGCTGTGCCAGTAATGATTGTAGGGATAGTTGCCTTTGGTATGCTGAAACGAATAAATGTATATGACAGCTTTGTAGAGGGTGCAAAAACAGGTGTAGAAAATATGCTGCAAATTATTGCACCATTGGTTGGACTTATGGTGGCAATTTCGATGTTTCGTGCATCGGGTGCGCTTGAAATATTGGGGGATATTTTAAAACCATTGACCCAAGCTCTAAAAATCCCTGCTGATGTTTTGCCTCTTGCACTTTTGCGACCGGTTTCGGGAAGTGGTTCAATTGCTATAGTAAACGATATTTTTAAAAACAATGGTCCAGATTCGCTTGCCGGGAAGGTAGCGTCGGTTATGATGGGTTCGACCGAAACTACATTTTATACAGTGGCGGTGTATTTTGGTGCTATTGGAATAAAACAAATACGACACACGATTAAATCGGCGTTGCTTGCTGATTTAACGGGAATGCTTATGGCGGTTGCAATGACCTATATTTTACTTGCATAGAAAGCAAATATATGATAAAATATTTTTCAAACAAAAGAAAGGGTGATTACAGGTGAAAGAAAGCTACAGAACCGTTCTGGGCGAGGGCGTTGACGAGTTGGTTGAAAAACGGTCCAGGTTTATCGCAACGGTAAAGCCTGTGAAAACTGAAGCTGAAGCGCTTGAATTCCTTGACACTCTGCGAAAAAAATACTGGGATGCAGGGCACAATGTCTATGCATATATTATCGAAGATAATAATATCCAACGATACAGCGATGATGGCGAGCCGGCAGGTACTGCAGGAATGCCCGTTTTTGATATGATAAAAAAAGAGGGGCTGAGCAATTTAATTGTGGTTGTTACCCGTTATTTTGGTGGTATTCTGCTTGGTACGGGCGGCTTGGTTCACGCATATTCCAAGGCGGCAAAGCTTGGTATTGAGGCGGCAAAGCCGGTTACTATGGTCTTGTGCCGTGAAATTACTGTTTCGTGCGACTATTCGCTTCTCGGCAAGGTTCAAAGCGAGATTTGCGCACAAAACTATATGATGGGCGAAACGGAGTATGCAGAAACGGTTAAAGTAAAAGCCTATGTGCCCGAAACGTCAGCCGAAAAATTTATTTCCGATTTAATTGATAAAACAAACGGTAGGATAGGTATTGAAAAGGGCGATGTTGGGTATGCTAAAAGTTGAAAATACAAAATATTGTGTGTTAATTCAAATTTACTATTGATTTTGCCGATAATTTGTGTTAAAATAATTAAGATAAAACAGACCACGAAGTTTTGATATACTAAAGATTAAATCCGGGTGGGTGAAAAAATGGAAAAATATGTGATCCTGGGCGGTGCAAGGCTTGAGGGTGAGGTTGAAATCAGCGGCGCAAAGAATTCTGCGGTTGCATTGATTGTTGCGGCACTTCTTGTCAAGGATGTATGTGTAATTGAAAATGTACCGGCTGTCAGCGACACCTATGTATTAATTGACATAATAAATCAGCTCGGCGGAAAAGCCGAATTTATTGATAAGGGAGTTCTGCGTATTGACGGAAGCTCCTTAAATTGCTTTGAAGCACCTTACGAAATGGTCAGCAAAATTCGTGCATCCTCGTATCTTATGGGAGCACTTCTGGGCAGATTCAGGCAGGCGAGGGTTGCAATGCCCGGTGGCTGTGATTTTGGTGTAAGACCTATCGATTTGCACCTTAAAGGCTTTGTTGCTCTCGGTGCGGAATACAATGTAGATTACGGATATGTTGACATCAAAGCCGAAAAACTGACTGGTGCATCAATTTATATGGATAAGGTATCTGTAGGTGCAACCATAAATGTAATGATGGCGGCGGCTACAGCGGACGGACAGACCGTGATTGAAAATGCAGCTAAAGAGCCGCACATAGTTGATGTTGCCAACTTCCTTAACAGTATGGGTGCAAACATCAAGGGTGCAGGTACAGATGTTATTAAAATCAAGGGGGTTGAGGAGCTTCACGGCGGAACTTATACAGTTATTCCTGACCAGATTGAGGCGGGAACCTTTATGATTGCTGCAGCTGCAACCGGCGGTGATGTTCTCATTAAGAACATTATACCCAAGCATCTTGATTCTATCTCCGCAAAGCTTGCCGAGATGGGTGTAGTGATTGAGGAATACGATGACAGCATCAGAGTTAAGGGTGTGGACAGCCTTAAAAAGGCAAACTTTACAACAATGCCATACCCCGGTTTTCCGACGGATCTCCAGCCTCAGATGCTTACGCTTCTTACGGCGACGGATGGAACCTGTATTGTTACCGAAAATGTATGGGATAACCGCTTTAAGTATGTTGAAGAGCTGAGACGAATGGGTGCTACCGTCAGCGTAGACGGACGGACAGCAGTTGTCGAGGGTGGAAAGCGACTGACAGGCTCGCCTGTTTCGTCAACCGACCTGAGAGCCGGTGCGGCGCTGGTTATTGCAGGGCTTATGGCAGACGGTGTAACGGAAATATACAATCTAAAATATATTGACAGAGGCTATGAGGATTTTGAACAAAAGCTCAGAGCCCTTGGTGCTCAGATTACAAGACGCAAGAACGGCGAGAAAATCCGCACAGTTACTCCTGCGTAAAATTGAACTTTGTGCCGCATCGGAGAATGTGCTTTGGTGCGGCATTTAATATGTAAAAAGGAAGGCTCAAAATGACAGCAGAATTGATGGTATGTCCCCTTAAAAGCAGTAGCAAGGGGAATGCAACAGTTATTTTCAGTGCGAATACAAAGATATTGGTTGACTGCGGTGTCAGCGGCAAGGCCCTTGAGGAATGTCTCAAGAATGTAGGTGTTTCAGCGGCGGAGCTGGATGCGATTGTTGTCACCCACGAGCATACCGACCATACCAAGGGCGTCGGTATAATTTCCCGCAAGCATGGTCTTCCGGTATATGCAACTTGCGGTACATGGCAGGGGATGAAAACGGCAGTCGGCAAAATATCAGATGAGAATGTAAAGGTGTTTGCCGCAAATGACAGCTTTTACATAAATGATATCAATGTGACATCGTTCCCTATTCCCCACGATGCAGCAGAACCGGTAGGATACACTTTTTGTACGGGCAATGCAAAGGTTGCCGTAGCAACCGATATGGGAATAATTACAGACAGGGTTTTTGAAGCGGTTAAGGGCAGTAATACGGTTCTTTTAGAGGCAAACTATGACCCGTATATGCTGGATGTAGGCAGTTATCCATACGAGTTAAAACGCCGTATACGGGGCGAGCTTGGACATCTTTGTAATGATGATTCAGCAGAGCTTGCCAAACGTCTCAGCCAGACGGGGACAAAAAAGATAATTCTTGGTCATCTGAGCGAGGAAAACAACTATCCGCAGACGGCATTTGAAACAGTAAGAGCAGCAGTCAAGGAGTTCGATGTGAGCCTTTCGGTAGCCTGCTTTGAGAATGTTAAAGCATTTGAAGAATACAAAAAAGTCATTTAAGAGTAAGCTCTTAAATGACTTTTCTTTTTATAACTTATCTGAAAATAAATATACGTTGACCCGGCAGAATGAGGTCGGAGTCAAGATTATTTGCTTCCATTATTGCATCAACCGAGGTGTGGTAGCGTTTTGCAATATTCCAGAGTGTGTCGCCTTTTTGAACGAAATACACAATCATTGACGGAGGCTTTGGCAGTGCCTCATCCTCGATACAATGGATAGCCGAAATAAGCTCGGTGCTCTCGGGACACATTGCCTTAAGTGCTATTGCAATAACCGCCCTGATTTCAAGGCATCTTCCGTTTGATATTGTGCAACTTATATGTTCGATTTCAGCCTTTGTGTCACACAGACAGTCCGAAGTTATACCAGGCATATCAAAGGTGTGGCTGAATGACATTATGTGATTAAAGCCTGCGACGGGGGCACTGCTGTCTGCTGCCAGATAAAGTATGTTGCAGTTTGCATATCCGTTTATTGTTACAGATGGTGCGTCAATTGTAACATTTTCAACAGTCAGAGATGCGGTGCAGTCGCAAAGCTGATGAATTTCGGGCAGATAGTCGGGGATGTTTACCTGTTCTTTGAGAGTACACTCTGCAGAGGTGCTGTCTATAAACTGTTCGATGTTATATGAGGTCTTTTCAAGCTCTACGGCATAGTCCAGACCATACGCGTCTTCAATAGCCTTACATTCCAGAGTTTCGTATGCCCTTACGGTTGCAGATAAGGTAAATTCACAACTTAAAACTCTCTTGTCGCCGTCCGGGTCGGGAAGAACTTCGTAATAAAGGTCCTTTACCGAGTAATCTATTTCGCCGCACATTGCCTCTGTTAATCCGTCAATTTCAAGGATTTCGCTGAACGGGGCGGTGTATTCAAGGCACTCTATCGAATTTTCCTCGCTGCAGTAAAGAGCGCATACCTTGATCTCGCCCTTGACAACCGCTTTGTCATTAAGTAGACGCAGTTCAACAGAAACGGGCTTTGCTGTAAATTTCAAAACTTCGCAGATTGAGGGCTTGCCTGTGGGAAGCTCAAATTTCTCTCGGACAATAAGGTCACGTTCAGCATCAACGCAAGGGTTATAAATTTTTAGACCTGTGCCCTTGAGCTGTATTGGTGTGCTGTCATCAATACCAGTGGCAAGGTCAAGCTCAGAGAACTGCGAAAGCCTGATTGAAAAACCAACTTTACTGCGGACATTAAGTTTCCGGCTGTTTACGGGGGTGTATTCGGCAGGGTCGCATTCTGATTCAATCATAAGCTCCATACCCGGCTTTGCGCCCTTTGCATCGATTGTGTGGTTAAAGTCGAGATTTGCATTGATTGCTTTAACCGAGCCGGGCTCGTCATTGTCGGGCGTGTAAAGGATGTTAATGCGCAGAATTCCCTGAATATAAATCTTGTCTGTCTGAATGTTCTTCTGAGTTATAGAGATTGAATTGCTGACCTGCAGAACCTTCAGAATATCGGGCTTTATATCGGGAACAATGATATCGTTTTCAAGGGTGGTCTGGCAATAACGGGAGCATACAACCTCGGACAGCCGAATGTGCTCCTTTTGCAGTTTCACGGACATTTCTTCTACCTCATTTCAAATTGGTGTTTTTTGGTATATAGTATGATGAAAAAAGTAAATATATTCCTAAAAGGACAAATCGGGCAGTTCAATATAATCCGAAACAAGAATATAAAGAAGTGCCAAAATCATCATTGAGTTGTCCTCCTCGTCACTTTCTGCACACAGAAAAATCAGCGCAACAAGCAACAGGTCCTCTGCACTGAAAATACCAAATATTTTCTTTGAATTGGGGTTGTATACCGAGGGGGGTAGAATCCCGTGCAATAATCCGTTGATACCTTTGCCGAGAGGAAGCTTTTTATTTGTTTTTTGCTTATCTGTTACTTTTTGCGGCGGCAAAGGTCGTCTTACGGGCCTTGCTTTGGGATGGGAGCTGTTATGTGAATTTGGTTTTGTAAGCTGCCGTGACTGTGTGTTGTTAGATGTCTGTGTTGTCGGGCGGTTTGGTGTATTTGAACGATTTGGCATCTGCCTTTGAGTGTTGCCACCACTGGCTGTATAGCTACCTGTCGGTTGAACAGGTGGTTTTGTATTCATTGGCTGACGGTTCGTTGAAAAATTATTTTTCTGAGGTGCATTTTGAGGATTGTAATGATGGTATGTCATTTAATCACTTCTCCCGTTGTCAAGATTTTTAAAAATTTTAAGAGCCTTTGTAATGCCAAGAATTTTTACAGCCTGGTCAACCTTGTCTCGGCGTTCCTTTTTTAAAAGGGGTTTCAAAGCTTTTAAAAACGCAGGGCCATTGTCGTTTTTTTGACGGTTCATTTCGGACATTACACCCTGCAGTTTCAGTACCGTTCCAATATCAAAGGGCAGTTCGATGTTATCACCGCCAAAACCCGAAAAAAGCGAGGAAAGGTCAGGACCACTCTTTTCTTCTGCAGACTGAGTGCTGTCGGAATTATCGGAAAGTGAACTCAGCAGATTGCCGAGAATGTTTTCACCATTTTCGTCGGCAAGCATTTGCTGAACCGTCTCAATTGCTTTTGAAAGGTCGGGACCTTCGCTCATTTTATATCCTCCTTACCGGTTTTATTTCCCTTTAATAATGGATTGCAGCTTTGAAAGCAATTCGGGGTTCTGGCTTAACTGTTTAATTAACGCAGGATTATTCTGAAGCTCTGCCTGAAGCTGGTTTGTATTAAGATTTTTAAGTGCGCCGTTTGGGTCGTTTGACATAGCCTTTATTGCGGCTTCTGCCTGTTTCAGCTGTTCGGGACTTAGCCCTGCACTTATTTTTGCCAGCCCTTGGGAGAGCATCTGGGGATTCATCTTTGCAAGCATTTCCTGAATAGTCATAATTTTGCACCATACCTTTCTATTATGAATTCCTATATAACAGTATATGACTTGGCAGAAAAATAGTGACAAAAAGTTTTGGTTGTGTTAGAATGTAAAAGGAGGTATAATCTTATGAAAATTCTGCTTTTAAGCGACTCGCACAGACAGTTTGTGTCTTTGATGGAGGCAATTGAGAGGGAGGCTCCGGTTGACCGGATTATCCACGCCGGTGATGTGTGTCAGGATGTGGAAGACCTTGAAATTATGTATCCGTCGATACCGCTTATTGCGGTTAAGGGGAATAATGATTATTTAAATCGTGATTTTCCGGACGAACGTTTCTTTGAACTGGGCGGTGTAAAAATCTTTCTTACCCACGGTCATAATTATGGGGTGAAGTATTCATATTCAAAATTGTTGCAGGTCGCACGTGAAAAGGGTGCGGATATCTGCATATTTGGGCATACACATAAGGCTTATCAGGAAAAAGTGGGCAAGATTGAGTTGTTCAATCCGGGGAGTAGCGAGCGAAGTTACGGGGTGCTGAAAATTGATGACAAGGGATATACATTGAAATTATGCGAATTATAAAAAATTTTTTAAAAAAGTGTTGACAAGCATAAAGTTTTATGGTATTATAGTTTCTGCTGGTCACGAAAGTGGGTAGTATAAAATTTAAGCTGGTGTAGCTCAATTGGCAGAGCAGCTGATTTGTAATCAGCAGGTTGCGGGTTCGAGTCCCATCACCAGCTCCATTTTTTGGAGGGGTTCCCGAGTGGCCAAAGGGGGCAGACTGTAAATCTGTTGCTTCTAGCTTCGATGGTTCGAATCCATCTCCCTCCACCAGAAAAAAGCATCGACTTTGTCGGTGCTTTTTTCAATGAAATACACCGCGTGTATGAAAAGTTGAAATTTCATCAATAAAATGCTATAATATAAAAAATTGATTAAAGGAGCAAAAAAATGAACGAATTGACAGGCTTTTTAATAGTATTTGGTATTTTACTGGTTTATGTTGGGATAATAGGCGTTTGTATTGCTGATTACATAATGTCGTCATTGGGGCTTTACCGACTTGCAAATCGCAGAGGAATCGCAAAGCCGTGGCTCGCGTGGATTCCCGTGGCAAATGCCTGGACTGTTGGTGCTATTGTTGATGAATATGATGAGAAACAAGGCTTTTGCAGAAAGTGGAGATGCGCACTTCTTACGCTGAGTATTATCGTTGTGGGCGGAGTTATTCTGTGGTATGCTGCAATTATTGGACTTATGCTTTCCCAAATGGATAATATAAATTCTATGAATATGGGAGCATTTTTGGGAGTGTTTATTCCGTCATATATAATCATTCTTGCTGCTGTACTGAGTGCAATTGCCTTAGTTGCCTGCCAGTCGGTATGCCTTTTTAAAATCTATGAATCTACCGTGCCCGAAAAGGCACTGAAGTATTTGCTTTTGAGTATGCTTGTTCCTCTTACAGAGGCGATTTGTCTGCTTCGTTGTTCCGATAAAGGCTATGACAATCTCTCTGTCGAGGGCGACGAGGTTTGTGAACAGATAAGCCTTTTTGACGAGCTGCCTGAGGTTGAGGTTGAAATCACGGTAGAAGAGCCGGAAACGGAAGAATAGTTTTATGTCGTATATATATTCAAAGGAAGAAATAAAAAAACAGCTTGCAGCAATGAATGCACCGCAAAACTCTGTTGTAACCATCCATTCTGCCTTGCGAAAGGTTGGCAATGTAGAGGGTATGGGCGAGGGGCTTTTAGCTGCTTTTATAGAGTATTTCACAAAGGATGGCGGACTTTTTGTCGTGCCTACTCATACTTGGGACAATCTCTCGAAGCCTGATACGCCGACACTTGATTTAAATATCGGACACACCTGTATTGGCAAGCTGACAGAAATTGCGGCGGCACATCCTGATGCACACAGGTCAATGCACCCGACGCACTCGGTTGCGGTGTTTGGAGATTCGACAAAGGCTGAAATGTTCATAAAAGGTGACGAAACAACGGATTTAATGATTTCGCCCGACGGCTGTTACGGAAATATATACAGACAGGGCGGTTTTGTTCTTTTGGTGGGTGTGGGACACGAAAGTAATACATATATCCATTGCGTAGAGGCAATGTTGAATGTCTCTGACCGTGTAGAAAAAGAACACAACTGTCAGACCTCGGTGCTGACTACGGATGGTCGTTTGATAAAAAGACGGCTTCGCGGGCTTATTGAGGATAAGATAGGCGATGTTTCGGTCAGATACCCAAAGTTTGAGGCAGCGTTCCGTTATCACGGCTGTATTACTGATGGATTTATAGGCGATGCAAAAGCTCAGCTTTGCGATGCGGTAAAGATGAAAGAGGTTCTCGAGCTTATCTATACCCGCTCAAAGGGCGTGGAGATTCTAGCGGATGATGAGCCTTTGGATGAGAAATATTATATCTGACGGGAGAGATTATAGATGACAACATTAATTCTGGTGCGCCACGGCGAAAGCACGGCTAATCGCCAGCGTATTTTTGCGGGACATTATGACGCAGAACTTCAGGACAGAGGTCTTGAGCAGGCTAAAAAAACAGCGGAATACCTGGTTAAGAATTATAAGATTGACAAGGTCTATGCGAGTGACTTAAAGCGTGCGTATGTCACGGGTAAGTGTACGGCAGACCTTGCGGGGGTTGAGATTGTTCCGGATAAGGAACTTCGCGAAATCCGTGCCGGCAAGTGGGACGGAATGAAGTTTGATGATATAATGGTAACATTCCCCGATGATTATGGAGTATGGATAAATGATATAGGCAAAGCACGGGCAACAGACGGGGAATCAGTTGTCGAGCTTTGTGAACGAGTGATGAGGAAGCTTTCCGAAATTGCAACGGAAAATGATGGTAAGACGGTTGTTGTTGCAACTCATGCGACACCCATTAGAGTTACACAAAGTACAGTTCAGACTGGCGGTCTTGATGAAATGAAGAATATTCCGTGGGTGTCAAATGCTTCAGTTTCGGTGCTTGAATTTGATAATGGAAAATGGGAATTTAAGCTGATAAGCGAGGATAGTCATTTGAGTGACATTCGAACATCTTTGCCGAAAAGTGTATAAATAAAAAGAACCTTGAAAAAGGTTCTTTTTTAGTTTGCGGAATAAATATTTTTGCTTTGAATATAATTAACTGTATACATTAACAGAGGCTTGAGGAGTGAATTATTTTGAATACCGTAAACTATACAGAAAATAACAAAGTAGTAATCGCCGGAACTGTGGCAAGTGAGCCGGAGTTTTCGCATGAGGTATATGAGGAAAATTTTTATACATTTATGCTTGATACGCCAAGACTCAGCGATACCCGTGATGTAATAAAGATAACTGTATCAGAAAAATTTCTTGCCGGAGACGGCATAAGCGTTGGTGACAGAGTAAAAATTTCGGGTCAGTTCCGGTCATATAATAATTTTACAAATATAGGGAATAGGCTTATTCTGACGGTTTTTGTCAAGGATATTGAAAAAACCGGAGAGGAAGAGGAAAATTCAAACTCGATTTGTCTCAACGGCTACATATGTAAGCAACCCGTTTATCGTACAACGCCGTTTGGGAGGGAGATTGCAGATGTTCTACTTGCGGTAAACCGTTC
This sequence comes from Monoglobaceae bacterium, assembly GCA_045120135.1. Lineage (GTDB taxonomy): Bacteria > Bacillota > Clostridia > Monoglobales > Monoglobaceae > SIG440. The sequence continues at coordinate 126,286 of JBGVEN010000015.1, read as the reverse complement.
GTATAATAAGTCTGATTATATTCCTTGCATAGCCTGGGGCAGAAATGCAAAGTTTGCCGAAAATTTAAAGATAGGTGACAATGTAATTATTAAAGGCAGAATTCAAAGCCGTGAATATCAAAAAAAGATAAGCGAAACCGAGTTTGAAAATAAAACTGCCTACGAGGTATCTGTATCAAAGCTTGAATGTGTAAGATGCGAAGACGAAGAGGGTTTTGTATTATAAGAAGTGGGACGGTTTTCGAACCGTCCTTATATTTTTAATAAATCGGATATAACATCAATAGTTATCTGAGTCAATGCGGAGACTTCGTCGTTTAACTGTTTAAAAAGCTCGTGTCTCTCATCACAATCTGGCATCTCAGAAATCTTTTTAACTATGCCCAAAACATTGTCCTCGCATAACTTTATGTCGGTATGTATTTGTGCATATTTGTTTTTAATATTTTCATCCATATAATCACCTGCCCATACGTATTATACTCAATCTTTGAGTAATTGTCAATACTCATACTTTGAGAGTTATACAATAGATGTATAAAAACTTTACAAGGGATGAGAAGAATGGATTATAGAAAAAGGTTGCGTGACATAAGAGAAGACAGAGACCTTACTCAGGTTGAAATTGGTGAATTACTTCAAAAGTCACAACAAGGTTACAATCATATTGAAACAGGCAGGGCGGAACTTAAAATTGAAGATTTGGTTAAATTATGTGCGTTTTATAATGTGTCTGCAGATTATATAATTGGACTAACTGATGAACCCAAAGCCTTTTGGAAGAAGGACGCAGGAAATGATTAGCTATAAACCATTTTATGAAACACTTTTTAAAAAGGGATTAACTGAATATTATTTGATTTTTAAGCAAGGGTTTTCTGCAAATACCTTACATCGTATTAAAAAGGGTCAAGCAATAAGCACAAAAACCATTGATGCGCTTTGCTATGCTCTTGATTGTGAAGTGTCGGATATTATTAAGTTTGAAAAAGAATAACACCTAAGCTCAGATTGTGAGCTTAGGTGTTATTGCGTTAAGTAAAAATCCGCACACTATCGTGTGCGGATTTTTGGAGGCGCCACCCGGATTTGAACCGGGGGATAGAGCTTTTGCAGAGCTTTGCCTTACCACTTGGCTATGGCGCCATATTCGGTTTTGAGAACAAAAGGACGCGTGAGACTCATGCGTCCTTTTGTCATTGGTTGGAGCGGAAGACGAGATTCGAACTCGCGACGTTCACCTTGGCAAGGTGACGCTCTACCACTGAGCCACTCCCGCATAGTATATTATATTCAGATACTGCCAAAATGTGAATGGTGCCTCCGGGCGGAATCGAACCACCGACACGAGGATTTTCAGTCCTCTGCTCTACCGACTGAGCTACAGAGGCATATCTGAAAAAATAAAATGGCGATCCGGATGGGGCTCGAACCCACGACCTCCAGCGTGACAGGCTGGCATTCTAACCAACTGAACTACCGGACCATATTAAAACCACTTGAAAATGATAACATAAACAAAGTAAAAAGTCAAGACTTTTATTTTAAAAATTTAAAAAGAAAGACGCAGCTTAAAAACTGCGTCTTTGGTGCTATCTGGTGAGTTTTTTCCATTTTTGTGAATGTGCAAAGCAACATATTGTTCCTAAAATCGCAAGGCTGCACCACACAGAGATTGTAACTGACCAACCGAAGTTTTCTGAAATGAGTGCAATCCCATAGGTTGAAATTGCACTTCCAATATATGTAAATGAATTAACGATTCCGGAAACGGTCGATGTGTTTTTGAAGTAGGGTTGAAGCATACAAATAAGGATAAGGTTTACGCCGTGCATTGAACCGGTCAAAAGAGCCGAAAGGAATACAGACATTGCTGCACTCTTTGAAGAAAAAACAAGGAGAAGAGTCGAGGCGATAATTCCTGCCCCAAAGATACTTCCCGCACAAGTTAGCTCATTTTTGATTTTTGTATTTACAAGCCATAAAGTAAGCTGAAAACAAATTATACTGAATATGGGCAGGAGAACGCCGGTAAGAATTGAAATATAACTGTCAAGGTGGTAGGTTTCTGCGATATATGTAGGCATCCAGGTGGTAATTCCGTCACGGAGTGCGCCTTGCAGAATAATTGCAATAAATATTCCGGGGAGAAATGCTAGTGACTTTGTGGGTAATAGCTTTTTAGAAGAATTTTCGGTTTGGGAAACAGTGTCAACTTTCTCACCATTACTATGTGGTTGAACCAATTTTTCGATCTTTGAACAGCCGATCATCCAGATTGTTGCAACAACGATGCAGCTTGCGGAGGCAATCCAGAAAACGCTTCTCCAACCCGAGAATACTATGCATACGGGGGAAAGCAGATAAACCGCAATTGTCCCGAACGAACTTCCCCATGAAACCCTGACGGTTGCCTTGCGATATATATCATCGGTAAACAAAGTTGTCATAATTTTTACAAGTGGCGGCCACATCATTGCCTGAGCAAAACCGTTAACGCCCCAGATTGCAACCATAAAGCCGGAAGATGGGCAAAATGGAATAAGAAAATTCATAACTGCAGTAGTTATAAATCCTAAAAAAATAAGTATCTTAGGACTTACTCTGTCGCCTAAGTAACCGCTTATCAGTTGACCTGCTCCGTAGGTGATAAAGCTTGCTGTAAGCGCAAGGGAAACCTCGGATTTCAAAAATCCATCTGTATTTACCATTTCTAAAATTACTGCACCAAAATTTATACGTGATATGTAGCTTGTGAAATAAACAAGCACACAAAGTGCAGTCATAATACTAATATGTTTTTTGCTTTGCAGCTTTTGTAATTCCAACATTTATTTATGCTTTCCTTTCAGAATTTTTAAATTATTTTCGATATAAAGTTTATATATATTGTCCGGAAGCTTAGAGTCTGTAACATATGTGTGAGCAGGGCTTAATTCGCATAAGCTGATAACAGCCGCAGTTTCAAATTTACTGCTGTCTGCGCATACAATAACATCCTCTGCAACTCCTAAAAGCTCTTGTTGAATTAACGCAAGGTCAAAATGAAAATCTGATACTCCAAAACCAAGGGAAATTCCTGAAGGAAATATAAAGACCTTGTTTGCGTGTAGTTTTTTTATCATATTTATGGCAAGAGGCCCGACAAAGGCATTTTCATCGGTAGAGAAATATCCTCCAATAAGTATTCCGGTTATATCCGAAATGTTTTTAAGCTTTTCAAAAACCGCAAGGGAATGTGTAATTACAGTTATTTTTTTGCCGCTTTTTGCCAGCACCTCTGCAAATTCAAGAGCCGTAGTTCCGGCATCAACGGCAATAATATCGCCATCGTTTATAAGTGTCATAGCACACTCGGAAAGCTCGTATTTTAACGGATTGTTTTCGTCAAGGCGCTGAGTATAGTTGGCAACTGTCTTTGTTCGCACAATTGAAATTGCACCGCCATGAACTCTTTTTAAAAGCTTATCATCTTCAAGTTGCTTTAAGTCACGGCGTACCGTCTCGTCCGAAACAGAAAATTTCTTTACAAGCTCAGCAACGGTAACAGCCCCGTTTTCTTTTATTAGCTGATATATTATGTTTTGTCTTTCTGTCATAAACAATTACATCACCTCCACACAAACACACATAATAACACAGAAACCCACAAAAGTCAATAAAGTAAACAAAATAATATAAAAAAATTTTTATATCTATTTGCAAACTGTTTAAAATATGTTATACTGTGTATATACAAATCTTTTACTGAGGTGAAAAGGATGCAGGAACAGGTATTTACAGTTGCATTAAGTAAGATAATTAATGATTTTAAACTTGAGGAAGTGTATACTCCGAATCGTGATATTCTGATTGAGACGGTTGATGTTAATCGTCCGGGACTTCAGATTGCCGGATTTTTTGATTACTTTGACCCAAAGAGACTGCAAATTATGGGTATGGTTGAGCATACTTATCTTGAAGGACTTTCTGGCCCGGAAAAGTCCCAAAAGCTTGACGACTTTTTTGGAAGAGGTATCCCTGCGGTTATTGTGACCCGTGGCATTGAACCGTCTGCTGAGTTTATGGAGTCTGCAAAGAAGTACGAGGTAAATGTTCTCAGAACACAGCTTTCGACATCGAGTTTTATGAGTGCGCTTATTGCATTTTTGAATGTTGAGCTTGCACCCCGTATCACCCGTCACGGCGTTTTGGTTGAGGTCTATGGCGAAGGTGTGCTTATACTTGGTGAAAGCGGAGTAGGTAAGAGTGAAACTGCGGTAGAGCTTATGAAACGAGGTCATCGTCTTGTTGCTGATGATGCGGTTGAGATAAAGCGTGTGTCATCAAAGGCTCTTGTCGGCAGTGCACCGGAGGTTATCCGTCACTTTATTGAAATGCGCGGTATAGGTATTGTTGACGTTAAAAAGATTTTTGGTATAGGTGCAGTTAAGGATACTGAGAAGATTGACCTTGTAATTCAGCTTGAAATATGGCAGAAGGACAAGCAGTATGACAGACTTGGTCTTACTGACACATATACCAATATTTTGGGAATAGATGTACCGTGCCTTACAATTCCGGTACGTCCCGGACGAAATCTTGCTGTTATATTTGAAATTGCAGCAATGAACAACAGACAAAGACGAATGGGCTATAACGCAGCAGAAGCTCTTAATAACCGTCTTATGGGTATGATGAACGAAGAAAACTAAAGGATGGGACAGAATGAATATTTTAACTGATATACACACACATACAAATGCAAGTGCTCACGCATATAGCACTCTCTATGAAAATATGTGTGCTGCAAGAGATAAGGGACTTGAACTGGTGGCATGCACCAATCACGGCCCCGCAATGCCCGATGCACCGCATTTGTGGCACTTTCTTTACTTCAAAGCACTTCCTAGAGTAGTGGAGGGAGTCAAACTCATTTGCGGTGTAGAAGCAAATATTCTCAACAAAGCAGGTGAGTTGGATATTCCAAAGAAAATGCTTGAGGATATGGATATTGTGATTGCGTCAATTCATAATTGCACATATAAAGAAGAGGTCGGCGGCGACCATACCCAAACATGGATGAATGTGATTGACAATCCGCTTGTGGACGTTTTGGGACATACAGGTTCACCGGACTTTTTGTATGATATGGATACTGTAATTCCCTACGCAAAGGAAAAGGGTGTTTGTATTGAGATAAATAATCATTCTTTTTTATCAAGACCCCAAAATGTGGAAAGATGCCGTGAAATCGCACTTTCCTGCAAAAAACATAAGGCACCTGTTGTGGTGAATTCGGACGCTCATTTTATGGGCGAAATCGGCATCGTTCCCAAAGCTGTTGCGATGCTTGAAGAAATGAATTTCCCCGAAGACTTGATTATGAATTTAAACGCTAAGCGCTTCATAAAATATTTATCGGAAAAGAAGAATAAAACATTTGATTTCGGAGAGTGATTATGTTAAAAAAATTTGAAGAGCTTATTGGACGAGAAAATGTACTGACCGATGAACCGATGAAAAACCACACTACCTTTAAAATAGGCGGTCCGGCAGATATCTTTCTTATGCCAAAAACAGAGGAACAAATAGCAAATGTGATTAAAGTTGCAAAGGAAAACAGTTTTCCGGTTTTTATACTGGGTAACGGTTCAAATGTGCTTGTAGGTGATAAGGGTATACGTGGAGCGGTACTTTGTCTTTATAAAAACCTTAACTGTCTTGAGGTATCCGGTGATGAAATTTATGCCGGTGCAGGGATTCTTCTTTCGGCAGCCTCGTTGGTGGCGGCAAATTCGGGACTTTCAGGTCTTGAATTTGCATCGGGAATTCCCGGCACAATCGGCGGTGCAGTGTATATGAATGCCGGAGCGTATGGCCCCGAAATGAAAGATGTTATTGTTTCTGTCCGTTGTATGGATGGCGACGGAAATATACTGGAACTTAAAAATGAAGAATGTGAATTTAGTTATAGGCATAGTCGCTTCACTAACAGCGAAATGGTGATTCTAGGTTGTAAAATGAAGCTTCAGCACGGAGATGTTGACGAAATTCGTGCGAAAATTTCGGACCTGACCAAGCGCCGTGTAACCAAACAACCGGTAGAAAAACCCAGTGCAGGAAGTACATTTAAACGCCCGGAGGGTTATTTTGCAGGAACACTCATTGAAGAAGCAGGTCTTAAAGGTAAAAGATGCGGCGGGGCAGAGGTTTCCGAAAAGCATGCCGGATTTATTATTAACACAGGTAATGCAACGGCAAAGGATGTTCTTGCCTTAATTGAATTTGTTAAAAAGACAGTTTATGATAAAAATGGTGTTATGCTTGAACCTGAAGTGAAGCTTGTGGGAGAATTTTAAAAGTAGAAGGAGAAACGGTATGAAGTCATTTTCACAAAAGACAAAGGAAAGCCTTTGTAAGTTAAATCCGCCAGGCAAGCCGTGCTGTATCAATGCGGAAATGATGGGAATACTGATTTTTGCAGGTCGGCTTAAAGACGGCGAGCTGAGAGTGGTCTCCGAAAGCTTTGAGGTTATGAAACGTTTTGCAGTTCTGGTAAAGCGTAGCTGCGGTGAATCAATACGTGTAATGGAAAGTAAAAACAATTTTTACTGTGCGGTTGCGAACAAAAAGATTATTGATATGGTACTTGACTATGAGTCCGGAAAAATATCTGTTTTGGAGCTTTTTGCATCAAACGAGTGTTGCCGCAGTGCATTTTTACGAGGTGCATTCTGGGGAGGAGGCTTGCTTGTTGATCCTCAGAAAACATATAATATGGAGTTTGTTACCACAGATGAACGGGTATTTAACGAAATGCAGCAATTCTTAAATGAACTGGAACTGGACTTTAAAGCAACAAAGCGAAAAAGCAGTTTCGTTTTATATTCTAAAAATACCGACACAATATGTGATGCTCTTGCCTATGTGGGGGCTGTGAGTGCCCAGATGCAGATTATAAATCTAAAGATTGAGCGGGAACTCAGAAATGACATCAACCGAACAAATAATGGTGAGCTTGCCAATATGGATAAAGTGATTAATGCGGCAGGTAGACAGATTGAGGCAATCAACAAAATTGAAGAGACAATAGGCATCAAAAATCTGCCTGAAGACCTTCAGGAAGTGGCTTTTGCGAGACTCAGCAATAAGGATTTGAGCCTTGATGCCCTCGGCAAAATATTAACACCTCCGCTTACAAAGTCGGGTGTAAACCACAGAATAAAACGGATAATAGAGATTGCAGAAAAACAGTAGAAAAATGGTAGAATCGGAAAGGACAGGAAAATAACAATGGCGTTTGCTCATTTACATACCCACACAGCCTTTAGCCTTCTTGACGGCGAAGGAACAGTGAAGAAAATTCTTGACCGTGCCAAAGAACTCGGTCAGACATCAATGGCAATAACTGACCATGGCTGTATGTTCGGTGTTGTTGATTTTTACGAGTATGCAAAAAGCATAGGCATAAAACCGGTTCTTGGCTGCGAGGTATATGTTGCCGCACGGGGGCATAAGGACAAAATTCACGAGCTTGATTCGTCCAGCTCTCACCTTATTCTGCTTGCAAAGAATAATACAGGCTACAAGAACCTGATGAATATTGTCTCAATCGGTTATGTTGAGGGCTTTTATTACAGACCCCGTATAGATATGGATGTTCTGCGTGAAAACAGCGAGGGTCTGATTGCACTCAGTGCGTGTATGATAGGTGTTCTGTCCAAAAAAATTCTTGCAGGGAACTATGACGAAGCAAAGAAATCAGCAGAGGAATTTATTGATATATTCGGCAGGGAAAACTATTTTATTGAAATTCAGGACCACGGAATTTATGAACAGAAAATGCTCAACCGTGAACTTATTCGACTTGCCCGTGAACTTGACCTTGGTATAGTTGCAACCAATGATATACACTATGTAAAGCAGAAGGATGCCGAGTTCCAGGATGTTCTTATGTGCATACAAATGGGAAAAACCATCTATGACGATGACAGAATGAAGATGTCCACCAACGAAATGTATGTAAAGTCCGAGGAACAGATGTCGGAATTGTTTTCGTATATTCCCGAAGCGATTGAGAATACACAGAAAATTGCGGATATGTGTGAGGTTGAAATTGAGTTTGGCAAGCTTCACTTGCCTGAATTCAAGCTTCCGGAGGGATATACTTCGGTTTCATATCTTCACGAGCTTTGCGAAAAGGGTCTTGCAAAGCGTTATCCCGACGCGGACAAGTCCATTCGTGACCGTCTTAAATACGAGCTTTCAACCATTGAAAGTATGGGATATGTTGATTATTTTCTGATAGTGTGGGACTTTATACATTTTGCCAAGCAGAACGGCATAATGGTTGGTCCGGGCAGAGGCAGTGCTGCCGGAAGTATAGTTTCATACTGCCTTGAAATTACCAATATCGACCCGATAAAATACGATTTGATTTTCGAGAGATTTCTAAACCCAGAGCGTGTAACTATGCCGGATATTGATATTGACTTCTGCTATGAACGCCGTGGTGAGGTTATTGACTATGTAAATAACAAATACGGTGCAGACAGAGTTGCTCAGATTGTAACTTTTGGTACAATGGCGGCAAAGCTTGCAATCCGTGATACAGGCCGTGCCCTAGATATGCCGTATGGCTTTGTTGATGGTGTGGCAAAGCAGATACCCAACGAGCTTAATATTACCATTGAAAAGGCTCTGGAAAGCAATAAGCAGCTTAAGGAAATGTACGACAGCGACCCTCAGGTAAAAAGACTGGTGGATGTTTCGTCCGAGCTGGAGGGACTTCCAAGACATACCTCAACCCACGCAGCAGGTGTGGTAATTACTCGTGAGCCGGTACAGACCTATGTCCCGCTTTCGAGAAATGATGAGGTAATAACAACCCAGTTCACAATGACTACGATTGAAAGACTGGGACTTCTTAAAATGGACTTTCTGGGTCTTCGTACTCTTACCGTTATCCGTGATGCAGTTGAGAATATAAGGCGCACCCACGGAATAACAGTTGATATGGACGGGATAGAGATGACCGACCCTGAAACCTATGCAATGATTTCAAAAGGTGATACCGATGGCGTGTTTCAGCTTGAAAGTGGCGGTATGAAAGAATTTATGAAGGAACTCAAGCCGTCAACACTTGAAGACATAATTGCCGGAATTTCACTTTACCGACCGGGACCAATGGATTCCATTCCTCAATATATAGCAAATAAAAATAGCGGCAGTATAAAGTATAAGCATCCGTTGCTTGAAAATATTCTTGATGTTACCTATGGCTGTATAGTGTATCAGGAGCAGGTTATGCAGATTGTGCGTGAACTTGGCGGATATTCGCTCGGCCGTGCCGATTTGGTTCGCCGTGCTATGTCTAAGAAAAAGACCGAGGTAATGGAGCAGGAACGCAAGAACTTTGTGTATGGCGTTAAGGATGAAAACGGAAATGTCGAGGTTGAGGGTGCAATGAGCCGTGGTATAGACGAAAAAACGGCTATATCAATTTTTGACGAGATGATGGACTTTGCAAAATATGCATTTAACAAGTCCCACGCCGCAGCGTATGCATTTGTATCGTACCAGACAGCGTGGCTCAAATGCCACTACCCGACTGAATTCTATGCGGCACTTCTTACAAGTGTTCTCGGTCAGGCAACCAAGGTAACAAAGCATATAACGGAAGCAAAAAAGCGGGGCATAAACCTTTTGCCACCCGATATAAACAAAAGTTTCTCAAGCTTTGTTCCGGATGGCAAGAACATTCGTTTTGGTCTTGCTGCGATAAAGAATGTAGGTGCGGCATTCATTGATGATATGACCGCCGAGCGCGAGAGAAACGGCGAGTTTGTATCGTTCACCGATTTCTGTAACAGAATGGCTGATAAAAAGCTTAATAAACGCCTTGTTGAATCAATGATTAAAAGCGGTGTGTTTGATAGCCTCGGCATTACTCGGGCGACACTCTTGCAAGTCTATGAAACTACGATTGACTCTGCGGTAAGAGAACAAAAGACAATGGTTTCAGGTCAGCTTGACTTTTTCAGTATGTTTGAGGAAACGGATGTAACCCATGATAACTTCCCCCAAGTTCCAGAGTTTGATAAGCGTGAGCTTCTGAACTTTGAAAAGGAGTATCTGGGCGTTTATGTTTCGGGACATCCACTTGACGGAATGGAAAATGTGATTAAGAATGTATCAAGTGCAACGGTTCTTGAAATCGTAGAAAACGAGAACGAACAATTTGTATCTGATACAAAGGTCAAGCTTGGCGGTATGATTTCCAAGCGACGTGACCAGTTAACAAAACGTGGCGAGCTTATGATGTATCTTACATTTGAAGATTTGACCGGTGAAATTGAAGTCATCGTTTTCCCCGGACAGGTCCGCAAATTTGAGCCGCTGCTCAAAGAGGACAGCTTTTGCCTGCTTTCGGGCAATCTTGATGTTCAGGAGGAAAAACCGACCAAGATAAGACTGGAAGCAGTTACTACGCTTAAACCCTATGATGTACCGAACTTCACAAAACTGTTTATAAAGCTTAAGTCAACCGATACAGCAAGTTTTGAGGGTGTAAAAAACATCCTTAAAGGTAAAAACGGCAGTGTTCCGGTTATAATTTACTACGAGGACACAAAACAGTCTGTTCAGGCACCAAGGTCAATGTGGGTGTCAGATGATAAATGCATTGCCGAGCTTGAAAAGCTTCTTGGCGAGGGTAACGCAAAAACAACATAAAAAGAAATGCCTTGGGCATTTCTTTTTATGTAATAAACTGTAACTTGAAATCGTATAGATTCATACGGAGGGGTTTTATGATAAATCTTTTAATAAAACTGTTTATTCGGGGAAATGAACAGCTAGACGACAGTGAAAAACGAATTAAGTATTCGGTTTTTGCAGGTGTTTTGGGCATAGTGTGTAACTTTGTATTGTTTGTTTTAAAGTTTACTGTCGGCAGCATTATGTCAAGCATTGCAATTATTTCGGATGCGTTTAACAACCTTTCGGATATGGGCTCGTCGGTTGTTGCAATAATTGGCGCAAAGCTTAGCGGAAAAAAACCCGACAAGGAGCATCCGTTCGGTCACGGCAGAGTTGAATATATTTCTTCGCTGATTGTATCTTTTATAATTATCCTCGTGGGCTTTGAACTTCTCAAAAGCTCCTCGACTAAGATTTTGTCACCGGTATCGGTATCCTTAAGCCCGTTGCTGCTTGGTATTTTATGTCTGTCACTGCCCGTTAAGTTCTGGATGTACAGTTATAATAGGTACTTAGGCAGAAAGATTGGTTCGGGTACACTTCTTGCGGCATCTCGTGATAGCATAAATGATGTTATTGCCACCGGTGCTGTTATTTTAAGTGCTGTTGTGGGCAAATTTATTAATTTTCCACCGCTTGACGGAATTGTGGGTACGGTAGTTTCTGTTATAATTATGTATTCAGGCTTTCGTATTTCGATGGATACCATAGGTTTGCTGCTAGGCACAGCGCCAGATAAAAAACTCATAGAGGGAATTCGTTCAAGAGTTCTTGATGCGCCCGGTGTTTCCGGCGTTCATGACCTTATTGTTCACGATTACGGACCGGGTAGAATTCTGGCATCGGTACACGCCGAGGTGCCGGATGATTGCGATGTCGTGGAAATTCACGAGGTAATTGACGACCTTGAAAAAAGAATCGAAAACGAGCTTGGGGTGCATATTGTTGTTCATATGGACCCAATATCTGTAAGATGTGAACAGACCGCTGAAATACGGGAACTGGTACGCAGTGTGGTTAAGGAAATTGATTCGGGAATGGATATTCACGATTTCAGAATGACAGACGGAACAAATAATCTGAATCTCATATTTGATGTTGAGGTTTCCCCTGAATTTTCGGATATTGATGGGTTGAAAGGCAAAATTGCAAAAAAACTAACCGAAAAAGATGAACGCTTTAATGCGGTTATAAATGTAGATTTTATTTACGAATAATAAAAATAGACAAAAACGATATGTGAACTTCATAAAAATACTTGCAATTTATACAAAAATAGTATATAATAAAACTAACGGAAGAAAAGTTCTTCCGGAGTTTAAAGTTGAAACGGAGGCAAGGTGTATGAAGTACAATGTAATTTGCAGAAAAGTTGAGTTGTCTGACAACAGAAAAGATAAGCTTTTGGATAAAATCAAAAAGCTTGACAAGTTTTTTGACGAAGAACTTGAATGCAAAGTTCTTGTTGCAGAGCAGAAAAATGAAATTGTTATGGAAATTACAATTTTTAACAAAGGCTTTATTCTGCGTGCAGAAGCAAGGGATAGAGATTTGATTGCGGCAGCCGACGAGTGTATGTCTAATCTGGACCGTCAAATCAGAAAGCATAAGACAAAGCTTGCAAAACACCTGCACCGTCCGGCAATTGAAGAATATGCATCGGTTGTTGACAATGCCGAAGAAGTGGTGGAGGATGCATCTGAATTCAAAATAATCAAGAAAAAGCAGATTGAATCCAAACCTATGAGTGCAGAGGAAGCGGTTCTTCAGATGAATATGCTGGGTCACGATTTCTTTATATTTTTAAATCCCGATACCAGAAAGAACAATATTGTATACCGCAGAAAAGACGGTAATTATGGTCTTATTGAGACCGAATAAACATTATAAAAATATGAGCGAGTACCGATTCGGTACTCGCTCTTTTACTTTATAAATACTTTGTAATTTCTTTAACTACACCTAAAACATTCACTCGTGATGTGTCAGCATTTTCAAAACGCCGTGCAGGATAGTAAGGATTGATTGATTCAAGCTCAACCCAATTTATTCCGTAGTTAAGCCTTTTAACAAAAGCTTCTTCTCCGTCAACCAGAACAACAGCAACCGAGCCGTTATCAGCACTTGGCTGCAGCCGTACAAGAATCTGACTTCCGTCATCAATTAGCGGCGACATACTGTCACCCGAAACATTAATTCGTACATACTCCTCGGGGTTTGCTCCATATGGAAGAAAGGTGGGGACATAATCATCCGGTGTGCTGTCGGCAAGTCTGCCAAGTCCGGCAGAAACGCTGCTGAATACAGGTATGTTATGAATATTATCATCGTTAGCTGATATTGCGAGATTTTCTTCAGGGTTTGGATTGTCCGACCTGCCCAAAAGATAATCGGAAGATACATCAAGTATCTCGGTTAGGTTGGTAACTACGCTTACCAACGGTTCCTGCTTGTTATTTTCGTATTTTGAAAGAGTCCCTTTGCTGAGCCCTCCGTCAAATCTTCTGTTATATTTAAGAGCAAGCTCCTCAAGTGTCATATTTTTTGCGCGTCTGCATTCCTTAAGCTTGTCGCCAAAATTATACACAAAATCACTCCTTTTGTTTCGATTACAGTTAAATTATAGCACACTTTTATTCAAATTGCAATAGAAAAGTTTCGAATTTATAAAGAAATTTTAAAAAAGTTATTGACAACGAAACAAAAGTGTGTTAGTATGTAGAAAAGTTAAGAAAAACGAAACATAATCTTGGAAGAAAAGTTTCGAAAACAGAAATATTAAAATCCGAAAGGAGAAAAAATTATGACAAAGGTAAGATTTAACACAAGACGATTTTTTAGATTTGCATTTATAGTATCAGTTCTTGCGATAGGGGCATTTGTTGATGATGGAAATATTACAGGCGCACTTGTTCTTGCAATGCTCATTTAATAAAACACAGTCGGTGAACATCATTCACCGACTGTGTTTTTATATTGTTCCAGACTCATACTGTAAATAAAAGGATATTCTATAGAAAGTTTTTCTATAATAACGGACGTATCGTCCTCTGAACCAAGGTCTACTACAAATAATGTATTAAGGCAATTTTTGTATTCACCAAGTTTCATTTGCCATGCAAATGAGCGTAGTAATGTCTCGATGCATCCTTCACAGTTTTTTACGGAAAGCACTGCATAAGGCGGTATAATTTCTTCTGTATAGGTTGTAGCTTTTGCGAGATTTAGAAGTATTGAACGGCAGAAAAGACAAAGAATTGTAAAAAGAATAAGTAATAAAAAAATTGCTGCAATCAAACAGATGACCTCCTTTTTAGAAGTATATGAATTGTGTAAATATTTGTTACTATGTCTAAACTTTAAGAAAACTGTTGACTAAGGCGGAAAAAATATGTATAATGTTAATATGGCAAAAGTATGGTTGCATTTTGATATATTATGTAGTACTTGGAGGAATTAATTATGGCAGGAAAGAAGTTAAGAAGTCGACTTTTCGGTTTTAAAAAGGCAGATGTATTCAGCTATATATGCGAAATGGACGAAAAGGCTGAAGCAAAGCTTGCTGAAAAGAATCGAGAGATTGAAGAACTTAAAGCTCAGGTGGAACAGCTGCGCAGTGAACGCGAGTCTGTTATGAGTGTCCTCCGTGTTGCAGAAGAAAAGGCAACAGATATTGTAGATAATGCGCGCAAACAAGCAGAGGAAATCCGTGAAGAGGCATCAAACTATGCCCGCGAACAGAAAGAAATCGTTAACCGTGAAATTGAGATTAAGCGCAGAGCGGTGAAAAGCTACTATATGAATGAGAATAAAAAGATTGACCAGATTCGCGGCGAGGTTGAGCGTATGCGTGAAGCATCTATTGAGGCAATCCGGAAATTCGAACTTGAGCTTCGTCAGGTTGGGAGAATGACGGATAATAGCTGTGCGTATGTTAAAACTGCTATGGGATATGCGGATACAAGCTCTGAACTTGAAGCCTTTAATGATGTTGAACGGGATATTCCTGTACATATTGTAGAATCACTTGATGATTGAAGTTGCACCAATATAAAATTTCATACATAATATAAAAGAGGTAGTATTTTGAGAATACTACCTCATATAAATACGCTTATCCGATTTTGCTGATAAGCGTTATTTTCAGTAAATGTGCGGAAAGAAAGGCGATGATAGCATTGAAAACAGTATATTTAGACAACAGCTCCACCACCCGTGTGTATAAAGAGGGGGCAGAGCTTGCTGCTGATATAATGTATAATCTTTACGGAAATCCGTCATCGTTGCATAGAAAGGGTATAGAAGCGGAAAAATTGATAAAACGGGCAAAGGAACAGATTGCCGAAAGCCTCAAAGCTAACCCGACAGAGATTTATTTCACATCGGGAGGAACGGAGTCTGATAACCTTGCAATTATAGGTGCCTGCCGTATGAGCAGAGGTAAGCACATTCTCAGCACCAACATCGAACATCCGGCGGTTTTGAACACCTTGCAGCATTTGGAAAAAAAGGGCTATGAGGTGGAATTGATTCCGGTAGGTAAGGATGGTAAAGTGAATGTCGAAAAGCTTGCTTCGAAAATTCGCAAGGATACAGCATTGGTTTCGGTTATGTATGTTAATAACGAGATAGGAACAATTGAGCCGGTAGAAAAGATTGGCAAGATAGTGAAATCGGTAAATCCGTCTACTGCATTTCATATTGATGCGGTTCAGGCTTACGGAAAAATTCCTTTTACGGCTGCATCAACGGGTGCGGATTTTATCTCGCTTAGCAGTCACAAAATTCACGGACCCAAGGGCGTAGGTGCGTTGTATGTGAAAAATAAGGCAAAGCTTGCCCCGATAATTTTCGGCGGCGGTCAGCAAAATAATATTCGTCCCGGAACAGAAAATGTTCCCGGAATTGCAGCGTTTGGTCTGGCAGCAGAAAAGTCGTGCTCGAAAGTCACAGAAAACGGTCAAAAAATGGAAATGCTCAAAGCAAGACTTAAAGAGGAAATACTCTCAAAGCTTGATGATGTGGTGGTTAACACTCCGGCTAATGATTCTGCACCGCATATCTTGAATGTTTCGTTTGGATATGTCAAGTCCGAGGTGTTGCTGCATTCACTTGAAACAGACGGCATTTATGTCTCGTCGGGTTCTGCGTGTTCAAGTCATAAAAAAGGCCCCAGCTATGTGCTGACGGCAATTGGTACTGACCGTAAAATGATTGACGGAAGCATCCGTTTCAGTTTATCCGAGTTTATAACAGAAGAAGATATTGATTACACGATTGAACGGGTTGTGGAAAACGTAAAAAAAATAAGACGATTGATGAAGAGATAGTTAAAGGGAGAAAATACTATGCAAAAGATAGATTTAATTTTATTAAAATACGGAGAGATAGCGCTTAAAGGGCTAAATAAACCGATTTTTGAACGCAAGCTGCTTGACAACATCAAAAGCCGTCTTGACAAGGTGGGGAAATTCAGAGTAAGACGTGCACAGTCAACGGTTTATGTTGAACCGCTTGAGACTTCAGCAGATATGCAGGAGGCGCTCAAGGTTCTTGAAAAAATATTTGGTATCGTTAATATTTGTCCGGTTGTCAAGTGCGCAAAGGATATGGACAGTATTGCAAAGACCGCTATTGAATGCTTAGAGAGTTTGGACACTGAGGGCAAAACCTTTAAGGTTGAAGCAAAGCGAGAGGATAAAAAGTTTCCACTTAACTCACCGCAGATTTGTATGGAGCTGGGTGGAAGAATTCTTGATGCCGTTTCCGGTTTATCGGTAGATGTTCACAAGCCTGAAATCACGGTCAATGTTGAAGTTAGACAGGAAGCGTATGTTTATACTCAAAAACTGAAAGGTGCAGGAGGTATGCCTGTCGGAACAAACGGCAAGTCAACTATTCTTCTTTCGGGGGGTATAGACAGCCCTGTGGCAGGATATATGATTGCAAAACGAGGAGTTGAGCTTGAGGCGGTGCATTTCCACAGCCATCCTTATACAAGCGACCGTGCCAAGGAAAAGGTAATCGACCTCGCCCGTGAAATGGCTCAGTACTGCGGTAAAATCAGATTGCATATTGTTCCATTTACGCAAATTCAGCTTGATATTATTGAAAAATGTCCTGAAAACTACCTGACAGTAATAATGCGCAGAATTATGATGCGTATTGCCGAAAAGGTGTCAAACAGCGTTGGTTCTGCTGCACTTATTACAGGTGAAAGCATAGGTCAGGTTGCCAGCCAGACAATGGAAAGTCTGGTATGTACCGACAATGCGGTAAATATTCCGGTTTTCAGACCCCTTATCGGTATGGATAAAGAGGAAATTGTAACAATTTCCAAAAAGATTGGAACCTACGAAACATCAATTCTTCCCTACGAGGATTGCTGTACAATCTTTGTTCCAAAGCACCCTAAAACAAAACCTCAGCTTGATGAGATAATTGAGGCAGAAAAGGCTTTGGAAAATATTGAAGAAATGATAGAACAGGCAATTTCGGAAGAGGAAGTTCTTGTTATTAAGTAAGGTGACAGTTATGGAAAGCAAAGCGAATAATATTATGTTCAGAAGTCCCGAGGTCCTTTTATGTAATACCTTGATTGAAAGGGGCATGAAGGTATCAACAGCAGAAAGCTGTACCGGCGGAATGATTGCGGCGAAAATCACAGCCGTTCCCGGTGCATCGGAATGCTTTGATTGCGGTGTCGTCACCTATTCAAACGAGCAAAAAGAGAAACTTCTCAGAGTGAGCCATAAAACCTTGGAAGATTACGGTGCTGTATCCGAGCAAACTGCTTTGGAAATGTGCAAGGGCTCAAAGAATATTTCCGGTGCGGATATAGCGATATCTGTGACTGGAATTGCAGGTCCGGGCGGAGGAACACCTGAAAAACCTGTAGGAACAGTGTGGATTGGTGTTTGTAGTAATTCGGTGCATAAAGCGATTAAGTTCTTATTTAAAGGAGACAGAAATGCTGTTCGTCAACAAACTGCAATGATTGCACTTGAAATGGCACGTCGTGCAGCACTAAGAATGGATGTTGACCCAAGAATATAAAAAAACAAGCTTCAAATAAATTTGAAGCTTGTTTTTTGATTATATCATTGATGATTAAAGTTCGCCGATTTCCTTCATGCAACCTTCAATAGCTGCCTTTTTCGCTGCGTCTTCACCAACATAGGTGTAGTCGTTACAGAAGATACCGTCCATACCGAGGAGGTTCATAGCCTGTGTGAAAGCAAACATAAGAGGACCGTTTACAATCCAGAAGTCACGGAGCTTAAGAATGTTGTCAAGATACTTTCCGCAGTCAGCCATATTGCCGTCCCAAGCAGACTTAATGAATTTTTCAGCGTTTTTGGGAGTTGCACTGAACATACCATCAAGAACCTTATCAATTCCGTAAGAGAGAGCTACATCAAAAACATCGATGTTGCTAAAGAGGAATTCAAAGTCGGGCATATTGAGCTTAACCTGACGTGCAAGAACGATATCACCGGACTTAATACCTGCGATGTTGGGGTGCTTAGCAAGCTTCTGGAGCATAGGATATGTAATCTTTTGCTTTGTAACAACAGCGAGGTCGTAAAGGAAGATGGGCTTCGGTGAGTAGTCAGCAATTCTTTCAAAGAATCTAATGAGTTGGTCATCAGGAGCTGTGCCGTAGAAGGGAGTTGTAAGAACAACACCGTCAAAGTTGTATTCCTTGATCATATCGATTCTTTCTTTAACGCGTTCTACAGAGTTGTCCATAGCACCAACAAAGAGAGGAACTCTGCCTGCAACTGCATCTGCTGCAACCCTTACAGTTTCTTTGTATGTAGTATTCTTGATAGTAGCCTCAATACCCATACTACCCATAAGAAGAAGACCGCTTGCGCCTGCTTCAATCTGCATGTTGATTTCCTTTACCAAGGAATCAGCGATGAGGTCGCCATTCTTGTCAAGGGGTGTACCAAGTGCGGTGTAAAAACCTTTTTTAAGCTTTTCCATAATAAAATCACCTTTCTTTTATAAAAGTTTAATTTAGTGCATATTATTTTTACTTATATTAAACCTCATATAAAATTTTTTGTCTATGTCAAATGTGACAGAAAAACTTTTACATGTCACTTTAGCACAAAATATTTTCTGGAATTATATTGACATTTTGCTTGTGCTGATTTAGAATTGAGTAAAGAGGTGAAAAAGAGTGAAAACACCTGAAATGCGAGATTTTAGTCCTGAAGTTTTCAATGAGTTCAAATTTAATATTGAGAATGTAAAATTCACAATCTTGTCTGATAGAGGAACGGAGCGTGCTGGAATTGACCAGAAGAAGGAAAGCTATGTCCAGCTTCACTTTCATTCGTATTTTGAACTGTTTTATATCAATAGCGGAAATTTTACAATTAAGTTCGAGGACAAGGAAGAGCAGTTTCAGAAAGACGATATGGTTATAGTGTCTCCCGGAATTAATCACAGAACGATTGTCCCCAATTCCGGAATTTCAAGATACAACATGAATTTTTTAATGGAGAAGAATTCAGTCAAAGCAGAGTTTTCTCTTTATGATGCACTAAGCAAGGCACTTTCTAAGCCCTATCTGCATTTTAGTAACTGTCCGGATGCCCGTGCAATTATTAAAAAAACAGTCAGCAGTATTTTAAATGGCGATAAGCTGACTCTCTGTCTTAATTTCCATGAACTGATTGTAAATATTTTAAACAAAACAGATATGTATGCGGTTATGCCACAACCTGCATCAACCCTGTCTGATAGCAGTATGCTAAGGATGTATAAGTTGCAACAGGTTATATTTAAATGTTATATGCAGGATATTTCCCTTGAATATATTGCAAAGAAGCTCTATCTAAGTACAAGACAGGCAAGCCGTGTTATTCAGCAGTATTATGGCTGTACATACCGTGAGCTTGTTGCCCAAATGCGTATGAAGGTGGCGGCAGAGCTTTTGCTTTCAACCGAAATGACAGTTCTAGAGATATCAGCGCATGTCGGATATAACTCTATCAAAGGCTTTTACACGGCTTTTAAAAAGCACTACAACTGTCTGCCTACGGAATACCGCAAAGCATATCCCGATTGGGATAAAAAAAGCGGAATTCCAATGGATAAAAAATAATTAAATAATTTATTTTATATAAAGGAGATATATAACTATGGCAATTAAAACAGGATTTTCAAGAATGTGCATTACACCTCCGCTGGGAACCCCCATTTCCGGTTACTATGAGGCGCGCTTTACAAAGGGCGTTTTAGATGACCTTTATGCAACAGCGGTTGCGTTTGACGACGGAAAAAAGAAGTCAGTTATTATTGCTCTTGATATTATTATGCTTACACAGGTACAGTGTGATGAATACAGAAAAATTATTGCAGACTATTGCAACATACCTATGGAATCAATATTTATTAACTGTTCACATACCCATACAGGGCCTATGATTGGCAAGGATTTTGCGTCTGACCTCTGTGGACTCCCTGCTTATGAGGAATATATGGGTATCCAAATGCGTGACGCGGCAGCATATGCTCTTCAGGATTTGTGCCCCTCAAAGTTCTATGCGGCAGAAAGCAAGGCGGAGAGAATTTCGTTTATTCGCCGCTTCCGAATGAAGGATGGCAGTGTTCAGACCAACCCCGGTGTTGGCAATCCCAATATTGACCACGCTCTTGGTGAACCTAACGAGACTGTAAAGTTGGTTAAGATTGTAAGAGAATATGCAGAGGATATCTTTATTGTTAACTTCGGAACACACCCCGACACCATAGGTGGTGAAGAAATCAGTGCCGACTGGCCCGGCTTTGTATGCTCAACAATTGAGGATGCTATTCCCGATACAAAATGTATGTTCCTACTTGCGCCTCAGGGCGATGTGAACCACATTAACCTCAATCCGAGGAAGGGCGAGAGCAATGGACTTGAGCTGACCTTTGATGGATGTCCCAGAGGTTACGAGCACGCAATCCATATGGGTAGAGTTGTTGCGGGTGCAGTTCTTCAGATTTGTGATAAAGCTCCTGAAATTGACGCAGACAGCATTGAGTTTGCCTGCAAAACAGTACATACCCCCTCAAATCAGGAGAATGACCGGCTTGACGAAGCACGTAAGATTGTTGAACTACACGAAAGCGGCAGAGACGATGAACTTCCACACAAGGAGATGGAGCTTACAACGGTTGTTGCAGAAGCTACACGAATTGTAGAACTTGAACACGGACCTGAAAGTTATTCATTTACCCTTTCGGCAATTAAAATTGGTGATTTGGCGTTTATGGGAATTCCCGGCGAGCCCTTTACCGAAATCGCAAACAGAATTTATGAAGCATCACCTTTTGAAACAACAGTTCTCTGCTGTCTTACAAATGGCGGTGATTCATATTTCCCCACAAGCCGTGCCTATGAGGAAGGCGGCTACGAGGCAAGAACTGCACGCCTTAAGAAGGGTGCGGATAATATAATTGTTGAGGGAACGATAGAACTTCTCAATGAAATTAAATAAAGGAGAAAAATTATGATTTCTTGTACAGAATTTATACCTGTTTACAGTGAACTTTTTAAGTATCTTGAAGACAAAGGCGGTCACGATGAGGTAGTAAGATACTGGGAATACATTTCCGATACATATGTTGCAGATCTTTTGGGTACAGAGGTTGCAGGCAAGGGTATTCGAGGCTGCTGGGATTACTGGTCAAAGTCTCTTAATGAGGAAGCTTGCGATTTCAGAATGGAAATGGACGAGAAAGAGGGCACATTCAGCATTGATATGAGATACTGTCCCTCTCGTGGCAGACTTAATGCGTATGAGCATATGGAGCCATATTATGATTATTGCGGTCATTGTGAACTTCTTTATGCAAGACAGCTCGAAAAATACGGAATAGTCAGCGAAGTATTTGATATGTCAAATGTGGATAAGGCTCAGTGCTACGAACGTTATCGTATAAATCCCGAATTTATTCCGGCTGACTGTAAGGGTGAAAAGCTTGTTATGGATGTTAAAGCGGCAGATAACGAGTATTTCCACCGCGACTTCCATATTTCGGGCGAGCGTGGTCTCAGATATGTGGGCGAAAAGTACGGAGATGCAGATGTGGTTGCATATCTCACTCAGTTTGCAAAAGCCTATTATAGTCCGCTTATTGCAAAAATTAAGGAAAACGGTCTTGCCGCAATGAAAGAGCATATTGAAGAAATCTATGAGGTTGAAAAAGCTCCTGAAAATGTAAAATGTACGCTTACAGATAACGAACTTTATGTAACCGTAACCGAATGTCCGGGTGTAAAGTACATGAAGGCAAGCGGCTACGAGCCGTCAAAGTGGTACATAGAGGATACCCGTACTGTAAATGCGGTAATTGCTGAGGGAAGCGGATATGGCTTTGAACTGATTTCATATAACGTAGAAAATGGTGCGGCGGAATACAGATTTTTTGTCAAATAGTCTGATAAATTCTTGACAAAATATTTAAGCGGTGCTATACTCTAATAGAAAATTTAATAATTGTTCTTCGGGGCAGGGCGAAATTCCCTACCGGCGGTCAAAGTCCGCGAGCCTACGGGTTGATTTGGTGAAACTCCAAAACCGACAGTATAGTCTGGATGAGAGAAGAAATGGTTTGTCAGATAATGACACTTTGTCCCGGTTGCTTATATGTAATCGGGACTTTTTTTGAGGAGATGGTCATAATGCGTAAAAACAAAACAAAATGGATGGTAAAGGTAGCAATGCTTTCGACAGTAGCGGTTGTTTTGATGCTACTTGAATTTCCGCTTCCGTTTATTGCACCGCCATTTTATGAGCTTGATTTCAGCGAAATTCCGGTGCTCGTTGGTGCGTTTGCACTTGGTCCTGTTGCCGGCATTGTGATTGAGGCTATAAAGGTTCTGCTTAATTTACTCATCAACGGAACAATAACAGGAGGAGTGGGCGAAGCGGCTAATTTCCTTGTTGGCATAGCATTTATTCTGCCTGCCGGAATTATCTATAAGAGAAACAAATCCAAAAAGACAGCGGCGTTAGGAATGACGATTGGCGGTGTTTTGATGGTTGTGCTCTCATGTTTTGTTAATACATATATTCTTATCCCTGCATACGGTGCGGCAATGGGTGTTGAGGTATCAGCATTTGTTAAGATGGCGGCAGCAATCCATCCGTCAATTGATTCATTGTGGAAAATGATTCTTCTGTGTGTTGCTCCGTTTAATACTGTAAAGGTTATCCTTGTTTCGGTAATAACCACTGTATTATATAAGCATATCAGTCCTATTCTGAAAGGTAGAGTATAGGGATATAAAAAAATCTGATAAAGTATTGACAAACACGAAAGATTAAAGTATAATTACAAATGTTAGATAGAGGTGCATTTTGTCATCATTAAGCAAACCTATTCAACGCTTTGCCAAAGCGGGGCTTGCCGAAAGGGGCGGATGCCGAAGACGGCCTCTGGTAAAAGGTCGGTCTGGCAATCGGGAATAATATCTTGATTGTTGTCGCACAGGTGCGGAGAGCTATCATACAATATGTGTTAAAGTTTTGTCTTATATTTTATGCACATTTTATGATAGCTGAGAATTCAGCTATCATTTTTTTGCGAAAATTTGGGACAATGTAAAAGTTAATTAAAAGGAGTTTTTTACTATGAAGAACGCTGTATTCACAGGTGTTGCAACTGCAATTGTTACACCGCTTACCGAGAAGGGTGTTGATTACGAAAACTTTGCCCGTCTTATCGAGTGGCAGATAGAGGAGGGTATCAACGCACTGGTTGTTGCTGGAACAACTGGCGAAGGCTCAACCCTTTCTGATGAAGAACATAAGGCTGTTGTTAAATTTGCTGTTGAACAGGTAAATGGCAGAGTTCCGGTTGTTGCAGGTACAGGCTCTAATGACATAAAGTACGCAATCGAGCTTACAAAATACTCTTGTGAGGTGGGTGCTGACGCAATGCTTGTTGTTACCCCTTATTACAACAAGGCAACCCAAGGCGGTCTTATCAAGTCATTTACCGCAATTGCAGATGCAAGCACAAAGCCGATTATTCTCTACAATGTGCCGTCACGAACCGGCTGTAACATTACTCCCGAAACCTGTGCCGAGCTTGCAAAACATCCCAATATTGTAGGTATAAAGGAAGCAAGCGGCAACATTTCTCAGATTGCAAAGGTTGCATCGTTGGTTGACGAAGATTTTGCAATCTATTCGGGCAACGACGACCAGATTGTTCCCATTATGTCACTTGGCGGCAAGGGCGTTATATCTGTTCTTTCAAATATTGCTCCCAAGGACACTGTAAGAATTTGTGACAGCTTTTTCGAGGGTAATATTGCCGAGAGTGCGAAGCTTCAGCTTCAGTATCTTGAACTTATTGACGCACTTTTCTGTGAGGTTAACCCCATCCCTGTAAAGGCTGCAACTGCTGCAATGGGCTTTGGCGAAAACTATCTCAGACTTCCGCTCACTCCAATGGAAAAGGCTCACGCAGATAATATGTTCCGCCTGATGAAAGAAAACGGGATAAAGATTGACTGATTTGAAAGGATAACCTACCGATGATTTGTGAAAACCTTGGAATAAATAAAGACGGTGTGCTGACCTTTGCCGGCAGAGATACCGTAGCACTTGCAAAAGAATACGGTACGCCCCTTTATTTAATGGACGAGGAGCGTATACGATACAATTGCAGAGTGTATGTAAATGCAATGAAAAAGTATTTTGGCGAAACTGCACTGCCCTTGTTTGCAAGCAAGGCGGCATCCTTCAAAGCTGTTTATAAAATAGTGATGGAAGAGGGAATGGGTGTCGATGTTGTTTCCTGCGGTGAGATGTATACCGCAAAAACGGCAGGCTTTGCTATGGAAAATGCGTATTTCCACGGCAATAACAAAACCGACTATGATATTGAATATGCGATAGACTGCGGGCTTGGCTACTTTGTTGTGGATAGCTTTGAGGAGCTTGATTCCATTGACCGTATAGCCGGCGAAAAGGGTGTATGCCAAAAGGCTCTTCTTCGCATAACCCCCGGTATTGACCCACACACATATGATGCTGTTGCAACGGGTAAGGTGGATTCCAAATTCGGTTCTGCAATCGAAACCGGTGCTGCTGAGGAAATAACAAAATATGCTCTCAGTAAAAAGAATATTTCTTTAAAAGGCTTTCACTGCCATGTGGGTTCGCAGGTCTTTGATTCGGATGTATTTTTTAAAAGCTCGGATATAATGCTTGAATTCATAAAGGATATGCGTGAAAAGCTTGGATTTACCGCAGAAATTCTTAACCTTGGCGGTGGATACGGTGTAAGATATATTGATAAAGACCCAATTATTGATATTGAAGCCAATATTGCTCAGGTTGCCGAAATGGTTAAATCAAAGTGTAGCGAACTTGGTATCGATGTTCCGTCAATCAGAATGGAGCCGGGCAGAAGCATAGTAGCGGATGCTGGACTCACTCTGTATACTGCCGGAAGTGTAAAGATTATTCCGGAATATAAGAACTATGTTTCTATCGACGGAGGTATGACCGATAATCCCAGATTTGCCCTTTACGGCTCAGAATATACCGTAGCTTTGGCGAACAAGATGAATGAGGAATGTGACTTCAACTGTTCGGTTGTTGGGCGTTGTTGTGAATGTGGTGATATAATTCAGGAGAATGTAAATCTCCCGTCAAGCGTATGCCGTGGCGACATTGTTGCAGTAATGACCACCGGTGCATATAACTATTCCATGGCATCAAATTATAATCGTATTCCTCGCCCGCCGATTGTTATGCTTACCAAAACCGGCGAGTATACAGCCGTAAAGCGTGAAAGCCTTGAAGATATAATTAAGAATGATTTGTAGAATTAAAGCCCTTTTGAAATGAGGGCTTTTTCTTTTGTATAAATACTTTACAAATTGTAAAGAATATGGTATACTATATTTGCGACACAATTTAATATTTATCCTAATTTGGTAGTGTGTTTTTTATTTAGGTAAAAACGCCTGCTTTATTTCATACTATCAATTAGGTGAAAATTGTGTCGCAACAATCAAGGCTGTGCGTTTTTCGTGCGTCAGTCTTGGCTGGCGCATTTTTTATTTTACATAAAAAATGCATGCGCGGTCGTCGCGGCACCACACAAAACCAAGAAAACCTCACCCGTTTGGGTGAGGTTTTCTCTTTGTATTTAATTGCTTACTTAGTTGAATTCTCCAAATCCTTATTACGGATTTCAACACGGCGAACCTTGCCGCTGATTGTTTTTGGAAGCTCGTCAACAAAATCAACTATTCTGGGGTATTTGTAAGGAGCGGTATGTGTCTTTACATATTCCTGAATTTCTTTCTTCAGTGCGTCTGTACCAATAGTTCCTTTTACAAGAACTATCGTTGCCTTTACTATCTGACCGCGAACCTCGTCGGGAACAGCGGTGATAGCACATTCAAGAACATAGGGAAGCTCCATAATAACGCTTTCTATCTCAAACGGACCTATGCGGTAGCCGGAAGATTTGATAACATCATCAATTCTTCCCACATACCAAAGATAACCGTCCTCGTCCATAGTTGCCTGGTCACCGGTGTGGTAGTAGCCATCGTGCCATACATCCTTGGTCTTTTCGTCATCAAGATAGTAGCCGATAAACAAGCCGCAAGGCGTATTATCCTTTGTGCGGATACAGATTTCACCGGTATCACCAATCTGACATTCCTTGCCGTCGGGGTCAAGCAGAACAACATCATAAAGCGGTGAAGGTCTGCCCATTGAACCGATTTTAGGAGTAGAGCCAACAAAGTTGGCGATTGAAAGGGTGGTTTCTGTCTGACCGAAGCCCTCCATTATCTTAAGACCCGTTGCCTTGTAGAACTGATTATAAACCTCAGGGTTAAGTGCCTCGCCTGCTGTTGTTGCGTATTCGATGGAGGAGAGGTCGTACTTGGACAAATCTTCTTTAATAAAGAAACGGTACATTGTGGGTGGTGCGCAGAATGTTGTGATATTGTACTTTTTAAAGAGAGGAAGTATATCGTCCGAATGAAAGCGGTCAAAGTCATAAGTGAACACTCCTGCTTCGCATAACCACTGTCCGTAAAGCTTACCCCAAAGTGCCTTGCCCCAACCGGTATCGGAGATGGTAAAGTGCAAGCCGTCCGGATTTACATTGTGCCAGAATTTTGCGGTAGGATAATGTCCTAAAGCGTATTTATATGAATGAGTTGCAATTCTGGGATAGCCTGTTGTGCCGGAAGTAAACAGCATAAGCATAGGGTCATCACCACAAGGCGAATTTTCAGTGCGCTTAAAGTGTGTGCTGAAACGCTCCATTTCTGTGTTGAAGTTGTGCCAGCCGTCCTTTTCACCGCCAACCATTATCTTAAGCATATCGGGGAATGCTGCAGCAGCTTTTTCAGCCTCAGTTGAAACATCACCGTCAGCGGTACAAACAATGGCTTTTACTTTAGCTGCCTTATATCTGTATTCAAAATCGTGTTCAACTAGCTGGTTGGTTGCGGGTATTGCAATAGCACCAATCTTATGAAGAGCAAGCATACAGAACCAGAACTGGTAATGTCTTTTGAGAACCAGCATAACCGTATCTCCACGCTTTATTCCGAGTGATTCAAAGTAGTTTGCGGTCTTGGCTGAATACTTCTTCATATCGCTGAAAGTAAATGCTCTTTCAGATTTATCGTTGCCTACCCACATCATAGCAATCTTTTCGGGTGATTTCTTGGCGATTTTATCAACACAGTCAAATGCGAAGTTGAACTTATCTTCGTTTTTATAGGTGATTCCGTTAAATACACCTTTTTCATCAAGAGTGGTTTCGATAAAGTCGTCTGCAACAGTTTTTGTAGCTACCTTTGCAGCGGTTGCAGCCTTTGCGGCAATAAACGGCGCTTCGGGATATTCTTCGCTGAAATGTCCGTCCTGAGGATTAAGCACAACGGCGTGAAATTCGCAGCCGCCCTCGCTTACAGCAATCATACCATGGGGGATAATACTGTTGTAGAATATTGAATCACCCTCGTTAAGAATATCAATATGATTGCCAACCTGAACCTTAAGAGAACCTTTGACAATTACATCAAATTCCTGACCATTATGTGAGTTAAGCTTGATGGGAGTGTTTTGTTCTTCTTCAAGATAAGGAAACTTAACAAGGAACGGTTCAGCAAGCTTATCCTTGAATTTGGGAGCAAGGTTGTTATAAACAACACCCTGTTTTTTTATAATTTTAAGACCCTCGCCTTTACGGGTGATGGCAAAGGAGGTAAGAGTTGAGCTTGTTCCCTCTAAAATATCGACAACGTCAACACTGCAAGCCTTTGCACATTTGTAAAGGAATGTAAAGCTGAAGTCCGTTTCGCCTTGTTCAAGGATTTTGTAGTCCTCGACCGAAACACCGGTAAGCTTTGCAAGCTCTTCCTGAGTATAGCCTGTTGCTTCGCGCAGATCTTTGATTCTCCCTGCGACTTCTTTCAAATTGTAATCCATTTTTTTGCTCCTTTCTTTTCCGCTGATTTGGTCTTTGCGGATTTGAATAAAACAAAAAACCCGCCTCAGATTTTGAGACGGGTTATACAACTCGCGGTACCACTCAAATTGCGGAAAAACTTTCCGCCACTTTATAGGCTCTATCAAGCCCTTGCTTTAACGCAGCATTACGGAAGGAGTCTACTTGTAAAAATACTTTCGGTCCTCCAACTCGGAAGTGATAGGTCATTGGAATGTTTCACCGATGGCTTGCAGCAACCGCCAACTCTCTGTAGGATTCACAGCCCGACCGTCTTCGTCATAGTTGTTTTGTGATATTCAAATTACTGGTATTATATAATGATATTGTTGATTTGTCAATAGTTTTTAAAAAATTTTATTCAGCCTCATAGCAGGCAACGACCTTTGCATAGTATATGGAATGTAAGTCGCCGTTTTTGTACCACTTATCCATAACTTCCAATGATGTGGTTTCGGTAGTCATTTCTGTTTTTGCAATAACCTTGCATTCAAAAATAATGCTTTTGCACGCTACAACGGGTGTGGAAATTTCCTTTGCGGGATTTACGGTCAAATTAAATTCTTTAACCTTGTCATAATCCCTGCCGGATTTTTGTCCACAACCGCCAAGCTCTTTTTGCATTGAGGAGTCAAGCGGAAAGGTAAGGGTAAACTCCATAGACTTATCAAGAATTTCTTTCGTAAATCTGCTTTGCCGCACCATAACTTCGGCAGTGGGAATTCCCCATTGAAAACCGAATGTTCCCCAGCCGATTGTCATTGTGTTTACTTTGCTTCCGTCAAAGGTGGTAAGAAAGGCACCCTTTGGCAGAATTTCGGCAGCTTTCTCTATGTATTCTGAGTATAAAGCCATATTGATTTCCATAACAATCTCTCCTTTTCTGTATTTTTATATTGTATTCAGGAAACATTGTTCTGTTTCGTGTTTTTTTGTTCGCATCATAAGATTTTCAATCGCTTGCTTTGGTGTTTTGCCGTGGAACAGCACATCATATGCTTCGGAAACAATAGGCATCTCAATGCCAAGTCTGTCGGCAAGCTCTTTTGCCGCCTTGCAGCTCCTTACACCCTCAACAACCATATTAACCTCTTTTTGAGCCTCTTCAACAGACTTTCCCTGACCGATAAGAATACCGGCACGGCGGTTACGTGAATGCATACTTGTGCAGGTAACAATAAGGTCTCCTATACCCGAAAGACCGGAGAATGTTTCTGCCTTTGCACCCATAGCAACACCAAGGCGGGTCATTTCAACGAGACCTCGGGTCATAAGTGCAGCCTTTGTATTGTCACCGCAACCAAGTCCGTCCAGAATTCCGCAGCAAAGAGCAATAACATTTTTAACCGAACCGCCAAGCTCAACACCGATAATATCATCATTGGTGTAAATACGGAAATTACGGTTCATAAAGACTTCCTGGATAAGCATTGTTGTTTCGGTATCATCACCAGCAACAACATTGGTTGTGGGTATCCCCCGTGATACTTCTTCGGCGTGGCTGGGTCCCGACATAACAGCAATTTTGCAGTCCGGAAGCTCCTCTTTAAGAACCTGAGAAATAGTGAGGTAGGTTTCCTCTTCAATACCCTTTGAAATATTCAAAATAATCTGTCCATTAGGTACAACGCTTTTTATACGTTGTGCAACTCCCCTAACCCCGTGCGAGGGTGTAGCAATAACAATTATATCCTGATTTTTACAGCAGTTTATGTCCGAGGTAATTGATATTTCCTCGGGAATAATGATACCGGGCAGGCATCTTTTGTTTTCGCGGACAGAAGAAAGCTCTCTGCATTCCTCTTCGGTAAATGACCACAGAGTAACGGTATGACCGTTATCTTTAAGTAAAAGAGCGATAGCTGTACCCCAGCTTCCGCTGCCTAAAACACAAATGTTTGACATATATGCCCTCCTAATTCTTTTTGCCGAACGAAAGCTTGTTTTCGGTTTTGTTAATAAGTCTCACAATATTGCTTTTATGCATATAAATCGCAAGAAGTGCCAGTATACCAGAAAAAACAACAAAGTTTGTGTCTTGATAATGGAAAACGACACTAAGCACAAAGAACAGTGCAGCACCTAGAATACTGCCGAGGGAAACATAGCGTGAAACCGCCATTATCCCGATTGCAGTCAAAGCCACAACAAGTCCGATAACAGGTGCAGCAAAAAGCATCGAAACGGTGGAAACAATAATTCCCTTGCCGCCTTTAAACCGGAAGTAGAGGGGGAAGTTGTGTCCCAAAACAGCGCCAATGCCAGCAAGGTATGTTGCATACGCGTTATCTTCGTGTATTAGCCTTGCAATAAGTATAGCGATAACAGTTTTAAGTATGTCGCCTATAACAACAAATAACGCACCCTTTTTCCCGACAGTGCGAAGAGTATTTGTTGCACCGGCATTTCCGCTTCCGTGGTTGCGGATGTCATCGCCAATCATTATTTTTGAGATAATTATGGAAGTGTTTATACTGCCCAGCAGATAGGCGATTATCAGTACAATCAGATTTTTAATCATAATTTTGCTCCTTTATGTTTATTGGGGTTTTTCGCCCTTTTCACGAATAATAAATTTGATAGGCGTTCCCCGGAAGCCGAAAGCGTCACGGATTTTATTCTCAAGGTATCTCACATAGGAATAATGTGCAAGCTCGGCATTGTTGACAAAAAGAACAAATGTAGGCGGTTTGATTGATGCCTGTGTGCCATAATAGATTTTAAGTCGTTTGCCTTTGTCGGAGGGGGGCTGAACCATAGCAATTGCGTCATTGATTACATCGTTTAAAAGACCGGTTGAAATACGCTTTTTGTTTTCGCTGGCAGCAAGGTCAATCATATCAAAAAGGCTGTCAACACGCTGACCGGTTTTCGCAGAAATAAATACAGATTCTGCATACATCATAAAGTTAAAGCCTTCAAGGAGTCTGTCCTTGAAGTTTTTCATGGTGTTGGTTTCTTTTTCCACAAGGTCCCACTTGTTAACGGCGAATACCGCAGCCTTGCCTTGTTCGTGAACATAACCGGCAATTTTTGTGTCCTGCTCGGTAACACCCTCGCTTGCATCAATCATTATGACACATACATCGGCACGGTCAATGGAGCCAAGTGCACGAACAACGCTATATCTCTCAACTGTTTCGTCTATCTTGCCTCGCTTACGCATACCGGCGGTATCAATTATCACATACTGCTTGCCGTTTCGTTCAAGACGGCTGTCAATTGCGTCACGGGTTGTACCTGCAATGTCACTGACAATAACCCTTTCCTCACCCAAAAGACGGTTAACAAGCGAAGATTTTCCCGCATTGGGCTTACCCACAATTGCAACATAGGTAATATCCTCGTCTTCTTTAACACCATCGTCCTCGGGAAAGTGGTCGCATATCATATCCAAAAGGTCGCCAACCCCCATACCGTGTGATGCGGAAATAAGTACCGGGTCGCCGATGCCGAGATTATAGAATTCATAAGCCTCCATAGGCGGATTGCCGGGATTGTCAACCTTGTTACAAACAAGAATAACCGGCTTTTTTGACTTTCTCAGCATAGCTGCAATGTCCTTGTCAGCGGCGGTCATACCGTCACGGACATTAACCATAAACAATATAACATCAGCGGTCTCAATAGCAAGATTTGCCTGATTGCGCATTTGCGAAAGAATTATATCCTTGCTGTCCGGCTCGATACCGCCGGTATCAATCAGGGTAAACTCCCTGCCAAGCCATTCGGCATCGGCGTAAATGCGGTCACGGGTGATACCGGGGGTATCCTCCACAATGGCAATTCGCTTGCCGGAAATTTTATTGAACAAAGTGGATTTGCCCACATTGGGTCTGCCCACAATTGCTACGATGGGTTTCATAGTTTTTCTCCGTTTCTTTGTAAGGATATACATATTTTATCACAAAAAATGGGAAAATACAACTGTTTTTAAAGGATTTCGCAAGAAGTTGTATAATATTAACAGTAGGAGGAGGTAATAACTATGCCACAGATAAATAATGACAGTATGTTTAAGCTTTCATACGGACTTTTTGTAATAACATCAAAAGCTGAAAAGGACAATGGCTGTATCATAAATACAGTTCAGCAGGTAACTCAGGAACCGCTTAAAATTACGGTTGCAGTGAATAAGGACAACTATACCCACGATATGATAAAGGAAAGTGGGATCTTTAATATTTCTGTACTGACTGAGGCAGTACCCTTTGAAGTGTTTGAAAGGTTCGGTTTTGCCAGCGGAAGAAACAAGGATAAATTTGACGGATTTTCGGATGTTGCAAGAACGGAAAATGGACTTTTATATTTGACTAAGTATTCAAATGCGGTTATTTCGGGAAAAGTGATTGATGAGATAGACTGCGGAACGCATACAATCTTTGTTGCTGATGTTACGGAAGCGCTTAAACTGTCGGACGAAAGAAGCGTTACTTATCAGTATTATTTTGATAACATAAAACCAAAGCCTGCGCAAAAGAAAAAAGGATTTGTCTGCAAAATCTGCGGATATGTGTATGAGGGAGACGAACTTCCCGATGACTTTATCTGCCCACTTTGCAAGCATCCGGCATCTGATTTTGAGGAAATTAAATAAAAATAAAAACTCCCAAAAGGGAGTTTTTATTTTTATCTTATATGGAATATTTCAAGCTTGCCTGCATCCTCAATAAGCTTTCTGAAGCCCTTAACCCTGTCAAAGGTCTGATAGTTTGAATCGTGAAATCCGTGCGGTTTGTTAAGTGCTGTGCGGCAAAGGAAGATGATGTCGTCGCCTTCAATTTCAAAATCTACATATTGGAAGCCTGCTTCCTGCGGGTCCAAATGGCTGTAATCGTAAATATCCTTAAGCACACTCCAATTGATTGCATCGTCTGAAACCATAAGAGTCAACAGGTATCTGTTGCTGACATAAGGGTCGGTAAGTCTTGTTGCAAAAGTAAAGTATTTTTTGCATTTTTCGTCATATTTAATGGTAAATTTGGAACGGTTGCCGGGGAATTCAATTACGCGGTCAAATTCCAGTGGTTTTTCGGGGTTTTCTGTATCAACCTTGAACGACATAATCAATCCGTAGGGCGGGTCGCAGGCAGGACCAACACCATAACGCATAATATTATAAAGCTCTCCGTTAATTACAGTAAGTGAGCCTTCAATATTCCCATCAGTTTTTCCTTTTGCTACACCTTTCCAGTCGGGGTTATAATCAATGGGCTCACTATATGACCAACTGTCCGAGTCTAAAAGGTCTGCATCAACGGGAGCGGACATAACCATAGGCCCGTGATAGCCTGTGGGGGTCATACCCCATTCCAATGTTCCCCAAATGCGACCGTTAAATACAACAACCGGTTGGGGGTTTTTATGGACACCACTTGTACCAACCTTGCTTCTGTCACCTCTGAGAAGAGTGGTTGGCTCTGTCCAGTTATAGCCGCCATCGATTGATTTCCCAATGAGCAAATCGCCGTATTCGGTGGAAACGGAGAGCATATAAAGCTCGCCTTTATGTATAAACATCTTGCCCCAGAAACAGGGGTAAAGTTCAGCTATGTGATGCCAGGTCTCACCGTTATCGTCGGAACGGAAAATGAGTGTCAGACATTGACGGTTATTACCCTCATAGAGGTCCATTGCAGAGAGGAGATGCCCGTCAGGATGCCGTACAAGTGACGGAGAACAAAGATATTGTCCAGAGAATTTATAAGCCGGGTCTTCGGGATGGAGGTAGTTTACAACAATTCCTACTGCCGTGCCGGTGCGTGCAAGTCTTATCCGACTCCTTTCACCGCAGGCTGTGACATAAAATTCGTATTCAGTCTCGCTTTCGAGTCCGGTTATATCAAAAAATAACTCGTGTGTTTTGCCTATCTTTTGGAACTCGCCGGTGTTGCGTACACGATAAAATACAGAGTATTCCTGTGCTCCATCAAGGGCTTTCCATTCAAAATGAATAGCAGAGGATGACGGCACAACACGACAGATATATATGTCTCCAATATCAAAAAATACAGGCTTATAAGGGTTAAAACTCCATTCTTTCTGATGTTTCATATCAAAACCTCCGTATTAATCAATCAGTGTTTCAAAATACTTACTCTCGTCACGCATTTGCTCAATGCACATACGTGCATAATCTGTAAGTTCTTCGGACTTTCTGTTTCGTGCAATATTTTCCGTTCCAAGTCCTTCAAGGCACATATGGTACTTTGCGGTTAAAGGATACGGAAGACCAACTTCGGTAAAGCCGGCAGTTCCGGTAAACGACTGAATTAGCCGTGCTTTTTCTGGTTGAAGCTTAAAGTTCTTGCACAGCCACACATATAATTTTGGATGGTAGTTACACATTATCCCGCAATATCCTGCGGCACCGCTTTGGAGGGAAGAAAGAAGTGTCTGACAGTTTGCATTGAACAAGAGCAAGGGTGTATTCTTTAAAAGCTTCATGCGCTCATTGATAATAGCAGCATCACAGCAGGTATCTTTTATAAACCTGAAACGTCCGGTTGAGAGACACCACTTAAGAACCTTTTCTGAAAGAAGTCTCTTGTACGGGTGGGGACATTCGTAAAGACCAAGGGCAGTATCCTTTGGAAGCTTTTCCAATAAAGCCTCAGCGTTCTTGATCCACACATCGTCATCCTCGTCCTGATTTGCAAGACGATTGGTGATGAGAATAAGAGCATCTGTGCCGGATTCAACTATTTTGTTAAGCTCTTCTGCTTGTGTTTCGATGTCATCTGCAATATGTCCGGAAGAAACAACGGTCATTTTTCTGCCACCGTTTGCTGAAATTTTCTGTACTTCATCATAAACTGTTTTGTTAATGAGAACACGCTCTTCCTGTGAGAGAAAGAATATTTCGCTCGACTGGCATACGGCAAATATACCATCGCAACCATTATCGTGATACCAGTGAACGTATTTTTTTACCATATCAATATCAACAGTGCCGTCCTTTTTATAAGGTGTAATCATTGTAGGATAAGCACCGGTGTTATATGTTTTATTCATTTTAAAACCCCCTTTTTCGGCATTATATCACGATACAAAAAGTTCTTCAATTTAAAAAAGAAACTGAAATTTATAAATTTGACACTTTTTTTATTTTGTGTTATTGTATAAAGCAGGGGTGAAAATATGATTATCTCAAACTACACACAAAGCCGGGGGAATAAACTTAAGCGAATTTCTATACCGGAAATAAATGAGCCGGAATGGATAAAAGTCCTGTGGATTCAGGCTATGTCTTTTGAAAATAACAGAAAAGGAATAAGTTTAAAAAGACATCGCCATTCATTTTTTGAAATGCATTTCACATTGTCAGGAGAAATAACATACGAATGTGAAAAAGGGAACTTTTATACCATAAATGAGGGTGGATTTGTTCTTTTTTTTCCTAAAATACAACATACCGTAACGGAATACTCGGATAAATCTGTACGGCTCTCTGTGACATTTGTTTTGGACGAAAACGGATATCTTTATAACGAACTTTCAAATAAAGAGTGTTACCGAGGTAGTATGACAAAAAATATGGTGTGTAGTATAGAAGAGATATTAAAGGAAACCGACTACAGAGATTGTTTCTCTCAGACAATAATCAAAAACCGTATTCTGGATTTGATATGTGACATTTCACGCAGTGCCGGACTAAGTGAGGCGGGGAAAGCTGCTGAACGGGACAGTGATATGAGGGTGGATATGATTAAGCAGTATATAAGTGATAATAAAAACATTCTGCTTACCTGCAAGGATGTTGCGGAGCAGTGTCACTTTAATGTAAAATACATAAACAGAGTATTTAAAAATAAAACCGGTGAGACTTTGCTTGAATACATTCACAAAGTTAAAATAAGGGATGCCGAGCAGCTTCTGGATAATGAAAATCTTTCTCTTGAAAAAATAAGTCATCAGCTTGGCTTTGCAAACGAGTATTATTTCAACAGCTTTTTCAAAAGATACACAGGCATTGCCCCGGGACAGTACAGAAAACTGAAAAATAAATAATTTTTGCAAAAATTATTGACAAATAAAAATGGGTATGCTACAATATTTCTTGTTATAAACGCAGTGATGCGGAATAGTACGCAGAATACTTTCGCCTTGAGAGAGATGCCGGGTGGTGTGAGGCATTGGGAGAGCTTTGCAGAACTCACCGCGGAGCGGTTGCCGTGAAATTATTTTAGTAGGGGCAGACGGGAACTCCCGTTACAGAGTTGAGGTGTGTTTGCACCTAAGGGCATCCTGTATGGATGAAGAAGAGTGGTACCGCGGAAACATAAATTGTGAATTTAGCGTTTTCGTCTCTTTGAATCAACAAGGAGACGGGAGCGTTTTTTTGTTGATATATATTGAAATATGAAAGGGGTTATTAAAAATGAAAAAAATTAATATTTCAGACATTACTCTTAAAAAGCTTTCAGAAGAGCGCAGTGTTGCTCTTTTATTCCGCGAAAAAACGGCTGTGGCTGCATGTGCTGATGGTCTTGGTGCGGATGTGGTTGAGCTTGCCCCGATAAAAAACCTGCGCGAAGATACTATTATATATAAAACAATTGCTCAAAATGTCCAAAGCGCTACAATTGCTATTCCTGTAGGCTTTAGTGTAGAGGAGTTGCAGTCTGCATGGGAATGTATAAAGGATGCTAAAAAACCGCGCCTCCAGATTGAACTGCCCGTATCTACTGTTCAAATGGAGTATACATATCATATAAAGGCGGATAAAATGCTTGCCAAAATTGGTGAGCTTACCAAAATGGCAAAGGGTTTGTGTGAAGATGTGGAATTTTCTGCATTGGACGCAACCCGTGCCGATGAAGATTTCCTTATTGCGGCAGTTAAAGAGGCAGAATCAAACGGTGTAAATATAATTACCGTTTGCGACGATGCAGGCGTAACCTTGCCCGAGAATATTGTGGAACTGGTAGAAAAGGTAAAGAATGCCGTAAGTATTCCCGTATATGTTCAGGTTTCAGACCGCATAAATATGGCGGTTGCATCTGCAATTGCGGCAGCGTCAAAAGGGGCTGACGGACTCAAGTGTGCTATGGCGGGAACAGATGTTCTCTTAACAGGTGAAATTTCAGATGCATTCAGCGCTTGTTCTGCACAGATTGGTGCTGAAATAAATCTTAATAATACAAAAATACATTCAAGCATTGACGATATGCTTTCAAGTATTAATCACGAAGTGTACGAAACAGAAAGCTCAGTTAGCGAAAAGAAGAAAATTCTGCTTGATTCCGACGCCACCTTGGCTCAGGTTGAGCAGGCTGCACGGATTTTAGGCTATGACCTTTCAGATTCGGACTGCGGAAATGTTCATAAAGCACTTCTTCAAGTTTGTGAAAAGAAGGATGCTGTCGGGGCAAAGGAACTTGAGGCTCTTATTGCAAGTTCTGCAATGCAGGCACCTTCAACATATCATCTAGAAAGCTACACCATCAACAGCAGTAACCTCACAGGATCAATGTCTCAGGTAACACTTAAATGCAATGACGAAATTATCTCCGGCGTAAGCACAGGTGATGGTTCAATTGACTCGGCATTCCGTGCCATAGAACAATGTATAGGTTACCACTATGAACTGGACGATTTTCAGGTTCAGGCGGTAACAGAGGGAAAGGAAGCATTAGGCTCTGCCTTGGTAAGACTCCGCAACAATGGCAAGCTGTATTCCGGAAATGGTATCTCAACAGACATTGTTGCAGCAAGTATCAGAGCATATATAAACGCTCTGAACAAGATAGTGTTTGAGGAGGAATAAGATGAAAATTGTATTTTCGACAAAAAATGTAAACCGTGCATCTTTCCTTGATACTTGTCGGTATGCTTATGATTATGGATTTGCAGGGTTTGAAATATATGATGCAATTAAAGAACGCAGCCACCACCATGACAGTATTCTTCGACGCGACCGTATAGCTGATGCAAAACGCAAACTTGTCAACCGTAACATTGCGGTTTCTGCACTGCGTATGCCCCAGCCGATAGAAAACGAAGAAACAACGGCTGAAATAATTACAAAATATGTGGATATGGCAGCAAGCTCAGGCGTTGCAAATATTATTGTTCGGGTAGAAGAAGAAACACCCTTTGAAGTTCTGAACGAAAAACTTTCCGATGCAATAAAGCGTGCAGAAAAAGCCGATGTGGGAATTTTATTTGAAACAGTAGGCTACCTTTCCGATACGGAAAAGGTTGTAGATATAATCAACTTTTTCTCGTCAGCAGCAATTGGTGCGTCGTGGAATGTGCGTGGCACATATTTTGGTACTGGCGAAACAGCTGAAACAACAATTAAAACTCTTGGCGCATATATAAAGTATGTGCGTCTTGGTGATATGAAAGATGGTAAAACTGTATTAATCGGTGAGGGTGAATTGCCGGTTAAGGAATTGCTAAATGCACTTTCCTCACTTAATTTTGACGGTTTTATCTGTGCTGCTTGGAACGAGGAAATAAATGATGCAGACATAGTTCTGACTCATTTTGCAAATTATATATCAGCACTCCGCCGTGAAAAGAAAAGCTATGAACACGCATATTACAACAGAGCAAAAACCGGCACATTTGTATGGAAAAAATATGATGTTATTGACGAAACCTTTGCGGGTGTTCTTGATACAATGGTGGAGAAATACCCTGACCAGTATGCATTTAAATATCCCACCCTTGATTATACAAGAACCTATGAACAGTTTCGCCGTGATGTGGATGAATGTGCCGCAGCGTTGATTTCATTGGGCGTTAAAGCCGGTGATCATGTTGCCGTATGGGCAACTAATGTTCCCGAATGGTTTATCACATTCTGGGCAACTACAAAAATTGGTGCGGTCCTTGTTACTGTAAACACTGCATATAAAATTCACGAGATTGAATATCTGCTGAAACAGTCAGATACCCATACTCTCGTGATGATTGAATACTGCAAGGATATTAATTATAAAGAAATTATTCAGGAGCTTTGTCCTGAGCTTCAAAACCTTGCACCTGGTCAGCCACTTTACTCAAAAAATTTGCCGTTTCTTCGTAATATCGTAACGGTTGGATTTTCAATGCAGGGTTGCCTTACCTGGGAGCAAATGCTGTCAAGATCGTCACTTATTCCACGTGAAGAGGTACGCAGACGGGCATCTCTCGTTAAACCTGATGATGTATGTAATATGCAATACACATCGGGTACAACCGGCTTCCCTAAAGGGGTTATGCTCACTCACCGCAATATAGTTAACAACGGCAAAACAATCGGCGACAGAATGGATTTGTCAACAGCCGACCGTATGATGATTCAGGTGCCCATGTTCCATTGCTTTGGAATGGTGCTTTCAATGACATCAATGATGACCCATGGCGGAACACTCTGTCCTATCCCATATTTCTCACCAAAATCTTCGCTTTCCTGCGTAAATGACGAGCATATAACTTGTTTTAACGGCGTTCCAACAATGTTTATCGCAATGTTTAACCATCCTGATTTTGCAAAAACCGATTTTTCGTATATGCGAACAGGAATTATGGCAGGAGCAAACTGTCCCGCAGACTTGATGCGCCGTGCGGCAGAAGAGATGAATATGCGTGAAATTATATCCGTATACGGTCAGACCGAAGCATCTCCCGGTTGCACAATGGGTGAGGTCAACGAGGATATTGACCATCGTGTTGAAACGGTAGGAAGTCCCTTCCCCGGTGTCGAATGTAAGGTTATCGACCCTGAAACCGGCGAAGAATTGCCCGATGGCGAAAGTGGCGAATTTGTTGCCCGTGGCTTTAATATTATGAAAGGCTACTACAAGATGCCGGAGGCAACAGCTCAGGCAATAGATAGCGACGGCTGGCTCCATTCAGGGGATATTTGCTGTCGCACACCTGATGGCTATTACAAGGTAACAGGCCGTCTTAAGGATATGATTATCCGTGGCGGTGAAAACCTCTATCCCCGTGAAATTGAGGAGTTCTACCTTACAAATCCTAAGGTTCGTGATGTTCAGGTGGTTGGTGTTCCTGACGAAAAATACGGCGAGGAATGTTGTGCGTGGATTATACTTCATAAAGGTGAGACCGCAGACGAGAATGAAATGCGTGAGTTCGGCAATGCATATATCGCACGGCATAAAGTACCAAGATACTTTATATTTGTCAATGAATTCCCGATGAACGCCGCCGGTAAAATCCTTAAATATAAAATGCGTGACCAATCAACCGAAATGCTTGGACTTAATAAATAACGAAAAAAATCGTCTCAAATTAATTTTGAGACGATTTTTTATTATTTAGAAGATTGGTCATACAAAAATTCAGAAACACTTTTGTTAAAAGATAAAAAGGTTATGCACAATATGTCAGAAATCACGCCAACAATGATGAGTGCAAGATTTAACAATGGGATTGCCTGTCCGCTTGCTGCAGGGAGAATGGTAAGAAGTAGAAACACCGACAAGCAGGCGGTTGCCACAAATAACCATCTGCTCCATTGTACACCTTTTATAAGTGCAACGGACATTGCAAAGCGTATAACAATATTAAATAAATTAAAACCGGATAAAATATTGCTTATAACTGTCACGGCAAAGGTCAGTATTGCAAGAGTATACACAATAATCTTTCCGTGAAAAAGCCGCTTTTCGATGTTCTTTTCGTATTCGTCAATCATTCTCTGTTTTTCTTGCTTGGATATGTACTCTTCATTGCTATACATACAACTCACCTCAAGGGAATTATAGCATATGTTTAAAATTTTATCAATATTTTCTCTTAACTATTACTTATCATTTTAAAAACCCGTATACAAATGATTTTTAGGTAATAAGTAAAAATCCGTACACTTTCGTGTACGGATTTTGGCTCCCCCTGCTGGGCTTGAACCAGCGACATCATGATTAACAGTCATGCGCTCTACCGACTGAGCTAAGGAGGAATATTCAATTAACAATATACATTATATCCACTTTTTCAAAAAAGTCAATAGCGAAAAATAAAAAGTTTTGCGAATTTTTTGGTTTATTTGCGAAAGCGTTCAAAAAACATTTTAATTCTTGAATATATAACCGATAAGAGAATTGAAACGATATATGCCGAGAAAAATATAATCACAAAACGTACGGGAGTTGAAGTAATATTCCAATGCTCCGCGTCCATAAGATGCTCTGCTTCAAAAATAACAAGACAATGAATAAGATAAATATAGAATGTGGCAGGCGACACAATGTCTGCGCCCTCGTGCTGGTATTCGGGCATAAGAAGAAGCCACATTATTGATGCAAAGGAAGCAAATGCAATTTTTAGGACTTCTGTCCAGAATGAGTGGAACAAATTCAAAAATTCCATATATGCAATTCCTGAATAAAGTGCAGTGAAAACAAGACCAAGGACTATCCAGATGCTTTTTGAACGCTTGAGCCTTTCAAGATTCATATCAAAATTAAGACCAAGATAGCAACCGATTATCCAGTAAATAAAGTAGCCAAGGAATATCCGGTCGGCATACTGTACGCCGATTAACAGATATTTCGAAAAAATAGTTATAGCAGCCGCAAGGATAAGCCCTACAACGGGCGTTATATTACGGCAGCAGTGGTATGTCAGCGGTGCAATAATATAAAATTGCATTATAATAATGATAAAATAAAACGGTGCTGCAATAGTGCCAAGCGAAAGATGTCTGAAAAACGCACTCCACGCAAAGGGAAAATAATTTCTGTGAAAAACAAAATAAATATAGTAAATTGCAGCAATAATAAGATAAGGAATATATATCTTTACAATTCTTCGTTTTAAAAACAAAAAATAACTGAAGCTTTCGTCTGCGTAAGTATGTGTAAATTTTATTCCTGAGGAAATGATGAATGCAGGAACAGCAAAACTGATTATACGTGAAATGATGAAAGAAACCCCTGATGGAAGCGAACCAAACGGATATGCGTCAATGCTGTCTGAAAGAACATGTATCATTATAACAAATAAGCACAAAACCGATTCGTATGCTGAAATTTCGGAAAGCTTTCTTCTCATACAGATAATTCCTTTCGTTAAATTTATTATTAATATAATATAATAATTATAAAAAAAAGTCAACCTGTTCAAATTTTAATAAAATAGAAAAAATTACAATGTGTATTTAATGTGGTGCGGGATAAAATATTACCGAAGACAGACAAACATA
The DNA here is from genome assembly GCA_045120135.1 of Monoglobaceae bacterium. Classification (GTDB taxonomy): domain Bacteria; phylum Bacillota; class Clostridia; order Monoglobales; family Monoglobaceae; genus SIG440. Next base: position 83,871 of record JBGVEN010000015.1, on the reverse strand, counting down.
TATGAATTGTTTGTCCGGTAACGAAAGTGAGGTGAAATTCAAATGTCAAACAACAATAACAGAAACAAGACAATGGTACCTGAAGCAAAGGCTGCTATGAACAGATTCAAGATGGAAGCTGCTAATGAAGTAGGGGTACAGCTCAAGGAAGGTTACAACGGTGAACTCACATCAAGACAGGCGGGTTCTATTGGTGGCCAGATGGTAAAGAAAATGATCAAAAAGTATGAAGAGGACTTAGCTAACGGTCAGTAAGCTAAAGTGCCGTCAGAATATTGATTGTTGTTTAAAATCCGCAAATCAATTTCAGATTGGTTTGCGGATTTTATCGTATCACAATTGGAGGTGCCTCGTTGGAAATCAGCGTAAAAAACTTAAAAGGATTCAAGGTTTATGACCACGAATCAAGCGAGCCTTGGGGCACAGTAAAGGATGTTTGCTTTGAATGTGACCCGATAAAGGTAAGGTATTTTATTGTTGAAACATTAAGTCTTGTACCTATTTCAAAACGGGTGGAATTCGGGCAGATAAACAATATTATTAAAGGTGCAGTAGTGCTCAAAAAAGATGTTTTAGCAAAGCCTTGTAAAGTATCGGAGCAAAGAGATAAGCTGAGCTTTGATAATGTTAAAAAGACTGCTTACGCAAATCAAAAAAGAATTCGACTTCGGGATATACAATTTGATTTTGAAACAGGTGAAATGACGGATTTTGTAGTATCAAAAAATATATTTTCTCCTAAAAGCCATATAAAAGCAAAGCAAATATCTATAAAAGAAAATACAGTTTATATGCAGAACGAAGGAGGGAAAAATAATGTGTAATTTTTCACTGGGCGTTGTAATGGGAACTGTAGTCGGTGCAAGTCTTATTCTTGCGGTTCACCCAATGAACAAAAAAGCAATGCGTAAGGCATATCATCGTGCCGGCAGAATGATGAACAGAGTTAACCATACAATTCGTGAACTTGCATAGTTATGGAAAAATCGCAGGTATTGAACCTGCGATTTTTTGTTAAAGTTCTATTTCTGTTGCTATTGTCTTATACTGACCGTCCTCTGCGTACCAGTGCGACATCATTGCGTTCCCATTTTTGAGTAGAATAGCTCCCGGTTGACCAAATTTAAGAAATGAGAATATCTCAGCCATATTTACATTTTTTATAAGAGCAGTTTTCGGTTCCCATACAATTAAAGAGTCAACAATATCCCAATTTTTATTTGAAAAATCAATAATGTATCCATAAATACCTGGTCTGTCTGTATCACGGCGTGCAGCGTGAAGTGCAAGAAGTTTTTCGCCGCCCATTGCGCAAACTGAGGAGGCCTGACCTAAAATTCCAGTACTTTCCGGTTTTGTCCAAGTTTGTCCGTTGTCATAGGATACGGTGTAATGATTTTCAAGTCTTTCTCCGGTAGCGGTGTTTTCGTTCCAGCCAATGCAAACAATTGTGCCTGAATCTAGCTGACACATTCTTTGCTCATAGCAGGTGATGGTGATGTCACCAAAATCCATACATATTGAGTCGTCGCTCCAGGTTTTACCGCCGTCTTTTGAACAAAGCGCTCTGCCACACATTTTTCCGGTCATATTACCCGACCAGTCGGGAAATCCGGTGATAGGAGTAATCCATGTTCCATCGTTTAAAACTGTCAGCGGGGCGGAAGCCTCTATATGCGGTCCCCAGCTGCATGGAATTTTCGCCATTTTACTCCAGGTGTTTCCATTATCTTCGGATATGGAATAAAAAACAAAATCGTCAAGCAATCCTCCTGTTTTCGGATTGCCGAGCGGCAGCTCGGGGTCTTTTCGCAGATATGCATAACCAAGTGCAATCAGCCGTCCGTCATCAAGTGCGGTTATCTTGCAGTAGTCAGTAATTGGACACTCCTCATTGGTATTTTCGAACATAACCTTAGGTTTGCTCCAATTCTTTCCACCATCGTGGCTGAATGATATGTAGCTTGTGCTGTCAACACTTTCAAATGCTTCACCTATTGCAAAAACTGCAGCGATTGTTCCATCTTTAAGCTGACATAAAAAAGGAAAAAACGAATGTCTGCTGCGAAGCTGCGGGAGTGGATTTTCATAAATTATACTTGATTTTATAATTTTCATAAATATGACTCCAATCAGTAAAGGTTTATAAACTGATTATAACAAATTTTAGGCTAATAGCAATATGGGAATATATCATAAAATTAGTTTGTTAGATATAAAATATTAAAAATTCTTGAATATAATGATAATCTCTGATAAAATAAAATTACAAGGAGATATGTTAAATATGCAGTATAGTGAATTTGTAATCGGTATAGGTAACAGTGAAGTTGTATTCTTCATAGATGATGGTATTGAGATAAAAGGTAAATACAGCTATGGTATGCATAGCCATAGGTTTAACGAAATTGTTTTTGTTCTGCAGGGAAGCTGTCAAATTACGGGTCAAAGTGGAAACTTTGTTCTAAATAAAGGTGATGCAGCGCTTATCCCGACCGACGTTAGTCACTCGATTAAATCAGATTTACATAGTTATTTTATGGTGGTATCTTTTTGGATACGCAAGGCGGAGGATGTTGCGTTACCGGATGCCTTTAATGACTTTACACAGCTTGTTGCAGGTAAAGAACCAGTATATTTAAAAAAATTCAGGTGCGGTGGTGATTTTGATAAATTGCTTGATTATTATTACAGCGATTATTTATATAAGGACCAGTTTATAACGAATTGCCTTAGGGAAATAATGCTGATGCTTTTAGAAAGTAAAAGTACCAAAGCAGGAGCTTTAAAAACAGCAACGCTTGAAAGTAATGATTACCGAAGTTATATTATTGAAAATTATATGAATCTTAACTTTAAAAATAAGGCAAATTTAAGCGATTTGTGTAGGCTTTTACATCTTAGCACTGTACAGACCCAAAGGTTGGTAAAGCGTCTTTATGATATGCCGTTTCGTGAACAAGTGCTTTTTCGCAGAATGGAGTATGCAAAGAATCTTCTGCAAAGCACCAGTTTGTCTGTTACAGACATAGCATCGGAGAGTGGCTATTCATCAGTTCAAAGCTTTATTGCTGCATTTAAAGTTTGGTGCGGAATGACGCCGGTGCAGTATCGTATAAAATTTTAGAATAAACTTTGGTTTATATATGAAAGGCGATTTTTATGAGTAATATAGAAATACAACACAAGAATTACACCGTGCAGGTTGAAGAACCGGAGCTTTATGTTGATAATAAAACCCGTGGCAGAAGCGGTCATATGTCCCATGCAATGGCGGAATTTGCTCCAAATTGCTTTATTGATTTTAATTCAAACTGCTCTCCAGTAAGATGGAGCGGACACTCGCCTTATGGATGGGTGGAATACCGCATATCCAAGGATGCAGGGAAAACATATTCCGAGGTAAAAACACTGCCATATTCAATGGATTGTTTTTTGGACGGAATATACTGCATTTCGGTTGAAAAGGCGGTTGCCTGCGATGACGGTAGCATAGTTGCCTTTTGCCTGAGAAACGATGCAACAGATTATACCTGTTGCGAACCATGGAATACTCCGGTGGTTGTCAGAAGCCTTGATGGCGGTGAGACATGGACCAAGGCAGTGGAGTATTCGGAATATAAAGGCAGAACCTATGATGCTCTTTGCGTAAACGGAAGCATCTATGTTATGCACCTGTGCAACGAACACTTCAGCGGCAAAACAGAGGAGCATGTTTACAGGATTTACACAAGCGCCGATAATGGAACATCCTTTTCGGAACTTGGGGTAATTCCTATCGAACCTATTGGAAGAAACTATGGGTCAATGCTTTATGATGACAAAGGCATTCTGCACGCCTATGCTCATAATGATAATGCAAATTTTGATTTTGACCACGCAATAAGTAATGATTTGGGCAAAACATGGACAGCCTGTGAGCCTTGCAGACTTGAAAAAGGTTGCCGTAATCCACAGGTGGGATTGGTTGACGGAATCTATATACTTCACGGCAGAAGTGAGGATTATGAGGGACTGGTTATGTATACATCTGAAGATGGCTTTAACTGGGACGAGGGAACTATTCTTGTTCATAATAAAGGTGCTGCGGCGTTTTACTCGAACAATTTGAATTTGACGGACGAGAAAGGTAATTTCCTGCTTGTTCAGTATTCGGACAGATATTTTTGTGACCGGTTTAACACACCGGCAAATTGTCGGGTAAATGTTATGCATACAAAGGTGCGAATAAAGCGGTAAATAAAAAACACGGTCTGGAAAGACCGTGTTTTTTGCACTATTGTTTGATTTTGTTTGTTTCTGCCAGCATATTTTCAATAAATATCCCATAACCTCTTGTCGGGTCATTTACAAATACATGTGTTACAGCGCCAACTAATTTTCCATTTTGTATAATCGGAGACCCCGACATTCCCTGAACAATTCCACCGGTTTTGTTGAGAAGTTTTTCATCGGTGATTTTAATAATCATATTTTTCTGCGAGGAAATGGATTTGGGTAGAATTTTTGTTATTTCAATGCTGAACTGTTCCACCTTGCTGCCTTCGGTATTTGCTCGAATATATGCAGGCCCGGTCTTTATTTCATCTCGATTTGCAATTGGTAGAGGGCTAGTATCAGTTATGAAGGAATTGTCAAGCTGTCCAAATATTCCAAGTTCACAATTGTGAGTAATTTTACCGATAGCAGAGTCGCTGTCAGAAAAAATACCGTTTAGTTCACCGGGAACGCCCTTTTCACCCTTATCAACCGAAACAATTGTTGCATCGAGAATATCTCCGTTGCCAATTGTTAATATATTACCCGTTTCAGGGTCGCATATTCCGTGACCAAGTGCTGCAAAGGTTTTTGTTTTAGGGTCATAAAAGGTCATAGTCCCAATCCCAGATGCTGCATCTTTTACCCACGCGCCAATACGAAAAGCATTATCTTTGCCTGAAATTTTGGGCTTAAGAAGTATGTCTATTTCCTTTGCTTGCCGTTTGATTTTTACAGTAGAGCTTTTGCCTTTGGCATTTTCTATTGCATTTTCCAAATCTTCAACGCCGTTAATCTTTTCGTTATTGAATTTCTGAATAAGGTCTCCCGGTTTAATTCCGGCATCTGCTGCGGGTGAAGAGAACGAACCGTCAGCCGAGGTTACATCTGCAGTGCTGACCACCAATGCTCCGTCTGCACAAAGCGAAACACCGATACAGTTACCGCCCGGAATGACAGTTTTAATCTCCTGAGCTGAAGTTGCCCGTGTGCTACAAGTTTGTGGATTAATATTTTGACTGTATCCTTTTTCTGTACCGGAAAGCGAAAACAGACAGGCTAAACAGAGTGAAAATGCCGTAAGTCTTTTGCTGTTCACTAAATTCCCCCTTTCATAATAATTTTGTGTATCCGGACACTAATTTTAGTTTTTCCATTGCAGATGGGGAATATAGTGTGTAAATCTTATATGTATATTAAAAAAAGACCGAAAAGGTCTTTTTTTAATATAAGTTCTTTTATCTGTTATTATTGTTGTTGTTTGACTCGTTATTGTTGTTATTGTTGTTATTATTGTTCTTGTTGTTATCCTTCTTGTTGTTGTCCTTGTTCTGATTTGACATTTTATTCACTCCTTTAAATTTTTGTTAAATTCAAAATATTGAATTTATTTCATAAGTAGTATTGGTTATAAATTTATTTTTTATTCATTTTGTTTCAAAATAATAAAAACTGCATATTATATGTTATAGGAAATTTTAAAGAAGGGAATGTTGATGTTGAGAAGATACGGTTCAAACAAACGCAATCCAAACCCGCCGTGGCCAAATGAACAGTCTGTTGTTGTGGTTCCACCGGGGGTTAATGCTACTGCAATTGGCCGACAGGATGCCGAAGTCCGGAGTATGCCTGACGAAGAAAAAATAACAGTTACGGATAAGTCAGAAATAATACATAACAATGCAGAAACATCAAATAACTTGGAAAAATCTGAGATTGAAAACAGTGAGAGTTTCGAAGATCGCGACCGACCTATCAAAACCTATATTCCGGAAACAAGTATGCGTAACTCCGATCTAGTGCGGAACAATCCTATGTCGGGTACGAGGACGGATATAAACAGAAACTGTGGAATAATGTCCGCAAACAGCTTTCTTTGCGGTCACACCGGTAAGATGGTGAGAGTCGAGTTCTTGTTTGGTGAGAACACCCATGTTGAAAAAACGGGAATTCTGCAAAGTGTTGGCAAGGATTTTATGGTTATTTCCGAGCCTGGAACAAATAACAGCATTGTCTGCTCGGTAAAAAATGTTAAATTTATCAACATATATAATTTAAATAATAAGATGAACATATCGGAATATGGAATGAATTTCAGCGGTATGTAACAAGCTAACAATAGGGATTTTTTTGACAATCCCTATTGTTTTTTTGCGTGTTTAGGAGTATAATAAACCGTATAGTGATACAAACGAAAAAGGAGATTTAAATATGCGAAAAATTCTTGCAATATGGGCGGCGAAGCTTTCTGCTGTTGCCGGCAGACTTATGGGTAAGAAGTCGTCTTCAACACCGGGTGCTATTGCCCTTAAAATCTGTCCAGATTTGATAAAACAGCTTAAGAAGAATGTGAAATATGATATTATAGCTACTTGTGGAACCAATGGCAAAACCACAACAAATAACCTTTTGTATACCGCGCTTACAAAAAACGGATATAAGGTAGTTTGCAACAAAATGGGTGCAAATATGCTGACGGGCGTTGCAACGGCTTTTGCTATGGAGTGTAACTGGTTTGGCAGACTTAAAGCAGACTATGCCTGCCTTGAAATTGATGAAGCATATACCGTAAAAGTCTTTGAACATATAAAGCCTGATTATGTTGTGGTGACAAATCTCTTTCGTGACCAGCTTGACCGTTATGGCGAGATTGAAACAACAATGGAGATAATGTCAAAAGCCTTTAAAAATTCGGAATTTCCCTGCCTGATACTTAATGGCGACGACCCGATAAGTTCCGGCTTTGGAAGATACTATCAGGGAACAGTTAAGTATTACGGAATAAGCGAACAGGTTCTTCCTCAGAATAACGAGATAAAGGAAGGAAGATTTTGTGCGGTTTGCGGAGCGGAATTAAAATATAACTATTGCCATTACAGTCAGCTTGGTGACTGGTTCTGTCCAAATTGTGATGCAAAACGCCCCGATATTGATTTTGAAGCAACGGATGTAAGCCTTGTAAACGGACTTGGCTTTTCGGTAAATGGAAACAAATTTTCGCTTAATTACCGTGGCTTTTATAATATCTACAATGTTCTTGCGGTTTATTCTGCCTTAAAGTGCATTGACGTTAAAATTGAATCGTTCAATACAGCTCTTGATGAATACAAACCGCAAATAGGCAGAATGGAAGAAATAAATCTCGGCAAGCCGTTTATTCTAAACCTTGCTAAAAATCCCGCCGGCTTCAATCAGGCGATCTCTACGGTGCTTCAAGACCCGAGAAAGAAAGATGTAATCATTGCTGTTAACGATAAGCCAAGTGACGGAACGGATATTTCGTGGCTATGGGATGTTGATTTTGAAGTTTTAGCGGATTCAGAGCTTAATATGCTAATGACATCAGGTATGCGAAGATATGATGTTGCACTCAGGTTTAAATATTCCGGAATAACTCCAAAACTTATAACCGAAAATATCCGTGAAGCAATTCTGGAGTGTCAAAGCTCCGATGCAGAGGTTTGCTATGTGCTGGTTAACTACACAATGCTGTTTTCGACTGAAAACACAATGCTTGAAATTCGAAAAGAACAAGGGAGGGACAAATAATGAGTGATTTTAATATTAAAATAATGCATTTGTTCCCTGATCTTTTAAATCTGTACGGAGATAAAGGGAATATTGCGTGTATAAAAAAACGCCTTGAGTGGCGTGGTATTGACACAGAGGTTGTTTGTGTAACAGCGGATACCGAAGATTTTGATTTTAATTCTGTCGACATTGTTTTTTTAGGCGGAGGCTCAGAACGGGAAAATAAAATTGTATACGAAAAACTTAAAGGTAAAAGCGAGGCGCTTTCCCAATTTGTTGAAGATGGCGGTACATTAATTGCAACATGTGATGGTTTTGCAATGCTTGGCAGCTGCATCGGTGCTGATGGTAGTGAAGTGGGTCTTGAGATTATCGATATTTCTACCGTATATAACGAAAATGCAAAAAAAGTTGTTGGAAACGCAATCATTTCCTGCGATGGATTGGAAATGCCGATTGTTGGTTTTGAAAATCACGCAGGTATGACGGATATAAAAAATCATACTCCGCTTGGCGAGGTTCTCAAAGGCAGAGGCTCGGATGGAAAAGGTGAGTTTGAGGGTATATTATATAAAAATGTGACCGGAACATATCTTCATGGCCCGCTTTTTCCTAAAAACCCTCATCTTTGTGACAGAATATTGCTTGCAACACTTAACCATAAATACGGTAACTTTGAAAAGCTTGAACCATTGGATGACAGCATTGAAATTAACGCAAATGAATATATGCGAAACCGTCCTAAAACTGTATGAAATGCTGTAAAAACGCCTTTTTTTCAATATTGTGACATCAAAACGTCAAGTACAACATATTGTGACAGTGAATGACATCGACCACAAAATATTATAAAAAATATGGAAATAAATGGTAAAAAATACTTGACAAATATAAAGACAAGGGTTATAATCAAACTACAAATGGAAAATATTGTAAAAAGGAGATATTTATTAATGGAAAAACAAATTAAAGTACTAATTGCAGATTCTGATGCAAATTTTGCTCAAAATTTGAGCAGGGAAATTGATGTAGATTTTAAAATTAAGGTTTGCGAGATTGTAAGCAATGGTTATCAGCTGATTGAAAAAGTGGATATATTAAAACCTGATGTTGTAATAATGGACATAGTACTTCCCAATATAGACGGAATAGGTGTTTTGGAACGACTTAAAAGCAAGAAGATGGAGTTTGATAACTTTGTTATGCCCAAGGTGATTGTTCTTTCGGCGTTTAAGGATGACAGAACAGCTCAGCTGTGTATAAATCTCGGCGCAAGCTACTATATGGCAAAGCCTATTGGACCGGATAGTATAAGAGGGGCGATAAAAAGAGTTTGCAATTATAACGATGATAAGTTTGGTATACTTGGCGGCATGGGAAAGAAATACGAGATTGGTGAAACAATTGATGTTGAAACTATGGTTACCGAAATGATACACGAAATAGGAATTCCTGCACATATAAAAGGATATCAGTATCTCAGACATGCAATTATGCTTGTTATTGAAAACCTTGATATTATCAATTCAATTACGAAAACGCTGTATCCTACAGTAGCTCAGGATTTCCGTACAACCTCAAGCCGTGTTGAGCGTGCAATCCGCCACGCAATTGAAGTGGCGTGGGATAGAGGTGACCCTGATGTGCTCAGTGCAATATTTGGCTACACAATTGCAACTTCAAAGGGTAAGCCTACCAATTCGGAATTTATCGCAATGGTTGCTGATAAGTTGAGACTGAGAATAAAGAATGCAAGCTAATAAAAAAAGAGCCATCAGGCTCTTTTTTTATTTAAAGTATTGATAAATATAGCATTTCAGCATTCCGTTATAGACTTTTCGACGTTTATCTGCGAAGCTGCCGTAAAATTGTTCAAACTGTTCATGCGAGGTAAGAATAAATTTTTTCATACCGGGGAACTCTGAGAACTTTCTGCCCATTGTGCGGTAAAGTCTCTCGCATTGCTTTGCGTCAAGAAGTCTTTCGCCGTATGGTGGATTGCATATGATAACACCTTTTTCCTTGGATGGTGTAAGCTTTGCAACATCGCACACGCTAAATTTTATTTTGTCTGCAACACCGGCATTTTCTGCGTTTTTCTTAGCTATTGCAATTGCCTCGGGGTCAATGTCGGACGCAAAAATCTCGGTTTTTGCAGATGGGTTTGTATTTTCGCGTGCTTCTGCACGTGCGTCAGTCCACATTTCTTTAGGTATATGATTGCGCCAGGTCTCCGCAACAAATCTGCGTCTTATTCCGGGGGCAGTGTTGGTGGCATAAAGTGCCGCCTCAATCGGGAGAGTTCCGCTGCCGCAGAACGGGTCAATAAACATTCTGTCCCCACGCCAGAAACTAAGGTCAATCATTGAATATGCCAAAGTTTCACGCATCGGTGCAAGAACGCTTTTTTCACGGTAGCCACGTTTATAAAGATTTTCGCCGGTAGTATCAATGTAGATTGTTGCAACATCCTTCATAAGTGCAAACTGAATTGGATAAAGCGGACCGGTCTCTTCAAAACGTTCAATTCCATAATGATTTGAGAGGCGTGTAACAATAGCCTTTTTTATTATTGCCTGACAGTCGGGAACGCTATGCAAAACGGATTTAACGCTGTGCCCCTTTACGGGGAATGCAGCATCCTTTTCAATAATGCTTTCCCAGTTTATTTTCTTTACCTTTTCAAACAGTTCGTCAAACGAGGTCGCACGGAATTCTGCAAGCTTAATCATAATTCTCTCTGCAGAACGCAAATTTATATTAGCAAGGCAGATTGCTTCTGCATCTCCTTCAAAGGTGACGCTGCCGTCCTTTACTTCTTTTGTATCATAGCCAAGATGCCGAACTTCGTTTGCGACAATCTGTTCTGTTCCTAAAAGTGTAGGTATTGTAAGTAGAAGTCTTTTCATTTTTTCCTCCAATAAACAATTCCATAAGAATTTTATAAACTAAGTATAACACCTTTTTTGATTTTTCGTCAATAAAAAACACAAGTCTTAAACAAATTTTAATGAAAAGTTTACATTATGTAATTTTCGGAAAAAACCCTTGAAGTTTTATGATGAATGTGGTATACTATTTTGTGCTATGTTAAATCGGGGTGTTAGCGGTACTCTGTAACCCACAATCCGCTATAGTGGGGATGAAAACTTGAGTTGAGGGGCAAGAATTGTCTTGTCGGTCTCGGCTTTTGGCTGATGTTGACGATTCGGTCCTGCGCAATTGAAACCTGTGAACCGTGTCAGGGCAGGAATGCAGCAGCACTAAGCAGTTCTTTTTGATGTGCCGCAGGGTTGCCGGGTCTGAGTCAGCCGGTCGAGCAGCGGAGGTATTCCTGTTTCGAACTCAAGCACATAGCTTTTTTTGATTAATATTTCATTTGAAAGGAGATTTTTGTATGGCTGAAAAATATCAGGCACTTTACCGAAAATGGCGTCCCCTGATTTTTGAAGATGTTGTTGGACAGGACCATGTGTCCGACACCCTTAAAAATAGCATAACATCAGGCAGAATTGCTCACGCTTATCTGTTTTGCGGCACAAGAGGTACGGGTAAAACCTCAAGTGCAAAGATTTTTTCAAGAGCAGTAAACTGTCCCAATGCCAATGACGGAAATCCCTGTAATGAATGTGAAACCTGTCGCGGTATTATGGATGGAAGTATCCTTGATGTTTACGAAATGGACGCTGCCAGCAACAGCGGTATTGACAATATCCGTGAAATCCGTGACGAGGTTATATATAGTCCTACGGGCAGCAAATATAAGGTTTATATAGTGGACGAGGCGCATATGCTCACAACCGAAGCGTTCAATGCCCTACTAAAAACCCTTGAAGAGCCGCCTGAACATGTGATTTTTATTCTTGCAACAACAGAGCCACATAAAATTCCGGCAACCATTCTTTCAAGATGCCAGCGCTTTGATTTCAGACGCATTGGTGTCAATGATATTGAAAAAAGACTTAATAAGATTGTTGCAGCAGAGAATATAAGAATTACTCCCGATGCAGTTGAGCTTGTGGCAGAGCTTGCTGACGGCTCAATGCGTGACGGACTTAGTATTCTTGACCAGTGCGCAGCGTATGCCAAGGACGAACTGCGGTATGATGATATTGTAGATATTGTGGGCATTGCGGACAAGCGCATAATATTCCCCATAGCGGATTTCATTGCCGACTTTAATTCAAGCGAGGCTCTTAAAGCTACTGATGAATTCTTGAAGCAGGGCAAGGAGGCAACAGACTTCCTTGAAGAGCTGATTTCGCATTTCAGAGCACTTATGATTTGTAAGGCAACCGAAAGTCCCGAGGGAATCTTAGAAAAGAGTGCAGAAATAACTGAAAAATATAAAGAACAAGCACAAAAATTCAGCGTTGACAGACTTCTTGGAGCAATTTCACAGCTCAGCGATTTTCTTCTTCAGGCAAAAAAACTCTCTTCGCCTGAAATTGCAGTTGAAATGGCGGTTGTTAAGCTTTGTGCAAAAGTAAATGCATCCGATGCAAACGAGCTTGCCGTGCGTCTTGAAACTGTTGAAAAGGAACTTGAAGCAATAAAATCCTCAGGGGTTACGGTTAAGCGTACGCCCACATCAAAAGCGGCGGCAAAAATTGAAACAACAGACGAGCCAAAGCCTGCCGCACCGCACATTGATGAGGCAAAAATGTGGAGCAAATGGCGTGAGGCACTTACTTTGGTCAAAGACAGAAGCAAAAGTCTGTATACATTTTTATTTAATGCAAAAGCACTGTTCTTTGGTGATGAAGTCGAGCTTGTAATTGTCAGCGAGATGGCGTATAAGAAAATAAATACTCCTGAGGGCAGACAGTATCTTGAAGAACTGTTTTCCTCGGTGGAGGGAACACAGCTTCGTGTTACGGTTTCAGGCAAGGAAGGTCCTAAAAAACGTGAGACGGAGGAGAGTGGCGCATCAATTTTGGATATAGCTGCAAAAAAAGACTTACTTGGCGAGAAAATGACAGTTGTTGAAGAATAAAATCAGAAAGGATTTGTGATAAATTATGGCAAAAGGTGGATTTCCCAAAGGTATGGGTAATATGGGCGGAATGGGCGGTAATATGAACCAGATGCTCAAGCAGGCAAAGAAGATGCAGGAACAGATGCTTAAAATGCAGGAGGAGATGGAAGAAAAGGTTTATGAAGCTTCCTCAGGCGGCGGTGCTGTATCTGTAAAAATCAGCGGTAAGCGTGAACTTCAGGACATTATCATTAAGCCCGAGGTTGTTGACCCTGACGATGTTGAAATGCTTCAGGACCTTATTATGGCAGCAGTTAATGAAGGTATGCGTAAGGCTGATGCAAGCTCGGCTGACGAAATGAGTAAGCTTACAGGCGGACTTAATATCCCCGGATTATTCTAAAAAACAAAGGCACTTTGTCGGAAAATCTCCGGCAAGGTGCTTATATATGTATATAAAGAAAGGATTTTGATACAAATGAAAAATTTTATGCCGATGCTTTTTTCGGATTTGAAAGACTATAACGGCAGCAAACTGGTAAAGGATGTTATTGCAGGTATCATTGTTGCGATAATTGCACTTCCGCTTTCAATCGCCCTTGCGATTGCATCCGGTGTTGGTCCTGAAGCAGGCCTTTACACAGCCATCGTTGCAGGTCTCGTTGTTGCGGTTTTTGGTGGCAGCAGCGTTCAGATTACCGGCCCTACAGCAGCATTTGCCACTATTGTTGCAGGTATTGTTGCCTCAAAGGGACTGGACGGGTTAATCCTTGCTACGGTTGTTGCAGGTATTCTGCTTATTATAATGGGTGTTTTGAAACTTGGTAACCTCATAAAGTACATACCGTTTACCATAACCACAGGCTTTACATCGGGTATCGCTGTTACACTGGTTATCGGTCAGCTTAAGGATTTCTTTGGAGTTACATATAGCGAAAAGCCTATTGAGGCTGTTGAAAAGTTTGTGTTGTTTACCGAAAATATTGGAACATCAAATCTTGAAGCAATTATTGTTGGTGCAGTTTGTCTCATTATACTTTTTGTGTGGCCTCATATTAAGTATGTCGAAAAAGTTCCCGCATCACTTATTGCCGTGCTTGCAGGTATTGTAATGGTTTCGGGTCTTAAAATGAATGTAAATACAATCGGTGATTTGTATTCGGTAAGCAGTGCTCTGCCCAAACTTACCATACCCGGATTTTCATTTTCTGCTCTAATAGATATTTTCCCAGATGCAATTACCATCGCTCTTCTTGCGGGCATTGAATCGTTACTCTCTTGCGTGGTTGCAGACGGAATGGTAGGCAAAAAACACCGTTCAAATGCCGAATTGGTAGGTCAGGGTCTTGGTAACATAGGCTCTGCACTTCTTGGCGGTATTCCTGCAACAGGTGCTATTGCAAGAACCGCAGCAAATGTTAAAAACGGAGGAACAACCCCTGTTTCCGCAATGGTTCATTCACTGGTGCTTTTACTGATTTTGGTTGTTCTTATGCCATACGCTGCCCTTATTCCAATGCCGGCGATTGCTGCAATTCTTATTAGTGTTGCATATAATATGTGCCAGTGGCGTCAGTTTGTATACCTTGTTAAAACATCACCCAAGAGTGATATTATTGTGCTTGTTACTACATTCTTGCTTACAGTAATATTTGACCTTGTTGTTGCAATTGAGGTTGGTGTAATCCTTGCTTGCATTTTGTTTATGAAGCGTATGAGTGACGAATCCGCTGTAACCAGCTGGAGATACATAAAGGACGAAAATGACCCTGAAACACTGGGGCTCCGCAATATATCAAAGCATATTCGTGTTTATGAATTCTGTGGACCTATGTTCTTTGCTGTTGCCAGCCAGATTTCAGAAATAAAACCCAAGGAATTTACTAAATGTATGGTATTCAGAATGCGTTCTGTTCCGTCAGTTGATACCGATGCGTTAAAAGCACTTAAGGAATTTGTTTTGAAATGCCACGAAAGCGATATTACGGTTGTTTTCTCTCATGTAAATGCTCAGCCTATGCGGGCAATGCGAAAGGCAGGAATTGTGAAGCTAGTCAAGGAAGAAAACTTCTGCGCAAATATTGATGAAGCACTCAGTCGTGCCGAAGGTCTTGGTGAGTAAAATGGATTTTTCTGAGTTTGATGCGTTTGTAACCATAACGGGCTTCAGTCACTATTTTGTTCACGATAAAGTGGGGGAGGGCTTTGAGGTTATTCTTGAGCGAGAGCCGGAGAACGGCTATGATGAATATGCAATAGCAGTGTATTCCCATGGAGGCAAGATTGGATATGTTGCAAACAGTACGGATACGGTGCGAAAAGATACTATGAGTGCACGGCAGCTTGCAGAATTAATGGGGAGTAGCGTAAAGGCAGAAATTGTTAATTATTCCTCTTATGATGCATTGTGCAGGGTGAATGGCGTGTATGATATTGATAAAGTGTGTTTAAAAGCATCTGAGTATCTTAATAACCAGCAATACGAACAGGCACTTGAACTGTATTATTTCTTAAATGGAAAATACGATTCTGAAATGGTCGATCAGTATATTGCCGATTGCCTTATAAAGCTTGAAAGATACGAGGAGTCATTTGTATATATTGAAAATGCCTTAAAATACAATTCTCAAAATCCTTCCTCAAGAATGATGTATGGAGTTGCTTTGTTAAATACAGGAAGGTATAATGAATCATTGGAGGTATTCACAAGCTTGCTTAAGGAATATAATAACGCCAAGGTCTTTTGTGAAAGAGCGGTATGTTATACAAAACTTGGCGAGAAAGATAAAGCAAAATCAGATATAGAAAAGAGTATAAATCTTGACCCCAAAAATCTGCGCATTCAAAAAGTATGTAATGAAATTATGAGTATGTAAAATAATAGCCAAAACCTTTTAAGGTTTTGGCTATTATTTTAGTTAAATGATGGAGGCTTAACCTCTGTATTTTTAAATTCTTCACCCGGTGACGGCTCAGACATACTGAAATACATTTTTGCCGCCTTTGTTGTACCGAAATCACGGTTAGAACCACTGTTTTGAACCTTGTTAAAGGCTTCGCGGAACATTGCGTTGTGTGCTTCTTCGCGATTGAGTAAGAAGTCGATGGTTTCTTTGACCTTTTTATCATCAATCTGGCGGTAAAGATATTCGTACACAACCTTTGCTCTTTGCTCCGATGCAATGTTTGAAAGCAGGTCGGCACACAAATCACCTGTTACAGAAACATAGTCGCCTGTCCACGAATAGCCGGAAGCATTGATAAGTCCGGGGTTGAGTCCAAACAGAACATGGGTCTGAATTTGACCTGCCGGAACGCAAGAAGCATCAACATCGTGACCGTTCAGCATATTGATTGTTTGTGCAACCATTTCCATATGCCCTAGTTCTTCTGCCGCAATGTCTAAGAATAAGTCCTTTATTTCCGGGTCTTTTATCCGAAAACTCTGCGACATATACTGCATAGCCGCTTTTAATTCTCCGTTTGCCCCACCAAGCTGTTCCTGAAGTAAAGCCGCATACTGCGGATTAGGCTTTTCTACTTCAACAGGATGAAAAAATTGTTTTTCGTGTTTAAACATAAAATCACACTCCTTTTTTGAATAGTATCTGAAAAGAGTGTGATTTTTATTACATTTAATTACAATTTCTAATTCTCATACAGTCTGTGTGCTTTTTTATAAAGGAAAAGCAAAACAGTCAATGAAATTATCAGCTCAGGTATCAGATATGTTGCCTGATAAATCAGCGAATAAATCCACGGATTTTGACCGTCGGGTGCATACTCGGCAAACAAAACTGCGCCGCTGATTAAGGATGAAATAAATCTGCCGCCGACACCAAGTGTTGATCCTATGACAATATTTGTGGTGGAACTTTTAAAAAAACCGGCAATGCCCAAGGCACCAAAAGCCAATATGTAATCTAATAAAAGAGATGCCGGATGATACAGCACTCCAGAAATAAGTGCCGACAAAACACCATAAATACTTCCGGCAATAATTCCGGTAAGAGGACCTCGCTTTTGCGCTATAAAAAGAATGGGTATCATAGTGAGTGACACCGAGCCGCCCTGAGGCATTTCCCACACCTTGATGAAGCTGCATACAACAGCCATAGCAATAATTACTGCGATTTCTGTTAGTTTTCTTGTTTTACTCATTTTAAACAATCCTTTCTTTTTGTGATTGAACAAAGAGCCTTAGAAAAGAAAAAGCATATCCTTATGGATATGCAAAAAAATCTTATTAAAAGACAGTTCCCTCCGTTGGCATTATCCAAATCAGGTTTGCGGGTCGAAGTCCTAAACTTCCTCTCAGCCTGCTGGCGCAAGCTCCCCGAATATTTAATTTTTTGTATTATATACCCATATTTTTATTTTGTCAATACTTTTTTTAGAATTAGCATTTTGAAATGGTTCATACTAATAAAAACAGCTAATGTGTTAAGGAGCATTTATTATGAAAAAATCAATATGGACAGATATGATAAAACTACCTGAGTTTAAAACTCTTAAAGGTGATGTTAAAACGGATGTTTTGATTATAGGTGGAGGTTTGTGCGGCATTTTATGTGCATATTTCCTCGATAATGCAGGGGTGGACTATGTTCTTGTTGAGGGAGGAAAAGTTGCATCGGGAGTGACCAAAAACACAACCGCAAAAATCACATCGCAGCACGGAATTATTTATTCAAAGCTCAGCAAAAGCTTTGGTGATGAAATGGCAGAAAAATACCTTAAAGCAAATCAAAATGCTGTTAACAAATATAAGAAATTGTCCGAAAATATTAAATGCGATTTTGAAGAAAAATGTGCATACACTTATTCTATGGATGATAGAAAAATGGTGGAGGATGAGGTTAAGACGGTTAACAGGCTTGGATTAAAAGCACGCTTTGCCAAAACAAAAGAACTGCCCTTTAAAACTCTGGGAGCTGTATGCTTTCCTGAGCAGGCACAGTTTAATCCGCTTAAATTTATTGCCGAAATTTCCAAAAACCTTAACATATATGAAAACTCCTTTGTAAGTGAGATAACTCCATCTACGGCAATAACCAAAGAGGGTAGGATTACTGCAAAAAAAATAATTGTAGCAACACATTTTCCGTTTATTAATAAACATGGCAGTTACTTTTTAAAGCTGTATCAGCACCGTTCTTATGTTATTGCGTATAAAAATGTCAATGGACTTGAAGGAATGTATGTGGATGAGGATAAAAGGGGAATGTCATTTCGTAGATACGGCAATTATCTGCTTGTAGGAGGCGGCGGACACCGCACAGGTAAGCAGGGTGGTTGCTGGCAGGAAATAGAGGCGTTTATGCAGAAAAACTATCAAAAGGCAAAAGCTTGCTACAGATGGGCGGCACAGGATTGTATGAGTCTTGATGGTATCCCGTATATAGGCAGATATTCCAAGTCAACGCCTGATTTGTATGTTGCATCCGGCTTCAATAAATGGGGAATAACATCGTCAATGGTGGCAGCAGAAATTCTTTGTGATATGATTATGGAAAGAGAAAATGATTATGCCGATGTGTTTTCACCGCAAAGAAGTATAGTTAGGCCTCAGTTTTTTGTAAACGGAATTGAAGCTACTGTAAATTTGCTTACGCCAACGGTAAAACGCTGTCCGCATCTGGGTTGTGCCCTTAAATGGAATAAGGCAGAGCATAGCTGGGATTGCCCATGCCATGGTTCGAGATTTGATGCTGAAGGTAAGCTGATTGACAATCCGTCAACCGGTGATGCAAAAATCTGAAAAATATGCATCAAAAGCCTTGAAAACGCAAGAAAATTGGTATATAATGATTGCAATATTGCAGTTTTGATAATTTTACCACTGAGGAGAATGTGTGATGAAAAAAACGAAGCAGTTATTTGCAATGACTCTGGGTTCGGTATTTCTTGCGTTTGGTGTTTATTTTTTTAAAATACCTAACGGTTTTGCAACAGGCGGCGTTTCCGGTATAGGTACGCTTTTAGCAAAGATAACACCAATTTCTGCCGGTATCTGGATTTGGGGGTTGAACGCATTCCTTTTAATTCTTGGCTTTATATTTTTAGGGAAACAGAACGGAATAAAGACAATATACTGCAGCATGCTTTATTCTGCAGTTACATATCTGCTTGAATTTATTGTTCCACTTTCTGCACCGCTTTCCAATCAGCCGTTTATGGAGCTTGTATACGCAATGCTGCTCACTTCAATCGGCTCTGCAATGATATTCAACAGCAATGCATCAGCAGGCGGAACGGATATTACAGCACTTATTCTCAAAAAATATACATCACTTGATGTAGGTAAGGCACTACTTGCGGTTGACTTTGCTGTTGCAGCAAGCTCGTTTTTGGTGTTTGGTGTTCAGGCGGGACTTTTTTCCATGCTGGGTCTTTTTGCAAAAGCATTTCTTGTTGACTCAGTAATAGAAAATCTTAACACTTGCAAATACTTTGTTGTTATAACCGATAAACGTGAAGAAATATCTGATTTTATAATAAAGACATTGCATCACGGCGTAACAGTGAACTCTGTTATCGGTGAATACACCAAGGAGGAGCGGACAATGATACACACGGTATGCAGACGTGTCGAAGCACTCAAACTCCGTAACAGAATAAGAGAGATTGACCCGCATGCGTTTATAATAATAACAACAAGCAGCGAGATAATAGGTCGCGGCTTTAGAAGTGTATAAAATCAGAAAGGACAGGTGCGTTTGAAAAATAATCTAAACTTAAAAACCACTATATTTTCGTGGGTACAGCTATGCTGGCTTACAGTGAGTATTCTGCTGTTTTGCGGTGGTGTTTTTGCTATAACCCGTCACGACAGCAACCTTGTTATACTGGCTAAACCCCTTGGCGGAATTATGTTTTTAACAGGTGCAATAAATATCCTTGTATGCGATATTAAAAACCACGATATTCACGGAGCACGCTGGCTTATCGCAGATGGAGTAACCGCGCTGTTACTTTCGTTGTTTCCTCTTTTCAATAAAATGGTTTGGCCGATAATGATACCGTTCTTTTTCGGTATGTGGGAGCTGTTTTCCGGAATATTAAAAGTGATGGATGCATCTGAACTTAAACACGAAAAAATTCATTGTTGGAAAGCTTTTGCCGTAATCGGCTGGATAGAGCTTATGTCGGGAACGGCGTCGCTTATTAAGCCGTTTGATGAATTGGTTGGATTTAATAAGGTGATAGGAATTATATTTTTTGTTCAAAGCCTTGGATTTTTGCTTAAAACAATTTCATATAAATATCTTACAGAATAAAAAAAGGTCGGTGCATTGCATCGACCTTTTAAAATGCTTGAATTATAAATTTACCTTAACTGGAATTTTGCCTGATGGAGTAAATTCACCTTTCATTGCCTTTAATGTGTACTTAAGGCTGTCTCCGCCAAGATGACCAAGGAAAATTCTTTTTGCAACAGGGAATTTTTGTACTTCGTAAGGATTACCTGTGTGAAGAACACTTACAGTTTTTTCGTGGAAGCAGTTGATAAGGTAGCAGGCTCTTTCGTTGATACCGTCACTGCCCTGATAGCTTTGAGGTCTGCAGAAAGTGCAGAAGATTATTTCTTCAGCTTTTTGTGCTGCAACAAGCACCTTTTCGTTCTGAACATGATTGGGGTAGTCACTGATTATTACAACCTCTGCATCAGGGTATTCCTTAAGAATCTGTTCCTTATGGAGAAGAACATTTTTATAAAAGTAAAATTCTTTTGCTTCAAGCTCCTCGTTGATTGAACTATCATAAGGATAAAAGTTTTCGCTGAAAAGTACAAACAATTTCTTTTTGTTATCATCAAGCTTTGCGGTAAATCCATCACGACCTACAAAGCAGAGACTGCGTTTGTTCAGTTCTTCAATGGTGTTTATATGCTCGTCGGTAAGGTGGCCAGACGATGCCTTCTTAAGAGTGAATTTCTGTGCGTTAAGAACATGCTGAACTGCATCGTTTAGTCTTTCCTCGGAGAATTTACCTTGTTTGTATGATTCCAGAAGATATTCATAGGATTCCTTGAATGTGAGACGATAGTTGGGAAGAACCATATCGTTACCTGCCTCAATTGCCATCCAAATGCTGTCCAAATCACCGTAAAGTCTGACAACACTCATCATAGCAAGTGAATCGGACATAATAACTCCGTCAAAGCCCGCTTTGCGTATCATTGAAAGAATTTTTTTTGAGAATGTAGCAGGAACACCCGGGTCAATCTTTTCGAAAACGGTGTGGGAAGTCATAATGCCTGTAAGACCGCAACGCTTTATTGCTTCTATGTACGGAACCATATTTTTTGTATAAAGCTCTTCTTCGGTGTGTTGAGAATCGTTATGTACGAAGTGTGAGTCGTTCTTTCCGTCACAGGGACTGGGAAAGTGCTTTGCTGTTGAAATCATTCCCTCGTCCTGATATGCTTTGATAACAGCACAGCCAAATTCGGTGGTTGTATCTGTATCGTCGCTAAAGGTTCTGGTGTTTTTGCAAAGCTTTCCTTCGCTGCAAAGGTCAACAACCGGTGCCCACATAACATTAAAACCATCAGCTTTTGCTTCAATTGCGGAGACACGTGCAGCTTCGTATGCAAGCTTTGGGTCGTTAGTTGCAGAAAGCGCCATTTGCGCAGGATATTTAAGCTTTGTTCCGGCATAGCCGTATTCCATATTTGCACAGATAAGAATGGGGTAGCCTGCAAGCTCGTTTATTTCGGCAATTTTCTCGCGGCAGCCTTCAAAATATCCCATCTGAATTGCTCCGACAGCCTTCTTTTTAACCATCTCCATAACGAACGCTTCGTCTTTTTCGTCAATAAAACCTCGAACACAAAGAAGTTGTCCAATTTTTTGTTCTAAAGTCAAGTCATTGATGTTAAGTTCTTTCATTACAAATCATCTCCTTTAATAGCTTTACGGAAGTCACGGGGTGAGCAACCAAAATTTTTCTTAAATGATGTTGAAAAATATTGAATGGAATTAAATCCGCTGTCAAAACATATTTCGGAAACTGATTCCTCAGTATATAATAACAGATTTGCAGAATATGTCAATCGAAGATTATGCAAAAATTTTTTAAACGGAATACCTGTATTTTTTCTAAAACTGTGATGGAAGTAGTTGGCAGAATAATGTATATGCGATGCAACCTGTTCAAGACTAATTGGTTCGCGGAAATGTTCATACGTATAAAGCAAAGCGAGACCTGTTTTTATGTCCTGGGAAATATTCGGTAGTCCTTGACCGGATTTGTCCATAACAAAAATTAAAATTTCTTTTATGATGTTATGAGCAAACAGATTTCCGTGTTTCAATCGGGAGGAACATTCTAGCTGAAGCATATCAAAAATCTTAACAATGCTGTCAAATTGTTTGCCAAGTATCAGAGAATGGGGGAGTAGAGCAATATTAAAAAACTCAAGCATTCTTCCGGAAAAAACATCGTCAAAAAATTCAAGAACCATAAGCGTGGTGTCAGAGCTCTCGTACAGCTTTTGAAAATAGTCAACGCAGGAAAGTATTATAGCAGTGCCCGGACTGTAGGCGTATTTCTTGCCGTTTAAAAGAAAAATTCCGTTTCCCGACTTGATGATTATAAGCATAAAGCCGTCAGGATTATTCAAACAAATGGATTCGGTCGCTTTCAGCGAATAATTAACAACATTTGTTTTTCTTTTGTTTGACATTTTTACACCTCCTCCAAGTAGCGGATATATATATATCATAACATAATTTTGAATAAAAGTTTTACTTTATTTGGTTAAAAACTTGCATTTTTTAAAGGTTTTTTTGTTTTAGGATTAAAAATGTTGATTTTAACGGGAGAAAATTGTATAATAACTTTCAAAGGGGGAGATAAGTATGACGGAAAATGAAATAATTTGGTGTACGGATTGTGATACACTCTATAATGTGCGTTTTGCAAATCCTGATACAACATCAACCCCCCATTGGCACGCAACCTTTGAATTGTATTTTTTTACCGAAGGTAGCGGAACTCATGTGATTAACGGTAAATCTATACCATTTACAACGGGGAGTATTTTTCTTATTTCGCCCAACGATATTCATAATGTGGATATTGATGAAGGCGTTTATACCACGGCATTAAAAGTAAATGTTTCAAATGCTTTCTATTACTATTACGTTAACCCTAATTGTCATTTTGAAAAATTTCCTGTAAGTGCCAATCTTTTAGGGGCTGAGTTTGAAAAAGCAGAGGTTCTTACAGCAATGCTTCTTGAATGCAGCGAAATGGATGATTCCCCGGCAAAAGACGAGTTGTGCCTGAATATACTTGAACAGTTTTTTATACTTATTATGCGCAACAGCAAGCAACCCGCTCCTGAAGATACCAACGATAAATTAAAGGACGCACTCTCGTTTATACACAAGAACTTCCACAACCAGATAAAGGTCGCGGATATAGCAAAAGAGGTCTCATATTCGTCGAATTACCTCAGTTCTCAATTTTCCAAGAAGTTTGGAATAAGTATAAGAGATTATCTTCAGGATCTGCGTTTGTTTTATGCAAAAGACCTGATAAGATATTCGAACTTTACAATCAGCGAGATATGTTACAGATCCGGATTTCAGTCTGTGACGTACTTTTCAAAGGTGTTTAAGAACCGTTTTTTGCAGTCACCGAACAGTTTTAGAAATATAAATACTCTTGTAAATGCTGTCAGGGATAAAGTATGATTTTTTGTGGAAATATGTTAAAAAATACTGGAAAATCTATTGACAATACCCAAAATGAGTGGTATAATACAAAGAATTGAAAAGCTATGACGAAGAAGGTACGGAGCGGTCGGCTTCACAGAGAATCGGTGGGTGGTGCAAACCGATAGCAGTAGCTTCAATGTACCCCTCACTTCCGAGCTGAAGGTCAGAACGCCAACGCCTTGGTCAGTAGATACCTTCCGTAATTGCTGCGTTAACTGCAAAGGGCTTGGTGGAGTCCGGTGAGTGGCGGAGGTTTTCCGCAATTTGAGTGGTACCGCGAGTATTTTTACCCGTCTCAAAGCTTTTCTTTGAGGCGGCTTTTTATTTATTACATTAACCATTTTTTACATGATGACGGAGAATGCAAAATGAATTATAATTATAAGAGAATAACACTTCTTGCAGGTCATTATGGCAGCGGCAAAACCAACATTGCCGTAAATATGGCATTTGACTTAAAAAAGATGTGTAATAATGTTACAATTGCTGATCTTGATATAGTTAATCCGTATTTCAGAACAAAGGACAGCCAGTCGGAACTTGAGGCAGAAGGGATAAAGCTGATTTGTTCCGAATATGCAAATACCAATGTGGATATACCTGCCCTTCCGCAGGATATGTATTCGGTAATCGATGATAAGTCCAAATGTGCTGTTATTGATATAGGCGGCGACGACCGTGGCGCTTATGCATTAGGCAGATACTCAGGAGGCATTCTGGAAGAGGATAACTACGATATGTTATTTGTTATCAATTGTTATCGTCCGCTTACCCGTGACGCTTTAACAACACTTGAGGTTATGCACGAGATTGAAACGGCAGGTAAAATCAAGTTTACTGGCATAGTGAACAATTCAAATCTTGGTGAAGAAACAACAGCAGACGATGTGCTGAATTCTCTTGACTATGCAGCAAAGGTTTCCAAGGAGACAGGCTTACCGATTAAAGCAACCTGTGTGAAGCAGGAGCTTTTTGGTGAATTAGCAGAGAAAATTCCTGATTTGTTTGCTTTAAAATTACAAAAAAAGATTATTTAATGTGGAGGAGAGAATAAATATGGCAAAGCTTACATTTAAAACAGATAGCTGCAAGGGCTGCGGACTTTGTGTTGATGCATGTCCCAAGCAGGTTCTCACGCTTGCAAAAGACAAGATAAACAAAAAGGGTCACCATCCGGTAGAGGCTGCGAATGCAGATGCTTGTATCGGTTGTGCATTCTGTGCAACAATGTGTCCCGATTGCATTATTACAGTAGAAAGGTAGGTACATATTATGTCAGATAAAGTTTTAATGAAAGGCAACGAAGCTATTGCTGAAGCTGCCATAATTGCAGGATGCCGTCATTATTTCGGTTATCCTATCACACCACAGACCGAGATTGCGGCATATATGGCAAAAAGAATGCCCAAAATCGGCGGAACATTTCTTCAGGCTGAAAGCGAAATTGCTGCAATAAATATGGTGTACGGTGTTGCATCAACAGGTAAAAGGGTTATGACCTCATCATCAAGCCCCGGTATTTCACTTAAGGGTGAAGGTCTTTCATACCTCGCAGGTGCAGACCTCCCGTCACTTGTAATCAACGTTCAGCGTGGCGGCCCCGGTCTCGGCGGCATTCAGCCTTCACAGTCAGACTACTTCCAGGCAACTAAGGGTGCAGCTCACGGTGACTTCAGGATGATTGTCCTTGCCCCCAGCTCTGTTCAAGAAATGGCTGATATGACAGTTAAGGGCTTTGAACTTGCAGATAAATACAGAATGACAGCAATGGTTCTTGCTGACGGTACAATGGGTCAGATGATGGAGCCTGTTTCTCTTGATTACGAAATCGGTGCTCCTGTAGAAAAGCCTTGGGCAACAACAGGTACAAAGATGGAGAGACCTCATAATATCGTGAACTCTCTGTTCCTTGAACCCGACGCGCTTGAAAAGTCAAATTTTGCCCGCTATGAAAGATATAAGGAAATTGAAGAAAACGAATGCATGTACGAAGAATATATGATGGACGATGCAGAAATCTGCGTTACAGCATTCGGTATTGCTGCTCGTGTTTCAAAGAATGCAATCAATGCAGCTCGTGAAATGGGCATCAAGGTTGGTCTTATAAGACCGATTACATTGTGGCCTTTCCCTGTTGCTCCTTACAAGAAAGCAGCTGATAAGGTTAAGGAAATCATTTCTGTTGAACTTTCAATGGGACAGATGATTGAAGATGTACGCCTTGCATCAGAATGTAAGGTTCCCGTTACACTCTGTAACCGTGTGGGCGGTATGATTCCCTCACCCGAACAGGTGCTTGACGCAATAAAGAAAGCAGCAAACGGAGGTGCAAAATAATGGTAGTTTTTGAAAAACCAAAGGCACTGGCAGATGTCCAGATGCATTACTGCCCCGGCTGTACTCACGGTATTGTTCACCGTCTGGTAGCTGAGGTTATAGACGAGCTTGGAATCGAAGGCAAGACAATAGGTGTTGCACCTGTTGGCTGTTCGGTTATGGCTTACAATTACTTTAACTGTGATATGATTGAAGCGGCACACGGCCGTGCTCCGGCTGTTGCTACCGGTGTTAAGCGTTCAGACCCTGAAAACCACATTGTGTTTACATATCAGGGCGACGGTGACCTTGCATCAATCGGTATGGCAGAAACTGTTCATAGTGCTGCAAGAAATGAAAATATTACTGTTATCTTCATTAACAATGCAATTTATGGTATGACAGGCGGTCAGATGGCACCCACATCACTTCCCGGTCAGGTAACACAGACCTCTCCTTACGGCAGAGATACAAATGCCTGCGGCTTCCCTATAAGAGTCTGTGAAATGCTTTCGACCCTTGATGGACCCGAATACCTAGAAAGAGTTACTGTAAATAATGTTAAGAATGTTAAGAATGCTAAAAAAGCAATTAAAAAAGCATTCCAGAACCAGATAGACGGCAAAGGCTTCTCACTTGTTGAGGTTGTTTCAAGCTGTCCTACAAACTGGGGTATGACACCTCAGGATGCTCTTAAATGGATAGATGAAAAGATGCTGCCCTATTATCCGCTTGGCGTATACAAGGACCGCAGCGCAGAAAAGGAGGCAGAATAATGAGTACAACACAGATGCTTATTGCAGGCTTTGGCGGTCAGGGAATTCTGTTCGTAGGTAAATTTCTCGCATACAAAGGCCTTGTAGAAGAAAAAGAAGTAAGCTGGCTTCCCTCATACGGCCCCGAAATGCGTGGCGGTACTGCAAGCTGCAGTGTAATTATCAGCGATGAGCCCGTAGGTTCTCCTATCGTATCAACTCCTGATGTGCTGGTTGCTATGAACCTGCCCTCACTTGATAAATACGAGGCTTCGGTTGCTCCCGGCGGCAAGATTTTTGTTGATTCAACTCTTATTGAAAGAAAGGTAAACCGCACAGATGTTGAGGTTTACTATATCCCAGCAACAAAGCTTGCATCGGATAACAATATGCCCACTCTTGCAAATATGATTATTGCAGGTAAGCTCTTGAGTGTTACCGGTGGATTTACCGAAGACGGGGTAAATGCCGCACTCAAAAAAGTAATTTCTGCAAAGCGTGCAGATATGCTTGACACAAACCTCAAAGCAATGCAGATTGGTGCAGAAAACTAATTCTTAAAGGAGAAAGCAAAAATGGATATAAAAATCACAAAAACAACAGCTCCCAAAGAACATCCTGAGGCATCTACACTTGGCTTTGGTAAGTTCTTTACAGACCATATGTTCGTAATGGACTATTCAAGAGAAAAGGGCTGGTACGATGCAAGAATTATTCCCTTTGGTAAGTTTGAAATTCATCCTGCATCAACAGTTCTTCATTACGGCTCAGAAATTTTTGAGGGTCTTAAAGCATATCGCCGTGAAGACGGTAAGGTTCAGATGTTCAGACCTATTGAAAATATCAGAAGAATGAACCGCTCTGCAGAAAGACTCTGCCTGCCCCAGATAGACGAGGCAATGGCAATGGAAATTCTCGAAACGTTTGTTGCCTTTGAGCAGGATTGGACTCCTTCAGCTCCCGGAACATCACTTTATCTCAGACCGTTTATGTTTGGTAACGATGAAACTCTGGGCGTACACGCAGTTCACAATGCAACATTTATGATTATTGCATCACCGGTTGGCAGCTACTATAAAGAGGGTATCAACCCCGTTAAGATTATGATTGAAGCAGAGGATGTCCGTGCGGTACGCGGTGGTACAGGCTACGCAAAGTGTGGCGGTAACTATGCTGCAAGTAATCGTGCCGGTGAAAGAGCTGAGCAGAACGGATATTCACAGGTTCTCTGGCTTGATGGCGTTGAGAGAAAGTATATTGAGGAAGTTGGCGCAATGAATGTTATGTTCAAGATTAACGGCGAAATCGTTACACCTGCGCTTACCGGTTCAATTCTCCCCGGTATCACACGTATGTCATGTATTGAGGTTCTCAAAAAGGAAGGCTACAAGGTTTCAGAACGCCTCCTCAGTATTGACGAGCTTGAAAAGGCTATGGCTGACGGCACACTGGAAGAAGCGTGGGGCTGCGGTACGGCAGCAGTTGTTTCACCTATCGGTGAACTCCGTTATAAGGACCAAGTGTTTACCGTTAACAACGGCGAAATCGGCGAAGTAACTCAGCACCTTTACGACACACTTACCGGAATTCAGTGGGGTAAGCTTGAAGACAGTTTTGGTTGGACTCACCCTATAAAATAAAATGGTAAACGGATATTATGTAATAGATGCGCATTGCCATATCTATCCCGAAAAAATAGCGGAAAAAGCGGTTGCAGCAACGGATGCGTTTTACGGAACAGTTGCTCACGGTAAGGGTACAGTCGGCCATCTTATGGCTTCGTATAAGGAACTGGGGATTGACCATGCTCTTGTCCAGTCTGTTGCAACAACGGCCCATCAGGTAAAAAGCATAAACGAATTTATTGCCCGTGAGGTAAGCGCCAGCAACGGCTTCCTTACCGGCTTTGGGACTCTTCATCCTGACAGTAATGATATTGAGGGTGATATTGAGCATTTGATGGAAATAGGATTAAAAGGTGTAAAACTTCACCCAGATATTCAAAAGTTTCAGGTGGATAAAGGTAATCTTCTTAAAATATACGAATATTGTGAAAAGAAGAATTTGCCCATTCTTATGCACACTGGCGACTACCGCTATGACTATTCCAATCCGAATCGTGTTCTGCCCGTTCTTAAAGCATATCCTAAGCTTACCGTGATAGGTGCACACTTCGGCGGTTGGTCAATATGGGAGGAAGCTTGTGAAAAGTATGCCGGACTTCCAAATTTCTATGTTGATTGCTCATCAAGCTTTAGCTTTGAGAATAATGTAGACTATAAAAGCCTTGTTTTCAGCTACGGAACAGATAGAGTATTATTCGGGACAGATTACCCGATGTGGTCTGCAGAGGAAGAACTTAAGAACTTTTTTGCGATGGATTTAGGCGATGAGGCAAATAGACAGATTTTAAGCGAAAATCTAAAAAAACTGTTGAATCTGTAATTTGTAAAACAGCTTTCATTTGAAAGCTGTTTTATTTTTTTGTTTCTGTCAATAATTGTATTGAGGTGATAGTTTTATGAAAATTACAAGATATGTCAACGGACAAAAAAGAACAAAGCCGTTTGATGTCGATATGATTATTGAAAATGAGGAGATTTCAAATGTAATCAGCAGAGTAAACCACAGATTAGGAGTAAAGTCAGAAATAAATAACGGAGCAGAAAATGAATAAAATTGCCGCAATATACATCAGAGTTTCTACAGACGCCCAAAGGGAAGAGGGGTATTCCATCGATGCGCAAAAAGAAATGCTTACCGCCTATTGTGTGTCAAAAGGAATAAAAAAATATGAATATTATATTGACGGAGGTTTTAGCGGCAGTAATATTGACCGCCCCGAACTGAAACGCATGATTGAGGATGTTAAAAAAAACAAAATTAATTGCGTGCTTGTGTATAAGCTTGATCGTCTTTCAAGAAGTCAAAAGGATACACTATACCTTATAGAAGATGTGTTTAATCCTCATAATGTGGACTTTATATCGCTTAACGAAAGTATGGATACATCAACGCCGCTTGGCAGGCTAATGCTTGGCATACTTTCGGCATTTGCACAGCTGGAGCGTGAAAATATAAAGGAACGAACCAGTATGGGCATGAAAGAACGGGTCAAGGAGGGCTACTGGATGGGTGGTGGCAGGGTGCCGTTCGGTTATGACTATAACCAGAGCCTGGGCATACTTGTTCCCAATAAGGATGCCGAAACTGTTCGGCGAATATATGAACTGTATCTTGAAGGATATTCCCTTAATGCAATAGCACGAATACTTGGCTTAAGGTACGAAAAACTGGCACGGCAAATACTGATGAGGAAAAGCAACGCAGGATATATTGTCTATAATGGCGAGGAATACAAGGGCAAACACGAGGCGATTGTAAGTCTTGAAACCTACGAAAAGGCAATGCAGAAAATGCAGGAACGGTCGGGCAAATTCAAGGGTGGCGCGCAAAATCTTCTGACCGGACTTATTCGATGCGGCATATGCGGTGCAAAAATGCGGTATCAGATGTGGGGTAAGCAGGGGTATCGGCTTGTGTGCTATTCAAAGGATAAGAGTAAACCGCATCTTGTAAAAGACCCGAATTGCACAAATGCTGGTATATGGGCGGTCGAGCTTGAGAATGTTGTCAAGGAAGACCTCTTTAGCCTTGGCCTAAAAACAAAAAACAAAGCGAAACCGGAAGAAAAAGATATACTGGAAATTCTCAGGGAAAATGAGGCAAAGATTACGGAGAAACTTAAACGCCTTTATAATCTCTATGCCGAATCTGCAGATGACGCTTTAAAAGAAACAATTGCAGAGGTGAGAAAAACTTTAAGCGAACTGCAAAGCCAGATAATGCGTGAGGAAAAGCAAAAAACACTTTCGAAAAATCGTCGGGAAATAAAAAAACAGCTTTCTACTTTGAGAGAAAGCTGGGAGTATATGACAGATAAGGAACGGCGTAAGGTGGTGGAAAGCTGTGTTGATGAAATCACCGTTGCAAATGATAACGTTGAAATATACTATAAATTCTGATTTCCCATAGGTACATTCATTGGCACAGCGTAAGTAGAAAATCTAACGCCATGCGATGTATCAAAGTTATCAAGGGCTTTGATTAGACCTATACAACCAACTTGAAATAAGTCGTCGATATTTTCGTTGCGGTTTGAAAATCTTTGCAAAACGCTTAGAACAAGTCTGAGGTTACCATATATAAACTCCTGACGGGCGTGGGTGTCGCCTTTTTGTATTTTTTCAAAAAGCTCCCTTTTTTGCGCTTCATTCAGAATGGGGAGCTTTGATGTATTTACTCCGCATATATCAACTTTGTTAATCAAGTTTTTGACCCCCTTTTTATTTTTCCATAATATTATTTCACAAACATAGAATGGCTATACAGAAAAATAATTCCGTTATTACAAAATCATAACTTTGCAAAAGAACGCATAAAGTAAATAAAAAAGGAGGGAATTACCTGTTGAAATGCAGTTTAAATGAGCTTAAAACCAAGGAAGTAATAAATGTTTCGGACGGAGCAAGACTCGGTTTTGTATCCGATGTGCTTATAGACCTTAAAACGGGCAATTTGACAGCACTTTTAGTACCCGGTGCATACAGACTTATGGGCTTTTTGGGTAAGGAAGATGATATAGTTATAAGGTGGGAAAAAATTAAAAAAATAGGAGATGATATAATTATTGTTGATGATGTATCGTAGTTTTTACATATTTTCTACAATATTTAGCAAAAATACTTGAAATATTTTTTTTTGAATGGTATACTAATTCTGTGTTACTATATGAAAAAACGAAAGAAGGGCTATGGTGGTTTATGAACAATACCTTGCTTACTGATTTTTATGAAATAACCATGGCAAACGGCTACTTTAAAAATAGTATGCAGAATGAAACTGCATATTTTGATATGTTCTTCCGTAAAGTCCCCGATAACGCAGGCTTTGCAATTATGGCAGGCGTTGAACAGGTGATAGAGTATCTTGAAAATCTCAAATTTGAGGATGAAGATATTGAATTTCTTCGCAAAAAGGGTATATTCTGCGACGAATTTCTCGAATACCTTTCAAACTTTAAGTTTGAGTGTGATGTATGGGCAATCCCTGAGGGAACACCTATTTTTCCCAACGAACCTATACTTACAGTTCGCGGCCCTCTTATTCAGGCACAGTTCATTGAAACGATGATACTTCTCACCGTGAACCATCAAAGTCTTATTGCTACAAAGTGTAACCGCATTGTTCGTGCGGCAGAAGGCAGACCTGTTATGGAATTCGGTTCACGCCGTGCTCAGGGCACCGGCGGTGCAGTGCTTGGTGCAAGAGCTGCATATATAGGCGGTGCGGCAGGTACTGCCTGTACAGTTACGGACAAGCTTTATGGAGTTCCGGCACTCGGCACAATGGCTCACAGCTGGATACAGTCCTTTGACAGTGAGTATGAGGCATTTAGAGCTTATGCCATTTGTTATCCGAACAACTGCACACTCCTTGTTGATACTTACAATGTTTTAAAGTCCGGTGTTCCCAATGCAATTAAGGTTTTTGACGATGTTTTAAAGCCGATGGGAGTTCGTCCCCAGGGCGTAAGAATAGATAGCGGAGACATCACATACCTGACAAAGCAGACCCGAAAAATGCTTGATGCAGCAGGCTATGAAGATGTAAAGATTGTTGTGTCAAATTCCCTTGACGAGCATATTATCCGTGATATTTTAAAGCAGGGTGCGTGCATAGATTCCTTTGGCGTTGGCGAAAGATTGATTACATCAAAATCCGAGCCTGTTTTTGGCGGTGTTTACAAGATTGTTGCTCTTGAAAGAAACGGTGAAGTCATACCTAAAATAAAAATAAGCGAAAATGTGGCCAAAATTACTAATCCGTGCTTTAAAAAAGTATACCGACTGTTTTCAAACGAGAGCGGCAAAGCCATTGCTGATGTACTGACACTTGCTGATGAAGTGATTGACGACAGTCGTGAATACGAAATTTTTGACCCTGAACATACCTGGAAACGTAAAACTATTAATAACTTTACAGCGGTTGAACTTCAGGTTCCTATATTTGAAAAGGGCAAGTGTGTGTATAAATCTCCGTCCCTTAAAGAAATAAGAAAATATTGCGAGACCCAGCTCGAGAAAATCTGGGACGAGGTTAAACGCTTTGAAAACCCTCACGAATACTATGTTGATTTATCCCAAAGACTTTGGGATATCAAATATAAGCTGTTGTCGGATTACCGGGGATAGCGGTTTGGAAAATTATTTTTTTAGGAGGCTCTTATTATGAAAAGAGTGGTTTGTTTTCTTATTACACTTGTGATGCTTTTGGTATCACTTAACCTCACTGCGTTTGCAGCGCAGGAACTTAATATCACTCCAAGTGATAGCTCAGGGCATATTAAAATTAGTGATTTTACAAAATCAAATGCTGAGCTTGCGGCACAAATGAAGGTTACCGGTGTTTCCGGAGTTTGGTGGGGTTCCGGCGGAAATATGTATCATCAGATTCTTCCAGTACAGACGGATAGAGGTTCAAGTCTTGAAATTGAAGCAATTGTGTACGAAGGAGAAATGGACCTTACAGCTGGTGTAAGCAAAAGTAAGACTAAAGAAGAAGTGTATTTACCATCTTTGAATAAGTCAATGATTCTTGAAAGAAACTACCTTTTGTATAATCAGGTTTATATAAATTTTAAACCGGTAATTTCCCCTACTACCTATTTTAAAACAGCCGTACGTTATCCTGACTCAAATTTTCAGGTTTCTGCTGTTAAATTCCGCGCTGTCAATGATAAAGTGGCATCGGATTACAAAGAATATAGCCTTTTTTCGATTGTACCCAATGGGACAGCTACAACATTTAATGGTATAGATACGGGAATCTCGTTTAAAAAAGATACATGGTATGATATTGAAGCAATTTATGATAGCGATAGTGGCTATTATGCAGTTTCAATTACAAATGGTGAAGAAAAATACACCGGAACAGGGTTTGTTACACCAAGGGTACCTAATTCATCTGTAACAAGATGGTATTTTACAAGCAGTAACAGATCTACTACAAATGATTGGTCATTACCCACTTCAATGTATGTTGATGATATTCAGATAGGTGCAGTTAACAAGCTTAACGCACCGATTTCAAACAGCTTTGACTTTGCGGGCACTGATGTTCCTGCTGCATTTACAACAACCGGCGGTACAGCCGCAATTTCAGGCGGTGCACTTGCAATTTCCGGCACAGCTGATGCTGAAACAGTTACCGCAATGTCGCTTCCGTTTAATAATACAAAATTTGTTTATACAGCCGATGTTACTGCATCAGATTTCACAGCAGACCGCAGTCTTATGGCTGGCTCGGCTGAACTTGTAAAACTTGGAGCTGATAAAAAGCTTTACATAGGCGGCAATGCAATTGATGGCGTTACCCTTGATTCCGGAACATACTCGGTAAAAGTGATTGCTGACCAGGCAAATTATACAGCATCGGTAAATGTGAAGTCTGGAAGTTTAGTGAATACCACACAAACAGTTTCTCTCGGCTCAGCAGCGGTGAATCTTGCATCGCTTGATTGGAAGATTGCTGCAGCAGCAAATACTGTAACAACACTCGATAATGTTTCTTTAAAAATCCTATATACATTTGGTGTTGATGCATTGACATCTGTTTCCGGCAAGACAATTCTTACGGCAGATGATGTTGAGGTTAAGTTTACTAATCCGATTGATATCAGCAGCTTTAATGCAAGCTCTGTTAAAATTAACGACGCAGCATTTATAGGCAATATAACAAAGGTAGATGACTGGACGGTTAGACTCTGCTTTGATAAAGAACCCAATGGTACATATAAGGTTGATTTTATCAATGTAAAGGATATTACCGGCGCAACAGCTACAACTGCGGTTACTGTCAATACCGAGCGTCAGGACCTTGTTATGTCTGATGTTTCATTTAGCAGGGGTGGTCAGCCACTTGAACTTGCAACTGCAGGAAATGTTACAGCAACCTTTAATGCAAAGGCATATAACGGCACATCATACGAGGCACTTTATATGCTTGGTCTTTACAAGGGCGGTCATCTTACAGATTGTGTATATGACACTGTTTCAATTGGTTCAACAAAACAATCATACCCACTTAGCATAACAATTCCCAATGACGGATACTATGTTCTCAAAGCTTTTGTATGGGATAAAACAACGTTTAAACCATTTAAGGATGTTGCAATTCTTAAAGCACTTGCAGATGATGACAAGGTAGCGCTTGTTAAGTTTGATGACCTTAACACAAACAATGTTGACAGATTTGCAAGTATTGCAAACTGGGCGAAAGCTAACGACATTGATATGAACTTTATCTTTATGGTTAATTACTTCGACCCGGACAGAGAAAAGGGTTCGCTGTGTGATGAAGAAGACCTTGCAAAGCTTAAAGCAATGTATGAAAGCGACAATATTGAACTTACCAGCCACGGATATTATGGCGGAACAAACTATTTCGGGGTTTCTTCAATCGAAGACCAAAGAGACGACTTTGCCAATGTAAAAAGAACTACTGAGAATCAAGGAATGACCATTACATCACTGGCGCCGCCCAACAATGCTGTTAATGCGGATACCCGTACAGTAATGAACGAAAATACGCAGTATAAGGCAATTATGGTAAGAGCAAAAAGCGAAGCATATCTTGACAGCAGTTTCTTTAACAAAAATAACAACTTTATAACTCTTTGGAAGTATATAGATGTTGAATCATCTGCAACTGGCGGAACCGGTCATTCTGATACTTTGGCAAACCTTAAAACAAAGTGGAATGAGGCGATGAATAAGGGCTACGA
This sequence comes from Monoglobaceae bacterium, assembly GCA_045120135.1. Classification (GTDB taxonomy): domain Bacteria; phylum Bacillota; class Clostridia; order Monoglobales; family Monoglobaceae; genus SIG440. Next base: position 48,459 of record JBGVEN010000015.1, on the reverse strand, counting down.
CTATGTTCTTCTTCAGGCACACCCAGGTGGATGGGAATATGGCGGTGATTCCGAACAAAATACCTATAATTTCCTACTGTGGCTTAAGGCACAAGGCGTTAAGTTTATGAAAGCAACAGAATATGCAGAGTATCTGATGTCACTTTAAGTATTAACGAGCAACACAACAGGCATTTTGCCTGTTGTGCTGTTTCGTTGTTTGTAAATAATTAAATTTTCACATAAATACATTTCACTAAAGGAGAAAAGTGATATGATTTTCCCAAAACCTATTTCAGAAAAATACTTTGATGGCGTATCGGATGTTAAAAAGCCTGACATTTGTGCAAGTCTTTATGATTTTTATGCTTTAGCTGATGGAATTGGTATTCAGTATGAAGAAAAAGCAGAATTAAAAGGTGAAGAATATGAGCTTCTGATTGAAAAGAACAGAATTTACATAGCCTATGCAACGGAAGAAGGTAAGTTCCGTGCCCTGACCTCACTCAGACATATTGTAAATACCTCGGGTGAAAAGCTTCCGCTTTGTGCAGTACACGATAAACCCGACTTCGAACGCAGAAGCTATATGCTTGACATAAGCCGTGGCAGAATTCCCAAAATGGAAACTATTCTTGAATTTGTTGATATTCTTGCAGATACAAAGTACAACGAGTTCCAGCTTTATATGGATAATTTCTGTTTTAAATTCCCCGGTTTCCCCGAATACACAAAGGATTTTGACTGCTTGACCCCTGAGGATATCCAGTATCTTGATAAATATTGTAGCGACAGATTTATAGACCTTGTTCCCAACCAGAACAGCTTTGGTCATATGCATCATTGGGTAAACAAGCCTGAGTATTCACATCTTGCACTGTCTGATGGTGAGAAGATTTACGGAACACTTAATCCGCTCCTTGATGAATCAGTTGAACTTATGGACAAAATCTACGGTTCACTTTTCCCGTTCTTTAAGTCCAAGTACGCTCATATCGGTCTTGACGAAGCATTTGGTCTTGGAAGATTCCAGACAGAGGAAGCGTGCAAAAAGGAAGGTATTGACAACGTGTTTGTTAATTACCTCAATAAGCTGAATAAGCTTGTAAATGAAAAGTATGATAAGGAGATTCAGTTCTGGGACGATATGATTATCAGCCATCCAGAATCCTTCCCCAAGTTCCCCAAGAATGCAACTGCTGTTGAATGGGGTTACGGTATCATTTCAACTCAGATGATGGAACAAAGATGCCGCGTTCTTCAGGAAAAAGGTGTCAGATATTATGTTGCACCGGGCACAGCTGCGTGGGAGTCACTTACATCCAGAGTTGGCGTTATGGAATTTAATGTAAGAACAGCAGCAGAGCTTGGCAGAAAATATGGCGCAGTTGGCTTTATGATGACCGACTGGGGTATGCCTGCTGACGGACATATGCAGTTCCTTGTTCATAGTTACTTCCCAATGGCACTTGCGGCACAGTATGGCTGGAATGCAGGTGTTGAGCAGGATAGACAGAGCTTTAAAAATAACTTCCGTTTTGCATCAATGGAATATCTCGATAAGAACGTGTTCCACGGCGACGGTGTTGGTGAGCTTATGTATAAGCTTGGCAGATACTATTACCTTGAACCGCACAAAATTCACGGTATGACAATGTGTAGCTCATCACTTTTCTATCCTCTGTCACAGCGCTTCTTCGGTAATCCCGACCTTGACGATGCTGTTATTTATGATATGGATAAGCTTGATGACCCGTTCTACTTCAATAATGTAATTGAATATGTAACAAAGGTAAGAGATTTGTTTATTGCAACCGAATTTGACGAAAGACTCAAGGCTGAAATTCTTGTCAATGTGGAGATGCTTTTACTTGGCGCTGAAATTTCACTTATTAAAACTCTTAAAGGTGTAACCGAAGAAAAACGAACAGAGCTTCTTGCAAGATTTGATAAGGTAACAGAGGAGTATAAGGAACTCTGGCTTTACCGAAACTACTTTGAGGGTATTCAGCAATCTATAAAGAATCTGACAGAAAGACGGGCAGAGCTTGCTGTATATTAACATTATAATTGAACAATATAAATCAAAGGAGAAAATATATGAAATCAACAATCGAATCCTATAACCTTGGCAGACTTGGCGTTATCGGAATGACGGGCTGTGAAAGCTTTTGCGAAAAGGTGGACTATTACCTTAAAACCTTTAATGCAGACGATGTAAACAATCTCGGCACATTCCTTTTACCGGTAAAGCTTTCGAGATTTGGTACAGGCGAAGCAAAGGCAACACTCCTTCATTCTGCAAGAACTTATGATGTATATATTATTGTGGATTGCTTTAATTACGGTGAAACCTATAAGCTTTACGGTGTAGATGTTCCTATGAGCCCTGATGACCATTATCAGGACCTCAAGCGTGCAATTTCTGCTCTGGGCGGTAAAGCAAAGCGTATTACCGTTATTATGCCTATGCTTTATGAAGGACGTCAGCACAAGCGTTCTTCCAGAGAATCGCTTGATTGTGCCATGGCACTTCAGGAACTTTGTAATATTGGTGTTGACAACATCATAACCTTTGATGCGCACGACCCTAGAGTTCAGAACGCAATTCCGCTTAAGGGCTTTGAGAATGTAATGCCTACATACCAGATGATAAAGGCTTGCCTCAAGTATGATAAGGATGTTATACTGAACAAAGAGAATACATTGATTATTTCTCCCGATGAGGGTGCTATGTCAAGATGTATGTATTATTCATCCGTTCTTGGTATGGACCTTGGTATGTTCTATAAACGTCGTGATTATTCAAAGGTAGTAAACGGCAAGAACCCGATTGTAGCTCACGAATTCTTAGGCAGAGACATTGACGGAAAGAATGTTATTGTTGTTGACGATATGATTTCTTCGGGCGACTCTATGATAGATGTTTCAAAGGAACTGAAAAAGAGAAAAGCGTCAAGAGTATTTGTTTTCTCTACCTTTGGCTTGTTTACCGAAGGTTTTGAAAGATTTGATAAGGCGTATGAAGAAGGCTTGATTGAGGGAGTGTTTACAACAAACCTTATCTATTCAAAGCCGGAACTTCTCACAAAGCCATGGTATCACCAGGTTGATATGAGTAAGTATATCGCACTCCTTATCAGTGAACTGAATGCGGAGCATTCAATCAGCGAGCTTCTCAATCCTATCAAGAGAATTGAAAAGATTTTAGATAAATATAAGAATATGTAGGTCCTACGAGGTACTAAATGATTAGATTACAGAAATTTCTTGCAAATGCAGGGGTTGCATCAAGACGCGGTGCGGAAAAAATTATCGCCGAAGGCAGAGTTTTAGTCAACGGCGAAATTATCCGAGAAATGGGCGTTCAGATTGACGAGAATTATGATATAGTTGAGCTTGACGGTGAGGTTATAAAAAACGCCGAAAAGAAAGTCTATATAATGCTTAATAAGCCGGTCGGATTTATCACAACTGTGTCGGACGATAAGGGCAGACCAACCGTTATGGAGCTTGTTTCGGATATTTCGTCACGAATTTATCCGGTAGGCAGACTTGATTACGATACCGAGGGGCTTCTGCTTATGACTAATGACGGAGACCTGACATATTGTATAACTCATCCCAAACACGATATTGCAAAAACTTATGTTGCGGAAGTTACCGGCGATGTCAGTATGGATACCATTATTCAGCTTCGTCGCGGCGTTGTGCTTGATGGTCAGAAAACCAGCCCAGCAGAGGTTGAAGTGGTCGGCGCAACCCAGTATGGTACCAAGGTTGAAATTACTATTCACGAGGGCAGAAACCGTCAGGTAAGACGAATGTTTGAAGAGCTTGGCTGTGTTGTAAAAAAGCTTAAAAGGATAAAGGAAGCCGGACTCACGCTTGGTCATCTTCCGCTTGGCAAATGGCGTAAGTTAAGCGAATCTGAAGTGAATATGCTCAAAAAAATTGAGGCGGCAGGCACGGCAAAGGGGAGAACTCAAAAAAATATAAAGACGGCAAAGCCTTTTAACAAAAATTCAAGGCGCAAAAATACATCCCAAAAGAGCAGGTAAATGTTATGAACAAACTAACAGCAGATGTGGTTGTTATAGGCGGCGGGGCAGCCGGTATGATGGCGGCAGGCACAGCGGCAAGCCGCAAAAAGAGGGTTATTCTTATTGAAAAAAACAGAATACTCGGCAAAAAAATGCTTATAACCGGAAAAGGCAGGTGCAATATCACCAATGCCTGCGAGGATGTTGAGACACTTTTGGAAAATGTAACCGTAAATCGTTCGTTTTTATACAGTGCATTTTATGGATTTACAAATGAAGAAACAATTAAATTTTTCAACGATTTAGGTGTTGAAACAAAGATTGAACGGGGAAACAGAGTTTTCCCCGTTTCTGATAAAAGCGCAGATGTTGTTGATGGTATGAAGCGGTTTCTCAAAAAAGCCGGTGTAAAAACTGTATGTGATACAGTACTCGATGTTGTAGTGGACGAACAAAAGGTGTGCGGTGTTGTAACTCAAAAGCACGGCAGAATAAATGCGGAATCTGTAATTATTGCAACCGGTGGTGTATCATATCAGGGAACGGGTTCAACGGGTGACGGTTATAAATTTTCTCAAAAACTTGGTCATACTGTAACGGATATTATTCCTTCACTTGTTCCGGTAAAAGTTAAAGAATCCTGGGCGTATGAGCTTATGGGTACATCCCTTAAAAATGTTGAAATAACTGTGCTGAACAGCAAAAATAAGAAAATATACACTGATTTTGGCGAAATGATGTTTGCACATTTCGGGCTTAGCGGACCTGTTGTTCTAAGTGCTTCCGCACATATGCGACCGATGAAAGAGGATGAATATAAAATTCTTCTCGACCTAAAGCCGGCGCTTAGTGAAGCGGAACTTGATGCAAGAATTATCCGGGACTTTGCTAAATTCAGTAATCGTGATTTTGTTAATAGCCTTGGCGAGCTTCTTCCGCAGAAATTAATTGATATTGTGGTCAGCCTTTCGGAAATTGACCCGAGAAAAAAAGTTAATTCAATTACAAAAGAGGAGCGTAAAAGACTTGTTTCGGTACTTAAGGGCATTGAATTCAATGTTACAGATTTTTGCCCCATTGAGCAGGCGATAATAACCTCAGGCGGTATCAATGTTAAAGAAATTGATGCATCAACGATGGAGTCTAAGAAGATAAAAGGGTTGTTTTTTGCCGGAGAAGTTATAGACGTTGACGCATATACGGGCGGATTTAATCTGCAGATTGCCTTTTCAACGGGGCGGTTAGCGGGACTTTCGTGCTGAGCTTTTGCGGAAAATAAACATAATAAAAATGTAAAAAACAGCGTTTTTTGTCAAAAAAAATATTGCATATATAACGACGGTATGATATAATAATTGGAAAAGTAAATTTTTTATTCATTTTAGGAGATGATTACAGTGAGTATCAAAAATGCATATCTGCAGCGTGTTTACGAATCAGTAGAAAAGCGCAATGCAGGTGAAAAAGAATTCTTACAGGCTGTATACGAGGTTCTTGAATCTCTTGAGCCTGTTATCGAGCAGCATCCGGAATATGAGGCTGCAGGTCTTCTCGAAAGACTGGTTGAACCTGAAAGAGTTATTACATTCCGTGTTCCCTGGGTTGACGATAACGGTAAGGTTCAGGTAAATCGTGGTTACAGAGTTCAGTTTAACAGTGCAATCGGTCCTTACAAGGGCGGTCTCAGATTTGCCCCCAATGTATATATGGGTATCATTAAGTTTCTGGGCTTTGAACAGATTTTCAAAAATTCACTTACAGGTCTTCCTATCGGCGGCGGTAAGGGCGGTTCAGACTTTGACCCCAACGGCAAGTCAGATGCAGAAGTTATGCGCTTCTGTCAGTCATTTATGACAGAGCTTTACAGACATATTGGCGCAAACACAGATGTTCCCGCAGGTGACCTCGGTGTTGGTGCAAGAGAAATCGGTTATCTTTTTGGTCAGTATAAGAGACTCAAGGATGTATACGAAGGCGTTCTTACAGGTAAGGGTATTCCTTACGGCGGTCTTAAGGGCAGAACCGAAGCAACAGGCTATGGTATCGTATTCTTTGCAAGAGAAATGCTCAAGCGCTTTGGCGAAGAACTCAAGGGTAAGGAAGTTGTTGTTTCAGGTTTTGGTAATGTTTCCTGGGGTACTGTTCAAAAGCTTAACCAACTTGGTGCAAAGGTTATCACAATTTCCGGTCCTGATGGCTACATCTACGATCCCGACGGTGTAACAGCAGGCGAGAAGGAAGATTACCTCCTCGAACTCCGTGCATCGGGTAAGAACATCTGTGCTCCTTATGCAGAGAAGTTCCCGAATGCAAAATTCTTCCCCGGCGAAAAGCCCTGGGGTGTTAAGGCAGACCTTTACATACCTTGTGCAACACAGAACGAAATTGGTATGGAAGAAGCAAAAGCTATGGTTGCTGCAGGCTGTAAGTTCCTTTGCGAAGGTTCAAATATGCCTACAACCAACGAAGCTGTTGCATATCTCCGTGACAACGGCGTAGTTATCGGCCCTGCAAAGGCTGCAAACGCAGGTGGTGTTGCTTGTTCTTGTATCGAAATGGGTCAGAACGCAGGTCACACAGTATTTGCTCCCGACCAGGTTTATGCTCAGCTTGAAAGCATTATGGTTAATATTCACGACAGCGCTGCAGCTGCTGCTGAAAAGTATGGCTTCGGCTACAACCTTGTTGCAGGTGCAAACATTGCAGGCTTTGAGAAGATTGCAAGTGCAATGATGGCTCAGGGTATTGTTTAATTACTGGTTAAGATAAATGGTTTGACGGGCAGATTTTATTCTGCCCGTTTCTACTATCTATAAATTTAATTTGTGGGTGATATTATGGAATTTAATGAAAAAACCATTACATCAGAGAAAAAGTTTGAAGGACGAATATTCAGTGTCCGCACCGAAACTGTTGAGCTTCCCGAGGGTAAAACCGGTTATCGTGAAATAGTTGATCATCCGGGCGGTGTAGGTATTGTTGCAATAAAGGATAATGGGAACATCCTGTTTGTTTCTCAATACCGCAAGGCAGTTGAAAAACAGCTTCTTGAAATTCCTGCAGGTAAGCTTGAAAAAGGTGAAGATCCTCTTGAATGCGGCAGACGCGAGCTTGAAGAAGAAACAGGCTTCAAGGCAAATGAATTTGTGTCACTTGGTTATCTTTATCCGTCACCTGGTTTTGCAAATGAAACAACACATATCTTACTTGCGTGGGGACTTACAGAGGGCGAAGTTAATCGTGATGATGATGAATTTATGAATGTAATCGAACTGTCCCCGATGGAAGTATACGACAAAATAATGAAGAATGAAATTACCGATGCGAAAACCGTAATAGGATTTTTCAAAGGTATGGAATATATGAAAAATAATTAATTGCGGAGAATATGTTATGGAAAAGAAAAAGGTTAAGGTTCTGATAAACGGTGCAGAATATACGTTGGTAACAGCAGAAGAACCCGAATACGTGCAGAGGGTAGCGGTTAAGGTGGATAAGACCTTAACCGAAATATCAGCAGCTAACCCAAGACTCAGCACAGCAATGCTTGCGATGCTCACTTCAATCAATCTTGCTGACGAGCTTATTCGCCTTGATGATTCGGCAGATAATTTAAGAAAACAGGTTTCGGATTACTCAAAAACCGAAATTCAGCTGTCAACGCAGGTTTCCGAAAAAACTGCACAAATAAAAGAACTTGAAAAAAAGATACACGATCTCCAGATTGAGCTTGCAAAAAGCTCTGCACGAAACGGCTACTAAAGGATTTGAGTTGGTATGAAAAAAATAGAATTACTTGCTCCGGCAGGTAACTTTGAATGTCTTGTTGCTGCTGTTCAAAGCGGAGCAGACGCAGTATACCTTTCCGGTAAGGCGTTCGGAGCGCGAAGCTATGCGGATAATTTTGACGGCGCAACTCTTGAAAAAGCGGTGGACTATTGTCATCTTCGTGGAGTTAAAGTCTATGTAACTGTAAATACACTTGTTTTGGACTCTGAAATGCAGGAGCTTTCAGAGTATTTAGTGTTCCTGAATAATATAGGAACTGATGCAATAATTGTTCAGGATATGGGCGTGTTGCAACTTGCAAAGCAAATTGTACCCGAACTTCCCATTCATGCAAGTACCCAAATGACTATTCATAATGCCGATGGGGTGAAAACTCTTGAAAACTACGGTGTCAATCGTGTTGTTCTTGCTCGAGAACTATCTTTGGAAAATATAAGAGCAATTTCAAAAAATACCCGAGCTGAGCTTGAAGTATTTGCTCACGGGGCGCTCTGTATGTGTTATTCCGGTCAATGCCTGATGAGCAGTATTATCGGCTCCCGTTCGGGAAATCGGGGTAAATGTGCACAGCCTTGCAGACTTCCGTATAGTATAAACAACGACAAAATAAAAAAATTCTATATGAGCCTTAAGGACTTGTCATCTATTGAGCATATTTTCGAATTAATAGAGATAGGTGTTTCTTCTCTTAAAATAGAGGGAAGAATGAAAGGCCCAGCCTATGTTGCAGCCGTTGTAGGGGTTTACAGAAAATATATTGATAATCCTCATCCGCTTGAAAAGGCTGATGCAGAGCTACTTGACAGAATTTTTAACCGTGGCGGTGTAACCGACGGATATTTAACGGGTAAAACCTGCAGAGAAATGTTTGCATTTGACAAACCCGATAATCCGTATCATAAAGGCTCAGACTTTCTGGAGCAAGAACTTTTAAATCGTATAAAGACCGAAAATCGTAAACTTCAGCTTGAGTGTAAAGTTGAAATCCGTTTGGGTCAAAAACCCAAAATTATTGTGGGTTTGGACGGGGTTGAGGTAAATTACGAAGCTGATTTTTTTGCTGAAAGTGCACAAAAACTGCCTCTCACGGAAAAAACGATAAAAACCCAGCTTTCAAAAACCGGCGGAACTCCGTTTGAATTTTTAAAAATAGATGTGTCTCTTGATGAAAATGTGTTTGTTTCAGCAGGGGCACTTAATAATATGCGCCGTGCAGCACTGGAGCAGTTTGAAAAGAAATACATTCAAAGATTTAAACGGCAAAAAGGTGGCACCGCTCTTGAACTTTCAGATAGTGAGAATCTTTGTAACGGTGGTTTTGTCTGTGAGGTAACAACAATTGAACAATTTGAAGCAATAAAAGAAAGAGATTTCACTTATTTTTATGTTCCGCTCCACATAATTGAAAAAAACAGAGCTTGCTTTGATGCTGTTAAAGAAAAGGTTGTTATTGTGTTACCGGCAATTATTACGGAAAATTGTTCATTGAATATTAAACAAAGAGTGGAAAAATTTTTAAAAGATGGATTTTATGCTGTTCAGGCTTCAAATATATCGTCGTTAAGGGAATTTGACGGATATAGAACATTTGGTGGATTCAGGCTGAATATTTTTAATTCAAGAGCGTTGAACTTTTACAAAAATTGCGGGCTTGAAATGGCAGAACTTTCACCGGAACTTAATGTGAAGCAAATGCAGAAAATAAAAAAATGTATTCCTGTTCAAACTATGGTGTATGGAAGATTGCCGCTTATGGTTACTGAAAATTGCGTTATACGCAACAACTCAAAATGCCCGTGTAACGGGCCCAATACCATAACAGACCGTATGGGAATGATTTTCCCTGTGATTAAGGATGGGGATGCTTGTCGAAGTGTTATTCTTAACTGCAAAAAGACGTTTTTGGCTTACGATATGGATAAACTGAAGCGTGCAGGAATAGACTTTTTCAGAATTTATTTCACCGATGAGTCGCCGGATGAATGTATCCGAATTTGCGAGAGCTTTTTTGAAAATTCTGGTTATCGTCCAGAAGATTTCACTGGCGGGCACTTTGCCAAGGGTGTTCAATAGCAAGGGGAGTTTTGATGAAACTTATAAAAAAAGGCGATAAGATAGTTGCTCTTTCAGTTTTGTTGCTTGCGTGTGTTTTGTATTTTACGTTCAGTTTCGCTGTTCTTGGAGGAAAACCTCAAACGGCAGAGGTATATGTAAATGGAGAACTTTATGCAAGCTATAGGCTTAATGACATAAAAAATACAAAGGTTGTCAAGGTTGAAACGGAATATGGCAGCAACACTCTTGAATTGTCCAATTACGGGGTTCGTGTAACGGATGCCTCTTGTAGGGATAAGGTTGATGTGCGTGCAGACGCAATAACTAAAGTGAATCAGATGATTATATGCATTCCTAACCGTTTTTCGGTACAGCTGACCGGAGACAGTAGTGGTGTAGATAAGGTGAGCCATTAATGAATACGAAAATGAATAAAACAAAGAAAATTGCAATTATGGCAATATTTGTTGCAATCGGGCTGGTTTTTCAGTATGTCGAAAGCTATTTTGCTCCCGTGAACATTCCGGGGGGTAAACTGGGACTTGCTAATATGGTATCAATTATAAACATTTTTATGTTTGGTGGTGTGAATGCAACGCTTATAGCGGTGCTTCGTGCAATGCTCGGCTGTCTTTTGTTCGGCGGAGTCAGCGCAATTCCGTATAGTGTTTTGGGTGCGTTCTTTGCAGTTCTTTCAATGTGGGGCGCAAAAAAATGGTTGTACCCAAAGACTAGTATGATTGGTATCAGCATAATTGGTGCGGCAGTACATAATATTTCTCAGATTATTGTTGCTGTATTAGTTTTTTCGTCGTGGTATGTGCTTTCATATTTGCCCGGACTTTTAATTATTGCCGTAATCTGCGGTGCGGCAACAGGGTATTTAACTGAAATTTTTGCAAAGCGTTTTAAGGAGGTTATAAAATGAAGGAGTTGATTTTAGCATCAAATTCACCAAGACGTAAGGAACTTTTAGGTATGCTGGGTCTCAATTTCTCTGTAATTCCAGATAACACTCCCGAATGTATCGACCAAAACCTTTTGCCGGCAGAATTGGTGATGGCACTTGCGAAATTCAAAGGTGACAATGTCCGGAAAACTCTGTCACAAAGTCGTGATGCACTTATTATAGCCGCAGATACCGTGGTGGCAACAAATGATACTGTTCTTGGAAAGCCAAAGTCAAAGGAAGATGCTGAAAAAATGCTGATGGCATTGAGTGGAAAATCTCATACAGTATATACCGGTGTTTATTTGATAGAAAACTTAACAGGAAAATCGTCAAATTTTTACGAAAAAACAGAAGTATTCTTCAAAAACCTTGACATAAATGAAATTAAAGATTATATTAATACTGGAGAGCCGATGGACAAAGCAGGAAGCTATGGAATTCAGAATTTTGGCTCGTTATTTGTTGAAAAAATAAACGGTGACTATTTTAATGTTGTAGGTCTGCCCGTTTGTTCGCTTGGTAAGTCTTTATCCAGCGATTTCGGCATAAAATTCTTTTAGAAAACAAGTAAAAACATAGAAAGTGTGGTTCAAAGCTTATGTTAAACGAAATAGGAATTGATTTAGGTACTTCCAATACAATAATATATCTTAAAGGCAAGGGTATCGTAGTTAACGAACCCACCGTTGTGGCTATAAGTAAAAAGAACGGCAAAGTCCTTGCTATCGGCAAGGCAGCCGGTGAAATGCTGGGCAGAACGCCTCAAGATATCCGTGCCCTTACGCCTATTAAAGATGGTGTTATTGCAAATTTTGATATTACCGTAAAAATGCTCAGATACTTTATCAAAAAAGCGGTGAATTCATCTTTTCTTAAGCCTAGGGCTGTTATATGTATTCCTTCACATATAACCGATGTTGAGAAACGTGCGGTAAGGGATGCAACACTTGCGGCAGGCGTTAAAGAGGTATTTCTCATTGAAAAATCAATGGCGGCAGCTATCGGTGCGGGAATTGAAGTTCACAAGCCTATTGGTTCGATGATTGTTGATATTGGCGGCGGAACAACCGAAATTGCAGTTGTATCTCTGGGCGGTGTCGTTGCAACACAGAGTCTTAGGGTTGCCAGCCATTCTTTGGATAACGATATTATTCAGTTCCTCAAAAAGAACCATAACCTTATAATTGGTGATATTACTGCGGAAGAAATTAAAAAAGCAATTGGGTCCGCTTGTCCCTTAAAGGACGAATCTACAATGGATATTAAGGGTCGTGACCTGGTTTCAGGTCTCCCCAAAACCATTAGAATAACATCGACAGAGGTTCGTGAATCGTTCCAGGAAAGCCTTGCTGCAATAATCGACGGCATAAAGTCTGTTCTTGAAAAGACACCGCCGGAGCTTGCAGCTGACATATTTGAGTCAGGAATTGTTCTGACAGGTGGCGGAGCAATACTCAGAGGCCTTGGCAGACTCATCAATGTTCATACCGAAATACCGATTTTCATTGCTGAATCTCCGGCAGAATGTGTTGCAATCGGTGCAGGTAAAGCTCTTGATGAAATCAGGACACTTCATAGCATTCTCAGCTAATATCTATTGAGAGGAGAGCCTTTCTTTGCGTAAGCTTTTTAAACACAAAGCGGCAGTTGGACTTGTCGTTTTGGTTATAATTCTTGGTATTGCGGTTGGAATTATGAACGCCGCAAAATCTGACACAACTGTGTTTGAAAATGCGGTTAACATAGTTATAACTCCGGTTCAAAAGCTGTTCACAAACATTGGACGGGGCGTTTCGGGTTTTTTCGGGTATTTTGCCAATGTTGACAAGCTGCAAACCGAAATAGAAGCACTTAAAACTGAAAATGCCGAATTAAAGAAAGAAATAAACGAAAATGAATCCGGCAAGCTTGAAAATGAACAGCTGAGACAGCTTCTCAATATGAAAAAAAGTATAACCGAGTTCGAGCTTGAAGCCGCTTCTGTAATTGCACGAAATCCGTCAAACTGGTATAACACTTTTACAATAGACAAGGGTGCGGCAGACGGTATTGCACTTAATCAGCCGGTTGTTGCAGCAGGTAACTCACTTGTGGGCAGAATAAGCGAGGTAGGAACTACCTGGGCAACGGTTGCTGTTATTTCCGATTCGGAGCATTCGGCAGGTGCACAGGTTGTAAGGTCCGGTGAATATGGGATTTGCGAAGGCGACAGCAGTCTTGCAGCAGACGGAAATCTGCGTTTGTCATTCGTGTCGAAAAATGCCAATATAATTGTTGGCGATACAGTAATTACTTCCGGTTTGGGCGGAATTTATCCTAAAGGTCTTGTAATTGGTAAAATTCAGAAGATTCGTCCTGACATTCAGGGTATTTCGCAGTATGCTGTTATATCGCCCGAGGCGGATATAAAAAACCTCTGTGCGGTATTTGTAATCAAAAATGATTTTGAATAAGGTTTTTGAAAGGTTAGTTTCAAAATGAAATATGCAGTACACGGTATTTTTTTGACCGTATTTCTTGTTATTCAGGCAACATGGCTTGATGCTATTGCGGTCTTTGGGGTAATCCCTAATATGTTTATTATTTATATAGCTGCAATAAGCTGCTTTTGCAGCAAGAAGGAAGGAGCCATAGCAGGCTTCTTCTTTGGACTTATGCTGGATTTTCAGATAGGCAAGGTTCTGGGACTTAATGCTGTTCTTATGATGCTTCTGGGTTATGTGACCGCCCTTTTCTGCGAAAAGGTTATTCGCAAGAACACGGCACTTATTGTTATGGTTATTGTCCTTGTAACCTCTGTGTTTTATGAATTGATTTATTATGTTGTTTCGTTTATGGGAAATCTGGACTTTAGTTCTGTATTCTTCAGAACGCTCGTTCCGGAATGCGTTTACAATTTTGTTGTGACTCTACCGGTGTATTTAATAATCAAAAAGCTTTCGGGAAAGCTGTGGGACGAAAGCGTCCGGTAAAAGGCTATTTGTTTAAGGGTGAAGTTGTTGGAAAATAAAGATTCAAAAAGACGATTGAGTTTAATATATGTTTTGTTTGCGGCGTTTGTTGTTCTTTGTGTAGGTAAGCTGTTCAGTCTTCAGATTGTAAATGGCGACGAATACAAAGAAATGGCAGAAAACCGTCTTGTTCGAGCAGCTACAATAAAAGCACCTCGTGGTGAAATGGTGGACAGATACGGAATTCCGCTTGTTACAAACAGTATGGGGTATTATATTCAAATCCATAGTATTGACAAAAACAACACTAAGCTTAACGATACGCTTTTGACTCTGCTTGAAATCTGCAAAACAGATAATGTGGAGTTTTTCGATGATTTACCTATAACTGACGCTCCGTATTCGTTTAAATTTGAGGGAGAGGACAAAGACGAAAAGCTATTAAAGTGGAAAAAAGCAAATAAGCTTGAAAAATATTCGACTGCAGAGGAAGTAATAAACCATTATTTTGAAAAATATAAGGTTCCCGAGCACATTTCACCGGAGCTTGCAAAAGATATTGTAGCCGTAAGATACACTATGGCACAAAAGAATTTTAATGTTATGAACCCGTACACCTTTGCAAATGACATAACAATGGAAACTGTGCAAAAGGTAAAAGAAAATTCATTTATGCTTGACGGTGTGACCGTTGAGATTGAGCCGGTGCGGGAATACATTAACGGTTCAATGGCGGCACATATTCTTGGCAGAACTGACATAATTTACAAGGAAGAATATGACCAGCTTAAAGACCAGGGCTACGGAATGAATGATATTATTGGCAAGGATGGTCTTGAAAAAGTTCTTGAAAAATACCTTAAAGGCAAGGATGGCTACAAGCGTGTTAATCACAGTAAGGTTGGCTCGTCATCCCAGACTCTCAGCGTAAAGGAAGCAGAAACCGATAATTATGCAGTTCTTACGCTTGACTCGGGTCTCCAGAGAGTAACGGAGGAGTCTCTTGCTAAAAATATTGTGGCAACCCGTGGCGAAAAAGGTGTTGATTGTTTCAGCGGTGCAGCTGTTGCGGTTGAGATTGCAACGGGCGATGTTCTTGCTGTTGCATCACATCCGACCTACGACCCTAAGGACTATAAAAAGAACTATAACAGTCTGCTTGAGGATTCGCATATGCCGCTCTTTAATCGTGCTCTCAACGGTGCATATACTCCCGGTTCAACATTCAAACCTTTGACGGCTATTGCGGCACTTGAAGAAGGACTGATTTCGCCGACACAGATTATTGAGGATAAAGGTGTGTATACCTATTATGCACCATCATATCAGCCAACCTGTCTTATCTGGAAAAATACCGGCAAAACACACGGACCGATAAATGTTTCCGAAGCTATTGGTGTTTCGTGTAACTATTTCTTTTATGATGTAGGTAGAAAGCTTGGTATAGAAACAATAGGCAAGTATGCAAGAATGTTCGGGCTTGGTGAAACAACTGGCATTGAACTTTCAGAGTCCAGCGGTATTGTGGCGGGCCCTGAATACAGAGAAAAAGTAGGAACAGAGTGGTATCCCGGCGATACGCTTCAGGCGGCAATAGGACAGTCGGATAATATGTACACACCGGCTCAGCTTGCAAGCTATGTTGCGACTATTCTTAATAAGGGTAACAGATATGCATTGCATCTTGTAAAAGAAGTCAGAAATTATAAGACGGGCGAATTAGTTTATAAAAATGAACCTAAGGTAGTGTCTCAGGCTGAAATTTCAGATGCAACATTTAACGCCGTGAAGGACGGAATGCGTAGAGTTACTGAGGATGGTACTGCACAGGCTGTGTTTGATGATTTTCCGGTAAAGGTTGCCGGAAAAACGGGTACGGCGGAGGTCAGCCGCGGAAGTGATACGGTTTTGTTTGTGGGATTTGCTCCTTATGATAATCCCCAGATTGCTGTTGCGGTTGTGTTGGAGCATGGGGCAACAAGCCGCTTTGCTGCAAAGGTTGCAAGAGATATGTTTGAAAAATATCTTGGACTTGCAGATGTTCCCGATGAAGTCAGACCAGTAAACACTTTGTTGGAATAATTTTGATTAAAAAGTAAATATTACTTTGACATTTCGGAGTTTTTATGATAGTATAATGTAAATAGTTGTTTGTGGAGGATTTCAAATGTCGCAGGTAATAGTTGTAACTTCCGGTAAAGGCGGAGTAGGCAAAACTGTATTTTCTGCAAACATAGGCTTAGGCCTTGCAAAGCTTGGGTATAAAGTTGTTTTGATGGATGCGGATATAGGGCTGAGAAATCTCGATATTGCATTAGGTCTTGAAAACCGAGTCGTATACGACCTTGTGGATGTTTTAAACAAGGAATGTTCTCTCGAAACTGCATTGCTCAGAGAAAGGCATTCTGAAAATCTGTTTTTGCTTCCGGCATCACAGATGCGTGACAGAGAATTAGTATCATCCGAGCAGCTTCAGGATTTGTGCGAAAGCTTAGCAGAGGATTTTGATTACGTAATTATAGATTGTCCCACAGGTATAGACAACGGCTTTAAAAATGCTATTCGTTGTGCAGACCGTGCAATTATCCTTACAGTGCCGGAGGCTTCTGCTATCCGTGACGCTGACAGAGTGGTAGGCTTGCTTGAAAATTATGGGGTAACAGACTACACTCTTGTGATTAACAGAATTTATCCAGAACTTACAAAAAATGGTGAAATGCCCGGAGTTGACAGTATAATTGCAAAGCTTAACATCGACCTTATGGGTGTTATCCCTGAAGATACAGAGGTTATAATATCTGCAAACAAGGGTGAACCGGTTATTTTGAATTCGAAGTCTATTGCAGGGCTTGCATTTAAAAATATCTCAAAGCGTCTTACGGGCGAAAACATACCACTTGCAGAATTTAAGAAATCAGCTTTTCGCAGGAAAACAAAATTTAAAAGAAAATGGTAAATCCGTATATATGCCGTGGAGAGTCAAGCTTCATAAGGTTTAACCCTAAATCAAAATTAATCAGGAGGGTCAGAAAATGAATATAGCATTAATTGCGCACGACAAAAAGAAGGAATTGATGGTAGACTTCTGCATAGCCTACAAAGGAATTCTCAGTAAACATAACCTTTGCGCAACCGGCACAACAGGCGGTCTTATTTCAGAAGCAACCGGATTGGATGTTAATCTATTTCTTTCGGGTCCTCAGGGTGGAGATCAGCAGATAGGCGCACGAATTGCATATAATGAAATTGATTTGGTCCTGTTTTTTAGAGATCCGCTTACTGCCCAGCCTCACGAGCCTGATGTCTCTGCATTATTCCGTTTGTGCGATGTTCATAATGTTCCGCTTGCAACAAACAGTGCAACAGCGGAGGTTCTTATTCGTGGTCTTGACAGGGGCGACCTTGACTGGCGTGATATTGTTAACCCCAAAAAGAATTAAGAATATTTTTAAACTGAATGCAAAGCCGCACATTCACGGTCAAATCTGCCGTAAATTCGCGGCTATGTTGTTAATATAACATTAAAGGAGAATTGTTATGTCAGAGTTAAAAACACGATTTAACATTCCACCAATTGCCTTTGGTATAGTTGAAGCCTCGGAAAACGAGAACGATAATGCATGCTTTATCTCGGTTTGCAATGTAACAACAGAACAATTCGTAGAGTATATCCAAAAACTTGAATCAGAGGGCTTTTTATTGTTTGAAAAAAGGATTATGGGGGACAATTGTTTTTATGCATTTAAATTAGGCAATAATGCAGTTTACATATGTTACTATCCGTCAATTTCCGAAATGAGGATTGTAACAGAGCGTAATTCAAAATACATAAATTACAGCGATAATGCCGGCGATAAAATTTTTCCCACAACGATAACCCAGATTAATCTTGAGGATTTTGGTATATCCTATGTAATTCAACTTTCGGACGGCAGATTTATAATAATAGATGGCGGCTGGCATTGGGAGATTGAGGCAGACAAACTGATGAATTGCCTTAAAGAACGTACAGGTGGTAAGAAACCGGTGATTGCTGCGTGGTTTTTGTCGCATCCACATTGTGACCATTACTGGTGCTTTGTTACATTCTATGAGAAGTATAAAAACGATGTAGTAATTGAAAAGATATTGTTTAACTTTCCTTCGGTAACAGAGGAATATATTGAGCAGATGAAAACCTCCGCATTTGAAGTAACAAGCGGTGGAGACAATGTTGATTTTATGAACCGCCTTTATAAATATGCCGAGGAATCCGGTGCAGATGTATACTGTCCGCATTCGGGACAAAGCTATAAAATCGGCAATGCATTTTGTGAAATTCTCTCGTCACCTGATGATACATTGAGGTACCCCACAATTGATGGAAACCCCCTTTCGTTGATAATTAAAATGACGATTGAGGGCCAAACAATTCTTTGGATGACAGACGGGTATTTTGAGCCGGCGAAATTGGTAGAACGCTTCGGTATCTATCTTAAATCGGATATAATGCAGCTTCCGCACCACGGCTTTATAGGCGGAACAATTGAAGGTTATAATGCGGTTGACCCAAGAATTTGCCTTGCGCCAACCTTTGATTGTGATATGTTTGCAAAAATGAATATGCACAAAGAGGATAATGTACATCTTCTTAAAAATCTTAATGTAGAAGAGTTCCTGTGTGGCAGAAAATATAGCAATGAAGATATAACAATTACCATCCCATATGAACCGTCAAAAAATGGCAGAAAAAAGCTCGATGAAGCAATTAAAGATGGAATGGGAAGTTTAGGAGCAAGAATCTGGTACTTTGATGGACTTGAGGTTAATGATAATGCTGATTGTATATTAAATATAATAAATCCAGCAGCAGGCAACCGCACTGTTTACATTGACCTTATTTTTGAAAACGGGGCAGATTACATTGAGGAAATCAAGGTTGATGTTTCGTCATATCAGCGAAAGATCTTTAATTTTAGCAGACTTGACCTTGATGAAAACAATCCTGTATATTATAATCGAAGAAACAAGAGACACCGTGAAATTAAGATAGGTGAAAAATTCTGTGCAAAAGTAAGCTGTTTATCCCCGATTATTGTATCCTCGGACAACGGCAAGGAAGTTTATCATTATTAAAGGAGAATTATTATGGTAAGTTTTGAAGGTAAGTTTAATATCCCTGATTGTAAATACGGGGAAGTTGAAAGTCTTGAAAAAAATGGTGAATATACAGTTACCCGAGTTTCACCTATAACAAATGACGAGCATCTTGAATATCTTGAGACTCTTAAAGGTGATGGCTTTAAGGAAACAGAAAACCTCTTTTATGGCGGAAGTCCGTTCAGAACATTTTTAAGGAATGAAGAGGCGGTATTTGTAAGCTATTATCCTCAATGGAAGGCGATGTATGTTAAGCAAAGCGGAAAAATGGCTTGCTACAACACTCCGTTTGAAATTCCCCAAGTTGATTTTGGTATTGTTGAGTTTGCAGAAAAGGAAAATGATGATTCAAGTGTTGTATCAGTAATTCATACCTCGGAAAATGACTTTAATGATTATACCAAAAAGATTGAAAGTATGGGCTATGAAGTTGCACAATCCCGTACATATGGAGGTAGCACTTTTATCGCATTAAAGAAAGACGGTAATGCTGTATATCTCAGCTATTATCCAGCGGTTTCTGAGATGCGTATAGTAGCGGAAAAGAATTCAGCGTATCTCACCTTCAATGACACAACAAGAGCAAAAAAGGTTGACAGCCTTGTAACTCAGATTAACCTTTCTGACTTTGGAATTTCTGAAATTGTCCGTCTTTCAGATGGCAGATTTATTATATTTGACGGCGGCTGGCATTATGAACGCGATGTTGACAAGCTTATGAAGTGCCTGAACGAGCAGAAGGGTGATGACGAAAAACCGATAATTGCGGCTTGGTTCTTAACTCATGCACACTGTGATCACTTCTGGTGCTTTGCAAGATTTTACGAAAAGTATAAAGATGCGGTTGTTATTGAAAAAGTGCTGTATAACTTCTGTAGCCCCAATGACTATTTTGAAAAAATGTACCCTGGTTCATTCTGGAAAAGTAAAAGATGGGAAATAAGCGACAGAGAGTATATGGTCAAAATTGCTGACTACATAAAAGACGGTAACATAGATGTATATTGTCCGCATACGGGTCAAAGCTTCATGATAGGTAATGCTCTGTGCGAGATTCTTTCGTGCCCCGACGATGTTGCCAGAACTCCTGTGGCAGAAGGTAACTCGTTATCACTTATAACCAAAATGACCATTGAAGGTCAGGTGATTATGTGGTTTGGTGACGGATATTTTGAAACGGGCAAGCTGGTTGAACGATATGGAAGCTATCTCAAAGCAGACATACTGCAGATTCCTCATCATGGCTTTACCGGCGGAACCGTTAAAGGCTATGATGCAGTTGATCCCGATGTTTGCCTTGCAACGTGCTTTGATGATGATTGCTTTACAAGAAATATTCATCGTGTTGAGAATTATCATCTGTGCTGTGAGTTAAATGTAAAAGAGTTTTTTGCGGGCAAACGCTTTACCGAAGAGGAATTAACCCTTAAACTGCCGTATTATCCCAATCCCAATGGCAAAAGACATCTTGAGAAAATGGTTGAGGACGGTCTTGGCAGTCTTGGTTCGCGTATCTGGTACTTTAATGATATCGTTGTAAATGAAGGAGAAGATTGTATATTTACGCTTCTTAACACCGTATGGCCGGCAGATGTGTATATGACCATTTATTACGAAGATGGAAAAACTCACAACAGACTAAGATATTCGGTTAGCGGTATGCGCCGTATCAATGTTGCAAAGCTTGATGAATCAGACGATAATCCTGTTCAGGAATTTGCAAACAATTATCCTGAAAAAACACTCCGCACTGGAGTTCGTTTCTGTTTGAAGTTCGAGAGCCGCAAGCCGGTTGTAATATCCAGCGAGGGAAGAACTGCAGCTTATAATTATTAATTTTAAAATTTTTGAAAAAAATACTTGCATTTTGGAAAAAAGTGTGATATACTTTATGAGTTGATTATGGGTAGTCCTCTGCTTATTGCTTATCTGGAAGCAATATGGCACGAAAACCTGAAATAGAAAGGAAGAAAATTATGAACATTTTAGACCAGATCACTCAGGAACAGATTAGAACAGATCTTCCCCAGCTTAACATCGGTGACACAGTTCGCGTATATGTTAAGGTAAAGGAAGGTAACAGAGAAAGAATTCAGATGTTCGAAGGAACAATCATCAAGAAGAACCACGGCGGTATCCGTGAAACCTTCACAGTAAGAAGAATTTCTTACGGCGTTGGTGTTGAAAAGACTTTCCCTGTTAACTCACCCAACATTGACCGTATCGAAGTTACAAGACGCGGTAAGGTTAGACGCGCTAAGCTCTACTATCTCCGTGACAGAGTTGGTAAGGCAGCAAAAGTTAAAGAGAAGATTTAACAAACCAGTATGGCGGGTATTATGTGATAATACCTGCCATATTCATATTAATGCAAAGGTTGTGTAAATATGGAAGAATTTGAAAACAAGAATTTGGATGATAACACCGAAATGCCGGAAAATGAAGTGGATGAGACCGCAGTAGATGCCGCACTTGAGGGTGAAGTGGCAGAAACAGCAGCCCCTAAATACAATTGGAAGAAAGAAGTGTGGGAATGGGTGCAGGCTATTGTTATTGCGTTTATAGTAGCATTTTTGCTTAAAAGTTATGTGCTTACTCTTGCCAAGGTTCAGGGCGAATCAATGGAGCCTACGCTCCAGAATGCTGACCGGCTTTATGTAAATAAAGTGGCATATAAGCCCCAAAAAGGTGATGTGGTAATTTTTGAACCGGCATCAGACCCCGGCAGACCATACATTAAACGTGTAATTGCAACAGCAGGCGACACTCTCTATATAGATTTTGCAACCGGCGATGTGTATGTAAACGGAGAGGTTATTGAAGAACCTTATATAAATGAGCCAACAAGACTTATGGGTTCATATATCAGTCTTATGATGATTACAGAGAACTTTAGTAAGGAAAAACCGCTTGTAATTGAAGACGGTTACTTCTTTGCAATGGGTGATAATCGTAACTACAGCAAGGATAGCCGTGAAATAGGTCCGATTCCGGTTGACGAGCTTATAGGTCACGCTACATTTAGATTCTGGCCACTTAACCAGCTTGGAACAGTTGACTATGATTACGAATAGATTCAAGAGGTAGATTATGCAGATACAATGGTTTCCGGGGCATATGGCAAAAACTCGAAGGCTGATTACAGACAGCCTTAAATTGGTAGATGTTGTTATTGAGCTTGTCGATGCAAGACTTCCGTTGTCATCACGGAACCCCGAAATTGACAGAATTGTCGGGTCAAGACCGAGAGTTCTTGTGCTTAACAAAGCAGATATTGCGGACAGTAACGCAAATGCCAAGTGGCTCAGCTACTTTGAGCAAAAAGGTATTGCTGTTATTCTTGCCGACAGTCAGTCGGGTAAAGGTCTTAAAAATCTTGATGCTGCAATTGAAAAGGTACTTGCAGAAAAGCTGGAACGGGAACGTCAAAAAGGAATGCAAAGGCGTGCAATAAAAATGCTTGTTGTAGGTATTCCAAATGTAGGTAAGTCCTCGTTTATAAACAGACTTTCCGGCAGAGCGGCTGCAAAAACCGGTGACAGACCGGGTGTTACAACTGCAAAGCAATGGATTAAGGTTGCGGGAAAGTACGAAATTCTTGATACACCCGGTATCTTGTGGCCCAAATTCGAAGATCCCGAGGTTGGCAGAAGGATTGCATTTACCGGCGGTATAAAGGACGAAATTATGGATATTGAGGAGCTTGCATACTTCTTGATTGGGTATCTTCGCCAAAATTATTGGGAACTGCTTGAAGAACGCTATAAAATTACGGAAGACACCGAAAATCTTGATGATTTTGAACTTCTTGAGCTTATCGGCAAAAAGAGAGGCTGTATTGTGTCGGGAGGAAATATAGATACGCTCAGAGCATCAAACCTTATATTGGACGAATTCCGTGCCGCTAAAATAGGTAAGATAACACTTGAATTACCAAGCAAGTAAGACATCAAAGCAGGTATATGCCCAAAACATATATCTGCTTTCTCTTTAAAAAGGATGTGGAAGATATGAAAGAAATCGAAAACGAACTTTATCTGGAAGGATATAATTTTATTGCCGGTATAGATGAAGCAGGCAGAGGTCCGCTTGCAGGTCCGGTTTGTGCAGCAGCAGTAATCTTGCCAAAGGATGCGGTTATTGAGGGTGTAAATGATTCGAAAAAGCTCTCTGCAAAAAAACGTGATATGCTGTTTGATGAAATTAAAGAGATTGCAGTTGCCTATGCTGTTGAATTTGTTTATCCCGATGTAATTGATGATATCAATATACGTCAGGCAACTGCACTCGCAATGCATAACGCAGTGGAAAACCTCAGACAAAAGGCGGATTTTGTTATAGTCGACGGTAACGACAATATTCCGTACGACATTCCGTACCGTTATGTAATTAAGGGCGATGCAAAGTCTCAATCAATTGCTGCAGCATCAATCTTAGCAAAGGTAAGCCGAGATAGATTGATGGAAGAATTGGACGAAAAATACCCCGAATATGGCTTTAAAAAGCATAAAGGCTACGGAACTAAGGTGCATATGGAAGCTATTCGAAAATACGGCGTAACCGATGTTCACCGTAAAAGCTTTATGACAGCAAATGTGCTGGGCAAGTAACGATGATGATAGGGTTAAAAAATAAGCTTACCGGGCAGTGCGGAGAAGATGCGGCAGCGGCAATTTTGAAGAAAAAAGGCTATAAAATAGTCGAAAGAAATTACAGAAATAAAATAGGCGAAATTGATATAATCGCAAAGAATAAGGATGATTTAGTTTTTGTCGAGGTCAAAACCCGAAAATCCGAAAAATTCGGCACGCCTGCCGAGGCTGTTACATATTATAAAAAACAGAAAATTGTTAATACGGCAAAGTGGTATCTTTCAAACAACCCCACAGAATTAAATATTAGATTTGATGTTATTGAGGTTTACGGCGGTTTCGACGGAGCTACATTTAATCTTGAAGAAATAAATCATTATGAGCAGGTGTTTTTGGAGGTTTAAATTGAATATTTTGTTTGATGCTCATTGCGACACCTTGCAAAAGATATGTGATAATAATAAAGCACTTCGTGAAAATGACTTACATCTCGACCTTGTCCGACTTAAAAACAGAGAGAGAAGCTGTGTTCAGGTTTTTGCTGCATTTATAGACAAGGAGAATGATGTGCTACCGCCCAAGGAAAGATGCATACAGCTTATCACAAAGTATCGGGAAGAATGTATGAAAAATACCGATATTATTGAACATTGTAATTCGGCTATGGATATTTATTCAGCAGTAGAGAAGAAAAAAGTTGCCGGACTCCTCAGTATAGAGGGCGGGGAGGCGTTAGAGGGTAAGATAGAAAACCTTGAAATATTCTATGAAATGGGTGTCAGAATACTTACGCTTTGCTGGAATTATCAAAATGAAATTGCAGACGGAGTTATGTCAGATGAAAATAATGGACTTACTGACTTTGGCAAAATAGTCGTGGGTGAAATGAATCGTATTGGTATGCTGATTGATGTGTCGCATATGTCCGAAAAAAGCTTTTGGGATGTTATTGAATACAGCAAAATGCCAATTTCGGCAACACATTCAAATGTGAAAAAAATCAAAAACCACCCAAGAAACTTAAGCGATGCACAGATAAAAGCAATTATAGAAAATAATGGTTGCGTAGGTATTAATATTTATCCGGAATTTGTTTCAGATAGTACCTGTAAGATTTGCGACATACTTCGCCATATTGAGTATATTATGGCATTGGGCGGTGAAAATAATATTGGCATAGGTTCAGATTTTGACGGAATTGATGCATTGCCTCAATCTTTGAGCGGAGCGGATGACTTAGAGAAAATTTTTGACAGCCTTTTAAAGCTTGGGTATAGTGAAGAGTTGGTTTCAAAGCTTGCTGGTGGAAATTTTTTAAGGCTGTTTAACAATGTAATTGGATAAATTTGTTCAAAACTCTTGAAATTTGTTGAAAAGTGTAGTACAATAACCTTTATTAATGTTTTTTAGATAGTTTGGGAGGAAGAAAATGCAAACTTATATTTCAGAAATGGCAAAGGCGGTAAGCCCCTCACCCACTTTGTTTTTGGATGCGAAGTTTAAACAAATGAAAAAGGAAGGAATTCCGGTTGTTGGATTCGGCGCAGGCGAGCCGGATTTTGCAACACCTGAAAATATAAATAAAGCCGCAATCGCAGCAATTGAGAACGGCTTTACAAAGTATACCCCTGCATCAGGTACAGTTGAGCTTAAGCAGGCAATTTGTAAAAAATTCAAGGACGATTGCGGTCTTGATTTCGGTATTGAAAATATTGTTGTAAGTAATGGTGCAAAGCACTCACTTACAAATATCTTTATGGCAATCTGCGAAAAAGGCGATGAGGTTATTATTCCCGCACCTTTTTGGGTAAGCTATCCCGAAATGGTTAAAATGGCAGGTGGCGTTCCTAAGTATCTCAACACAAGCGAAGAAAACGATTTCAAGTTTTCTCCTGAAGAGCTTGAAGATGCAATAACTCCCAAAACCCGTGCCTTGATTCTAAACACACCCAGCAACCCTACAGGTATGGTTTACACAGAAGACGTTCTCAAAAAGATTGCGGATATCGCAGTTAAGCATAATATATATGTAATTCTTGACGAAATTTACGAAAAACTCATTTACGAGGGTGAGCATATCAGTATTGCAACCTTTGGCGAAGAGATAAAGAACCTTACCATTATTGTAAACGGTATGGCAAAAGCGTATGCTATGACCGGCTGGAGAATAGGCTATACTGCATCAAATGCATCAGTTGCAAAAGCTATGTCAAATATCCAGAGCCACGCAACATCAAACCCCAACTCCATTGCTCAGGCTGCATCGGTTGAAGCTCTCCTTGGTGACCAGTCATCTGTTGATGCTATGCGTACAGAATATATCAAACGCCGTGACTATATGGTCGACAGAATTAATTCGATGGACGGTATCAGCTGCAGAAAGCCCAATGGTGCATTCTATATATTTATGAATGTAAAAGAACTTCTGGGCAAGGAAAGATATGGTAAAGTATTTAACACAGCAAGCGAGCTTTGCGATGATATCCTCGAAAGAGCACTTGTTGCAATGGTTCCCAGCGAAGGTTTCGGTATCGACGGATATGTTAGGCTTTCTTATGCTACGTCAATGGAAAACATTAAGGAAGGTCTTGACAGAATAGAAAAATATATCAACAACGAATTCTAAAAGGGTGATTTTGATGAAAGTCGGCATAATCGGTTCAGGCAATATGGCAAGTGCGCTGGCTAAAGGCTTTTTGAAATCCGGCGCGGTCAAGGCGGAGGATTTATATATAAGTGATGCTTCGTCAGAATGTCTTACTAAGTGGGCGGATTTTGGGGTTTCAACAACAACTGATAATATTGCCGTGTGTAACGCAAGTGATGTGGTAATATACGCGGTAAAACCCAATATTTTGCCTCTTGTTATAAAAGAAACTGCAGATGCTGTTAAAGAAAAGCTTGTAATTTCAATTGCTGCCGGTGTTACTCTTGGCACGCTTCACAAAAGTTTAGGCGAAAATGTCAGAATTATCAGAGCTATGCCCAACACGCCAGCACAGGTGAATTGCGGAATGACAGTTCTTTCGCCCGGAAAAAATATTGGTGAAGACGAAATTCACACGGCTCAAAAAATTTTTGAAGGAGCCGGAAGTGTTGCGGTTCTTGACGAAAAGTATATGAACGCTGCAATCGCCCTCCACGGCAGTAGCCCTGCGTATATTTATATGCTGATTGATGCAATGGCAGACTGCGGTGTTAAATATGGTATACCCAAAGATATATCACTGTTGCTTGCATCAAAAGCGGTAGAAGGCTCGGCTAAAATGGTTCTTGAAACCAATCAGCATCCGCAGGCACTTAAGGATGCGGTTTGTTCACCCGGTGGAACTACCATTGAGGCAGTTCTTGAACTTGAACAAAGCGGATTTTCTTCTGCAATTGCAAATGCGATTGATGCTTGTGTAAAAAAAGCCGAGGAAATGTCAAAAAATTAAGTTCATATTATGAAAGCTTGTTTCATACTCTTTAAGTGAGGTTATGTTACCTGATTACGAAGGGAGAAACAAGTATGAAAAGAACAAATATCAGAAAAAATCTGTCAAACCACCTGAAAAGAAACAAATGGAAGTATATGCTTGCATTTTTAAGCATTTTTCTGGGTGTCTTAACAGGTTCGCTGACGGCATCAATGTCATCGGTTGATAAATTTGAATCGATTGATTTATATGTCAAAAACTTTGTTTCGGCGTATAATCTTCAAACGGTAGATGGTGCAGAAATATTTAGATTTTCCGTATATAACAGCATAAAAGTTATTCTGTTTATGTGGATTTCGGGAATATCTGTGTGGCTTTTGCCCCTAAGCTTTGTTCAGCTTGTTTCCAAAGGCTATAAGCTGGGCATTTCAATGGCGGCGTTTGTACGTATTTTTGGCTTGCGGGGCGTATTGTTTTCTATGGTTTCGGCACTTCCACAATTACTTTTATTTCTGCCGGCTATGGCAGTATATGCAGTATTTAATATTAAGTTTGCAACAACTCTTTTTCGTATACGCGGTCAAAGAGTTGCATCAAATATAAAAAACGAAATGTATCTCAATAACTTCTTGCATCTTCTTGGCATAATCACAGTTTCGGTAATGTGCAGTCTGGTAGATGCTTTTGTTATGCCGATAATTTTAAAAACTGTCTGTTCATTTTTGATCAGATAGAGAAAGGGGAATTGATATGAGAGAGCTTTCCGAGAAATATTTTAAGTATCTTGTAAAAATCAAAAAAGCGTCAGAAAACACGTTGCTTTCTTATAAACGCGATATAAATAAGTACATAGATTTTTTGGAAGAGAAAGACCTCGTGATTGAAAAAACCAATGGTGCAAATGTTCTCGACTACCTTATGTCTATGCAAAAAAATGGCAAGTCATCAGCCACAGTCTCCAGAAGCTTAGCCTCAATTCGCTCATTATATCGTTTTTTACAAAACGAGGGTGTAATTACTCAAGATCCCACCGCTCAACTTCATTCTTTTAAAAATGAGAAAAAGCTTCCCGAAGTTCTTACAAGCGAGGAGGTAGAAAGCCTGCTTAGTCAACCGGACGAAAGAAAGGACAAGGGCCGCAGAGATAAGGCTATGCTTGAACTACTTTATGCCACCGGAATGCGTGTAAGCGAAATGATTGACCTTAAAATGTCCGATGTGGATATGAATATTGGTTACATAAACTGTAGTCACGGTGATAAAAATCGTGTTGTTCCTGTATATGCCCTTGCACGAAAAGCGGTTAAGGATTATATAGATGGGACAAGAAGTCACTTTGTAAAGGCTGGTTCAACAGAAGATAGCTTGTTTGTTAATTGCAACGGAAGCAAGATGACCCGTCAGGGATTTTGGAAGATAATAAAGCAGTATGCGGTTTCGGCAAATATTGCAAAAGATATAACACCGCACACACTCAGACATTCCTTTGCAACACACCTGCTTGAAAATGGTGCAGACTTAAAATCAATACAGGAAATGCTGGGACACACCGATATTTCCTCAACGCAGATATACGCACAGGTGGTTAAACAACATCTTAAGGACGTTTATAAAAACGCACATCCCCGTGCAAAGAAGAAACAGACTGTGTAAAAAAAATGAACCATAGAAAATCTTCTATGGTTCATTTTATATATCGGTAATATTATCATTGACTTTATCGTCTTTCTGTGATACATTATAAAAAAAGAATATGTTTGGTTTATGTTCCACATTGTATTGTATATTCAATGTGGCTAAGATGGAACCGTGTGAAAATCACGGACGGTGCCGCCACCGTAAGCGTGGAGCGGCTGCTTCGTTGCAAAAATTTGCAGTCACTGACAAATTGTCGGGAAGGCAGAGGCAGTTATGTGTTGATGCGCAAGTCGGGAGACATGCATAAATCGAAAAATACAACTACGGTATATATGGTTAGTATTTGAAATTATAGCGCCCGTTTAGAGCCTGTTTCATTTTGCCTGCGTAAAAACGGCTGCAGCATAAGATTTCTTATGTTGCAGCTTTTTATTTTGCCGTAAAGTCTTTTTTTATTTTAAACGAAAGGGTGATACTAAAAAACAATTATTAAACGGAAAAAAATAGAAAGGAATGAGGTAAAATGAAAAAAAGAATATTAAGTTTTATTTTAGCGGTTAATTTAGTTTTAAGTATGGTAACCATTGTTTATGCAACGGAAAATAATAGTGTAACAGTATATCTGTCGATTTGTGATAACGGCGATTTTGTCAATTCACCCATAACCTCAGAGAAGATGGCGAAAGTGCCTATAGAAATTTCGTATTTTAATTTGGCAGACTATGGTATGGAAGCTTTTTGCGATGGTGAGGTAATAAATGAAGACTCAAATCCTACATTGCTGCATCTGTTTTTGAAGGCAACAGAAACCTATTATATTGGCGAAACATATTCCAAAACGGATGAAGAGCATAAGGCTATTTTTGATGTAGGTGGAAGTGCCGGTTCAGCATCGCTTAACAGATTCTGGAACCATGATTACAATCTTTCATATAAGATAGACCGTGCAAATCCTGAAACAGTAGATGCTCCGTATCTGACCTGCGATAAGCTTGTGCTGGAGGACGGAGATGTAATTACCGTTGGAATGTTCACAAGTCAGACATGGTACATAGATGGTTATTATGCATATTTGAAAGAAGACCCAACCGAAGCTTGCGAAGATGCTAATATTAGCTTTGAGGTAATGGGAAGACCTATTTTTGGTGATGGAACAACAGATGTTCCATTGGATAGTACAAAGGTTTTTGCGGTAAAAACCTCAAATCCTGACTGGATAATGGATGAAAATCCAGAGCTTATTGAAAATATAAGTACAGAGGGAAAATTTGAAATTACTTTTGACACACCCGGTACATACTATGTTACAATCCTTGATTTAAACACGGGACTTAATACAGCATCGATTATCCCATATAGAACACAGATAACAATAAATCCGGCGCCGGCTCTGCCACAGTATTTAGGCGATTGGACTTTGTTCAGAAAGAATGTTGATAATATGGGCATCGTAAATATTGAGACACCCGAAAAAACAGATAATGCAAAGCTTAAATGGGCAAAGCAGCATTCTGCAGACTGGCAGGAGGCGATAACTTCACCGATTATTGTTGATAACAGCCTTTATATAGGTAAGGTGAATACTGTTCAGAAAATTGATATTGAAACGGGAGAAGTAATAACAACAAGTGAAAGTCTTGAAGGGAATATTGGATACGGCACAATTCCGCTTACCTATGGAGATGGATTAGTTTTTGTCCCGGTAGGAAGCGGAAAAATTCAGGCTCTCCGTGCCGATACGCTTGAAAGTGTATGGGTGAGCGAAGCTTTAGACGGGCAGATTCTTACCCCTATAAGCTACAAAGATGGTAAAATCTACTGCGGTACATGGCTGGATGAAACAGCAGACGGTAAATACTTTTGTATAGATGTAACCGATGAAAATAAGGCGCTTAATACAGAAACCAAAGCTTGCAAGTGGACAGTAACACATCTTGGCGGCTTTTATGGCGCAGGCGCGTATGTTGGTGACGGTTTTTCTGTTTTTGGAAGCGACAATGGAACGGCAGATAATAATGGAAATGCTGTTCTTTACAGTATAAACACAGAAACCGGCAATGAAATTGCAAGAATTGAAGGCATTACTGGTGATATCCGTACGGCAATTGCTTACGATGCAAATACAGCCAGTGTTTATTTTGCAACCAAAGAGAATATTTTATATAAGGTTATTCTTAATGCAGATGGCAGCTTTGGAACTATAGAAACGATAACTCTTGGCGGAATGTGTACAGCAACGCCTTTGGTATATGATGGAATTGTATATGTTGGTGTTGCAAGTCCGGACGGAGCGTGGGCAGCAAGTGGCCACAAATATCTTGCAATTGATGCAGCTTTATCACCTATGTCCACAAAAGCGGAATGCAGCACACCGGGTTATGCTCAGGGCAGTGCAATATTAAGTACGGCTTTTGAACAGGAAACCGGCAAACTTTACCTTTACACAACCTACAACAACAATCCCGGCGGAATATATTTGATAGAAATAGCGAATTTGGGAGATACACTTAGTCTTTCGGGAAGTGATTTATATGTTCCCCCGGCTGAAATGCAAAATTATTGTTCAAGCAGCCTTGTATGTGATTCGTCGGGAATTATTTATTATAAAAACGATTCAGGCTACATAATGGCAATAAAGCGTGAGGTTCCGGATGTGAAAAAACCAAGCTATTCCGGAGGCGGCGGTGGTTCCTATAATAAAAAAGAAGAAAAGGAAGAAGAAAAAGCCGATGAAAAAGTGCCGGAAACAGAAAGTGAAAGCGAAATAGAAGCAGAAACGGAAACAGAGTCGAAAACTACAGCAACTCAATTTACCGATGTAAAGGGCCATTGGGCAGCAGATTATATAGGCAAGCTTGTTGAAAAAGGCATTATAAAAGGTAAAAGCGAGGCAGAGTTTGCGCCTGATGATAACATTACCAGAGCTGAATTTGTTACACTCCTTTACAGAATAAGCGGTGAAAGCGCAGATATATATGAGGGCTTTACAGATGTAAACAAAAGTGATTGGTATGCAGATGCAGTTTACTGGGCGAGGACCGCAGAAATCACAAGTGGAGTAAGTGAAAAAATGTTTGCCCCTGATGATAATATAACCCGTGAACAGGCAGCAACTTTTATTGTAAGATTTGCAAACCATATAAATCTCAGTCTTGAAAATTTACAGAGCACAGAGGAATTTGTTGACGTTAGAAGCGTGTCGGATTGGGCACAAAATGCTGTTAAGCTTATGCAATCAGCGGGAATAATTGGGGGTAAAGGCGGCAACAACTTTGCTCCGTCAGAAAGTACTACCCGTGCAGAAACTGCAAAGATGCTTACCCTTGTAATGGAAATGGCGAAGCTTCTATGAGGATATTGAAGAAATATTTTAAAGCTGTAATAGTATGCGTATGTTTTACAATTGTTGTTTCAGGTGTATTATGCGGTTGCAATAAGACGGAAGACACAGAAAACAAAAGCATCCCCAAAGTAGAGGAAATAATAGTAGATGCTGTTGAGGAGGAATCTGCTCCGATTGACGAAAAACAACCTGAAGTCATTTCAAACACTATTGTTGAAGAAAAACCGGCAACTGCAAACAATGTGCAGTTGCCGGAGAAAAAGAAAGAGCAGAGTGTTAAAGTTAAGAAACAGTATTGCATTTTATCGATACGATGCGATACATTGCTTTCACGCAAGGATAAGCTTGATCCCGAAAAACTCGTATGTATTCCTGAAAGCGGCATAATACTTGCAGCAAAAGAGGTAAGTTATGAAGACCCTAATTCAGTTTTTGATGTATTAAAAGCTGTTACTAAAAAGGAGCAGATTCATCTCGAATTTGTTATGACGCCGGCCTACAACTCGGCATACATTGAAGGCATAAACAATATCTACGAGTTTGACGGCGGTGAGCTTTCGGGATGGACATATCGTGTTAACGGTAAAATTCCCGGTGTTGGTTGCTCGGAATACAAGGTAAGCAATGGAGATGTTATTGAGTGGTTATACACCTGTGATATGGGCAGAGATTTAAATTAGCACTTATTTAAAACAGGTCAACCACGCAAAAAACAGATTTTTAGCCGTGATGATTATGCTATTTTCGGGTTTCTTAAATATTTGCTTTTTTTCGGCAATATCAGTCGCGGCAACAAGGGGGAATTCGGCTGAAAGCTTGCCGTCAAGGCTGATATCTATACTGCCTAAAGTGTCTCCCTTTTTAATGGGTGCACATAAATCTTCAAATATGCGGTGCTCAATATTTATCTGCTGTTCTTCGCCCTGCTTGAGCGGTATGTAAATATTTTCTGAAACAACAAGAGGTACAGTATCTGCTGTGCCTCTTTTGATTTTGGCATCAGCTATTTTATCACCGGCATTTTTTACTTTAAATGCTGTGTATTCCTCAAATGCATCGTTATACAGTTGCTTGTGGTCATTCCAATCGTCGGGGGCGTTTAAGGTTACGCAAACGAGCTTCATTCCGTATTTCTCAACAGCTGTCACAAGACATCTTCCCGTTGCTTTTGTAAAGCCGGTTTTTACACCTATACAGCCTTCATACATATTTAAGAACTTATTGTGATTAACAAGTGTTCGTGCAATACCGTCCTCGCTTTGCGGAAGCTTTTTTACCTTTGTTGAAACTATCTCGGAAAATTTGGGGTTTTTAAGTGCATAAGCCGTAATTTTGGCTAAATCAACTGCCGTAGTATAATGGTTTTTATCTGAAAGCCCGTGGGGATTGGTAAAGCTTGTGCTCAGAGCACCTATCTCGCTTGCTTTATCGTTCATTAACACAGAAAACTTCTCAACAGAGCCGGAAACTGTCTCTGCAATTGCTGTGGCGGCGTCATTGCCGGAAACCAGCATCAAGCCGTAAACCAGTTCTTCGAGTGTAAGCTTTTCGTCCTTTGCAAGATACATGGAAGAACCCTCAACACCGGATGCTGTTGGGGAGATAGTTACGATTTTGCTCAAATCCGCATTTTCAAGTGCGGTTATTGCCGTCATTATTTTTGTCGTGCTTGCCATACCTCGTTTTTCGTTTCCGTTTCGTGAAAAAAGAATTCTGCCGCTGTTACAATCCATAACAACAGCACTTTGCGCAGAAATCGCATAGCACGAAATATTAATTGATGTAATAAGCATAATAATT
Organism: Monoglobaceae bacterium; assembly: GCA_045120135.1. Lineage (GTDB taxonomy): Bacteria > Bacillota > Clostridia > Monoglobales > Monoglobaceae > SIG440. Next base: position 14,759 of record JBGVEN010000015.1, on the reverse strand, counting down.
GATATAATAAAAGAAATTTTCCTCAAAAAAATTCACCTCGTTAATATCCAATATATTAACGAGGTGTTATTTATATGTTAAGATAATTCCTGATTTCAGGCATCATTGCTTTAACTGCAGAATATCCGTCGTCGTACATAAACTGCAGCTTCTCCGGCTGTCTTTCGGTCCGTTTAAAGCCTGTTGTGTCTTTTGGGGTAATTACTATTGCCTCGCCTTTGTCAGCCATAGCAAAAAGCTCGTTGCGGTCGGAATTGTATTTTGCCGGTCTTTCAAGAAGCGCTTTTGAAAATTCGGGGTATTTTTTAAAGCTTCGGCTAGCAAAGCGACTTGATGTATCACTATGCTTTGCATAACTCCGTTCACGAGTAAGAATTGTTATCAGCTTGTCGCATCCATCATTTAATGCTTTTTTAAATGGAATAGGGTCGCAAATTCCGCCATCCATATAAAGCTGACCATCAATGTCCTCTGGTTGAAACAGAAATGGGAGAGCGCAACTCGCCCAAAGTATTTGCAGGTGCAAATCCCAGTCGTCCGTAGGCAATTCTTTGTATTCTATCTGCCCGGTATTCATATTCGAAAGACCGGCAAGAACCTTAACATCCTTACTGTATTTTGTATATGCATTAAAATCAAAGGGAACGAGCTCGCGAGGAATTCTTTTGAAAGCAAAATCCATATTGTAATATGAGCGTTTGTGGGGATTGAGCAAGTGTCTCATTCCCATATATCTTTTATCGTTCAAATATTTGAGCGATAACTCAAGATTGCGGCCAAACTGCCTTGATACATAGCTTGTTCCGTAAGCGATTCCTGCAGAAACACCAATTACATAATCTGCATGTATATTTTCTTCAAGCAAGGCATCCAAGGCTCCGCAAGTGAAAAGAGCACGGCTTGCGCCGCCCTCTAAAACAAGGCCTAATTTCATAGTATTCACCTTTCTGTTAATTTATCTGGGATATGGAAGTGCATAGAAAAGGAATGCGAAATACTGCAAAATACTTCCGGCAAGAACAAAAATATGCCAAATTGAATGCATATATCTTGGCTTTTTCATTGCAAAGAATGCAATACCACCGGTGTAGCAAAGACCGCCCAAAAGCAAAAGCCAGATTGCAGTTTTGGGAAGTGATATAAGAGTAGGAAGACCTAAAAATACAATTGACCATCCCATAAGAAGATATAAAACCATTGCAAGCTTATGGTATTTTTTCATATTAATTGCGGTGAGAGTAACACCAAGGACTGTACAGCCGGCATTAATTCCAAAAAGAACCCAGCCTGCAGCACCACGCATAAGCGAAAGTGAAACCGGAATATACGAACTGAATATAAGTATATATATTGAGCAGTGATCCAGTATACGGAAAATACGCTTTGCTTTTAAATTTGTAATTGAGTGATACAGGGTGGAAGACATATACAAAATAATAAGTCCGGAACCGTAAAGTGAGGCGGATACAATGCTTCGTGCGTCACCGTGAAGACAAGCGTATATAATGGCGATTACAGTTCCTGCAATTGCAAGCAGTGCTCCTATTCCGTGGGAGATGGAGTTGGCGATTTCTTCACCCATACTCTGATTATTCATTTTCTTAATTTCTTCAGCATTAAACATATTATTGTCCTCCTAATCGTTATTTTCTAGTATAATTCCTTTAAAAAAATTTGTCAAGCGTTGAAAGAAGTGTTTGCAATATGTTTACAATTAGTATATAATATATAAAAATTAGAAAAATGAGGAAAACAGAATGACAAAAATAAAGGAACTTACTAAGCTTTTTATTGCTTTTTTCAAAATTGGTGCTCTTACGTTTGGTGGCGGATATGCAATGCTGCCTATGCTTGAAAGGGAAGTTGTTGTGAAACATAAGTGGGCAACTATGGAAGAACTTATGGACTATTTTGCCATTGGACAATGTACCCCTGGTGTTATTGCGGTAAATACTGCAACATTTGTGGGTTACAAAAAATTTGGAAATATAGGAGGAGTTGTTGCAACTTTGGGTGTTATATGTCCATCCATAATAATTATTTCTCTTATCGCCTCTGTATTATCAGCAATCTATGATAACCCTGTTGTACAGCATGCTTTTTCAGGGATAGGTGTTGCAGTATGTGCCATTTTGGTTCAGGCAATACTTAAAATCGGAAAAGCCGGACTTTCGGACTGGTTTACCTGGGTGGTTGCGGCAGTTGCATTTGTGCTGTCAATATTCTTTAATGTATCTACAATATTAATTGTTATAATTGCAGGCGCTTCCGCATTGATATATAAATCAGTTACAGCAAGGGCAAAAGCGGAAAAAGGAGGGGACGGAAAATGACATATCTTTTATTATTTGCAGAAATGTTCAAGGTAGGTCTTTTTTCTGTTGGCGGGGGTCTTGCGACTTTGCCATTCCTCTTTGAACTTACCACAAAATATGACTGGTTCACGGCAGACGAGCTTACCAATATGATAGCGGTATCCGAATCGTCACCCGGACCTATCGGGGTTAATATGGCAACCTACCTCGGTTTTCAAACAGGCGGTGTGCTGTGCGGGATTGTATCAACTGTTGCTCTTGTTATGCCGAGTATTATCGTTATATTGATTATTGCCAGAATTCTTGAAAAATTCAGGGACAGTATTATGGTAAAGAATCTATTCTACGGACTTCGTGCTGCGGTTTCGGGTCTTCTTGCGGTTTCTGTGCTTAACGTTTTCTTTCAGACATTCATTATTGCGGGAGCGGAAAACCTTATATACGCAATAGATTTTAAAAAACTTATTCTTTTTGCAGTACTGCTGTTCGGGGTGTTTAAATTCAAAAAGCATCCGCTTTTGTATATTGCAATCGGTGCTGCTTGCGGTGCAATTTTCTCATTGTAAAATAAACAAAAAATAATTTAAAAAAGAATTGTAAAATTATATTGTTTATGTTATACTTGAAATATAGAACTCTTTAAATTATAGTAGGAGGGTAAATATGAGCGTTGAAGAAAAAGTTTTAAATACAAATATTGACAAGGATGGAAATATTGCAATTTCCAATGATGTAATTGCAACGATTGCCGCTATTGCTGCAAAGAGTATTGACGGTGTTTACGGAATGGTAAATTCTCTCACCGGTGGTTTTGCAGAGCTTTTAGGTAAAAAGAATCCCTCAAAAGGCGTTAAGGTTACAGTTAATGACCGTGATGTTAAGATTGATATGTTTGTTGTTGTTGAATACGGCGTTAAAATTCCCGATGTTGCGTGGGAAATTCAAGGCAAGACCAAAAGTGAAGTTGAGGCAATGACCGGCCTTAATGTTACTGCTGTTAATGTAAATATTGAGGGAGTAAACACTGTAGTTGCAGAGACAGAAACGGTTGAAGCTGCTGCAGAAGATGGTGAAGAGGAAGCAACCACAGAAGAATAATGAAAGGCTGAGTGAATACAAATGAATAGAACAAAGGCAAGAGAATATGCGTTTATACTCCTTTTTGAGTATAAATTTCAGCCTGAAGAAATTGAGACAATCCTTGCGGATTTTGTAGAGGAATACAAGCCGGGTAACCAGCAGGAATATATTGAAAAGGTTGTCAGAGGTGTTATATCAAATCTTGACGGCATTGATGAAAAAATCGGCGAGCTTTCAAAGGACTGGAAGATTGACAGAATTTCCTGCGTGAGCCTTGCTGTTCTTCGCCTGGCAGCGTATGAGATTGATTATTGTGACGATATTCCGGCACCCGTTTCGGTTAACGAGGCTGTTGCCCTTGCTAAAAAGTATGACGGTGAAGAAGCAGCGCCGTTTATAAATGGTATTTTAGGCAAGCTCAGCGGTGCTGTAAAATGAGTAGCAAAAAACTTGTTTTAGGAATTGATACAAGCTGTTATACCACTTCGGTTGCAGCAGATACAGGCGATGCTGTAATACAGATAAAAAAACCGCTGAAGGTGAAAGAGGGCGATTGCGGCCTCAGACAGTCCGAGGCGGTTTTTCAGCATATCAAAAATCTGCCACTTTGTTTTGACGAATTAAAAGAACAGATTAATTTCCGTGAATTTGATGCTGTAACCATAGCTGTCAGCTCGCGACCGAGAAATGTGGAAGGCTCATATATGCCGGTTTTTTTGGCAGGACAGTCATTTGCAAGGGTTTTTGCGGATGCTTTGAGTGCAGAGTACATTGAAACATCGCATCAGGAAGGGCATATTATGGCAGCAATACATTCGTGCAGAAAGTATTCGATAATGGAAGAGCCTTTTCTGACATACCATCTGTCTGGAGGCACAACCGAGCTTTTGCTTGCAAAGCCTAACAGTAGCGGATTTGAATGTGAAATTGTGGGAGGAACGCTGGATTTGCCGGCAGGACAGTTTATCGACCGTATAGGTGTTAAGCTTGGTATGGAGTTTCCGTGCGGCAAATACCTTGATTATTCGGCGTGTGAATTTATGGGTGAAAAACCAAAGGTTAAAACCTGTGTCAAAGAGGAATATATTAATTTTTCAGGCGAGGAAACAAGGTGCGAAAGATTGATTGAAGCCGGAGGCGAAAGCTCGTTCGTGGCGTACTGTACGATGAAATGCATTGCAGACTCTGTGAAAAAGTCTGTTCAGGCTGCAAAAAAGAAATATAATGTAGAAAATGTTCTTATGGTGGGCGGAGTTTCTTCGTCGCGGTTTATGCGGGGCGAGTTTTCGGATATGCCCAGTGTTTACTTCGCAGAGCCGGAGCTTTCAACTGATAATGCTGTTGGCGTTTGCCAGATAGGAAGAATGAATTCAAAAATATAAAAGGAGGGCGGAACTATGGATTATGAAAAACAGGTCTTTACTGTAACTCAGCTTAATTTGTTTATAAAAGACCTTTTTGCACAGGTTCCGCTTTTTGGAAACATAAAACTTAAAGGTGAAATTTCAAATTTTAAGCACCACTCTTCCGGACATATGTATATGTCTCTTAAAGACGAGACAGGGGTTATCCGTGCGGTAATGTTCCGAACCTCGGCAATGACTCTTGATTTCAAACCGGAAAATGGAATGCAGGTAGTTGCCGAGGGGCGTGTTTCTGTTTATGAACGTGACGGTCAGTACCAGCTTTATATAAACAAAATGACCAAAGATGGAAAAGGAAATCTGTACGAACAGTTTGAAAGGCTAAAGGCAAAACTGCAAGCAGAGGGACTATTTGATTCTTCTGTTAAGAAGCCTATTCCCGACTTTCCCAAACGGATAGGCGTGGTTACTGCCCCGACAGGTGCGGCTGTACGGGATATTATTAATATTATTACAAGACGTTTTTCGTTTTGTGATATATGTTTGTATCCGGCTTTGGTTCAGGGCAATGGTGCAGCAGAGAGTATAGTCAAAGCGATTGAGTATTTTAACCAAACAAAGTCTGTCGATGTATTGATTGTTGGAAGAGGCGGCGGCTCGATTGAAGATTTGTGGGCGTTTAACGAAGAGATTGTTGCTAGAGCAATATTTGCAAGTGAAATACCCGTTATTTCAGCAGTAGGGCATGAAACAGATTTTACCATTGCGGATTTTGCAGCGGATTTAAGAGCACCAACGCCCTCGGCTGCGGCAGAGCTTGCTGTACCCTCGGAGTTAGAGCTTAGGGATAAATTCCAAAGCTACGAGATGCGGATAAAGAACGCAACAAAGAAAATACTGGATAACAGACAGCTGATACTTAAAATGTATTCTGACAAACAGGTTATTCGTGACCCTGTATCAAAGATTAACGAAAAGAGTATATACCTTGACCACCTTACCAAAATGCTTGAGAAAGCAACGCATGCTGTCCTTGTAAGAAAACAGCAGGAAATAGGCGTTACAGCATCAAGACTTGATGGACTCAGTCCGCTTGGAACTCTTAATCGTGGATACTCAGTTGCAAAAAACAGCAATGGCGAGGTTGTCAGAAGTATTAAACAGGTAGATACAGGCGATACAATGACGGTGCGTGTCTCGGACGGTGAAATCAGCACGATTGTTAGATAAAGAGAGGGGAAAAAGAATGGCTACAAAGAAAACAGAAGTCAGCTTTGAAGAAAATATAAAGGAGCTTGAGGGTATTGTTCAAAGGCTTGAAGCCGGCGAAGTGAGCCTTGATGAAATGCTTGGACTTTTTGAGGAAGGAATACGCAGAACTAAGGAATGTACAAGTCAGTTAAAAAAAGCCGAGCAAAAAATAACAGTTCTTATGAAAAATAGTGATGGTGAGATTTGCGAAACACCGTTTGAAGTAGAATAGTTCGGTGGAGGAAGTTATGGATTTTCAAAAGCAGTTTGATATATACCGCAAAATGGTCAATGATGAAATTGACAGATTGTTTTATAAACGAGAGTGTTTACAAAAAAGTGTATATGATGCAATGACTTACAGCATTACAGCTGGGGGGAAAAGAATTCGTCCGGTGCTTGCGTTGGCGGTGGGCGATATGCTTTGCGCAGACCTTGATGATGTGCTGAAAATTGGTGTTGCAATTGAATGTATACATACATATTCGCTTATCCATGATGACTTACCGTGTATGGATAACGACGATTTACGCAGAGGCAGGCCAACCTGCCATAAGCAGTTCAATGAGGAAACTGCACTTCTTGCCGGAGATGGACTTTTAACTATGGCGTTTGAAATTGTGTCAGACTTAACATCATACAAATCCCTTAAGGCGGATAAGGTTCTGAAAATTGTTTGTGAGATAGCAAAGGCGGCTGGCTGTGAGGGCATGATTGGCGGACAGGTGGTTGATTTGGAGAGCGAGGGTAAGCCTGATGTAAAGGAAGAAACCCTTACATATATGCATAATCGCAAAACGGGTGCGCTTATTAAGGTTCCGGTTGTTTCGGCAGCAATAGCTACAGGTGCAACAGATGAACAGATTGAGGCTCTTGCTAAATTTGCGGATAATATAGGTCTTGCATTTCAGGTCCAGGACGATATTCTTGACTGCATTGGTAATGAGGCTGTGCTTGGCAAACCAATCGGCAGCGATGCAGAAAACGAAAAAACAACTTATGTTACACTTTTGGGACTTAACAATGCCCGTGCTAAGGCAGAGGAGCTTACACAAAACGCAATTTCGGCTCTTGAATGCTTTGGCGAAAAGGCAAAGTTCCTGAAAGAATTTGCAAATTACCTTATGGGACGAAATAATTAAATATTATAGCAAAAAATTGCAATTCTTCTATTGCAATTTTTTTGTTTTTGAGTTACAATGTTATTTATATATGAAAGCAACCCGATGCTGCGAAAAATGCAGTATAAAGGAAAAAATAAAGAAAGGAGCGGATTGCTATGATAAACATTACATTCAAAGGCGGAGATGTAAAGGCTTTTGAAAACGGAACCAGTCTTATTGAAATGGCAAAGTCCATCAGCGAGGGACTTGCAAGGGTGGCTCTTGCTGCAAGTGTGGACAGCGAAGTTCACGGTCTGGATTTTGTACCGGAAAGGGATTGTGCGGTTAATTTCCTCACATTCGATGACGAGGACGGCAGACGAACTTACAGACACACAGCATCCCATGTTTTGGCACAGGCGGTTAAGAGAATATATCCCAAGGCAAAGCTGGCAATCGGTCCTGCTATAGATGACGGATTCTATTATGATTTTGATTTTGAAGCACCGCTTACAAATTCAGACCTTGATGCTCTGGAAGCAGAAATGAAGAAGATTATCAAGGAAGATATCAGACTCGAAAGAGCTGAAATCCCAAGAGCGGAAGCTATAAAGATGATGACTGATTTGGACGAGGATTATAAGGTGGAGCTTATAGAGGACCTTCCTGAGGATGCAATCATTTCGATTTATAAGCAGGGTGATTTTGTTGACCTTTGTGCAGGTCCGCATCTTTTGTCAACAGGCAAGCTCAAGGCTATAAAGCTTCAGTATACAGCCGGTGCTTATTGGCGTGGCAACGAGAATAACAAAATGCTTACAAGAATTTACGGAACTGCATTCCCCAAGAAAGCTGACCTTGACGAGCACCTTGAAAGATTGGAAGAGGCTAAAAAGAGAGACCACAACAAGCTTGGACGTGAACTTGAAATTTTTACAACTGTTGACAGTATTGGTCAGGGGCTTCCTATTTTGCTTCCCAAGGGTGCAAAGATTATGCAGATTTTGCAGAGATTTGTTGAAGACCATGAAGACAAGCACGGTTGGGTAAGAACAAAAACTCCGTATATGGCAAAAAGTGACCTTTACAAAATTTCCGGTCACTGGGATCATTATCAAGATGGTATGTTTGTAATGGGTGATGAGGAAAAGGATAAGGAAGTTTTTGCACTTCGTCCAATGACCTGCCCATTCCAGTATCAGGCATACCTCAACAAAATGCGCAGCTATCGTGACCTTCCCCTGAGATATGGTGAAACTTCAACCCTTTTCAGAAACGAAGCATCAGGTGAAATGCACGGACTTATTCGTGTAAGACAGTTTACTATTTCTGAGGGACATCTTATGTGCCGTCCCGACCAGCTTGAAGAAGAATTTAAAAGCTGTCTTGAAATGGCAATATATATGCTTAAGACATTGGGACTTTATGAGGATGTATCTTACAGATTCTCACAGTGGGATCCCGATGACAGAGATAAGTATATTGGAACAAAGGAACAGTGGGACGAAGCTCAGGATACAATGGCGAAAATACTTGACCATCTTGAAATTCCCTATAAGGTTGGTATCGGTGAGGCTGCATTCTATGGTCCTAAACTCGATATTCAGATAAAGAATGTATTCGGTAAGGAAGATACACTTATCACAATCCAGATTGACCAGATGCTTGCTGAAAAATTTGGTATGGAATATATTGATTCTGACGGCAGCAAGAAGAATCCATACATCATTCACAGAACTTCAATCGGTTGCTATGAAAGAACTCTTGCGTTGCTGATTGAAAAGTATGCAGGTGCATTCCCGGCATGGCTTGCTCCCACTCAGGTTAAGATCCTTCCTATCTCTGATAACTACAGAGAATATGCGGATAAGCTGTATGATGAAATGCAGAAGAAGGGCTTTAGAGTTGAAATCGATGAAAGAAGCGAGAAGATTGGCTACAAGATTCGTGAAGCTCAGCTTGAAAAGGTTCCGTATATGATAATCGCAGGTGAAAAGGAAATGAACGAGGGCACAGTTTCTGTCCGTTCAAGAAAACAGGGCGACCTTGGTTCAATGTCACTTGATGCATTTATGGAAATGCTTGGCAAGGAAGTGGACGATAAAGTTATTTAAAACAAATACCGCACAGATTTTCTGTGCGGTATATTTTTGTGAATATTACCTGATGTTACCGGTAAAAATAATATTGACAAAAATATTTTTGTTTGCTATAATAATTTGCAGAGACTCGGCTTTTGTGGAAAGTCTGTCAGGGAGAACGCGTCACCGACTGAAAGCGCGTTTCAGATAAGTAGTAAGTTCGGGAACACTCTGCAATGTATACAAAAATAAATATCAAAAGCGGATATACTTTAGGGTATATCAATTCGGGTGGCACCGCGGGTAAATTTTGTTTTCTCGTCCCGGGAATATTTCATATATTCCCGGGACTTTTATTATTTGATAGGAAATTACGCAATTCCCTATCAAACAATAAAATATAAAAATAATGCCCGTGCAAAATTTTTGGCTTTGCCGAAATGCACATGGGCAAACAAAGCGTGATTGCTTAGACCGTCGCAAAGCGAACGGCAAAGCCGCTTTGTTTTAAAAAATTAAGGAGGTACATTATTATGTATAGAACTCTCTTCTGCAACGATATACGCGATGAGCATATCGGCAAAACAGTTCAGCTTGCAGGCTGGGTAGATGTTGTTCGTGACCACGGCGGCGTTATATTCGTAGACCTTCGTGACTACACCGGCGTTACGCAGGTTGTTATTCACAACGAAGCATTGCTTAAAAATGTAAACCGTGAAACGGTTATTTCGGTTAGTGGTACTGTTGAAAAGCGTGATGCTGAAACAGTAAATACAAAAATTGCAACAGGTGAAGTAGAACTTGTTGCAGACACACTTGATGTTCTTGGTAAAAGTAAAAATATGCTCCCCTTTGAGGTAAGAGCATCAAGAGCAAGTAAGGATGAGGTGCGTCTCAAGTACCGCTACCTTGACCTTCGTAATCCCAAGAACCACGAAAACCTCGTTATTCGTTCAAAAATTATTCGTCACCTCAGAAACAAGATGGAGGAAAAAGGTTTTCTGGATATGCAGACACCTATCCTCACAGCGTCTTCTCCTGAGGGGGCCCGTGACTTCCTTGTTCCAAGCCGTAAGCATCCGGGCAAGTTCTATGCACTTCCCCAGGCACCCCAGCAGTTCAAGCAACTTTTGATGGTGTCAGGCTTTGACAGATACTTCCAGGTTGCGCCCTGCTTCCGTGACGAGGATGCCCGTGCAGACCGTTCACCGGGCGAATTCTATCAGCTCGACTTTGAAATGGCTTTTGCAACACAGGAAGAAGTTCTTGATGTGTGCGAAGATGTTATTTATGACACATTCAAAAAGTTTTCAGATAAAAAGGTAACTGAAAAACCGTTCAGACGCATTACCTATGCGGAGGCAATGATGAAATACGGCTCCGATAAGCCCGACCTTCGTAACCCTCTTATTATCTGTGATTTAACTGCATTTTTTGAAGATGTTGATTTCCCCGCATTCAAGGGCAAGCCCGTACGCGGTATTGTTGCGAACTGCCAGGGCAAGTCTAAAAAGTTCTTTGAAGACTCGCTCAAGTTTGCTACATCTGCCGAAGTAGGGCTTGGCGGTCTTGGATATATAACCCTTAAGGATGGTGCATTTGCAGGTCCTATTGCAAAGTTCCTTAGTGATGCAAAGAAAGCAGAAATTATTGAACTCACCGGCGTTAAAGAAGGCGAAACGCTGTTCTTCATCTGTGACGATAAGAAAAATGACACAGAGAAAAAGGCGGGTCATATCCGTACCTGGCTTGCAAAAAAAGAACAGCTTGACCTTATACGTGACGATGCATTTGAATTCTGTTTTGTTGTTGATTTCCCGATGTATGAGATTGACGAGGAAACGGGCGATACAATCTTTACCCACAACCCGTTCTCAATGCCTCAAGGTGGAATGGATGCGCTTCTCACAAAAGACCCGACTGAGGTTCTTGCATATCAGTATGACCTTGTTGGTAACGGTATTGAACTTGCATCCGGTGCCGTTCGTAACCACGATATTGATATAATGAAGAAAGCGTTTGAGATTGCAGGTTACAGCGAAAGCGAACTCAAAACAAGATTCAGCGCTCTCTATACTGCATTCCAGTACGGTGCACCGCCTCACGCCGGTATGGCACCCGGTATCGACCGTATGGTAATGCTTCTTACCGACGAAGAAAAAATTCTTGATGTAATTGCATTCCCGCTTAACGGAAATGCTCAGGATTTGTTGCTTGGGGCACCGAGCGAGGTTACAAACCAGCAGCTTGAGGATGTTCACCTGCTTGGTAGCGGCAGTGCTCTTGCCCAGCGTGCATCGGCAACCGGCGCAGGCAAACAGGCTTTAGGAAAGCGTTCAACATTCTCAAATGCACAGCAGCTTAATCAGCTTTCGCTTACAGAAGATGAGGAAGGCGTAATGCAGGGCATTTTCAAAGGAATGAACGAGCAAGAAGAAGCACTTAAGAAAATCGATACAGAAAATGTCGAAGAGATGATATATGTGATGCCAATGACCAATGTTCTTCGTGAAGACGAGCGTAAACAGCCGTTTACCAGAGAGAGCCTGCTTGAGGGTGCTCCTGAGAGAAGCGAAGACAGTTGGCAGGTTCCCAGACTTGTAAAGTGAGGTGTGTAGAATGAAATATTATGCAGCACAGCTGAATGAAAAAGGAAATATTGCTGTTGATGATACAATTCTTGTTAAGGATGTGGTTGCAACTGCAGGTTCAAGAATTTTAGAGGGTTTTAAACCTCTTTTTGATGCAGAAGCTGTTACAAGACTTCAAAGCAAGGGATATACAGTATCAGGCAAAACCCATGTTGGCGAATTTGGACTTGACCTTGCAGGTGAGTTTTCGTATTATGCAGAAAAACAGGATACTATTCGTGGTGCAGCGGCAGAACTTGTTGCAAACGGCGAGGTTAAAGCGGCTCTTGGTGTGGATGTAAATGGTGCACCGCGAAGAGCGGCGGCGTTATCAAATGTTAGATTTCTTAAACCCACCTACGGAACAGTATCACGTTATGGTGTGATTTCAACAGCGGCATCAGGCGAACAGCTTGGTGTTTATGCAAAAGATACTGACGGGTTAAAGGAAATATTGTCTGTTATTGCAGGGTACGATGAAAAAGACGGAACAAGCCTCAAGAATGAAAGCTATAACTACTCAAACGCTGAGACTGTCTCGGAAATGAAGGTTTGTGTAATCAAAGAACTGATTGACAAAGCTGACGATGCTGTAAAGGCAGAGGTAAAAGCGTATATTGATGCTCTTGCTAAAAAAGGTGTAGTTGTGGACGAAATTTCCTGCGATTTATTTGATATTGCAAATACTGCTTGGCAGATTCTTATGTCTGCTGAAACCTGTAACAATGTTTCAAGATATGATGGCGTAAAATACGGTCATCGTGCAAAGAATTATAAGAATATCGATGAGCTGTATGTAAATTCCAGGACGGAGGGCTTTAACTTCCTTACAAAAGCTGTAATACTCTATGGTTCAGATGTTCTTTCCAAGAATCGTTATAAGGATTGTTATGATAAATCTCTTCGTGTCCGCAGAGTAGTAGCCGAGGGTATTGAGAAGCTTTTGGGCGAATATGATGCAATTGTTATGCCTGCGTGCAGCACAGCTAAATATGCTCCATATGATATTCACGAAGCGTTTGGTAGGGTTTTTGCTGAGAGTGTTTTCACTTCTGTTGCAAATCTTATCGGAATTCCGGCTCTTGTTTGCGGCAAGGTTCAGCTTGTGGGCAAACACTTTGCAGAAAGCACGCTTTTGAGCCTTGCACACAGTGTTGAAAGGAAAGGTGAATAATTATGAAATATGAACTTGTCATCGGCCTTGAAACCCATGTGGAGTTAAGCACCGAATCTAAAATATTTTGTTCTTGCGGCGGTCATTCTGCGGCTAAAGAACCAAATGACTGTGTTTGTCCGGCTTGTTCAGGCATGCCCGGTATGCTTCCGGTTATGAATAAGCGTGTTGTTGAGCTTGCTGTTACAGCAGGTCTTATGCTCAACTGTAATATCAACAGATACACCACTTTCGACAAAAAGAATTATTATTATCCGGATCTTCCCTGTGCTTATCAGATAACACAGCTCAACCACCCCATTTGTACAGATGGTTGTGTAACATTGAAAACATCAGAGGGTACACGAGATATCCGTATTAAGCAGATTCATATGGAAGAAGATGCAGGTAAGCTTGTTCACGGTGGTAACTCGTCATTTGTTGACTTCAACCGTACAAGTGTTCCGCTTATTGAGATTGTTACTCAGCCGGATTTCCGTAGTGCAGAAGAGGTTACAACATACCTCAATAAACTTAAGTCAATGTTTATTTCCGGTGGAATTTCCGAATGTGAAGAGGGTGCTATGCGTTGTGATGTTAACATCTCCGTCCGCCCTGAGGGTAGTGAAGAATTTGGTGTTCGTACCGAAATAAAGAATATGAGCTCATTTGATGCAATCGAACGTGCAATCCGTTATGAGGCTCAGCGTCATATGGATGCTCTTGAATTCGAAACAGAGGAGCTTGTTCAGGAAACACGCCGTTTCGATGATGTAAGCGGCAAAACTTTTGCAATGCGCAACAAGGAAACTGAAGCGGACTATCGTTACTTCCCTGATGCAAACCTTATGCCGATAATTATTGACGATGAATGGCTTGAAAAAATAAAGGCGAATAAGCCTGAGGCTGTTGACGAAAAAGCAGAGCAATATAGAAACGCCGGTATTTCTGATAAAGAAATCGATATGCTTATTTCTAACAATAAAATAAGCAAGCTGCTCGACGATACGGTTGCTCTTGGCTGCAATGCCAAGGATGCTGCAACCTGGATTTTAACTGACTGCGCAGGTGTTCTTCGTAAGGATGGTAAAACCTTTGCGGATCTTGCAATCACTCCCCAAAAGCTTAGTGATATTATTAAGCTGGTTGATGGTGGAAAGATTAACAGAGTCGCAGCAAAGAAGATTCTTATTGCAGTTATCGAAGATGACGTTGATCCGATTGCTTTCTGTAAGGAAAACGGTCTCGACAGACAGGTTGATTCATCGGCAATTGACACTATTATCGATAGAATAATCAGCGAAAATTCCCGTGCGGTTGAAGATTACAGAAATGGTAAAACAAAGGCTATTCAGGCTTTGTTCGGTGCTTGCATGAAAGAACTTAAAGGCGCAGGCGACCCGGCTGTAATTAAGGAAATTCTCGAAAAGAAAATGTCCTAAATAATATAAGAACAGAAGTCGATTTTGGCTTCTGTTCTTTGTTTTATAATGTAAAGTATATCTGTAAAAGAAAATGGTAATATTATATAAAAAAATATAATTTTTTTGTAAAAAAGTACTTGACAAGAAGAGGTAGATGTGTTAATATAAACGAGTTGCGCCGAGCGACGGGGTTGGACCGAAAAAGAATTAAAAAAAATTCAAAAAAAGGGTTGACAAAAGTTGTCCGGTGTGATATATTAGATAGGCTCTCTCGTGAGAGGGAAGCAGTGATGTTTGAAAAGTACACAGTGAGAAAAGCGGTAATATTAAGTACTGAAAGTACAATATTACGACAATT
>JBGVEN010000014.1:0-9493 GCA_045120135.1 Monoglobaceae bacterium | reverse complement strand
AGTGATACAAGGAAGATTGGGGTACAATTCAGCAAATGACCGCTATGGACTACTTGTTTCCGACCTTTGGGAAAATGACGGTTTCCATTGTGGCGAACCTTTAGAGGTATTGGTTGATGATAAGTGGGTGGAAACACGCATGGAAATGAGCATTGACCGTGAATGGTATCTTGTAGGCACTCCGTATTGTGGCAATTTAGAGTATGTCAGAGCAAGGATAAAAAAGTGAGTTGAGGTGCAGGAGCAGTAATGCTCCGCTGATCCGAACAAGTTCGGGTAGCTCCGCATTAAAAGGAGTGTTGCAGAACGAAAGATTATTTTTTAATCATTATTTTACTGGTGTTATGGTTGCAACTTCTACCGTTTTTTTGGTTGAAGCATAGAAAAAATAAAGTGTATAGAGAGGAGAGTGGAAAAATGACCGAGGAACAACGCAGAGCCGAGGAACAGGCAAGGCAGGACAAACAAAGGCATGAAGAAAGCCACAGAGCCGAGGAACAGGCAAGACAGGACAGGCAAAGGCAGGAAGAACAGGCAAGGCTTGACCGTATGCGACAGGACGAACAACGCAGGCAGGACGAAAACCGCAGACGTGAAGAACAGGCAAGGCAGGAAAGACAAAAGCAGGAGCAGAGAGCAAGGCAGGAAGAACGCATAAAGCAGGAAAACAGGCAGAAAGAGGAAAGGCAAAGGCAGGAAGAAAACAGGCAGAAAGAAGAACCCAAGAGAACCGAAGAAAAGCAACAGAACAATTATTCTGATGATTTGAGGGATTTAGCCAATACGCAGGATAAATACGAAAGGCTTATAAAATCGGGTTATTATGACGAAAAGAGAGCCGAGAAAACAGAAGCCAAAGAAAAGCCAGTGCAGGAAAAACCGCAGGGCAAAGAGCAGGGGCAACAAAGGGAATTGACACCGAGGGAAAAATTCAAGGCTATACAGGAAAGAAACAAGGACAAAATAGCCGAAAGGCAACGAGAAAGACAGGAAAGAAGCTTAGAAAAAGGGGGACATGAGAGATAATGGACGGAAAAGATTTAGGAACAATAGCAAAGGTTTTCATTACGTTATTTAAAGTTACAATAAAAATTTTGAAGTTTTTAATTTTTATGGGGTTCGGGTGGTTTTTACTTCCTTTGGCTTTAGGACTTGCCGTTGAAATCATAACAGGACAACCGTGTTCAAATTATCCAGTTTTATATTTTATCATTGATAAGGTGTTGTGGTATTTGGCATTTCCGCTTACTGCCTTTTCAGTAAGTCAGAACATTGTCCGAATGGTAAAGAAAGACCGTTCTTTTTCATGGATAGGACTATTGAAACAAAGACAGGAAAAGGGTATAGAAGCAAAGGTAGACGGAAATACTATCAAGCTTGTATCGGGTGCTGATGTGCAGGGTGTTGTATTTGGAAAGCAAAGCGGAAAATATGCAGTAATGCCCGAAACCACAGACGGACATATTCTTGTAGTTGGTGGAGCAGGTAGCGGAAAGACTTCCAGTATTGCAATTCCTACTCTTATGAGTTGGAAAGAGAGAGTATTTGCGATTGATATTAAAGGGGAACTGTATCAAAAGACAGGAAAAGCAAGGGGAATGGAAAATATTAAGGTATTCAATCCGACAGACCGTGAAGCTTGCGGATATGACCCTTTTTATACACTGAAACATACTGATGATGTATCGAGCGAAGCAAGACAGATAGCAATAAGCATTTGTCCTTTACCGCCCGATACAAAAGACCCATTTTGGATAAATTCAGCACAGAACCTTTTAACAGGCTTGATATTGTACTTTTTCGGTTTAGGGTACAATTTCTCAGATACAATGCTTGAAATCAAATCTAAGCCTATCAGCAAAATGATTGATACTATTATGACGGACGATAGGGAAGAAGCACAGACCGTAAAAGCACACGTTTCAGAGTTTAGCGGAATGGACGAAAAAACTCTTTCGGGTGTATTTGCGGAAATATCAAACCACATTACAGTATTTGCTACAAATAGCAACCTGCAAAGGGCATTAAACGGAGAGGGAAATTGCATTACTCCCGCAGACCTTGAAAACGGAAAAGACATTTTCTGTTGTATTCCCGAACATAAGCTTGACGAGTGGAAAGACCTTTTAGGAATGATGTGCAATCAGTTCTTAAAATCTTTTGAACGCAGAGCAGAGGGAAACAAAACTCCTATTCTTTTCCTTATTGACGAGTTCCCAAGACTGGGAAAAATCGGAGCAATTTCAAATGGACTTGCTACCCTTAGAAGCAAAAAGATACATATTGCTTTATTCGTTCAGAGCAAGAGTCAGTTAAACGCAATTTACGGAAAGGACGTAGCGGAAGTTATAGCGGATAACTGTTCATATAAGGCAATATTGAAAGCAGGAGAACCGAACACGCAGGAATGGTGTTCTAAGCTTGTCGGAACGTATGACAGAAAGAAAGTATCAAGCAATTACAATGCTGATATTATGGGTGTCGGAAAAGGACAGGGAACAAGCACAGGAACGGAAGAAAAACGCATTATCAAACCCGAAGAATTTGCATACTTGCAGGACGTTGTATGTGTGTTCCCGAATGGTTACAAGAGATTGCAGAAAGCAAGCTATTATGATGATAAAACTTTTACAAGTAAGCAGTAAAAGTTTATCACGGTGATAACAGAAAGGAGCAGGAATGATAGCTTATCTGATTGAAGAAATTGAACTTAATATAGAATGGAGATACAAAATAAATTTGCTTATCCGTTCAGCGGTAACACTTTCACTTCTTGCTCTTTTACTGTTTGCGTTTAACAGTGAATGGCAGGAAATAAAGCCAATCACTGGCACTTACAACGAGTATATAATAGTGCAGGGAACGGCGGTCAAAGATGATATAAGAATTTTAGAAAAGACATTAAAAAAACTTCCTAAATGGTTAGTTGAAAGTCACAAAGAAAATGGCGGTAAAATCAATTTAAGAAGTGAAGCTTTTCCCGAAAGTGACTATACAGAGTACGGAGCAGAAAGCAGAGTAATAGGAACATTTCAAATGAGCAACAACTGTATAACAATACTCAATGAAAAAGAGTTGATAGAAAGCACATTATTTCACGAATACGGACATTATGTAGACAAGCTTTTTTCTATATCGGTAAGTGAAGATTTTGAAAAAACTTATCAAGAGGAAAAGGAAAATTATTTTAATTTTGTAGAAGAAAGCAATTATCATATTTCTTGTAAAAGTGAATACTTTGCAGGAGCATTTACAATGTATTTCATGCAAGGAAAAAAACTTAAAAAATATTGTCCTGCTACATATGGACTTATTGAAAAAATAGTAGAAAGGAATTAAGAAAATGAATATCGAAAAACTGAAAGAGAAATTAAAAAAAGCGGAGAACTCTTTGCAACCTTTACTTGAAAAAAGAAAAAGCATTGATGAAAAAATCAAGGAGAAGCAAGCAGAAATTTCAGCTATAAAAAGTCAAATTTCAGAAGCAGAATTTTGCGAATTTCAAAAGCAATTATCAGACAAGGGATTGTCACTTGATGAACTGAAAAAGGCAATCGAAACACAGGACTTTTCGATACTGAAAAGATAGGAAAATTCAATCGGAAATAAAATTCATTTATGACAGGTTTTCATTATGTCTTGCAACAAAAACATCACATTGAGATTTTACAAAAAAGAGAGCAAAAAAACTGCTCTCTTTTTTTAAAAAATCTCAATCGTTTTTCACGCAAAAGAAAAAAAGCTATCGCAATTTTTCTTTTACTGCTCAAAACTAACGCTCACGATTGACATAATTTTACATAAGCGGTATAATGTGAGCGGTGATGTTTTGCAAGCTCCCTAAAGTGATAGCCAAAGGCTACACTTCAGAAGCTTGCAAGGGCGTTGCCCTTTGAACCTATGAGGGGCTTTCCACCCCTCAACCCTCCCTTTGGGTATAGCAGTAATATAGTCCGATTTTTGTATGCTGCATTTCGCTGATCTACTTCGTAGGTAGCTCCATGAAGCATAAAAAAATCTCATTGAAGAAAGCGAGGACAGAAAGAAAAAATGAACAGAACAAGACCAAAGCAAATTGTAATTCGTATGACTGAAAAAGAATATGAACTTGTTAAGAAAAAAGTAGAGCAATCGGGAATGAAACAACAGGAATATTTAATAAAAGCATTGACGGAAAAAGAAATAAAAAATACAGAAGCATTAAGAGAACTTTTTCCGCAGTTGGGGAAAATGGGAAGTAATCTTAATCAGATAGCAAAAAAATTAAATCAAATAGGTTATGTTGATTATAACGGAGAATTGAAAACAGTATTGAAAGGGTGTGATGAAATATGGCAACTGTTAAAGCAATATCTTCAAAAGCTACCTTAAAAAGAGCAACGGATTATATAACCAATAAAGAGAAAACAAATGATGATTTGATAGAGGGTATTAACTGTCGTTCTAATACCGCAAGAATTGAAATGGAAACAATACAAAGAGCATATGAAAAGACAGACGGAAGAACCTATAAACATTTCACTTTGAATTATCATAAAGACGATAATATTACACCCGAACAATGTTTGCAAAATGCAAAAAAACTTTGCGAGGAAACAAAGGCTTTTAAAGGGCATCAAATTTTGATTGCAGTACATACGGATAAGGAACATTTACATGCACATATGATTGTATCTTCTGTCAACATGGAGAACGGAAAAAAGCTACAATGGAGCAATAGAGATTTACAGAATTTTAAAGACAGGTCAGACCAAATATGTAGAGAGCAAGGACTAAAGGTAACACAGAAAGGAAAAACATATGAGGGCAAAGACAACGGAAATACAAGCACATATACCAAAGAAGCATACAAGAGCATAACGGACGATAAAAACAGTTGGGTAGTAAAGACAGGACTTGCAGTTATTGAGTGTAGGCAACAGGCAACGAGCAAAGAAGATTTTATCGAAAAAATGAAAGAAAAAGGCTATGAAGTAAAGTGGACGGATAAAAGAAAAAATATTACTTTCACAGACATAGAAAGGCAAAAAAACGGAGAGAAAAAATGTTCAATTCGTGATACCAAATTAGAGCAACATTTTCACATTGATTTTAGAAAGGAGAGTTTAACAAGTGAATTTGAAAGAAATTTACGAGCAAGGGCAGAAAGAGAAAAAGGAGCAGAGCTTACAGAACGAAGCAGAGAAGCAGTTGCAAGAGTGTATAGAAGCACTGGAAATAGCACAAGCGGAGAGAGAAGCGGAGCAGACCAGAGCGGACGAGCTTCAGGACACGAACAGAGAATTACAGAAACAGTTAGCACAAAAAACATCAACGATACAGAACGAAAAGCAGAACAACTCATTGCTGAAAGCAGAGAACGACAAATTGCAGAACTTGACCGAAAAGTTGATGAAACAATTAGAAACAATCAACAACAGAGAACAGATAATGACCGAGATAAAAGAGAAACAAGAGAAAATAGAGGAAAAGGAAAAGAAACTAGAACAGAAAGAGAAACAAATCAATCAAAGAGAGAAACAATCGAGCATGAAAGATAAGGAACTGTCAGAAAGAGAAATGACAGTATCGGACTTTGAAAAAGCAATAAAAGAGGAAACGGACAGACGGAGAGCAGAAGAACAGACCGCACATAGAAATCTTATGCAAGAGGCGGAACAGTACAAGGAAGAACAAAGAAATCTTGTAAAGACGCAGAAAGCCGAAATAAGCAAGAAAACAGAAGAATACAAGAAAAGTATCGAGAAACTGAAAAACGTTGAATATGGGGCATTTAAGACCGCTACAACAGGGTACATAATATTTTTGACCGTTTTCTTATTTGGGTTATCTGTATTTTCGATAATCAGACAAAAAGTATTCTGTACGGATTTTGTGAACTTCTTCAGAAGTGTTCCAAGACAGGTAATGGCAGGAGTAAAGAAGATAGCCGACCTTATACCAATTAAAAGTGATATTATACAATGGGTAGTGCTTGTTATGGTTATAGTGCTTATTATAGTGCTTGTATGTATGCTTTATGTAGGAGCAAGGGAAAATGTAAGTGCGTTATATATGTCATTCATGGCTTTTCTGCTTGCTTTAATGGTATTCTTTGGGGAAGAAATAAAACCAATTATAAAAGGCTTTAATCTCTTTGGTACATGGCTTGTGACTTTTGGCGGAACGATAACCGCATGGATTGTATTTGTGAAAATAAGAGAAATGAAAGACGGTGTAATTCAAGATTGGGAAAAGAACGTAATTTTATTTGTTGGGTTGATTTTATTTGGAGCATTTGTATTTAGCATGGTGCTGTAAAATGCCCTACAATCAATTTTTGAAAGCAAAGAGGTATAAAACACCGAAAAACAAAAAGACAGTCTTAAAAAGGCTTTTAGGACGTTCAGAAAGTCAAAAGACAGAGAGGGGGGCTACACTCCCCCTCAAACTCCCCCTAGTCTACCGCACTCCAAAACAGACTATTTTAGATCCGACGCTCCGCTCATCTAAAATAGTCTGTTTTTCCGTTTGGTCTATCTTCCTTTTACTGCTCCGTCATATTGCACAATACAAGATATTGTGGTGGTACTTATAGATTTAGATAATTCAGTTGACATATTTTGTTCAAAATGCTAAACTGTTTTCAGTACAAAAAAAAGAGCAAGCCTTTTCAAGCCTACTCTTTTATAAATCCCTTTATGGGGCGGTTTCAATGAAGTCCTGCAAGACTTCAAAGATTCTGAATGGTATCGACCCTACCAAACAAGGCGACCGCTTGTGCCTATCTAAAACGTATTTTAAGGCATAAAAGCGAATTTGTCAACTACAAGAGTTTATAGCTTGTATGGTAATAGATACCATACAAGCTTTTTTAATGCCCAAAAGTCGGTATTTTGGCACATTGTACATACATTGTCAATAAAAAAGACGAGCCAGCAGGCAAAAACTTTGTTAAATTTTGCAAAGGTTAGTATAAGTAAACAACAAAAAATTACATATAAGAAAAAATCCAAAAGCCTTTAGTGGCTTGCTCATCAGCGTGAACCGTAATGAGTGGTAGTGTTGAGAGGTCAATCACTGTAAAAAAACCTTTTCGAGTGGGTATAAACACATAGCAGAGGGGGAGTTAATCGCCCCCAAAGGCTCGGAGGAATCACGGTTAAAGCGTGACGGGGATATTGAGTTGAAACGCAATACTGAACCGCATTTTTCTCTATCAGTGAAAACACTGATAGTAAAAATAAATAAATATCGAAGTGGTTTAAGTCACAAGTGACCGTTCCTGTCGCTTGCATACGTTGTTGGAGTGAGCACCCAATAACTATTGGTGCAAGAGGGGGGGCAGACAAGAGTTGATTACTCACGCTTATCAAGGCAGAACCGAGAGCGTTAAGACACAAGTCTTTGAAGTCTGACGGCTAGTAATAGCCGTAGGAATACGGATACCTTAGGCGAACTATACGCCAAGTATACATATTCTTTCCCTTGCAATCTATATCTTTAAAAATAGTATAGATTGCAGGGGGGAGAGAAAGCCGTTGTCCTTGATACACCGACCGCCAAGCATAAAAGCGATAAAAGGAAAAGTCAAGCGGTGTTTCGGCAAAACGTAAGGCTTTCGAGGGGGTAAACGCTCTCTTTCCCTTAGGTGCTTAAAGTAAAGTAATACTTGAAGTTAAAGTAATATAGTTGGGTAGTTGGTGGACGTTATCACCGTGATAAAAAAGAACACTTGACAATAATATATATAAGTTATATAATATAAATAACTTAAATACAGTAAATATATTAAATAAAGGAGTGAAAACATGATTATAGCATTTGCCAATCAGAAAGGTGGAGTTGCAAAGACCACAAGCACACACAATATCGGTGTAGCATTAGCGCAGAAAGGAAAGAAAGTATTACTAATAGACCTAGACAGTCAAGCAAGTTTAACTATCAGTTTAGGTATTGAGCCTTTGGAAGTAGAAAATAACATCATTGATATTTTAGACAAGAAAAAAAGTGATGTGAGAAAGTGTATCTTGAATGTTAAAGAGAATCTTGATGTGATTACATCAACAATAGACCTTGCAAGTATTGAAATGGAAATGTTATCAAGAGCAAGCCGAGAAAAGATATTAGACAGAGAACTAGAGCCAATCAAAGCTGACTATGATTATATTCTCATAGATTGCCCCCCACAGCTTAGTATTTTGACCGTAAATGCGTTATCTTGTGCAGACGGTGTTATTATACCTACTAAGACCGATTATTTGTCTTATAGGGGAATTGAGTTGCTCATGGACACGATAACAGAGGTTAAGGAACTGATAAACCCTAAACTAGAGGTTGTGGGAACGATAGCAACCTTGTATAATATGCGTTCTAAGGACGATAATGACATTCTAAACGGAATGAAAGAGTTATATAACGTGTTGGGTGTCATCAAAATGCGTGTAGGTGCTAAAAAGGGCATTTATGACGGTTTGGCAGTAGTGGAAAATGAGCCAAATAATGAAATATCTATTGCATACAAAAATATTGCTGATATGCTGATAAATGGAAAATATGAAAGTGAGGTTAAATAATGTCTGATTTTAATGGTAGAGAAAACAGAAGAAAGAAACAGAGTCTTGTAAGTAAAGTCGCTAATAATAGTGATAACGAGCCTATAAAGGGGCAAGAAACCATAGAAACATTAGAGGGTGGAAAGTATATGCCTAACACATCAAAAGCCGAAGAAAAGGCAACACAGAGCGTTACAGAGCCAAAGACAGAGGAAGAACCAAAGAAAATGGGCAGACCGCCCGAAAATAGGGAAACAAAAAAGCGTGTAAGCCTTGCGATTATGCCTAGTGTTTACGATAATATCGGCAAAATTGCCTATGTAGACAGAACAAGCATAAGCGAGATTGCAAGCCAATTATTTGAACAGTATATAGCGGAAAACATGGATAAAATAAAGGAATATGACAGTTTGAAGAAATAGAATGACCCCCGATTATTCGGGGGTTTTTGTTATATAACGTAAATATAGTATATGTATTACATACTGTAATTAGTGTATATAATGTATATAATATAAATAACTCATATAAAGTATATAATATATATAATGTAATTATATTATATAAGGCAAATAACAAAAATAACACAAATAAGTTATATACAATATATATGATAAATACAGTATATAAGTTATTTAAGAAATAGAGAAAACCCCGAATAATCAAGGCTTTATGTTATACAATACGATTACAATACATAATGTATATAATCTGTATAATGTAAATATATTAAATATATTGCTTAAATTATATAACTTATGTATTGACATTACATTAAATATGTTATATAATGTATGTATAGTAAATAATATATATAAGTTATTGAAAGAGAGGAGTGAAAAAGTGATACAAGGAAGATTGGGGTACAATTCAGCAAATGACCGCTATGGACTACTTGTTTCCGACCTTTGGGAAAATGACGGTTTCCATTGTGGCGAACCTTTAGAGGTATTGGTTGA
>JBGVEN010000013.1:0-28087 GCA_045120135.1 Monoglobaceae bacterium | reverse complement strand
AGCAAATAATTTATGCATAAATCTGCACGAGATTGAATGTGTTGTGAGAATGGTTTTGCGCGAATTATTGTGGTGTCGACTGTGCTCAGATATGGATAACATAGAAATCGAATTTGGATATGACTATTATATGTATGTAAGATGCAACACACTGGACGCAGCAACAGAAAAGTTGCTTCTGGAAGACAATATTTTTGTAGAGCTTATATCAGAATAATACTTATTTCTATTACCATGCTAAGTTGCTCGGTACTTTGGGGCAAATAGTCATAGGACTTTTGGGACTTGATTTGCCAGCAGACATCCGCGACTTGGTGTATGACATAACTCATTTTAAGCTTACATGGCAGCACGCCTTGCAGACCATATTGGATGCCGTGGCACTAAACTGATATATAGATTGAAATTATAATGTAATAAGCCGCCACCCGTAATATTTCGGTTGGCGGCTTATGTTGCGTAAAAATCTATTTTCTCTTTTTAAACACAAAAAAGTTCTGGATTGTGAAGTTAAATAAAAAGAACAGCATTTCAGTGAGTATTTTTGCAAGGTAGTGGTTGATGTCAAGTCCGTGTGCCAGAAAGTTAAGCACTATACTATTGCCTACCAGAACAAGTGCCGCAAGTGAATAGAATTCAGCCGCAGATTTAATAAGGCTTTTGTTGCTTTTAAAAACAAGGCGGCGGTTAATGTTGAAATTCACGGTGGAGCTGACAATTCTTGCTGCAACATTGGCGAGCGTCAGATTCATAAATGTTATCCTCTCGGCAAATGTTACGGTGAGCAGAATAAAAATGGCATAGTCCACCAGAAACGCCGTAAACGACGAAAGCGAAAACCGGAAAAATCGCTTAAAGCTTTTAAAGTGTGCTTTGATAAATTGTTTCATAGTCCGGCAGACTCACCTCCTATTATGTAAATTGTACCCCAAATTGAGCAATTTGTCAAATTTTTATATATCGGTTTGTTTGTTCGGTTGACTTTTTGTGTATTATGCCCTTGAGAATATGTAAAAAATCGTTGACTTTAACACTTTAGTGTGGTAAACTATGAAAGTGATTAAATTTGTTGAGGTGAAGAAAATGAGCAAGATAAAGAGTCCCGAAACAGAGAGATTATTTAATACAATACTTAAATTTGAGAGCCTTGAGGAGTGCAGTAATTTCTTTGAGGATATATGCACCATTAAGGAAATTCAGGATATGTCTCAGCGGCTTGAGGTTGCAAGGATGTTAAATCAGAACAAGAGCTATGCTGAAATCTCGAAGGTGACCGGCGCAAGCACTGCGACCATCAGCCGTGTAAACAAGTGTCTGGTTTATGGCAGTGATGGGTATAAGCGTGCACTTGAGAAGATGGAAGACTAAGGCTTAAAAATCAGCTTATAATGTCATTTTTTTGCTTGGGGCAGTACACAAGGTACAGCACGACTTGCGGGAAAATGTCAATCTGAACCGATTTTTTGCGCCATAAAGATTGCTATGGAAAGGACGGATATAAATGAACTTTAACGACAGTGTTTTTGAAAAGGACGAGCAGGCGATATTTGCTCTGCGTAGTCTTTACAAAAGCTATGGATATACAAAATACAGAATGAGCAAGTTTGAGGAATATGACTTTTATGCACGGAACAAGGACTTCCTCATTTCGGACAATGTGATTACCTTTACAGATTCCGACGGTAAGCTGATGGCACTTAAGCCTGATGTTACTTTGTCGATTGTAAAAAACAGCAAGGATGCGCCAGGTGATGTTCAAAAGGTTTACTACAACGAGAATGTTTACCGTGCATCGGGCGATACCGGCGAATTTAAGGAAATTATGCAGGTTGGTCTTGAGTGTATAGGCGATCTTGACGGCGGCTGTATTGCTGAGGTGGTTACACTTGCAGCAAAGAGCCTTGAATGTATTTCGTCCGACTATGTTCTGGATATTTCGCATATGGGAATTATTGCAGAAGTAATGGATGCGGCAGGGCTTTCGGCGGATGTGAAATCGGCATACCTTGAGGCTTTGGGCGAAAAGAACCTGAAAAGTGTTGAGGAAATCTGCCAAAGCGAGGGTATAGATGGCGGTGATTTAAAAAGTCTTGTGACCATGTATGGCAAGGCGGAGGATGTGCTGGAAACCCTTGAAAAAATGGAAGTAAGTGACGGCTTTAAAACGGCGGTTTCGGAGCTGTCAGAACTTTTTACGGTTCTTTCGGAAAATGGCGTGAGTCAAAACTCAAAGATTGATTTTTCGGTTGCAAACAGTATGAAGTATTACAGCGGAGTTGCGTTTCGTGGCTTTGTAAGTGGTGCGTCGGGCGGAATTCTTTCGGGCGGTCAGTACGACAAGCTTTTAAGAAAGATGCACAGACAGTCCTCGGCAATCGGCTTTGCGGTTTATCTTGATATGCTTGAGCAGCTTGACAGAAGTGATGAAAATACAGCAAACGGTGGAAAGCAGGTTTTGAACATTGCGCTCCCTAAGGGCAGACTTGGCGAAAAGGTTTATACTATGTTTGAAAAGGCAGGGTTTGAGTGCCCCTCAATCAAGGAGGAGAGCCGAAAGCTTATATTTGAGAACGAGGATTTGGCAATCCGCTACTTTTGGGTGAAGCCCTCCGATGTTGCGATTTATGTTGAGCACGGGGCGGCGGATATTGGTGTTGCCGGAAAGGATATTCTGCTTGAGTATGAGCCGGATATTTATGAGCTTCTGGACCTGGACCTTGGCAAGTGCCGTATGGCTGTTGCTGCAAAAAAGGAGTTCTGCGACGGGGACAGACGGACGCTCCGCGTTGCAACAAAGTTCTCCAACATTGCAAAGAAGTATTACAAGTCAAAGGGTCGGGAGATTGATATTATTCATCTTAACGGCTCGATTGAGATTGCGCCTATCCTTGGACTTTCCGATGTTATTGTGGATATTGTTGAGACGGGAACTACTCTCAAGGAAAACAACCTTGAGGTTAAAGGGGAGATTGTGCCCATCAGTGCAAGGCTGATTGCCAATAAGGCAAGCTTTAAGTTTAAAAACGGGCAGATTGAAAAGATCCTGAAAAGTATGATGCAGCAGGTGGAGGAACGGAAAAATGATTAAGATTTTAAAATACGGTGAGGTGGCAAACGAGGACATCTTTTCACGGGTTGTGCCGGAATTTGATGTCACTGCCATTGTGTCGGACATAATTGAGAATGTACGAGAAAACGGCGACAAGGCACTTTTTGAATACTGCGAGAAGTTTGACGGAGTAAGGCTTGAACGATTAGAGGTAACCCGTGCGGAGCTTGACGAGGCAATGGACTTAGTTGAGCCGGAGTTTGTTGAGGTTCTTAAAAAGGCTGCGGCAAACATAAAGAAGTTCCACGAAAAGCAACTTCGCCACGGCTTTATAATAAATGATGAGAATGGAATTGTGACGGGGCAGAAGGTTATACCGATTGACCGTGCGGGACTTTATGTTCCGGGTGGAACTGCGGCGTATCCGTCAACAGTTCTGATGAACGCCATTCCGGCAAAAATTGCCGGCTGCCGTCAGGTGGTTATTGTTACACCCCCGTCAAAGGACGGGAAAATCAATCCTGCAATTTTAGCTGCGGCAAACATTGCAGGTGTTGATAAGATATTCAAGGTGGGCGGTGCTCAGGCGGTTGCGGCACTTGCCTACGGTACAGAGACTGTACCTCAGGTTGATAAGATTGTAGGACCGGGCAATGCCTTTGTTGCAGAGGCAAAGCGTCAGGTATTTGGTCGGGTTTCCATTGATATGATTGCGGGACCCAGTGAAATCTTAGTTGTTGCGGACGGAAAGAGCAATCCTAAGTTTGTTGCGGCAGACCTTTTATCTCAGGCAGAGCACGACAAACTTGCGAGCGCAGTGCTTGTGACCGACTGCGAGGACTTGGCAAAGGCGGTAGCGGACGAGCTGGAGGTGCAAATTCCGCTGCTTGAGCGTGCGGAGATTGCCCGTGCATCTATTGACAACAACGGCAAAATTATTGTTGCCGAGGATTTAAAAACTGTTATTGAAATTGCCAATGAGATTGCTCCCGAGCATTTGGAGCTTTGTGTGGACAACCCCTTTGACTATCTTGACGGCATCCGTCACGCAGGGTCAATCTTTATGGGTAGATACTGTCCCGAGGCGTTGGGCGATTATCTTTCGGGCGCAAACCACACGCTTCCCACAAGCGGTACGGCAAAGTTCTCGAGTCCGCTTTCGGTTGATGATTTTGTTAAAAAGACTCAGTATACCTACTACACCGAGGAGGCGCTCAGCCGTGTGGCAAAGGATATTGACCGTTTTGCAAGAAAAGAGGGTTTGACCGCCCACGCAAAGAGTGCAACTGTCAGATTTGAAGATTAATATATTGGAGACGTTTTTATGAGTAGATTTTTAAGCGACAGGCTGAAGTCATTGGAACCATACACTCCGGGCGAGCAGCCGCAGATACTTAATTTAATAAAGCTTAACACAAACGAGTCGCCGTTTCCTCCGTCAAAAAAAGCGGTAGAATATGCAGCGGAGGAGGCGAAAAAGCTTCAGCTTTACCCTGACCCTGAATGTAAGGCGCTTACTGAAAAAATTGCGGAGCTTGTAGGCGTTGAGCCAAGTGAAGTGCTTGTGACAAACGGCTCGGACGAAATTCTGAACTTTGCATTTATGGCGTATTGCGATACCGAGAACGGTGCGGCGTTCCCTGATATAACCTACGGCTTTTACAAGGTTTTTGCTGAGCTTGGGAATGTTCCGTATACCGAGATTGCCCTGACCGACAGACTTGAAATCAATCTTGAAGAATACAAGGGAATAGGAAAAACAATTTTTATTGCAAACCCCAATGCTCCTACGGGGATTTTCATCGACCCGGAGGAGATTGAAGAAGTAATAAAAGCCAATCCCAACAAAGTGGTTGTGGTAGACGAGGCGTATGTGGATTTTGGCGGAAGAAGCTGTATTCCGCTCATCAAAAAGTACGATAATTTGCTTGTGACCCAGACCTTTTCAAAGTCGAGGTCCATGGCGGGTGCTCGTCTTGGCTTTGGCGTTGGATGCAAGTCACTTATTCAGGATTTGAATACAATTAAGTATTCCACAAACCCATACAACATAAACCGTATGACTATGGCGGCAGGGCTTGGAGTGCTTTCTGACGAGGAATACACAAAGGCAAACTGCGAGACCATTTGTGAGAATCGTGAATATACCCAAAACGCTCTTCGTGAGATGGGGTTTGAGGTTACGGATTCAAAGGCAAACTTTATTTTTGCAAAGCATCCGAAAGTTTCGGGTGAGAAAATTTATCAGGGACTTCGTGAAAGAAAGATTCTGGTTCGGCATTTTTCAGCCGACAGAATTTGTGAGTACAACCGCGTTACTATTGGAACACGCGAACAGATGGACGTGTTGCTTGCGGCAATTAAGGAGGTATTATAATGAGAGTATCCGAGATAAACAGAAAAACTGCAGAGACTGATATTCAGCTTACGCTGAATATTGACGGCAGCGGCAAAAGTAATATTGAGACTGGCTGTGGATTTTTAGACCATATGCTGACACTTTTTGCAAAGCACGGCAGATTTGACCTTGATGTATCGTGCAAGGGCGACATTGAGGTAGACTTTCACCACACCGCCGAGGATATAGGTATCTGTCTTGGCAAGGCGTTCAGTGAGGCGTTAGGTGATAAAAAGGGTATTTGCCGTTACGGAAATATGATTTTGCCCATGGACGAGGCGCTTATATTAACAGCGGTTGATTTTTCGGGCAGAAGTTATCTTGCGTATACTGTTAATCTGCTCCGTGCCAAGGTGGGCGATTTTGATACCGAGCTTTGTGAGGAGTTCTGGCAGGCGTTTGTTCGTGAGGCGGGATTAAACCTCCATATCAATCAGATGGCAGGTGTTAACACACATCATATAATTGAGGGCATTTTCAAGTCGGCAGCACGCAGCATAAGGGCGGCAGTTGCCATTGACGAAAAGGCAAAGGACGAGGTTCCATCAACGAAAGGGGTACTTTAATGGTTGCCATTGTTGACTACGGTGTAGGAAATTTGTTTTCGCTCAAAAGCTCTTTTGAAATGATTGGAGCGGAGACGGTTGTGACAAATGACAGGTCCGTGCTTCAAAAGGCAGACAGAATAATTCTGCCGGGCGTTGGTGCGTTTGAGGATGCAGCAAAAAAGCTTCGTGACAGCGGACTCGGTGATGCAGTAAAGGCGGAGGCAGCAAAGGGAAAGCCGGTTATGGGCATTTGTCTTGGTATGCAGCTTTTATTTGACAAGAGCTTTGAATATGGCGAACACGAGGGACTGGGACTTATCAAAGGCGAAATCCGACCCATAGGTGATGTTATACCAAAGGATTTTAAAATTCCGCATATCGGCTGGAATTCACTTCGTTTTGGAGATAAAAAGCACGAGATATTCAAGTATCTGAGTGAGGGTGACTTTGTGTATTTTGTTCACTCGTACTATGCGGCAGATTGTGAGGAAGCTGTTATTGCAACAGCAGGATACGGAGCAGAGCTGACTGCGGCTGCGGCACAGGGAAATGTGTGCGGCTGCCAGTTCCACCCCGAAAAGAGCGGTGAAGTGGGATTGAAAATACTTAAAGCTTTTTGTGAATTATAGGGTGTATAGAAAGGAACGGTTAAATTTATGTATATTTTTCCGGCGATAGATTTATATGACGGCAAGGCGGTGCGGCTTCTCCGTGGCGAATACGATAAAATGACAATTTACAGCGAGAACCCCATCGAGATTGCCCGTGATTTTGAGGCAAGCGGTGCAAGCCATATTCATATGGTGGATTTGGAGGGTGCAAAAACCGGTGAGACCCCTAA
This sequence comes from Monoglobaceae bacterium, assembly GCA_045120135.1. Taxonomy (GTDB): domain Bacteria; phylum Bacillota; class Clostridia; order Monoglobales; family Monoglobaceae; genus SIG440. The sequence goes on along the minus strand of JBGVEN010000013.1, from coordinate 21,251 downwards.
TCTTGAGATTGTGGCACAGGTTGCCCGTGAGACAAGTCTCTTTGTTGAGGTGGGCGGCGGTATCCGCAGTATGGAGGTTATTGACCGCTATATTGGTGCAGGTGTCGGCAGGGTAATTCTTGGTACGGCGGCTGTCAATGACGAGAAGTTTTTAAAGGCGGCTGTTGAAAAGTACGGCGAAAAGATAGCCGTTGGTGCAGACATTAAGGACGGCTTTGTGGCAATTAAGGGTTGGACCGAAAAGTCGGAGTATAGTTGCTTTGACTTCTGCAAAAAGATGCAAGGCTTAGGTGTTAAAACTCTTATCTGCACCGATGTTTCAAAGGACGGCGCAATGCAGGGCACAAACCGTGAGCTTTACCGCGAGCTTTCAAAGGAGCTTGATATGCAGATTATTGCATCTGGCGGTGTAACCGATATTTCAGATATAAAGGCACTCAGCGAAATGGAACTTTATGGTGCGATAATCGGCAAGGCATACTATACGAAAGCAATTTTGCTTAAAGAGGCGATTGAGGTGGCAGAATGATAACAAAGAGAATTATCCCGTGCCTTGATGTAAGGAATGGCAGGGTTGTAAAGGGTGTAAATTTTGAGGGCGTATCCGATGTTTCGTCGCCGGTGGAGCTTGCAAAGCATTATTCCGACGGCGGTGCAGACGAGCTGGTGTTTTATGATATAACGGCCTCTGTTGAGGGGCGTGCTCTGTTTACCGATATATTAAAGGAAGTGGCACGGACAATTTTTATTCCGCTTACTGTTGGCGGTGGAATTAATACTGTTGAGGACTTTGACCGTGTTTTAAAGTGCGGAGCGGATAAGGTTAGCGTCAATTCGGGTGCAATACGTAATCCTGATTTGATTTACGAGGCGGCAAAGCGTTACGGTGACCAGTGCGTGGTTATTTCAGCCGATGTCAAGCGTGTTGACGGGGTGTTCCGTGTGTTTGCCAAGGGCGGCAGAGAAAATACCGGTATGGAGGCTGTTGAATGGATAAAACGCTGCGTTGATAATGGTGCCGGTGAGGTGGTGCTTAACTCAATCGACACCGACGGCGTAAAGCAGGGCTTTGATTTGGAAATGCTTGATGCGGTGTGCAATGCGGTATCTGTTCCGGTAATTGCATCTGGCGGCGCAGGTGGAATTGACGATTTTGTGGAGCTGTTCCGTGAAATTCCCAAAGTAGATGCCGGACTTGCGGCGTCAATCTTCCATTTTGGCGAGGTTGAGATAAAGGATTTAAAGGCGGTGCTTCGCCAAAACGGCGTTTCCGTAAGACTTTAATAAAGGAGTTTTTGATTATGTTTAATATTGACGAGCTTAAATTTGACGAAAAGGGTCTTATCCCTGCGATAGTGGTTGATTCCATCACCAAAAAGGTGCTGACCCTTGCGTATATGAACCGGGAGAGTCTTGAAATCTCAATGGAGAAGAAGAAAACCTGTTTCTGGAGCCGTTCCAGACAGGAGCTTTGGCTTAAGGGTGAGACCAGCGGAAACTATCAGAATATTGTTTCCATTACAGCGGACTGCGACAAGGATGCACTTGTTGTTGTGGTTGAGAAGGATGGACCTGCCTGCCATCTTGGTACGGATTCCTGCTTCACCAATCCTGTTTGGGAGAGTGACGAGCTTCACGAATTCTCGCTTGAGAGTCTTATGGAGATGCTCCGTGGCAGAAAGGAAGAGAAGAAGGAGGGTTCATACACCACCTATCTTTTTGAAAAGGGTCTTGATAAGATACTGAAAAAGGTGGGTGAGGAGTGTACCGAGGTTATAATTGCGGCAAAGGCAGAGGACAAGGCGGAGACAATCTATGAAATTGCCGACCTTGCGTACCACACAATGGTGCTTATGCTGCAAAATGGAATCTCTCTTGAGGATATCCACCGTGAACTGGCGTCACGTCATGTAATTGACCATAAGGTTAAGCAGGAGAAGATGACCAAATGATTTTAGAAGATTTTCATATCCACACAACCTATTGCGACGGGAAGCATTCTGCCGAGGAAATGGTGCGAGCGGCAATTGAATTAAATATGGCACGCCTTGGATTTTCGGTACATTCGTATATTGCGTATGACGAGGACTACTGCATTGCAAAGGAGCGGATAGGCGAGTATGTTGCTGAAATCCGCGGTCTCGCAGACAAATATAAGGATAAAATTGAAATTCTTTGCGGTGTGGAGCAGGACTATTTCTCGGTTGAACCAACAGACGGCTTTGACTATGTGATTGGCTCGACCCATGCTGTTAAAAAAAGCGAAGAGTATATTGAGGTGGACAATACCGCTGAAATTCTGGCAGATGCGGCAAACCGTCTTTATGGCGGTGACTTTATCGCACTTGCCGAGGACTATTTCAAAACTCACGCAGATGTGGTGCGAAAGACAAATGCTGATATTATAGGGCATTTTGACCTTATAACAAAGTTTAATCAGGATAAAAGGCTGTTTGATACCGATGACCCCCGATATATCGCGGCGGCAAAGGCGGCACTTGATGCGCTTTTGACCTATAGCAAGCCGTTTGAGATTAATACGGGAGCAATTTCAAGAGGGTACCGAAAAGAGGCGTATCCTGAGGAATGGCAGCTGCGGTATATTGCTGAAAATGGCGGCAGGGTAATTCTTTCAAGCGACAGCCACAGCGCAGATACCCTTTGCTATAAGTTTGAGGAGTACGAGCGTATAGCACGGTATATAGGTTTTAGAGATTTGAAATTTTAAATAAAGAGATGCAAACACCCCGACCAAAATGGTCGGGGTGTTTGCTGTTGTGGTGTGTAAAAGTGTAGCAACCCTTGAAAACGGCACAAAAAAAGGTGCACGGCAAGCCGTACACCGAAAAATGCACCGCTCACAGTCGCCAAACCAAACTGACAAAATCCTTAACCGATATGTCAAAAGACGGTACATTTTTACCAAAAGATAAAAATATATCGGTTCAAGACATTGTATTCAGTTTGATTTGGCAAAATTAGTATACCACAGCTTTGGTAGAAAAATCAAGGTTTTACAAAAAAATTGTTCACAAAAATATCATAAAAATTTCTCTTCAAACACTTGACAAAGATGGGTTTCGGTGGTATATTGGTTATGTTGATTAGCACTCTTTGATGTTGAGTGCTAACAAAACCCGAAAAGGGGGTGAGTCTATATGGCTTTAGATGACAGAAAGCGGATGATACTTCAGGCGATTGTCGAGGATTACATCAACACGGCAGAGCCGGTAGGTTCGCGAAACATATCAAAGAAGTCGGACATCAACCTAAGTGCGGCAACAATTCGCAACGAGATGGGTGACCTTGAGGAGATGGGACTTCTCATTCAGCCGCACACCTCGGCAGGGCGAGTTCCATCCACGGGCGGCTATCGACTGTATGTTGATTCGCTTATGGAAAAGTACGAAATGACTGCGGCGGAGATTGAGGAATACAAGCTGGCGGCAGACGCAAAACAACAGGAACTTGACAAGATTGTCAAGGATGTTGCGGCGGCGTTCTCGGGGATTACGGGGCTTCCGGTAATCGGGGTTCTGCCCTCGACAGAGGCGGGCGTTGTAAAAAACATTAAGCTTGTAAAAATTGATTCTGACACCGCAATGCTTATAGTTTCCGATAAATCGGGAATTATAAAAAACAAGCTTTTAAAGCTTAAACACGATATTTCGGACGATTTTGCCGAACAGGTCACAAAGATACTTAACGAAAGTCTTTCGGGACTGACGATTTCGCAGATTAACCTTTCAAACATAATGGAGGTACAGTCGGTAATCGGAAAGAATTTCGAAATCTTAGCATCGGTAATGGAGCTTGTGCACCAGGCGGTTTCTGAGATTGACAGAAAGCAGATTTTTGTTGACGGGGTTTCAAATATATTCCGATTCCCCGAATACACAAATGTTGAAAAGGTAAAAGAGCTTTTTGGGGTGATTGAGGATAAGGATAATCTTTTAAAGATTATTACCGAGGCGGCACCAAGCACGCAGACAAAGGTTTTGATTGGTGACGAAATCCCCATTCTAGAGCTTAAAAATAACAGTATTATACTTTCGCCGTATAGGTTGAATGACAAGCTGACAGGAGTTTTGGGTGTTCTTGGTCCTGCCCGTATGGATTATTCAAAGGTGATTTCGGCTTTAGAGTTCTTTACGCAGCAGCTCAGCTCGGTGCTGGCGAAGGATTACGGCGATAAAAAGCCGCTGATGCTTAACGAACCACATGGCTTAGAGAAGGGAGATAGTGAAGATGGCGACAGAGGAGAATAAAAACACGGCAACAGAGGAGACGCTCGAAGAGGTGACCGAAGCGGCAGAGGAGACAGTGGAGGAAGTTCCCCAAATGACAGCGGAGGAAGCTTTGAAAGAGGAGGTTGACAGCCTCAAGGATAAGCTGATGCGTCACGCAGCAGAGTTTGATAACTTCAAAAAGCGCAACCAAAAGGAACGTGAGGAGCTTTACGGCACGGCTGTTTGTGACACAATTGAAAAAATCCTTCCCGTAAAGGATAATCTTGAGCGTGCAGTTCAGGCGGCAGATGCCGAGGATGGTGGAGACGGCTTGAAAGAGGGCGTAAAGATGATTTTAAAGCAGCTTGACGATGTTCTCTCAGCAATGGGCGTTGAAAAGATAAAAACAGTAGGCGAGGAATTCAATCCCGAGCTTCACAACGCAGTAATGCACGAAGAGAACGAGGAATTCGGTGAAAACATTGTATCCGAAGAGCTGATGAGCGGATTTACTTGTAAGGGCAAGGTAGTAAGATTCGCAATGGTAAAGGTAGCTAACTAGGGCGAGTTGTAAAAACGGGCGTCGACCACAAAAACAAAACAGTTGTTTTTGCTATGTCCAAACCCTACCGCTCGTAGTACACAAAGTACAACTTCGGGTAGCGTTTGAACATTCTACACCCATTTTAACATCTCGCAAAAAGAATATAAAATATAAAAAATGAAAGGTGATTTATTATGGCAAAGATTATAGGTATTGACCTTGGTACAACAAACTCATGTGTAGCAGTTATGGAGGGCGGCGAGCCCAGTGTTATCGCAAACCCTGAGGGTGCAAGAACTACTCCCTCTGTTGTTGCGTTCACAAAAACAGGCGAAAGACTTGTAGGTCAGGTTGCAAAAAGACAGGCAATCACAAACCCCAACACAATTTCTTCAATTAAAAGAGAAATGGGTACAGACTACAAGGTAGATATTGACGGCAAGAAGTATACACCTCAGGAAGTTTCAGCAATGATTCTCCAGAAGCTCAAGGCTGATGCTGAAAGCTACCTCGGCGAGACAGTAAGCCAGGCAGTTATCACAGTTCCTGCATACTTCAGCGACGCTCAGCGTCAGGCAACCAAGGATGCAGGTAAGATTGCAGGTCTTGAAGTTCTCAGAATTATTAACGAGCCCACTGCTGCGGCTCTCGCATATGGTCTTGACAAGGACAACGACCAGAAGATAATGGTATACGACCTTGGCGGCGGTACATTCGACGTATCTATCCTTGAAATCGGCGACGGCGTATTTGAAGTTCTTGCAACAAGCGGTAACAACAAGCTTGGCGGCGACGACTTCGACCAGAAGATTATCGACTTCCTCGTAGACGAGTTCCGCAAAGAAAACGGCATTGACCTAGCATCCGACAAAATGGCACTTCAGAGACTTAAAGAGGCTGCAGAAAAGGCAAAGATTGAGCTTTCAGGCGTTATGTCATCAAACATCAACCTGCCCTTTATTACAGCTGATGCAACAGGTCCCAAGCATCTTGACATTACTCTTACAAGACAGAAGTTCAATGAGCTCACAGCAGACCTTGTTGAAAAGACAATGATTCCCACCCAGAACGCAATTTCTGATGCTGGTATTTCACCCTCAGAGATTGACAAGGTTCTTCTCGTTGGCGGTTCATCAAGAATTCCTGCAGTTCAGGAAGCTGTTCAGAGACTTATCGGCAAAGAACCCCATAAGGGCATCAACCCTGACGAATGTGTTGCAGTTGGTGCGGCAATTCAGGCAGGTGTGCTTTCCGGTGATGTTGAAGACCTCGTTCTCCTCGATGTAACACCTCTTTCACTTGGTATCGAGACAATGGGCGGCGTATTTACAAAGATTATTGAAAGAAACACAACAATCCCCACAAAGAAGAGCCAGATTTTCTCAACTGCAGCAGACAGTCAGACCAGCGTTGAGGTTCATGTTCTTCAGGGCGAAAGAGAAATGGCGGCTTACAACAAGACCCTCGGTCGGTTCAGCCTTAATAACATTCCTCCGGCACCCCGTGGTGTTCCCCAGATTGAAGTTTCATTTGATATTGATGCAAACGGTATCGTTCATGTAACTGCAAAGGATATGGGAACAGGCAACAGCCAGGATATCACAATCACTTCAAGCACAAACCTCTCCGACGAGGATATCGAAAAGGCTGTTAAGGAAGCTGAACAGTTTGCAGCAGAGGACAAAAAGAAGAAGGAAGAAGTAGATACAAGAAATACTGCTGACAACATGGTATATCAGACAGAAAAGACACTTGCAGACCTTGGCGACAAGATTACTGCAGACGAAAAGGCAGGCATTCAGGCAGAGGTTGATAAGCTCAAGGAAATGCTCAAGGCTGAAAGCTTTGATGTTGAAGCGGTAAAGGCTCAGACCGAAGCTGTTTCCAAGAAGTTCTACGAGATTTCTTCAAAGCTCTACGCAGATGCACAGGCACAAGCACAGGCTCAGCAACAGGCAGACCCCAATGCTCAGGCAGGCGGCGGAGACGACAATGTTGTTGATGCGGATTACAAAGTGGTTGATGAGGATTAAATAAAAATTTTTAGGGGCGGTGTTTAAAACCGCCCCGTTAATGCTGAATAAGAATTTAAAACAGACAGTTGGTGACAGTATTGGCTGAAAAGAGAGACTATTATGAGGTGCTGGGCGTTGACAAAAGCGCATCGGCAGACGAAATAAAAAAAGCATACAGAAAACTGGCAAAAAAATACCATCCCGACCTTAACCCCGGTGACAAGGCAAAGGTTGCCGAGGAAAAGTTCAAGGAGGCATCCGAGGCTTATGAGATTCTTAGCGATGCTGACAAAAAGCAACGCTACGACCAGTTTGGCCATGCCGGAGTTGACCCTCAGGCGGGCGGTTATGGTGGCGGCTACGGCGACTTTGGTGGTTTTGGCGGTTTTGAAGATATATTTGGTTCGTTCTTTGGCGGAGGTTTTGGCGGTCAGACACGCCGTAACCCCAATGCGCCTCAACGTGGCCGAGACCTTAAATACGGCATTGACCTGACCTTTGAGCAGGCGTGCTTTGGATGTGAGATTGAGCTTAATGTAAACAGAACTGAAAAATGTGATTCCTGTGGTGGCAGCGGTGCGGAAGCCGGAACTTCGGCATCAACTTGCGGAACCTGTCATGGTACGGGTCAGGTTAGCTCGGTGCAGAGAACAGCGTTCGGTACATTCCAAAGCTCCAGACCCTGCAGTACCTGCGGTGGTACGGGTAAGGTTATCAAAAATCCGTGTAAATCCTGCCGTGGCGAGGGTACAGTTCGCAAGAGCCGTAAGGTAAAGGTTAAAATTCCGGCAGGAATTGACAATGACCAGATTATCTCGGTAAGCGGTCAGGGCGATGCTGGCAAAAACGGCGGTATGAGCGGTGATTTGCTGGTTGTTACCCGTGTTAAGAAGCATAAGCTGTTTACCCGTCAGGGTTACGATATTATGTGTGACTTCCCCATTACCTTTGTTGAGGCGGCACTTGGTGCGGAGATTGAAGTCCCCACCATTGACGGAAAGGTGACATATAATGTTCCTGAGGGAACACAGACAGGTACGGTATTCCGCTTAAAAGGCAAGGGAGTACCAAGACTTCACGGTAACGGCGCAAGGGGTGACCAGTATGTGAAAATTAATATTGAAATCCCCAAGAACTTAAGCGACAAGCAAAAGGAAATTCTTCGCCAGTTTGCCGACACGGTTGAGCCGTCAAAGTATAATGAACGCAAGAGCTTTTTCGACAAAATGAAGGAATTCTTGAAATAAATGAAATATGGGTCGATGCAGACATCGACCCTTATGCTTTTTGGAGGAAAATTATGAACTGGATACAACTAAAGATAACCACTACCGGTGAGGGAATAGACCCTATCTGCGGTGTGTTGTACGATATGGGCATTACCGGGATTGAAATAAGTGACAAGGACGATTTCAAAGAGTTTCTGGAAAATAACCGTAAGTACTGGGATTATGTTGATGAGGAGCTGGAAAAGCTTAAAACGGCTGACAGCTGTATAACAATTTACTTAAGTGATGACAGCGAGGGAAAAGCTCAGCTTGAGGAAGTTAAGGTGGCGGTGTCAGAACTTGGTCTTGAAAATACTATGTTCCATACCGAAAATATGAAGGACGAGGATTGGTCCGAAAACTGGAAACAGTACTTTAAACCCTTGGAGATTGGTGAAAGAGTACTTATTGTTCCCGAATGGGAGGAGAATATTCCCGAAACTGACAGGGTGAAGTTTATAATCAATCCGGGAGTGAGCTTTGGTACAGGTTCGCACGAAAGCACAAAAATGTGTATTGAGGAGATTGAAAAGGCGATGAAAGCTGGCGACAGCGTTCTTGATTTGGGCTGTGGCTCGGGAATTCTCTCGGTAATTGCCCTGCTCCTTGGCGCAAAGGATGCGGTGGCTGTTGATATTGACCCTATGGCTGTTGAAACGGCGTATTCTAACCTTGAACTCAACAATCTGCCGGCGGATATTTATAAGGGTTATGCAGGAGATATAACAAGTGATGATGCTCTTTGTGAAAAATTGGCTAAAAAAAAGTATGAGATAGTTCTTGCGAACATTGTTGCAGATGTAATCATTAATCTTTCGGGGTTTGTCAGGGATTTTATGAAAGACGACGGAACATTTATCTGTTCGGGAATTATAATCGAACGCAAAGACGAGGTAAAAGCTGCACTTGAAAATGCAGGCTTAAAGATAAAAGAAGAACGACTTATGGGCGAATGGGCAGCCTTTACTGCACAAATAGCTTAAAAACAAAAAAGTGTTTCTCATTTTGAAGAGAAACACTTTTTTTATTTATTTAATCTCTGAAATTCGGTCCAAAAGCACCGCGGTTTCGGCACGGGTTGCAATGCCTTTTGGTTTGAATTCGCCGGTTTCGTAGCCGCTTAGATAGCCGGCATCTACCATTGCGGCAACTGCTTCCTGTGCATATTCCGAGATTTTATTGGCATCGGGAAATTTTTTAAACAGTATTTCCGGCTTACCTCTTTGGATTCGTCCTTCTTTGGAAAGAACTCGGAAAGCAAGTGTTGCCATATCCTCTCTTGTTATGCTGCCCAGTGGGTCAAAGGTATTGTTTTCTCTGCCCGTAGCATAGCCAAGTGCTTTTGCAATGCCAATTTCCTTATAGTAATACTTATCCTCGGTGACATCTGTAAAGTTATCGTTAAACGGGACGTTTTGCTCGGTCATACGAACCAGCATTACTGTGAAATCTGCACGTGTTACGGTTCGTGCACACCCAAAGGTTCCGTCGCCCATACCATTTACAATACCCTTTTGGCAAAGTCTTTCAATGGCGTCCTCTGCCCAGGGGAATTCTTCGGTGTCGGTAAAAGAGCGTAGCTTTTCGGTATTAAATTTTTGAATAAATTCCGTAAAACTGTCCTTGTCGGTTATACTGCCAAGCCGATAATGAGCATAGCCGTGAGTGTTTTCAAGAGAATTCAGAAGTTTTAGCTGAGCTTTAAGCTCGTTTTGACCCTTTTTGCCATACCATACCGAGTTGGTATTGGTTTCGTCCGATACACGGTAAGTTCCCTGACCGATACAAAGTCTGACTGAAGTGCCGAGAACTGTATCGTTCCACCATTTTATTATTTTTTCAAAGTCTGCAATTTCGTAGCCTATGTTCCAGTAAATCTGGGGGATAATCACATCAATCATATTTTCCTTTACCCAAAGGCGTGTGTCCGCATAATGGTCGAAGTAGCTTTGGATTCCTGCTGAGTCGCTCCCGTCGGGGTGACTCTTTTTATTTGCCCATATTCCGGAGGGACTTACCGAAAAAATGCAGGACGGCTTTTCGGCTTTTACGGCATCCCGAATAGCCTTGACGAGGCTTGTGGTATTGTCTCTACGCCAGTCGCCTATATCAGAAAACTTTCCGCCGTACTTGGTAAAGGTCTCGCTGTCGGGGAAAACTCCCGACGGGTAAAAATAATCATCAATGTGTATTCCGTCAACTGCGTAATTCCGGATAATTTCCATAATCCCGTCAACTACCAGCTTGTTTGACTGTGGCTCACCCGGATTGAGGTACAGCTTGCCGTCAGAATGCTTAACTGTCAGTTCGGGGAACTTTTTGACAATGCTTTGTTCGGATTGAGCGTCATTTACCTTTTCAGAGGCGGTTATACGATAGGGGTTTACCCATGCGTGAAGTTCGATGTTTTTTTTGTGAGCCGCATCAATTATGTATTCGAGAGGGTCAAACCCGTTTTCGGGCGCAACACCCTGCTTGCCGGTAAGGTATTCGGACCATGGGAAAATTTCGGATTTATAAAAAGCGTCGCCTGATGGTCTGACCTGAAAATAAAGGGTGTTGTAGCCAAGCTCGCTTGCCTTGTCGATAAGGGCATCGGCGTCTCTTTTCAGGGCTTCGGGATCGGTTGTTGGCTTTTGCGGAAAATCAAGCGAAAAGACGGTTGCCGCCCACACGCCCTTTATGGTATCGGTTTTTGCCGAGACATTGTCCTGAGTTACGGGGATAACTGCCTGGAGTGTGCAGATTAGCCCTACAATTACGCAAAGTGCCTTGATTGTTCTCGTCATAGCTTGAAACCACCTTTCACATTGGTCTGAGTTTTACATAGTATATTAAGAAGTATAAAAACGGAAGGAGTACATAAACAATGCTGAGAGTATATGATGCAATTGCCCGAATTCAGGGTAGCAGTATAGCGCCCGACGTTTACGGAACGGTAAAGTTTTTAAGGGTTGCTGACGGGAGCTGGGTTGAGGCTGAAATATTTGGTCTGCCCGAGTTCAGTCAACAAATGGGTGAATCTCCGCAGGTTGGACCGTTTGCGTTCCATATCCACGAGTCGGGGACTTGCGGAAGTGTTTACAGCGATTCGCCATTTGAAGCCGCAGGTGGGCATTGGAATCCCGACGGCGAGCCGCACGGAAATCATGCAGGGGATTTCCCTGTATTGTTCTCAAACGGGGGCACGGCAAAAATGCTGTTCTTTACGAACCGGTTTTTCCCTGAGGATATAATAGGCAGGTCGGTTATGATTCACCAGTCGCCGGATGATTACAAAACCCAGCCGTCGGCAGGTGGAAAGCGCATTGCGTGCGGGGTTATAGTTAAGGCGTAAGTCAAAAGGGCAGAAAATTCTGCCCTTTTAGTTTAATATATATTTATTTTTCGGGCAAGCAAATGCTGTCGAAAGCCTATTTTTTTAATAGCTCACTTGCATACATTTCAACGGCAATCCATTTGTCGAGGAGTCCTGACCTGACCTTAGCGGTGTATTCCGGGCCTTTGAGGGTCATTTTAATTAAATATTCCTCGCTGAACCCTTTGCTTTGGTCAATCAGCTTGCTCACAACAAATGACGGCTTGCGAGGCTCAAAATATTCGGCAATTTTGTCACGGCTCAGCTTATCAAAGCTCAGCTGCTTAACCATTAGCAGCTCGCCAAGTCTTGTGGTGATAAGCGACATAATGGTTGAGGGATTTTCGCCGGCAGAACGCATTGCTGAAAGCTCGTCGAAAACGCCCTTTGCTTTGCCGAGGGCAATATTATCAATAACCTCAAAAATACGGGTCTCGGTGGATTTTGAAACCACCATACGAATATCGTCTTCGGTCAATTTAGTGCGTTCGCCGAGAAAGCTTAAAAGCTTTTGGTACTCATTGAAAAGATTTGACATATTATGACCGCAAAGGTCGATTATCAGTTGCAAATCCTTGGATAAAACCGATTTGCCCTTGTCTTCAAACAGCTTTTCAAGCCAGCGCTCAAGCTGAATGGGGGAAAGTAAGTCAAACTTTACAATTTCACCGTGCTTTTTAAATAAGTCGAGATTCTTTTCTTTCTTTTTATCAAATTCACGCTCGGTGAAGATTAGACAAAGGTATTCGGGAATGTCCTCCAAAAGCTCACAAGTCTCTTTGAAGTCACGAAGCTTTGCGTTGGTGAAAATTCCTGTGTTCTGAATAACTACCATACGCATATCTGACATTGCGGGAACTGCCATGATCTCACGGCGGATATCTGAGGCACTGATTTTTTTGCCGTCAAGCCGGACAAAGTTGAAGTCTGCAAAGTCTTCGGCAATAAGCTTCTTTTTAATAGCCTTTATTTTGTGTTCCATCAAAAACTGCTCGTCACCGTAGAAAAAGTAAAGTCTGCCCAAGCTTCCGCTTGAAATCTGCTTGTCAAGGTCTTTAATTTCCATTTGTTGCAGTCCCCCTCTCGGTTGAGATTTTAATACCGCTTCCGTCAATGGTAAAGGTTATGTCACCGTCCTCGTCGGTGCGGTAGATGCGGACATCGTCATTTTCAAGGGCGTTTAAAACTTCGTAATGCGGATGCCCGTAATGGTTATCCTCGCCTGCTTCAATTACTGCATAGGTCGGGTCAACGGCTTCAAGAAATTTTCTTGATGTGGAGCTAGATGAGCCGTGATGACCTACTTTGAGGACATCTGCCTCGAGGTCATAGTTCTTCAGCAGAACTCTTTCTGCATCATTTTCGAGGTCACCGGTGAACAGAAATTTTTCGCCAAGGTAGTCGAGCATAAGCACCAGTGAGTTGTTGTTCTCGTTCTCCTGCGAAAAACCGCCCTCAAGAGGATGGAGAACCGATATTTTAAGGTACGGGTCGCCTAAGTCAAGGACATCTCCGGCACAAATTTCGTTGATTTCAACATTATGTTTGTTGGCTTTTTTGACAATGCGTTCACGGTTTTGGTTTGCATCATCGTACTTGGGGATAAGGAGAGTGCTAACAGTACCGGTCTCCAAAAGCTCGGAAATTCCGCCCATATGGTCGGTGTGGTAGTGCGATACCATCGCATAGTCTATGTTTGTAATGTTTCTTTCTGTAAAAAATGGTGCAAGCTCTTCATGGTATGCGTCATATTCGCCGCCGTCAATGAGCAGTTTTGTGCCGCCTGCTGTTTCTATAATTGCCGAGTCGCCCTGACCCACATCGATAAAGGTGATGGTTAAGGTGCCAGCCGAAACGGATGGCTTGGTTTCGGGGGTGTTGTGCTCGGGGGTTGCAAAAGCAAGAAAAGCACATACGGCAAGAATAAGAATGGTGTTAATAAATCGTTTCATAAGCTGATGCTCCAATAATTATAAATAAAAGGCTGACCGGTTTTCGGGCAGCCTTTTGTGATTTTAGTTAAAAATTCGTCTTCCGCAGGTGGCTCTGAGTGAATAGTTGCCAGTAACGATACTTTCATATCTGACAAATTCACCGGTCTGGGGCGAGTGAATCATCATACCGTTGCCGGCGTAAATTCCGACATGATTGATGTAGCCGCTTTTGTTTGCAAAACCTACAATGTCGCCCGGCTGAAGTGCGTTCAGCGGAACCCATTTGCCGTTTGTCATCTGGTCTGCTGCCACTCTGTTAAGGGTAACACCCATACTTTTGTAAAGATAATATACAAAACCGCTGCAGTCAAAGCCTGACGGTGAAGAACCGCCGTAACGGTAAGGTGTGCCTATGTACTTCTTTGCAAGCTCAACAATTGCCTGACCCTTGCTGGATACTGCCTCGCTTCTTGATGGTGCTTCGCCTGCCATAACCTTAAGGTAGTCGAGCGAAAGATAACCGGTTGAGCCGTAGTAGCTGACATTTGCCCAGCTACCCTCGAGCTTGATAATGTTTACGCTTGTTCCGTTGGGAATCTGTGCCAGTATCTGTGAGCTTGTGTTGGGTGCTTTACGGAGATTGAGGAGCGATGCCGTAACAATTCCGTAACGCTTTGTTTCTTCTGCCGATACAGTAGCAAAAGCCATCGACAGAACTATAACAACTGCGATAAAAATCGCCGTAACTTTTCTAAAAAAATTCAAAACTTAAAACCTCCAAAAATCTTCTGTTTTCTGCTATCCCCCTTTTTTATAATGTATGCCAATTGCGGCATTTTTCCAAAGTTGTATACAGTATACTATATTTTTTGCGTTTTGTCAAGTTGGGGAAGTGTGGTAACTTTTTCTATCTTACGTATAGCAAAATAAATAAAAGTTTAAAAAGTTGTTGAAATTCTGCTCCGTATGTGATACTATAAAAAGGGTTTGAACTGATTTTATAAAAATAATTTTCACAAGGAGATATGCATTATGGATTTTAAACTTAAAATAGGTCTTATTCCTGAACGCCGTGATGTGGTAAATGCAAAGACACGTACGGGTGCTTTCCGTGCATCCTCGGCAATTGAGAATAAGGAAAAGGTCCTTAAATATATAAAGGAGAATTTCACCGACGAGCTGACAGAATTTGTTGACCTTGAGTGGCTGAACGACGAGGGTTTGTTGTTTGATGCTAATGATGTGGATAAGGTTAAGGATGAGTTTATCCGTCAAGGCGTTGATGCAATTTTTATTATCAACTGTAACTTTGGTAACGAGGAGGCAGCAGGGCAGATTGCGTACAAGCTTCAGTTACCTACTCTTTTGTGGGGACCTCAGGATATGGAATTTCCCGAGGATGGCACCCGTTACACTGACGCACAGTGCGGCCTTTTTGCTATCAGTAATCAGCTGAGAAGACTTCGTGTTCCATTCTCATATATAGAAAACTGCCCTGTTGAGGCTGACGTTTTTGCAACGGGTCTTAAAAAATTCCTTTCGGTTGCCTGTATGGTTAAAACCTTTAAGAATCTGCACATTACTCAGGTGGGAACCCGTCTTAATGCTTTCAAGAGCGTTATGTCAAATGAATTGGAGCTGACCGAGAAGTTCGGAATTAATATTTCAACCGTTAACCTTATCGTGTTTGAACAAAAGGTGAACAGAATTCTTGGGGAAAAGGCAGAGCAGCTGAAAGCCGATGTTGCTGTACTTAAGGGTAAGATGGATACCGCAGGCAATGACGATGCGGCTCTTGCCAAAATGCTTGCATTTGTTTATGCTTATAAAGAGATTTTTGCAGATACAAAAGCAGATGTTCTTACAACCGAGTGCTGGTCGGCGCTTCCGTTGGCGTTTGGCGTTACACCCTGCCTTGCAATGAGTCTGCTTGCCGACGAGGGATATATGGTTGTTTGCGAATCCGACATTTGCGGTGCAATCACTCAGACAATTCTTGCAGCTGCAACCCGTGGTGAGGGCAAGCCGTTATTCGGCGAATTTACTGTTCGTAATCCTATTAACCCCAATTCAGAGCTTTTGTGGCATTGCGGCCCGTTCCCGTATTCAATGAAGAAGGACGGCGAAACTGCAAGTATCCCCGGCGGACGTCTTGCATTCCGTGCAAAGGACGGTGAATATACTCTTGCTCGTTTCCAGGGCGACAGAGGAAATTACACTCTGCTTGGAGGCGAATTTAAAACAACTGATGGACCCAAGACCGGCGGTACATATATCTGGGGTGAATTTCCCAATTGGCCCAAGCTTGAACGCAAGCTGATTGACGGACCGTACATTCACCATATGAGCGAGCTTTACGGAAATTATGAGGAAGAGCTTCGTGAATTCTGTAAGTATATTCCTGAACTGAGTTTTGACGGAATTAACGAGTAGGAGGAAAGGTCTATGAAAATATACAGCATAACAGACCCTGAATTCCTCGATTACGGTGTTATTCTGGATGTTGACGTGAGTGAAATTCTGGCGGTTGCCGAAAAGATTGCAATGCCCGAAAGCGGTTCAGCCTACGAACCGTCAAGAGCAGATTTTGAAGAGCTTGATATTGCAAAGGAAATTGAGCTTAAGTACTTTGGCGGTATAAAAACCCAGACCGGCTACTGCTACGGCAAATCTAACCGAATGGATGCTCTTGAGTGGCATAAGAATTCCGAAATCAATATTGCTGTTACCGATATGATTCTGCTTTTAGGTAAGGTTCAGGATGTTAAGGACGGCAGATACGACTCGGCAAATGTTAAGGCGTTTAAAGTCCCTAAGGGTGCAGTAATTGAGGTGTATGCCACAACAATGCATTTCTGCCCCATAAACACCGAGGAGAGTGGCTTTGGATGCGTGGTGATTCTGCCGGTTGGAACAAACACTGTTCTGCAACAAAAAAGTCCTGATAAGCTTCTGTTTAAAACCAATAAGTGGCTCATCGCCCACGAGGACAACACCGCATTGATTGAAAAGGGTGTATACCCCGGAATATATGGTGAAAACTATGAGTTTTAAAAGTAAGACCGCATATCAATGATATGCGGTCTTGTCTATATAGGGTTGTCCGTTCTTTTCCAGACTGTAAATGAGACGCAGCAGCTTTTTTGCAGCATGTGATATCGCAACATTATAGTGCTTTCCCTCATTACGCTTTTTTTCAAGGTAATGCCCAAATGTCGGGTCCCAATTGCAAACATATCTGGTTGCGTTAAACAGCGCATATCTTAAATACCTCGACCCCCGCTTTTCCATATGTGAAAACCCGTTCAGCATTTGTCCCGATTGATATGTAGACGGTGAAAGACCGGCGTAGGCAAGAATTTTATCAGCAGACGAAAACCTCTTAAAATCCCCTATCTCTGCAATAATCATTGCGCCCATACGATAGCTGATTCCCGGAATGGTGAGGATAGGTGAGTTTATGGAATCCATAATGACTTTTATTGAATTTTCAATTTCCTTTACTTCGGCATCAAGCTCCTGAATAAGACGTATGGTATGCTTAAGCTCCATTGATTTTGCCGGAAAATCTGCCCCGATTGAATTTCGTGCTGCATCTCTAAAACAGATTGCGGTGTCACGGGTGTAATGACCTTTTGAATTTTCCTTAAGTAGATTGGTGAGTCTTGTCAGGTGTGCCCCAGAAAGTAGTTTTGCCGACGGATACTCAAGCAGCATTGCATATACCGACCGCATATGAATTGACGGGACAAGCTTTTCAAGCTCCGGAAAGAGAATATTTATAAGGCGTGTGACCGATTGCTTAAGCTGTGCCCGCTGTGAGACCTTATCAAAACGGTAACGTGTAAGAGATTTAAGCTCCTCATTATGGTGCTGCTGGCTTGAATAGGACTTCATATTCACATCAGACATAAGCATCATTGCAATTGTGTGAGCATCAATTTTGTCCGTTTTGGTTTTTCGAAGAGAGAGCGACTTGCGGTACATATTTGTATGCAGAGGATTAATAACAAATACCGGCAAACCGTTATCCAGAAGAAAGCTTAAAAGGTTATACGAATAATGTCCTGTTGCTTCAAGTCCCACCTTTATATTTTTAAAATCTGTTTCGACTGCTTTAATTTTACCAAGCAAATCTTCAAAACCTTGTCTGGTATTTTGGAATGTAAATGCCTCAAATAAAACTTCCCCGTCAGAATTGGAAATAAAACCATCGTGCTTATCCTTTGCTACATCAATACCTACATATATCATAAATAATCTCTCCATTTTGTCTGAAGTTTAATCAAAATTCTATTACTAAAATGCCGAAGTGCTGCGGTCAGAACCTTTATTAAACCGTCGTGCGGTAGGAGGACTACACTGAACCGCAGCGTAAAACAGCATATATTAGAATAACGCAAAAAGCGAAATTCCACTTAAATTATATAAATTTCCTCCTCTGAAATCAAGAACATTATTTAAATAAAGGAGGAAACTTTAAATGAAAAGATTTTTAAGCATTACACTTTGTGTAATGATGGTTGCTTCATTGTTTGCTGTGAATGTATCTGCAGCTATCCCGACAACCTACACCGTTGTTGAAGGCGCAAGTGATGAAATCGTTTACTTCACTCAGGACTACAGTGACGCAACAAAAACCGACTTCACATTAAAAAACTATGAAGGCGTAGTTTCAGTTGAAGACGGCGTTATTCATATGACAGGCCGTGTCGAAAACTCTCAATTTGCAGACACATACGGCACAAGTGACATCAACAGCGGCAACTATGTTTACGAGTTTGACTTTATGAGAAACGACGACCTTAAAGCTGACTATATAGTTAGAGTAATATTCAACAGAGCTGCCAATGCATCTAATGCTAACCTTTTAAGATACGGTGTTGTTATTCCCGTAAGAACTGTTGGTATGTATACAGATGAAAATGGTGTACAGTGGGAGGATGCAACAGAAGCTGTTGTTGATATTGAGGCAAAGAAGTGGTACAACTTCCGTATCACAGTAGACGAAAGCAAATTTGTTAACGATACTAGTACTTATCTCAAAAACGGCTGGGTTAAGGTAGAAAGAAAGCTTTCAACCGAAACCAATTGGACAACACTGGGCTATTCTACCGGTAACAACTTCCCCGCAAGTACTGTCCGTGTTTACGGCAATGCTATAGATAACGGTAATGTTTCAAATGCTCAGGAAAACTCAGTGGCTATTCTTGGCGTTAACACCTGCCCCAATGCTCAGGGTATAACCGCAACCGGTTATGTGTATGATGAAGCACAGGGAAAGTATGTAGCGGATTCAACAAAAACTTACGCAGAAGACGGTACAACCGTTGACTTCCAGTTTGACAATATCAAATGTTATGTTCCTGAAGTTCCCGGCGAGGAAGTAACACGCGACCTTCCTATCAAGCAAGGCGTTGTTGCTACTGATGCAAATGAAACCACAAAGGTTACAGGTGCTACATCAGGTTCAGAATCTGGTTATTACACCTTAAACTATACTTGGTCAGAAGAACCTGAAAAGTATGTTGTAACATTTGATGCTGTAACCGCAGTTGCAGGCGGACCTCTTTCTTTCTGTGCCGGTGGCAAGGTAAAGGCAGGTCCTATGGTGACAATCAAGCCTGCATCAATAGGTAAGTGGTATAGCTACAAGATTGTTTATGACACTTCAGGTGATTCTGCAGAAGCAACAGTTGAAGCTGTTTATCGCAAGGCAGAGGACGAAAGTAGCTGGACATTATTAAGCGGAACTTCAAGCAGAACAGAGGTTGACGGTTATGACTGGTTCAATGGTTATAACGGAAGTACAACAACGAACCGTATAAGATGGTATGTGTATGGTACCCTTACAGGAAGTAATGTAAATTCTAACTGTGAACCAGGCACAACCTGGAAGGTTAAGAATATCCAGGTTACTGACGGTAACGCAGTTACCGGTACAGCAACTGTTGCAGACGGCAACCTTACACTTGCTCTTAACACAGAGCTTTGGAGTGCTGCTGATGTAATCGTTGCAACTTATAACGGCGACAAGCTTGCAAATGTAAGCTATGCTCCCGTTGCAATCACCGGCAACACAGCAAACATAACTGTTCCTTACACAGCAGGTAACACAGTTAAGCTTTACGCTTGGGATGCTCTTGCAACAGGTGTTCCTGTTCTTGCAGCTCCTATGACAATTACTCCTGCTCAGTAATTTTAGTTTAATCAAAAAAAAGACCGCAATTGCGGTCTTTTTTTTTGTTTTAAATTAAAGCTTACAGCAAGCTTGTAACGTCAAGAGCTTCTGCTAATACAGGAACACCATTTGAAAGCGTATCCCAGATATAAAGCATAACCTTGTTGTTTGCTGTAAAGGACAAGGGCAGGACAAGGGGACGGTTCTCTTGTCCTAATGTTATGTTTGTCATCCTGAACGAAGTGAAGAATCTTTTGTTACATAAGATTCCTCGACAAGCTCGGAATGACAAATTTGACCAACCAAGAACACGCTTTTGAGCGCAAGATAAGAGAAATGTAATACCTTATACAGATTAATTATAGGTAGAATTTCACCTTGACATTACTGTTAAAGTACATTTTTTTCTAAAAAGACGACTAAATCTGTCCTAAAACATTGACTATTGGGCAATAATATATTATAATTAGGCTATAAAAGTCTATAATATCGACTGAAAATGGAGTGGATGATATGGAAATCAAACGAGATTTATATTTAAACAAGTTGATAAAAAGACAATGTAATGGATTAGTTAAGGTTATAACCGGCATAAGAAGGTGCGGTAAATCATATTTACTTTTTCATTTATATCATGATTACTTGATTGACAAAGGAATTAGCGAAGATCATATTATTGAAATAGCTCTTGATGATATTATGAACAAAGAATTGAGAGAACCTCAAATATTGTATAATCATATAAAGGAGCAGATTAAGAATAAGGAACAATATTATTTGTTCTTGGATGAAATCCAATATGTTGGGGATTTCTCTGATTTGGTTAATGGTCTCTCGCATATAAGGAACTTGGATGTATATGTGACCGGAAGTAATTCTAAGTTCTTGTCAAGTGATATCCTTACAGAATTCAGAGGTAGAGGTGATGAAATCCATGTTAATCCTCTTTCTTTTGCTGAATATAGTTCAGCCTATGACGGCAGCATTTCTCAAGCGTGGAAAGATTATTACACTTACGGTGGACTTCCTCTTATTCTAACCCGTGAAGATGATGAAATGAAAGCGGAATATCTTTCATCTCTATTAAAGAAGGTCTATATCAGTGATATTGTCGATAGAAACAGAATTCGTAACGAGAGCGAACTTGAAGAGTTGGTAAATATTCTTGCATCTTCTGTTGGTTCTCTGACTAATCCGGCTAAACTTAGCAGAACTTTCAGAAGTGTTAAAAACAGTAATATTACTGAGAAAACCATAAAGAAATATCTCGGTTATCTTATAGAGGCCTTTTTAATGGACAAGGCAATCAGATATGATGTAAAGGGCAAAAAGTATATTGAAACACCATCAAAATATTATTTTACCGATATTGGCATAAGAAATGCACAGCTTAATTTCAGACAGCAGGAAGAAAATCACATTATGGAAAACATTATTTATAACGAGCTTTGCGGCCGTGATTTCAGCGTGGATGTTGGGGTGGTTGAGTATTGCTATAAGGATGCAGAAAAGAAGAGCAAACGCACCCAGCTTGAAATCGACTTTGTTGCGAATAAGGGGAGTAAAAAGTATTATATCCAGTCAGCTTTGACCGTCGCAGACGAAGAAAAGCGCGAGCAAGAGATCCGTTCCCTAAAGCGCGTCGGCGATTCCTTTAAGAAGATCGTTGTAGTTAAAGACAATATCATCCCATGGCACGACGATGACGGCATCCTCTACATC
>JBGVEN010000012.1:0-70067 GCA_045120135.1 Monoglobaceae bacterium | reverse complement strand
AATAATTCATTTTAGTCTCCTATTCTATTTAATTCAGCATCGTATGTTCCTATCCGTGTCTTTTTGCTTCTTAAACCTTTGATTGAACCGGCCATTTTCCATACACCACCATTATGAGAATCAATATCTTGCGTGATATATTGATTTCCCTTTCTAAATATCGGTTGTCCGTGTGAGAATTGTCCTGTCGGTTCAAAACCTAACTTTTTAGCAGCTTCCACAGCTTCTTTTGAGGTCATTTGCCTAGACAATGTTGCAACCTCATCCCCGTGTTTTACGGCAGATTTAACAAGGGCTCCAGCCTCATCAACATATTTTACCCCTCCGACAACGGGCAATAGTGCCACGGCATCCAATATGGTCTGCAAGGCGTGCTGCGGTGTCAGTTTAAAGTGAGTCATATCATAAACTAGGTCGCGAATGTCAGCAGGCAAATCAAGTCCCAAAAGTCCTATGACTATTTGCCCCAAAGCACCAAGCGCATTGGTATCATCGGTGTAGTTGCCAAGCAGGATTTGATTAAGTGATGTTTGCAGATAGTCTAAAACTGAAGAATTCTCATTGTCTTCAGTTTTACTTTTTACTGTAAATATCTCGACTCCATTTTCACCCAAAACCTCGGCTACACAATCACAATTGGGATGAATAGGTGCAAGGTTTACTCCGACCTCCGCATCAGCTATTGAAAAAACTTTTCCGTTCAATTCTGTGCAGGCTTTGCAGTTGTCACCGTTTGTTTTAAACCGATAATGGGTGTAACCCATATTTTGATAATCCCATAGTAGCATATATTGCTTCATCTGTCCAGCGGAATCCTTTAAAAGAGATTTTACCAAATCTGTTCGTTTTGAAACAACCCTTTGCATATGTCCTATCACAGATTTTGCATCCTTACCCTGCATTATTTGCAGGTCCAATTCCCGCATAATCACATTCAATGAGCTTTCTTTCGATTTTTCAAGCTTTTCTTTAAATTGCCGTTTAAATACATCGGCTCTTTTGCCGTATTGCGACAGCGTAAGAAGTGTTTCGCAATTAAGATTAAACTGATTATAAAAATTATCTATATGACTTTTGACATTTGCCATCAAAAAATCGTATGGAAAAATCAGCTTATTCTTGGCAAAGCTTTGCGTATTACTGTCAAGAAACTTTCGGTCGGAAAGCAGTATATTGCTTTTCATTTTTGTGATTACACGGCTCTCATTGTCGCTTCCAAAAACGCTGTATGTATATGCAATTTCGTTTACAATAGACCGCGACAGATCTTCTGCTGTGTTTTGAAACACACTTTCGTTCATTAAATCATCCTTTCGTTTTATTTGGTATATTTACATTATATACCGGACAAAACGAACAAAACGGACAAGTTTTAACGCTGGCCAAAAACAACTGCACTTTCCCTGGGGTTTAAGATTCTTCACTTCGTTCAGAATGACATACTACACAGCTGTCATTCCGAGGCAACGCCGAAGAATCTTTCCCTAACAATAATAAAAATCCACCCGCATAGCGGGTGGTTTTTCATTTTCGGGCATAGCCCTCCCCTCTACTGGCTGCGCACAAGTGCGCTTCTTATTGGCCTGCCAGCCATGCATCTATTACTT
This sequence comes from Monoglobaceae bacterium, assembly GCA_045120135.1. Classification (GTDB taxonomy): domain Bacteria; phylum Bacillota; class Clostridia; order Monoglobales; family Monoglobaceae; genus SIG440. The sequence continues at coordinate 68,460 of JBGVEN010000012.1, read as the reverse complement.
GCTACCCATAAATGGATTATCTTTTTGCAGGCTTCCCCTTGAGGGGAAGCTGTCGAGCAAGGCGAGACTGATGAGGTGTTTATTTTCACTTGTTAATGCTGTTACTTTTCCACCTCATCCGAGTTTTGCTACGCAAAACCCACCTTCCCCTTGAGGGGAAGGCTTCCAAATAATTGGTTAGTGCTATACTACAATGTTGAAAAAAAATTCACTTCTTCGTAAATTTTACTTAGTTATTTGTTCATCGCTTAAGCTCTTTTGAACCACGCGACTATCGCGTGGTTTTCTTTATACAAAAAACAGAGATGCAAAATATTTGCATCTCTGTTTTTGTTTGTATTAACCTTTAATTTTCAATTCTCTTAAAGGGTGCGCAAGGTGCATTTTCCGCTGACCAGATAAATGCCTTGAAGTAGCTTGCCGCACCGTTCTGCGGAATTGTCAGCTCATTTCCGGCTGTGAGATAGTCTGCCCAGCCTGATTCAATCAATGCATCAGAGCTGTTATAAGCACCTACATAAACCTTGTCACCATTTACAATGTTTTCGCTGCCTATGGTAAACTTCCAGTTAGTGCCGACAACCGTCTTTGAAAGAGTAATGGACGGTTCAAGTGACGCAACTGATACAGTAAAGGTCTTGGATTTTTGGGTCGCTGATGATGTTGCCGTAATGGTTGCATTACCTGCACCAACAGCCTTTATGTTACCAAAACGGTCAACCGTTGCAACAGCCGTATTGGACGAACTGTACGCAATATGATTGTCTGTTACATTACTCGGTGTAAATGTGGGATTGAGCATATACTTGTCACCAATCTCCATTGATGCTGAAGTGCCGCTAAGCGCAAAGTCTGTTGCGGGAACATCAACATAGGTACGGATATTATCCATCTGCCAATGCGTTTTAAGCTGTTCCTCAGTAGTAATTTCGGACTTATTGTTAATAAACATTGCCATTATATCCATATAGTTGACAAGCGCTCCAAGCGTTGAACTGCCGTTATATGGTTTTGGAAGAAGCAGGTCATCATTTTCTATCCAAGTGCTTGATGATGCCTTTTTGTAGTAAAGTGTACGGTTGCCATCAATGCCAGTCACCACTCTGATGTCATACCATTCGCCTGCCTCAAAGTTTCTTATATCAATCTTGAAGCCTGCCCAGTAACCGTTCTGGTCATAAGCACGGAAGTTGATTGCACCAAGTCCGTCTGTGGTAACGCGTCTTAAATCAAAATCAACTGTATATCCCGATTCTGGCGGCATAATAACAGTGTTCGCAGGCGATTGCGAACGCGAATTAATAATACCTGTAAAGCCCTTGGTAAGGTCCTTCTGGTCCATATCAACAACCCAGTTGCCGTCCTCATCCTGAATGCGTTTCCATCCCACTTCACCAAGATAGAAATTGTCATAGAAGGTGGTATCCGTAGAATTTTCAAAATTCTGTTCAAAGAGAACAGTACCGGTAACCGTAACCACACAGGTAAGTGTGCGCTCGGGTGTTGTTGCGGTAATATTTGCCGTACCTCTCTTATAAGCCCTGAGCTTGCCGTTTTGGTCAACCGTTACAACATCGGATGCAGATGATGCCCATACAAAATCCTTGAAGGTTGCATTGCTCGGTGTGATGCTTACTGAAAGCTGAGCATCACTGTTAACCGCCATCGATAAGCTTGCCGGCAATGTTGCAGTTGATGCAACATAAGTGACGGTAACTGTACAGCTTGCAGAAACTCCGCTGCCGTCCTTTGCCGTTGCGGTAATTGTAACTGTTCCGTTTTTGTGGGCTGTAACACTACCGTTTTGATTAACGGTTGCAATTTTATCGTCGCTCGAAGTCCATTCAAGACCCTTTTCACTTGCGTTATCGGGTGCAACGGTTGCTGTAAGAGTTTTGGTTGTGAGCGCCTGCATTGTAAGTGTAGCAGGAAGTGTAATGCCTGTAACCGCAATCTTATCAACAACATTAACCTTGCAGGTCGCAGTCTTGCCGTTTGCAGTTCTAACTGTAATATTGGCTACACCTGCCGAAACACCTGTTACAACGCCATCTTTAACAGTTGCAACGCTTTCCGCATCAGAGCTCCATGTAACCGCCTTGTCGGTGGGTTCTGCAGGAACAAAGCTGTAACCAAGTGTTTTGGTAATACCCGTTGCAACAGTAACTTCACTTTCATCAAAGTTAATTCCCTGTACCTCAACCTCTGCTGTCCTTTCTATAGTGAACTCATCCACCAAAGTAACTTCTTCTTCGTTCTGAGTTCCAAGATTGTATGTTTTAAGAACAAGCGAGTTGGGTGTAATATCAATCCTTGACAAATGTCTGGTAACAGCTTCTGCGTTAACAGCAGTAAATCTGTTGGTGTATTCCAAACCATTTACCTGTGAGCCGGAGCTTGTTGCGCCGGTTACATGCAGAATACCATCGGGGTTTGTAACCTTAACAGGCTTGGATATAACCTGAAGGTAAGGCCATGCAACGCCGTTTGCATCCTTCCACGCAGTGTTGTATGTAGGAATAACTGTTCCATCTGCAAATGTGTAGTTTCCGTCGGTATAGGGTGTTACAATTGCATTGTCTGCATAGGTATAAGCACCGTTTTCGTCGGTTTCAGGCTTGATAATATGTGTACGAGTGTAAACATGGTCGTGACCCGAAAGCACCATATCAACTCCGCACTCGTCAAGTGCAGGGAGCAGGTACTTTCTCATATCAATATACGCCTGTTGCTCACTTCTGCCAAAAGTAATTGTACCTTTTTCATCCGTAGTGTACTTATAGTTGCCATGGTAACTTGAGCCGTAAGGAGACTGATGGTAAAGAACGATTGTCCACATAATTTCAGGGTCGTCCTTGTACCTGTCCGTAATCGCTTTTACAAAAGCTGCGTGGTTTTTAGCTGATGCCTTGTTTGTCTCCTCAACGGTTGTGCTGTATGTTTTGGAGCTCTTAAATGTATTGGTATTCAGCACAATAAAGAGTGCCGATTTGTATGTGAAGTAATGGTCTGCACTCTGGGGATAAACTGTCCCATCCGCCGCCATAAAGGTAGCCGCACCTGCTGCACTTTCATCAAGAATTGATGAAAGAGCCGGCAAATTAGGTTCGTTAAAGTGCTGATAGTGTCTGCCCTGACTCTTTAAGTCATGGTTACCATAGGTAACAACCATTGGAAGACTTAAGAATTCCTTAGGGCTTGTGTAAATATCATACTGTTTTTCCTCTTCGATATCCCATTCTGCATCTTCCTCTGTTCCGTCAGTTCTATCACAGGAATCAACCTGGTCGCCGCCGTGAACAAAGAATTCAATACCGCTGAACTCAGACTCGTTCACCATCTGCTTGACTGAACGTCCCCAGGTTTCGATTTCCTTGTCGTAATCAACATATTCGCTGCCGCCTACCTGAGCATCACCACCAAACGCAAAGCTGAAGCTTGAACCATCAGTACCGGTAGTAAACGGAATCATATCAGTCTTGTCTGTGCCGTTTGAAATCTGATAGTAATACTTTGTATTCGGCTCAAGACCTGTGATTGTTGTCTTGTTGTTGTAGTAGAACGCTTTAAGTGAATATTCGCCCTCGGCTGAATCGCGTGTTGCAGTGAGAACGGTTGCATTATTCGGGAATGCACCATCAACAAGGTCCTCTGCCTTTGCGTAGGTCAGCTTACCTGCATCTTCTTTAAGCGAGAACCAGGTAAAGTTACGCTGCGATTCATCCGCGCCGAGCTGCATAACCACATTAGTGATTTTGGGCGGGTCAACTTCTTCAAGAAGTGTAACCTTTGCCGCACTTGCGCCATCTGCATTCACAACAACCACTATATCCTGCGAGCTGCCGTCATAAAGGCTCTTGTCATACTTCACGCTTGTGGGTTTTGAGCTAAACTGGTCAAGCACAAGAATTTTATTGGTTGCAGAATCATATGCCGGAATTTCGTCAGCAGTTGCCGCAAATGATGTTGCATAAGCAAACACAGTGTAGTTGCCTGTCGCATCTGACGGAATCATATCATTTGTTATATTGAGAGTTTCTGCAACAGCTGTTGTTTGGCTAACCGCACTTGAAATTGCATCGCCAATTTCAACATATGGTGCATACGCTTTTGCATTTGCATAGCCATCCCAGTAAAGCACCTTTACTGATTTTGCATTCTGCCAGTCGGTAATGTCGGCATAAACATCAAAATCTGCCATAGCTGTGCTGCCAAAGGTACTGATTGTTGCAATATTTGCAGCTGTGCCTGCCTTAACCTTTGTAACAACGCCGTTTTTGTCATAGCCTACAAGGAGAGGCTGTACCGCACCTGATGTAGCTGTTGTCAAAAGCTCGGTCTGTATCGGATCGCTTGTTTCATAACTGATTTTTATATTGTCAAACTGATAGTGTGCCTTTGCTCTGTCCATAGATGAATACATATCCGCAGAGGTAACGGTCGGATATAATGTAAGCAAATCACACAAAGAACTTGACCATTCGTCACCCCTGACATAATTCACCGTTGCAAGCTTTGAACCGTCTGACAGCTTTGTTGCGGTCAAGGTAGCTGAGTCTATTCCCGCATCGGACCCTGTTTCATATATGTCATAGGAAATATTATACCATTCGCCCTTTTCAAACTGTTCGATAGTGAACTCATATGAAGCTCTGCTGGCAGCAGTTGGACCAACACCTGTAACAACACCGATAGCCTCTGCCGTAAACGCATCATTAAGCCGTCTGAAATCAAATGATATTGTAAATCTTGACGGCTCTTCAGGGAAGTTCAAATCCCTTGACTTGTAATATGTACTGTGATAAGCACCGAAGGCAGTTTGTGTTGAAAGGTTAATATCAAGAACTGTATCATCAGATTCGTTCGAGGGGTCAACAGTGCTTATGGTAGTTTTTGCAGCATTAGTGCTTACGTTCGTAAATATATTGGTAGCATCCTCAAAGCCTTCATTTGCAACATACACCGGATGAGTCTTTGAAAGGTCAGCCGGCATAATTGCACTTATAGCAGGTTTTTGGGTATAAACCGAAACATTATCAACCTGCCACTTTCCGGATGAGCTGCCACCGGATGCACCACTGCCCGAAACAAACTTAATAGTGTTTGAAACAACATCAGTCGATTTTCCAGGGCTATTGATTGCAACAGTCTCCCATGTATTTGAGCCAGCCGCTTTGCGGTAAGCAGTTGTGCTGCCTAAAACTACAATATAGGTATACCATACTCCCTCAACACTGCTTGTTGTAGATTTGTTAATTCTGAATGCCTTGCCTGCACTTGTATTGTCCCAGAGTTCTATCTGAAAATTACATGCTGCATCATTGTCCACAAGGTCAAACTTAACAATCATATCATTGCTTAAGGTAAAACTCTTTGTGGCATACTGAATACCAATTCTGGTATCCGCCTTTTTAACAACAACTGCATTTCCATCATTGGAAGCTTCTACTGACGCGTTACTGTCAGTCTTTGTTGCTGCAGGATTAATCACATCAAAATCAGCGGCAAAAATAACATCATCGCCATAAACCGCCGCCTGCTTTGCTGATGCCGCACCTACCGGAAAAGTAAACACAGACAAAAGCATAGTCAAGCAAAGAAGTAAGCTTGTTAGTCTTTTCATAATCTCTCTCCTTCTATAATAAATAATAAAAATAATTGACAACAGATATGGATATTATACAACTTTTTATAAACAAAATCAACGATGCTGGCTATTAAAAAATTAACAAAATTTTCATTTTAACTTTGTTTGTTTCGTATATTTCTCTGAAAATTAAAAACTTTTTTCATTTGTTGCATATTTTTTCATATTGTGCTACACTAAATAAAAGAGGTGATAGTATGGATAAAGTAAAATCATATCTAAAACGCTTGGGTTTTCCCGATAATACTCAAATAGAACATACATACAACTTTTTAAGAGAAGTTCAATACCGTCAAGTAACAACCATTCCTTACGAAAATGTGGATATTATCAACAATGTTCCGCTTTCCCTGAAGATTGAGGACTTATTCGATAAAATTGTTACAAGGCAAAGAGGCGGCTACTGCTTTGAAGTCAACGCCCTGCTTTCATTTATATTAAAGGAAATGGGGTTTGAGGTAAAGGATTACTTTGCAAGGTTCTTGCGGGGTGAAGAGACAATCCCGATGCGCCGACACCGTATAATGATTGTAAAATGCAAGGACGGCGAATATCTGCTTGACGCCGGCGTTGGCTTGCAAGCACCGAGATACCCTCTGAAATTGGAGCTTGACATCGTTCAAAATCAGTTTGGCGAAAGCTACAAGTTTGAAAAGGACAGCCTTTTAGGCTGGGTAATGTGCGAAAAACATGATGGCGAATGGCGCAGAGTGTTCTCATTCAACGAGGATATTCAGCTTGATGTAGATTTTGAAATTCCCTCATTCTACTGCGAAAAAAGTCCCGATTCCAAGTTCAACAAAGGCCTTATGATTTCCCTCAAAACCGATACAGGCAGAAAAACCGTAGATTGTAACACCTACAAAGAGTTTACCGGAAATGATGTAACTCGTATCCGCGAAAATCTCTCCCCCGACGAAATGGATAAGGTGTTAAAAGAAGTATTCAATATATATATATAGAAAAAACCGGTCCGTACGAATTGTACGGACCGGTTTTTTACATTATTTACAACCCCTCAACCTGCTCAAAATGTGCCTTACGATACTCAAACGGAGTAATCCCCTGCCGTGCCTTAAATATACGGCAAAAGTACGACTGGCTGCCGAACCCGCATTCGGCGGCAATGAATGCAAGCGGCTTGCTTGTGTTGCAAAGCAGTTTTTTTGCGTGCTCAGTACGTACCGCATTGATATATTCCGACGGGGTCATTCCCGTGACCGACTTAAACGCCTTAAAAAATGCACTTCTGCTCATAAGCGAATTTTTCAAAAGCAGGTCAATCGAAAACCCCTCATCGGCAAAATTCGTCTTTATATAATCACAAAGCCGATTAATCTCCATTACACTGGCAAAAGGGGTCTCATCTGCTGTCGCAGAGCTTGGATATATCTGATGTATTTTTGCCGCAATCTCAAAAATCAGAGAATGCACACGGAGCAAAAACGGCTTTTGAGGGATTGTAGGGAGTGCCACCAGCTCCGCAAAAAGCTCCTCCGCCTCTGGAAGATAAAAGCAGGTCGGTGCTCCGGCAAACAATTCCTCTGCAAGCTCACGGTCATGGCAGCTGAAGTGCACCGCATAGCAAGAGAACTTACCCTCGCTGTGCCGCCGTTGCCCTGGCTTTGCCAGAAGAATATTCCCAATTCTGTGCGGAAAGCGTTTGCCGTCCACCAAGGACACACCGTCACCGGTTTTGTAAAACTCAATCTCAAAGTCCTCGCACACACGCCTTGGGGTGACAGAACCACGATGGAACAACTCCGATTTATAATCGCTTAAGAAAATATCATTAAATACAGGGTACATAGCATTCGCTCCATTTTGGACTATATTTAAAATTTTACATACAGTTTTTATATATAATTAGGTTTATACAGCATTATAATATACTTAAATTAAAATTCTGGTTTTATAATATCCCAAATTCACAGCCGTGTCAATACTGCACGGCAGAAAAGAGGCAAGAATGAAAGTAACAGATATCAAAACCTTTGCTGTTGACTGTTTCCGCACAAATTGGGTATTCGTCAAGGTTTACACCGATGAGGGCATAACTGGCATTGGCGAGGCAACCCTTGAATACAAGGAAAAGGCACTTTTGGGTGCGGTGGAACACATCAAGGAATACCTCACCGGTAAAAATCCTCTGGACATCGAAAAGCATTGGCACAACATCTACCGTGATGCATACTGGCGTGGCGGTCCGGTACTTATGTCCGCACTCTCGGCTGTTGAAATGGCACTTTGGGACATTCTCGGCAAGAGCCTTGGTGTTCCCGTTTATCAGCTTTTGGGCGGCAAGGTGAACGATAAGGTTCGTATCTATGTCAACGGCTGGTTTGCCGGTGCAAAAGAGCCGGAGGAATTTGGTGAAAAGGCAAAGATTGCCGTGAAGAAGGGCATTACAGCAATGAAGTGGGACCCCTTTGGCAAAAATTATCTTAACATATCCAACAAGGAGCTTGACAAAGCACTTCGCTGCGTTGCAGCAGTAAGAGATGCTGTCGGCAATGATATTGACCTACTTATCGAGGGGCACGGCCGCTTTAATGTCCCCACCGGAATAAAAATTGCAAAGGAGCTTGAGCAGTTCAAGCCTATGTTCTTTGAAGAGCCTGTTCCTCCGGATAACCTTGATGCACTTAAAGAGGTAAGAGACAAGTCTCCCGTTGCAATCTCGGCAGGCGAGCGTTTATATACAAGATGGGACTACAAGCATATGTTTGACAAAATGGCGGCGGACTACATACAGCCCGATATTTCCCACGCCGGCGGAATTATGGAGCTTAAAAAGATTGCGGCAGAAGCAGAGTGCAGATATATCCCCTTTGCACCGCACAACCCCTCAGGTCCTGTTGCAAATGCGGCAACCCTACAGCTTGCGGCAACCTGCCCGAACTTTGAAATTCTTGAAATTATGTTCAGCGATGTTGAGTGGCGCAAGGATGTCACCGACGAAGCTCTTGAATACAACGACGGCTACATAACAATTCCACAAAAGCCGGGACTCGGTATCGAAATCAACGAGGAAGAATGTCTTAAACACCCATATACGACACACACACTCCGCCACTACACCGGAGCGCTTACCGACATCAGACCGGCAAAGACCGAATTCTACTTTTAACAGGAGGGACAGTAAATGAAAACAGTACTTGTTACCGGCGCTTGTATCAATACGGGCGTTGCAATAGTTGAAAAATTTGCAACAGAGGGCTGGACGGTTGTATTCACTGGCAGAAGCGCCGAAAAGGTCCACGCCACAGAAAAAGCGTACCGTGAAAAGTTCCCCGGAGTTGAAATCATAGGCTATCACTTAGACTCCCTCATTGACGAACGCACCGTTGACGAAAAGGCGGTTGAGGAAATGTTTGCATCCCTCGACGAAAATGGCATTACCGTTGACACACTTGTCCTCAATGCGGCAGACCAGGGTCTTGGAATGAAGATTTTTGAGAATCCTCTGACCGATTTTATGCGTGTAATCAACACCAATTTGACGTGGAACTACTGCCTGAGCGAGCACGCAGCAAAGCGTATGAAGGAAATCGGCGGCGGAAGCATTCTTTTCATCAATTCCAACACCGCATACCGTGTAATTCCCGACCGCATTGCATACTCTGCATCAAAGGGCGCACAGCTTGGTATGATGCGGGCAATGGCTTTTGACCTTGGCAAATACAATATCCGGGTAAACGCCATTCTCCCCGGTATGATAAAGACCGACCGCTGGGAAAAAAAACCCGACTTCTATAAAGATGTCCCCTCACGCTTCACTCCCCTCGGCGACGTTGCAGTGGGTGAAGATGTAGCCGATGCAGTTTGGTACTTTGCAGCACACGCCCGCAACACAACAGGAGCAGAGCTGGTAATTGACGGCGGAAACACCGTCCAGATGTACCCCATTATCCCCGCAAAGTAGCAATTCTTTAAAATCAGGGCAAAATTCAACTCCGAATTGCTTGACCCCAAAAATAATTTTTGATAAAATAAAGGCGATGAAAAATACTCATCGCCTTATTTTTTACATTTCAAAGGAGCGAATAAAATGTTTGAGCATTTGTGTGCAGCGGTTGACAAGCACAGAGAAAAAATTCTTGAAACGGAACGGTTCATATGGAATCACCCCGAAAGCGGTTTTCGTGAAAAAGTAACGTCAAAATATATGGAAGACAAGTTCCGTGAGCTTGGCTACGAGCTTACAATGGCTGAGGGCATCACCGGCTTCTACACCATAGTTGATACAGGCAGACCCGGCCCGGAGGTACTCGTATTTGGCGAGCTTGATGCACTTTCCTGTCCCACACACCCAAACGCTGATCCCGAAACAGGTGTAGCTCACGCCTGCGGACATAACGCACAGTGCGCGGCACTTTTAGGCGTTGCGGCGGCACTCAAAGAGCCGGGCGCTCTAGACGGCCTTTGCGGCAGAATTCGTCTTTGTGCTGTTCCTGCCGAAGAGGGCGGCGAGCTGGAATTCAGAAAATCTCTTCGTGATAAAGGTGTCCTCACCCACTTCAGCGGCAAGCGTGAATTTATGCATCGTGGCTATTTTGACGGTGTGGATATGGCATTTTTGGTTCACCACCTGCCCGTTGACTACTACTCAGCCGACGGCAACGCCGTGGGAATTATCGTTAAGCGTGCAATCTTCAAGGGTCTCGCCGCACACGCAGGCGCAAACCCCCACAAGGGAAGAAACGCTCTGTATGCCGCAACTCAAGGTCTTACCGCAATTAATGCAATTCGTGAGACCTTCCAGGAGAAGGACTATGTAAGAGTTCACCCCATCATCACCGAGGGCGGCGGCGCAGTAAATACAATCCCCGACAGAGTCTGCATCGAAACCTTTGTACGTGCTCTGACCTTTGAGGCTCTTAAAGAGGCGAACGACAAAGTAAACCGCGCTCTATGCGGTGCCGCAGTTTCTATGGGCTGCGAGCTTGAAATTCAGGATACAGCCGGCTCTGCTCCTATGATTGAGGATAAAAACCTTGCAATGATTGCGGGCGAAGCAATTAAGGCAATTAAGCCGGATGCAAATTACATCTTTTTTGATAAGATTGATACCGGAAGCACCGACCTTGGCGATGTTTCCTGCATAATGCCGGTTGTTCACACATATATCCCCGGTGTTTCGGGTCGTGGCCACGGAAACGACTATCAGGTAACAGACCCCGAAACCGCCTGCGTAACCTCTGCAAAATGGCAGCTTGCAATGCTGGGAATTCTCCTCGGAAACAACGCAGAGCGTGCAAAACAGGTTCTGGCAGAATTTAAACCTAGATTTGCGTCTAAGGAAGAATATTTTGCAACCCACGACGCACTCTCCTGTACAAGCTCAAAAATCACCTATAACGAAGACGGCAGTATAACTGTTAAATAAAAAAAGGTCACGGTTTTCGATGAAAACCGTGACCTTTTTTTTTAAGCCGTTTTTGTCTGTATGCATTGATTTTGCAACTTTTTCATTTCCCTGATATAGCAAACCAACAACATTGCAATCGAAAGTATCCAACCGACAGGCCATACCAAATACAGGAATGAAATATTGTTGGGAAAATGGGGGAAAAGTCCGTAAACCCACACAAACCTGAGCAGACACATAAATATAAGTGAAGCAACGGTTGGGTAAATAGGCTTGCCCATTCCTTTTAAAACTCCGCCCAGCACTTCATTTATACCGCAAATAAAGTATGTACTCGAAACAATGACCATCTTCTGATATGAATACTCAATAACTGCAGGTGAGGAGGTCATAATTGACGACAATTGTCTTGAGAAAGTTGTTGAAAGTATACCAAAGCTTATGCCAAACGCCATTGTAATCACAATTGATTTTGAGATAATCTGCTTCACCCGTTTCATATTTTTTGCCCCTATATTCTGGGCAATAAACGGTATGGTAGCCACAGACGGCGAATGAATAATATTATACAGAATTCCGTCAAACTGGTTTGCAATGGCAACCCCCGTAGTTGCATCCGCACCAAAACCATTAACCGCAGTTGCAATAACAACATTTGCAAATGAATACAGCCCGCTTTGCAGTCCTACCGGGACCCCCATACGCAATACTTCCATAAATTCTGTCTTATCAAATTTAAGATTCTTTAAATCAACCGTAATAACCTCCTTGCTTTTCGACACTGCAATAAATGACAGTATGCTTGCAACAGCATTTGCAATAATGGTCGCAACAGCAACGCCTGCGACACCTGTCTTAAGCACAGCAACAAACACTATTGTTAACACAACTTTTGTTGCCCCGTTAATAATACCAAAATACATTGGTCTTTTTGTGTCACCTGTTGCTCTGAGTATAGCTGCACAAAAAGTGTATATCCCCATTACAGGGAAACCGCATAAGATAATTTTAAAGTACAGCGTAGCCTGATTAAGCAAGCTCTCCGGACAATTGGTCATTTTCAAAAAGATTTCGGCAAATACTACACCTACAATTGCAAAAATGAAACCACCCACAATAGCCATAAGGATGGAGGTCATAACGGCTCTGTCTACTCTATCCCTGTCACCTGCACCTATTCTTCTGGCAACAACAACATTCGCACCTACCGATAAACCAATAGGCAAACAGTTGAATAAAGTAACCAGCGTACCGCTTGCACCAACAGCCCCCACTGCGTTGCCGGCGGAAAACATCTTCAGCACCGTCATATCTACAACGCTGAATAATGACGCCATAAGATTCACTATTATAATGGGCACCGTCATAGAAAGAAGCCCCTTATATATCGAGCCCGAAAGCATATCTACTCTCTTGCTTTTCATTTTTATTCTCCTTTGTACAACTAATTTAAGCCAATGTTCTTGTCAATTTCCAATATATTATAGCACCTTAAATAAAAAGTAATTATGTTTTTTTATAAAACAACTTGCACAAAAGATAGATTTGTTGTAAAATATCTCTGGTGATGATATGAATTATTTAATAGGACGTATAGAAAACGAGTCTCCTTTGCATCAACATAAGAATTACGAAATTATTGTCTATACCAATGGCGAGGGGACTTTTCATTCAGAAGAAAAAGACTTTGCCGTTTCTGCCGGAAACTTTGTTATAATTCCACCCGAAACCAACCATAGCTCCACATCTGACGGCGAGTTTAAGAGAATTTACATAAATGGAAGCTTAAATCAGATTTTTAATGTATCTTCTCCAACCATTATAACAGATAATTCCGACGGCGAGGGTATGCAGCTTGCAGAAATGATTTATAAAAACCGCTACTCCAACCCCGAATATACTGCCGCACTCATTAACACCTTCGCGCACTTTCTGCTTCAAAGCCTTAAAATGGACGATGAGCTCAGCCTTATAATAGAAGATATTATCAATAAAATAACCAATAATTTTTACGACAGCAGTCTCAGTCTTAGTTCCTTGCTCAGAAAAAGCGGCTATGCCGAAGACTATATCCGTGCACAATTCAAAAAAATAACAGGCAAAACCCCGACCGAATTTCTGACCAACATCCGAATAAACCATGCCTGCTATTTGATAGATACCTACAAAACCACCCTTTCTTTGACCGAAATTGCAGAAAAATGCGGCTATACCGACTATGTGTACTTTTCTCGAAGATTCAAGCACATAATGGGGTTATCACCACGTAAGTATATGTCAGAATAAAAGAGGGATTGTTTAAAAAGCTTTGCTCTTTAAACAATCCCTCTTCGCTACTATAAGCCTTTAATCTCATTCAGACAAGCCTCACAAATTGCCTTTGCCTTGTATTCAACCAAGCCATTCTCCGCACCGCAGAAGATACAGCCGGTCTCACATTTGCTGAGAATTATCATTTCATCCTCAACAAAAATTTCCAGTTTAGTCTTAGGCTTAATCTCCAGCGCCTTGCAGATTTCCTTTGGAATAACAATTCTGTCAAGACCGTCTACTTTGCGTACAATCCCTGTACTGCCCTTTATGGTTCCCTGATCAAAAATATGCTTCTTCAGCACAATCTTTGACTCCTTAACAAATATTTCCATAGGCGTCTTTGGCTCAATACCAAGCGTGTTGCACAATTCCTTTGGAATTACAATTCTGTCCAGATTGTCAACAGGTCTTAAAATACCGGTAGATTTCACAAAAATCCCTTCCTTTCTTTTATTTATACCAACATTTTTTGTTTTGGGCTGTTATAACAACTTTTGTAACTTAATAATACTTCATTTTACATATTTTGTCAATATTTTTTACAAAATTTTCTATATTTTCGATATACATTATTCGACAAAAAAATTAAGGCACCTGCAAAATGCAGATGCCTTAGGATTTGTGAATATTATTCCGCAACATAGAACTTAACAAGTTCTTCCAGTATTTCATCGGTTTCCAACTTCTGAATAAGCGTTCTTGCACCGTTGTGAGCGGTAATATATGACGGGTCGCCCGACATAATGTAACCCACAATCTGGCTTATTGGGTTATAGCCCTTTTCTTTAAGCGCAGCGTGAACGGACAGAATAAGTTCTCTTGGCGAAAGCGGTTTTTCCTTTTCCACGCTGAATTTTACGGTCTTTGAAAGATTGTAATCCATAAATTAACCTCCGTTCTCCCGTGGTTCGGGAACTGGAATCTTTATCTTAAATACATTTTACCACAAATATATTCTCTTTACAAGTTAAATTTTTGTAACAAAACTGTGACTATTATCTATTTTCGTGCAAAATAGTCGCCCTTTATCACAATATCGTTTATTTCGCAAGCCTCTGCCACACGGGCATTGCCGGTGCGGATATGCTCTTTTTGCTCCGCCGGCGGTTCTTCGTCAGACGGAACATAGTACATTTCACCGTCCATCCATGCCTTGTTCCCAAAATATACAAAGCCATCATTTTCAGGGTTTAAAATATCGTTTCCTATAAAATAGTCAGCACAATCCACACCCAAAAGATTTATTAGTGTCGGCAGAAAATCAACCGTCATCATAGGCTTATCAACTTTCTGCGCCTTAAGTCCGGGGGAGTATATAAATGCCGGAACACGGTAAATATTTTCACCGGCTTTGTATTCCTCCAAAAGCTTCTGATCTGAAAATCCGTAAGCATAATGGTCGGTATATGCCACAATTACAGTATTTTCAAGAATTCCGTCCGCTTCAAGCTTTGTAAGCAGCTGGCGGAAGAAATCGTCGGTGTCTGCCGCAAGGATAAGACAGTTGTTTTTTTCCTTATTCATACTCGGGTCAATCAAATCGGGATGATTTTGTTTTGCCACACTCAGCTTTGCATCGTCAAAGGTATACGGCACGTGCCCCGAATAGGTGATTATGAAATCGTAGAACGGCTGTGATTCAATCATCTTCTGATAAATTCCGTCATTGGACAAAATGTTACTGTCCGCCTGCGACACCGTCTCGGGCATCCCAAAATCGGGAAATGCGTTATACTTTTCAAAGCCAAGACTGTTATGCATAATTCCACGGTTATAGAATTCGGGGTCATTATAATGAAACGAATTTGCGGAATATCCAGCGTCACGCAGAACATTTGCAAGTGAATACCGGTAACGGTTTGCACTGAAGTTGGTGGCACTTACCGCCGTAATGGGATTAAAATACCCGGTGTTGAACGCAAATTCCGAATTGAATGTGTGACCCGTGCCGAATGTAGGTGCGTGGTAATTGGTGAAGTTGAGTCCGTTTTCCATCATATAACACATTGTCGGCGTGTACTTCTTATCAATCATCCACGTGTCAATTCCCTCAAGCATCACCGCAATAACATTTTTACGCTTTAGTGCACCAGTATACTCATTTTCAGATGCAGCATTTTGTGCAAAGTAGTCCTCAACTTTTCTGAAATCCGCTTTGGAATACTTGCTTACAGGGAATACCGTCCTTGCCAAATCACGCAAGGTAAACTGATAAAGTCCCGAAACATCAAAGCTTTTATTCACATCGGTAAACTGCTTGTAAACAACACGGGGCTTACGCCACGAATCCCAGTCGTCCTCGGAATCTCCGAAAACCTCGGGCTGCATAACCACATTAAGTCCGCCTAGTGCGATAACAGGAACAAGAGCAATCAGACACCACGCCTTAGATTTAAGTGGCGGCTTCCTCCATCTGGTTGCGGCTAAGACCAAAGCCCCAACCGCTGCAAGCGTGCAGGCAATCAGCGGCAGGTCTATGTAGTCCAGCGCATAATCAAGGTAGTCCGCCCCCTCGCCTGCAAGAGCAATACTCTTAAGCCAGAAGAACTGGTCAAATATTCTGCAGTACACATACTGACAAAACGCCAGAATAATAAAGAACGCATTGGTTACAATATACAAAAGCCGTCCCCATTTTTTCGGCAGAACAATGGTACAAACAAAAAGAATAAGAAACACCCAGCTAGCCGAAAAAAGCCACGAAACCGGCCCCACATAAAGCTCCACAAAAGGGCGGTTAGGCCATACCAGCGCCCTAAGCAAAAGGTCTGGAAGGAGAAGTGCCGCCGCCGCAAAAACGAGGAAGTAATATTCATTTACAAATTTTAAAAAAGCTCTGAATTTTTGTTTCAAAACATCACCTTCTTATATAGTTAATATGTATTTTATCACATTAAAATAAAAAAATCAACAAACACCTAATTTTTCTATAAAAACTCCAAAAACTATCAAAGGTTTTTATTGACATAACTTTCCTCAGGTGTTATTATATTAATGTATGAACAGGTGCCGTTTTGAGTACCTGAATTAATTTTGAACATTTAAAAATCTCAAAGGAGGAAACATAAAATGTTAGTATCAGTTACTGAAATGCTTCAAAAAGCAAAAGCCGGAAAATATGCAGTTGGTCAGTTCAACATCAACAACCTTGAATGGACAAAGGCAATTCTCCTCACCGCTGAGGAATGTAAATCACCCGTAATCCTCGGTGTTTCTGAAGGTGCCGGCAAATATATGGGAGGTTACAAGGCTATCGTTGGTATGGTTAACGGTATGCTTGAATACCTGAACATTACCGTTCCCGTTGCAATCCATCTTGACCACGGCACATACGACGGTGCAATGGCTGCTATGGAAGCAGGCTTCTCATCAATTATGTTCGACGGTTCACACTACCCCATCGACGAAAACATTGCAAAAACAACCGAGCTGGTTAACCTTGCACATTCCAAAGGCGTATCTCTGGAAGCTGAGGTTGGCGCAATCGGCGGTGAAGAAGACGGTGTTATCGGCGGCGGCGAAGTTGCAGACCCCGCTGAATGTAAGATGATTGCAGACCTCGGCGTTGATATCCTCGCTGCAGGCATCGGCAACATCCACGGTAAGTACCCCGCAAACTGGAAGGGTCTTGACTTTGACGCACTCGCTGCTATCAGCGAAGCAACAGACCCGATGCCCCTCGTTCTCCACGGCGGCACAGGTATCCCCGAGGATATGATTAAAAAGGCAATCTCTCTTGGTGTTAGCAAAATCAATGTTAACACAGAATGTCAGCTTGCATTTGCTGCTGCTACAAGAAAGTATATCGAAGACGGCAAAGACCTTGAAGGTAAAGGCTTTGACCCCAGAAAGATTCTTGCACCCGGTGTTGAAGCTATTAAGGAAACAGTTAAGGGTAAGATGGAGCTCTTCGGTTCAATCGGCAAAGCGTAAACTTTCATTTAAAAACACCAAAGCGGTGGATGCACATAGCATCCACCGCTTTTTCTGTAACTTTTAAAAATCGTGACACCCGCCAAAGTCAAGATTGTGTTTTATAAAAATGTCAACAATTGCATCAACAATCAAAAAATCATCCTCTTCGCCGCTTTTCAAAATCTCCTGTATTTCCGCAAGCACCTCAGTAGCCTTTGAATCCGCAACCTTGCTCTCATCAATCTCAAAATCCGTTATCCTGCCACATACCATCTCCGCAATACAGCTTTTTATCAGTTCTGTTTTAATGTTCATAGTATACCTCTTTTCATTTTTGCCAATAACATCATTATACACCAGATGTGGCGTATAGTCAACACACCATTTTAGGTGTATGGTAAACTTCTGTTGGGTGATAAAAATGAAGTTATGTTCTGAAAGGCTAAGGGAATTGCGGGAAGATAACGACCTTAAGCAAAAAGAAGTTGCCGACATTCTCAATACCACACAACAGGTTTACTCACGTTATGAAAACGGCTTAAACCAAATTCCTATACACCATCTTGCAACTCTCTCAAGCTTTTACAAGGTGTCAACCGACTATATCCTTGGTCTTACCGACAATCCACAAAGAAACTAAAAAAACACATAACCAAGTGGTTATGTGTTTTTTAGATAAAATACAAATTATATTATTCCTCAACCAGTTCGTTAAGGGACTCTTCGTATTTCGCCAGAATCATTTCCTGAAGCTGCTCTCTCATCTCAACATTGATGGGATGAGCTATATCCTTGAATTCGCCATCAGGAGTTTTTCTGCTGGGCATAGCTATAAAGAGTTTTTCCTGACCTTCGATAACCTTGATGTCATGAACAACAAAGCAATCGTCGAAGGTAACTGAAACAACAGCCTTCATTCTGCCCTCTGCGTTGATTTTTCTCACTTTGATATCAGTGATTTGCATAAGTGTTGCACCGCCTTCTGCCGGAAATTTCGCCGGCTTAATTATTATATGTATATATAATTAATAATTTTGCATAAAAAGTTTTTAAAAATAATATAATACCAATATTGATAATTTTCCCAATATGTAGTACAATATACTTAGATAGATTGCAGAAATGCACCGACATAGATGAAATTATTCCAAGGAGTGAAACACATTGAAAGAAAACAAACTTGCCGGAATTCCCACAAATGGATATATACATATGATAGGAATCGGTGGAATAAGTATGAGTGCTTTGGCACATATGCTGAAATTCTTCGGTTACCGTGTCAGCGGCTCGGATCGTACAGAAACACGGATTGTCCAAGGGCTTAAAGCTGCAGGTATCGAAGTTTGCATCGGACATAATGCCGATGCGGTTTGCGACCCTGACCTGGTTTGCTATACTGCGGCAATCCCTAAGGATAACCCCGAGCTTGTCAAGGCAAGGTCTCTTGGTATACCGGTGATGGAGCGTGCCGAACTGCTTGGCGAGCTGATGAAGCTTTACAAGTATCCGGTTGCAATTGCCGGAACGCACGGAAAAACGACCACAACATCAATGTTGTCGCTCGTTCTGCTTGAAGCAAATCTCGACCCCACCATTCTGGTAGGCGGTGAGCTTTCACAAATCGGGGGAAATTACAAAATCGGAGCAAAAGATTATCTCGTCTTTGAAGCCTGCGAATATGTTGAAAGTTTTCTTCACTTCAACCCCTATATTTCGGTAATCACAAACGTTGAAGAGGACCATTTGGATTATTTCTCCGGTATATCTCATATTATATCAGCTTTTGAGCGTTTTGCAAGACTAAATTCACCTGATGGATGCATTATTGTATGTTCTGACGATAAAAACACTATGACCGTTGTGCAAAATATCGAAAAAAAAGTTGTAAAATATGGCTTAATTAGTAGAAATAACGATTTTTTTGCAGAAAACGCACACTTTAACGCCTCAGGCAAGACCGAAGTTGACGTTTTTGAGCACGGAGAATTTGCAATTAAGCTTGAGCTTTCGGTCCACGGTGACCACAACGTACTCAACGCACTTGGTGCATATGCGGCGGCAAGAACTTTGGGCATTGATGCCGAAACAGCAAAGCGTGGCTTAGAGGCATTTGGCGGAACAAAACGCCGTTTTGAAACTCTTGGCGAGGCACACGGCTTTACCGTAATCGACGATTACGCCCACCACCCCACCGAAATCAAAAGCACTCTCGAAACAGCAAAATCAATTGCAAACGGCAATGTTTGGTGCATATTCCAACCCCACACATATTCACGAACAAAAGCGTTCCTCGGCGAATTTGCCGAAGCTCTTGCCATTGCCGACCGCACAATTGTTGCGGATGTCTACCCCGCCCGTGAAAAGTACGACGGAACGGTTCACTCCTGCGACCTTGCATCGCTTATCCCCGACTCGGTATATATAAACGATTTAAGTGCAATCCCAAAATATGTTGCTCAAAACGCCAAACCCGGTGATATGGTGATAACCATGGGCGCCGGCGATATATTTAAAGTTGGTTACGAATTAACAAAATAACATCAAACGCCAAAGGGGCTGTGACAATTTGTCACAGCCCCTTTATACTTTTTTCAGGAGGGGATAGGAAAAATTAATTCAGAATGAATAAACTGAGCCAAAGCATACGCTTTGGGTTACCCGAAGCTGTACTGGCTGTACAGCGAGCGGCGAAGTTTATTTATAGCAAAATGCAAAACCATTTTGCGGTCTGGACTATTTTTACATCCCCTCTACTCAACTCTAATCTTTTTATCCTCTATAAATATCTTTTTGTTGCACACATCAAACGCCGCACGCTTGTGTGAGATAATGATGCAGGTCTTGTTTGCCATCGCCTTAATATTCTGCAATAACTTTGCCTCTGTTGCTTCGTCCAACGCCGAGGTCGCCTCGTCAAGGAGAATAATCGGTGCATCCGATAAAATCGCACGGGTAACCGCAAGCCGCTGAACCTGACCCTCGGAAAGGCCCATTCCCTTTTCGCCCACATAGGTATCAAGCCCATCCGGAAGCTGACGGATAAAGTCCGCTGCACAGCTGATTTCCGCCGCCTGCATAATCTTCTCATCGGTCGCATCGGGACACACCATACTCACCGCCTCACGGATTGTTCCCGAAAGCAGCAGATTTCCCTGCGGAACATAAGAGAATATAGGTCTTGAATGTTTGCCGACAGGTAATCTTTCTCCGTTAATCTTTAAATATATATCACCGCCTTGCGGTGAGATAACACCGAGCAAAAGCTTAAGCAGAGTGCTCTTGCCTATACCCGATATACCGCCTATAACTGCAAAATCACCCTTGTCTATCGAAAGGCTTGCGCTGTCTAAAATCTCGTCTCTGCCATACCCGAAGCTTACATTCTCAAAGCCGATAAGCTCCAGCTTTTCGTAGTCCTTTTGGGCATCTAATCTGCGGCTGTCCTCCCTTTCGTCGGGCAGACTTTCAATTTCAATTATTCTCTCTGCAGATGCTAAAATTGAAAAGTACCGAGGAACTACCCCCGAAAGTCCCGCAAAAGGCGATTGAATCTGATTAACCAGCTGCAAAATTGCAGTGAGTGCACCAAAGGTTATCGTTCCGTAATACAGCCTGAACGAGCTGTATACAAGCGCATAAAGTGAGCCGATGCTGAAAATAAATCCCAGACTGCTGGACGCGAAAATCGTAAGATTTCTCCGCTTGAGTTGTGCTTTGTAATTCTCGTCCTGAAGCTCCTGCGCTGTTTTTGAAACAGCTTCCTCAATACCAAACACCTTGACCATAATCAAGCTGCCCAGAGACTCCTGCAAAAACGAACGAACCTTTCCCTCGGTCTCCTGAACACGCTTGTGTAGCTTTTTCATCACGCCTCTGAATGCGCTGATAACCGCAAGCAGAACTATTCCGCCCGCAAAGAATATAAACGCAAAATTTCTATCCAAAACCGTCAGTGAATACAGCGCATATACAAGACCCGT
This sequence comes from Monoglobaceae bacterium, assembly GCA_045120135.1. Taxonomy (GTDB): domain Bacteria; phylum Bacillota; class Clostridia; order Monoglobales; family Monoglobaceae; genus SIG440. The sequence continues at coordinate 47,234 of JBGVEN010000012.1, read as the reverse complement.
CAGCATTGCCAAAACACTTGGGATAAGCGAAATAGTTCCGCTTGCGATAATATTTGTATCATTTGAAAGTCTGGTCAGCAAATCACCGCTGTGGTATGTGGTTGCACAGCTGTAATCCTTTTTAAGAATTGAATAGAACATTTTACCACGCAGACTCATTTGAAGCCTTGCGGTTGTAACCATCTCAAGGCTCTGCCCGAAAAGGCGTATCAGAATTTGCGCCGCAATAATCAAAAGAAGCTTAATTGATGCCATTTTAAGTCCGTGCATATTATGAGCAACCGCCGCATCAATAACCACCTGCGAGGTAAGCGCAAAGGTCACGCCTAAGATTGTTGTGACGCTTCGCATTACGGTGAGCAAAAGCACCGATGGTAGCTGGTCCTTTGAGCTTTTATACAGCCATTTGAGTGTGTTTTTATCTTTCATAATTTATATCACCTTAATTAAAAGCTTTTAAAATACGGCTTAGCCTCGGACACAACCACATCCAGTTCGGGGAAGTGGTGACAGAAGAACTCCGCCAGAAAATCACAGATTATATTCTCGGTTTCAAAGTGCCCTGCGTCAACAAGATTGAGTCCTATTTCCGACGCAAGTCTGCCGTGGTCGTGCTTTAAATCGCCGGTAACATACACATCCGCTCCCGAATGATACGCCGCATAAAGCTCCGAGCCGCCGCTGCCCGAACAAAGTGCAACCGTCTGAACTCTGTCGGAAAGGTCTCCGGCATACTTAATTGCCTTGCAACCAAGACTCATCTGCACCTGCTCAATAAAATCTTCAAGCAAGACAGGAAACCTCAGAGTTCCCACTCTGCCTATTCCGTCAAGGCCCTCGCCGTTTTCGCCTATGCATTCGTTGGGATTGAATTTGCGAATATTTTCAAGTCCCAGCTTATGGGCAAGCAAATCGTTCATTCCTCCGTCTGCCATATCAAAGCTGGTATGCATACAAAAGGCGCTGATGTTATTTTGAATAAGTGCCCTCACAATACTTCCGGTCACGCTGCCCGAGGTAACGCTCTTGAGCGGCTCAAAGATAAGCGGATGATGCGATACAATCAGGTCTGCACCAAGCTCTGCCGCCGCCTTGACATTTTCTGCAGTTATATCAAGGCACACATACACACGGCTAATCCGCTGCGCACCGTCCCCCACCAAAAGTCCCACATTATCCCAAGGGAACTTAAGCTCCGACGGAGCAATCTTTTCCAGCTCCTCAATTATATTTGAGAGTATCACCATAAAAACCCCTCCGTTTTTATTTTAGTCCAACAGAAGCTTCATCTGCTGCTCAATCTCCTCCGCCTTTTCGGCATTTCCTGCAAGCTTAGACGCACGAAGTCCCGAGATTCTCTTTTCAAACTTATCCTTCAATCGAGTGCGGTATTCCTCAAAATCCTCAGCCGAGGTCTTTTCAATATTTCTGCCTAAGATTCGTTCCTTTTCGGTATACTTTGTGCTACCACCCGGAACAACCGTTATTATATTATACAGCTTATCATCCTCACGGGCAAGATATTCGTCCCCAGCCGTAAAGCTGTTTGCCGCAATATAATCTCGTAGCTCCGCCGCCGCCGTCATTGGCTGGAGAATAAGAAGCTTTGCACAGCTGACGGTCTCTTTTGAATGCTCGAGAATTTCCGAGATAAGAATTCCGCCCATGCCGGCAATAACAATGACCTCCGCCTCACCCGGTGCAACCGTCTGGAGGCCCGGACCGATACGGACAGTAATTTCTTTTCCAAGCCCGAACTTCTTTATATTATCTGCCGCCCTCGCAATAGGACCAAGCTTGATATCTGATGCAATTGCGTGCTTCACCTTTTGATTAAGACACGCAAAAATCGGAATATATGCGTGGTCTGTACCTATATCCGCAAGGCTCGCAGCCTCCGGAATAAGCTCTGCAATCTTTTTCAGTCTGGGGTTAAGATTAAGATTTTGTATTTTTTCTTCAAAGGTTTCGTTCATAATCCTTTGTCCTTTCGTTGGTATCACTTCTATTATAATTGTAATATTGGTCCATTGTCAACAAAAAAAAGGATTTTCGACATAATTGTAGAAATATTTGGTAAGTGAAAATAAAGGAGTGAAGTCTATGACTCCCAGAGAAAAGCTTGAGGCAAGAGAGGAACAGTTCTTAAGTCCCTATGCCGCAAAAAGTGCACATAGCCGTGGCAGAGCCGTAAAAGAAGAACAATGCGAGATACGCACCGACTTTCAGCGTGACCGTGACAGAATAATACATTCCAAGGCATTTCGCCGTTTGAAGCATAAGACCCAGGTGTTTCTTTCACCGGCAGGCGACCATTACAGAACACGCCTTACCCACACCCTTGATGTTGCCCAGATTGCAAGGACCATCTCCCGAGCCCTTGACCTCAATGAGGACTTGACCGAGGCAATCGCACTTGGCCATGATTTGGGTCACACACCGTTCGGTCACGCAGGCGAGCGGACTCTTGACCATTTATGTCCCGAAGGATTTCGCCACAACGAACAAAGTCTCCGTGTGGTTAATGTCCTTGAACGCAAAGGCGGACTTAACTTAACGCAAGAAGTCCGTGACGGAATTCTGTGTCATACAGGTGATAAGATGCCCCAGACCTTAGAGGGCAAGGTTGTGAGATTTGCCGATAAAATTGCATACATAAACCACGATATCGACGATGCGGTGCGAGGCGGTGTTATGCGTGAAGAGGATATCCCCGATGAATACTCCAAAGTCCTTGGCAACGGCCATTCAAAACGGATAAACAGCCTTATCCGAAGCATAATAAGAGCAAGCGAGGGAAAACCGGATATCGCAATGGAGCCTGAGGTTTTTGAAGCTATGATGGGACTGAGACGATATATGTTTGACAATGTATATCTCAACGATTATGCAAAGAACGAGGAGAAAAAATCATTTAATGTTATATCTTCGCTTTTCAAGCTGTATAGCGAAAATCCGGAGCTTATCCCCGAAAGCGTGCGCGAAATCAGCTGCAGCGAGGATAATATGATAGTGGTACGTGACACCATTGCCGGAATGACCGACCGCTACGCCCTGAGCCTGTTTGACAAGCATTTTGTACCAAAATCGTGGCGTGGCTAAAAAGGAAAATATAATTTTATGTCGAATTAAAGAATAGAGGTGAAGTTTTGGGTGAAACAATCAGTTGATTTTCAGGATTTTGTTGACGAGGTAATTGCAAAGACCGACATCGTTGACCTGATTTCCCGCTATGTTACTCTTAAAAGAGTGGGCAACCGGTTTCAGGCGCTTTGTCCCTTGCACAACGACAAAAAGACCCCGTCATTTTCAGTTTCGCCCGATAAGCAGCTTTTCCACTGCTTCGGTTGCGGTGCTGGCGGAACGGCTATTCACTTTATAATGCAAAAAGAAAACTTAGATTTTATGGAAGCAGTCAAGTATCTTGCCGAAAAGTCCGGAATTCCAATCCCCGACTACCGAAGCTCCAGCGAGCGTGCCAAGGCTGCAGAAATCCATAATAAAAAGAAGCGTATGTATGAAATCAACGCCGAGGCGGCACGGTTCTTCTACTCAAACCTTACCGCACCGTCGGGCAAGGATGCCCTTGACTACCTTAAACGCCGAGGTCTCACTGGCGCCACAATCAAGGCATTTGGTCTTGGTTATTCGCCCGATTCGTGGTCGGCACTGATTGATTTTATGAAAACAAAGGGCTACACCGAGGCAGAGCTTTGCGAGGCAGGGCTTGCGGTGAAGCGAGACCAGAATAACACATACTTTGACAAGTTCCGTGACAGGGTAATGTTTCCTATCCTTGACCTCAGAGGTAATGTAATCGCCTTTGGCGGCAGAATTATGAAGGACAAGGACGGAGCAGCAAAATACCTTAACTCCCCCGAAACCCTTGTTTTCAAGAAAAAGGAAAACCTTTTTGCAATGAACCTTGCAAAAAACTCCAAAGCAGGGCAGTTCCTTGTTATGGAGGGGTATATGGATGTTATATCCCTGCACCAGAACGGCTTTGACAATGCGGTTGCATCGCTTGGAACAGCGTTCACACCCCAGCAGGCAGAAATCCTTAAGCGGTACGCAGACAAGGCAGTCCTTTGCTACGATGCTGACGAGGCAGGGCAAAAGGCGGCAGACCGAGCCGGCGAAATTCTGCGTGAAGCCAATATTAAAACACGAGTTATGACAATTACCGGAGGCAAGGACCCTGACGAGTACATCAACGCCAAGGGCAAAGAGATGTTCAAGCTTCTGATAGACAACGCAGAGAGCTTCATTGAGTATAAAATAGGGAAAATTGAGAAACAATATAATCTTGAAGATACTGTTGAAAAACTGGAATTTATTGAGCAAATTGCAAAAATCCTTGCCAATATCAAAAACGGTGTCGAAAGAGAGATATATATAAAGAACATCTCACGAAAAACCGACATTTCCCACGAGAGCATAACTGCACAGGTGGAAAATCTGATACGGAAAAACTCCCGCCGTGCTGAAATAAAAGCCGAACGTGACGAAAAGCGAGCCTTTGAAGAACGCACAGGCGGCAGAAAAGACCTTGACGAGATGCGGCTTTACAACGCCGAAAAGCTGATGCTTAACCTCCTTTGCGAAAAGGAAATTTTCAGGGGCGTTTCAGAAAAGCTGCAGCCTGAGGAATTCACCGAAGGTCTCCACCGCAGGCTTGCGGAGGTTATTTACACAAAACAACAGAGCGGCGAAAAGCTGCAACCGATGTCTGTCATCTCGGAATTTGCCGAGGCGGATGCCGGTCGAGTATCAGAGATAATTCTGGACGATAAAAATGTTGCCGACAAAAAAATGGCAGCAAATCAAGCATACAAGATAATAAAAGCACATCAGCTGAAAGCCGAAGCAATGTCCGTCGAGGACGATGCAGAAAGGCTGCAAGCGATTATGGATAAGCTGAAAAAGGATAAAAAGTAGAAAGGCGAGAAACTATGAGTACCAAAAAAGCCAAAGATGAAATTATGGAAGCCGCAGCAGACGCAGCTCCCGAAAAGGAAGTAAAGAAAAAGACTTCTAAAAAAGCTGAGCCGGCAGAAACCGTAGCAGAAGAAAAACCGGCTAAAAAGGCTACCAAGTCTAAAAAGGCCGAAAAAATCGAAGATGTTGCACCCGTAGCCGAGGAAAAACCTGCAAAAAAAGCGTCAAAAAAGAAGTCTGATGCAAATCTTGAGGTTGCTGACGAGATTGCTCCCGAGCAGGAAGAAAAGCCGGCTAAGAAAACCACAAAAAAGGCAAAGGCTCCAGCAGAGGGTGATAAAAAAGCCGTTTCAAAGGAAGTGCAGAAGCAGGCACTTCAGGAGCTTGTAGAACTTGGCAAAAAGAACGGCGAGCTTACCTATGAAGACATTCAGACAAAGCTCGAGGCTGTTGAAATGGACCCCGACCAGATTGAGAGGGTATATGACTTCCTTGAAAAGCAGGGCATTGAAATTCTTACCAGCTTTGAAGAGGATTTACCCGAGCTTGAGGAGGACTTTGAAATCACCGAGGACGAGCTTGCAGATTTAAGCGTGCCCGACAGTGTAAGCATCGACGACCCCGTTCGTATGTACCTTAAGGAAATTGGTAAAGTTCCGCTTCTGTCCGGTGCAGAGGAAGCCGAGCTTGCCCACAAAATGGCTGACGGTGACGAGGCGGCAAAGCAGAGCCTTGCTGAGGCAAACCTGCGCCTTGTTGTAAGTATCGCAAAAAGATATGTAGGCCGCGGAATGCTGTTCCTTGACCTTATTCAGGAGGGCAACCTTGGTCTTATAAAGGCGGTTGAAAAGTTCGACTATACAAAAGGCTACAAATTCAGTACTTATGCAACATGGTGGATTCGTCAGGCTATCACCCGTGCGATTGCCGACCAGGCACGTACAATCCGAATTCCGGTTCATATGGTTGAAACAATAAACAAGCTTATCCGTGTAAACAGACAGCTTGTTCAGGAGCTGGGCCGTGACCCACTACCCGAGGAGATTGCCAAAGAGCTTAATATGCCCATTGACAAGGTTGGCGAAATTATGAAGATTGCTCAAGAGCCCGTATCTCTTGAAACACCTATTGGCGAAGAAGAGGACAGTCACCTTGGCGACTTTATTCAGGATAACGAGACCCCCGCACCTCAAGATGCAGCAACATTCAGACTCCTTAAGGAACAGCTGGTTGATGTTTTAAGCACCCTGACCCCCAGAGAGGAAAAGGTTCTCCGCCTGAGATTTGGCCTTGACAACGGCAGAGCAAGAACGCTTGAAGAAGTGGGTAAGGAATTTAACGTTACCCGTGAGCGTATCCGCCAGATTGAGGCAAAAGCACTCCGCAAGCTGAGACACCCCAGCAGAAGTAAGAAACTGAAGGATTATCTGGAATAATAACAAACAATAACCCCCGTGCATTAATGCACGGGGGTCTTGCGTTGCTTACTCCTCTTCTTCATCTTCCGAGGATTCGTCATCAGTATCTATGTATATATCCTCACATTCTACCTGAAGTTCTTTTAATTCCTCAATCACATCAGTAACCTTGTTAAACATTTTTAAATACATCTTTTTGTAATCCGGCATATTTCGCCCTCCTATAAAATAAAAAAGTGTGCCACCGGAGTGACACACTCAAAAAACGCATCACTCTGATTTAATGTTGCGACACATTATTCTATCCATAGTGGGATGAGAAATCAGAGGTACGCTTTTTGCATAGCGTAACCCCACTACAGATAAAACTAATAATATGTCGCATCATCATTATAACACCATACTACAAAAAATGCAATAGTTTTCTGTAAAAAAATGTAAATTCTCAAATAAAAGACCCGTATTTGATTTTTCAAATACGGGTCAAAAAAATTATTTAGATTTCGTGATTTAGTGAACACCGCTAGAATTTCCGGTCAATTGTAAAATTGATGAAGATTGTTCGTTTAGTCGCCCGCCGTGTACTATGTGTACACAAGGGCGGCGAAACGGGCGATATTCGCAATTTTACTTTGACCTTGGACAAACTTTCATACAGATGCCGCATACCACTCCTCGTCCTATATGTTGAAATTCCTTTTTCATATAATCACTGCAGGCTTTTGCATCAACTATGTTTTCCCTTGGCTCTCCTGCTTTCCATTCGTTGCCCGTTATTGCCATTGCCGGGCAGGAATCTACACATAGACGGCAATCACCGCATACCGACTCTTTTGGCTGAGCCTTGCAATCGAATGGATAATCGGTCAGAATTGTTCCAAGCCTTACCCTCGGTCCGAATTTTTCCGATAAAAACAAACCGCTTTTACCTATTGTACCGAGTCCCGACATTACTGCGGCGTACTTGTGCGAAAATATCCCCTGCAAGCCGTTTACCGACTGGGACGCAGGAATACACGCATATCTGTACCCCTCACGGGCAAGCATAAGGCCCACCTTAAGGGCAGTATTATCGATAAACGCATTAACTGTTCTGTAATGGTGAAAGTATGTATGAGTCGGCTCGTTTGTAATCCCGTCAACCACAGCATCCGACAGCGGAACTGTAAACGATACTGCATATGGCAGATTAAAAGGATTTTCAATACCAATTGGGCAAAATCCCACCTCATCTATTCCGTTTTCGTAAAGAAAATTCTTTAGTTTATTCTTCATTGCTTTGCTCCAACATCTTAACCTTATTTAAGTAACTCAGCGTTGAAAAGTCACGGTCCAGCTGAGCTTTAAGATACGCCTCGCTGACGCGGCTTAAGTAATTTACCGTCTTTTCTCCGGCTTTAAACGAAAAAATCTGCCGGCTGTCGGCTGTTGTGATATACTCAATCAACTTAACCATCGTCGGTGTAACCTTTGCCACTCCGTCTCTGCTACTACCGCATTCCTCGCAAAATGCAGTACCTGTTGCAAGCGAAATATATATCGCATCACCGCTTCCGCAGCCCGCACACTCCGATACAAGCGGCGCATATCCCGATTCTGCCGCAAGCCGCCACTCAAAAACGGTCTTTATTTTTTCGTATGAGCATATCTCTTTATCAAGCGCATACAGCGTGTTTAAAAGAAGCCGCAAAATATTCTCATCGGGTGCATCCTCGGTTGTTGCGGCAGTTGCCGCCTCGGCAAAATACGAGGCGTATGCCATTTTGTCGAGGTCGTACCTGAGCGACGAAAAGCTCTCTAGCACCGACATCTCGTTGAGGTTATAAAGACCCTTTTTGCTCTTTGCCTTATACATAACAATCTCGCTGTATGCAAAAAGCTGAAGTCCCGCAAGCATTTGCGACTTTTTTGTTCTTACGCTGTTTGCAATTGCGGAAATCTTGCCAAAATCCTTGGTCAGCACGGTGACAATCAGGCTTGTTTCACCGTACTTGGTGGTTTTGGTCACAATCCCCGAGGTTTTTATCAATCCCAAAATCCTCACCGGCCTCGACTTTCATTTTCTCTTCGCAGAACAGCTTGAATTTAAGGTAGTTATGCACACTCCCCGTATTTTCAAAGGCTGTCCACAGTATATCTTTATATTCACGCATTGATTTAACCCTCCGCTTATCTGATACTTTTAGTATTGAAAGAAGATTAAATGTATATGCTGTTACTTTTTACCACAGTTTCCGTAAATTTTATTCAAATCCAATGGTATTCATAAAGGCTTCCTTATTGCGCCAGTCCTCCTTGACCTTTACCCAAAGCTCAAGGTACACCTTTGTGCCCAAAAACCTTTCAATATCCTGCCTTGCACGGCTGCCTATATCCTTGAGCTTTTCGCCCTTTCTGCCAATAATAATCGCCTTGTGGCTCTGTCGCTCGCAGTATATCGCAGCTAAAATCTCATATGTGCCGTTGTCACGCTTTTTCATTTTCTCAATTTCCACGGCAATTCCGTGGGGTATCTCCTGATTGAGCAGTCTGAGTGCCTTTTCACGGATATATTCCGCCGCAATCTGGCGTTCCGGCTGGTCGGTTATCAAATCACCGGGGAAGAACTGCGGCCCCTCGTCAAGATGATTTTTGATTTCCTCCACAAGTGCGTCTACATTATCACCCATCTTTGCCGAAAGCGGAACTATCCCCGCAAAATCATAAAGCTTTGTCAGCTTGTCAATCACGGGGAGAAGCGCCACCTTTTCAACCGTGTCTGCCTTGTTGACAACCAGAATTACCGGAACATCCGACTTTTTGAGTCCCTCAAGTGCAATCCGCTCTTTCTCGTACTCGTTTTCGTAAAGGTTGCAGTCAACAACATACAAAAGAACATCCACATCCTGAGTTGCGGTGTAGATATACTTTTCCATTTTCTGCCCCAGCTTGTTATGTGGTTTGTGAATACCGGGCGTGTCGATAAGAACAATCTGGCAATCCTCGGTTGTATGAACCCCCATAATTTTTGTTCGGGTGGTCTGGGGCTTGTTTGAAACAATAGCCACCTTTTCACCTATAATCCTATTCATAAGAGTTGACTTGCCGGCGTTTGGTCTGCCGCAAATCGCAACAAAGCCTGATTTCATATTCTTCCTCTTTTCTTATGTGTGCATCTATCTCTCAAGATTCATTTCCTTTAAAATTTCCTTTTGGTAGCCGAACATTTCCTCCTCGTCATCCGGAGTCTCGTGGTCATACCCCAAAAGATGCAACATAGAATGAACCGTAAGAAATCCTACCTCACGCTCAAACGAATGTCCGTACTCCTCTGCTTGCTCTGCGGCACGTTCGAGAGAAATTACAATATCACCGAGAACCATTTCGCCGTTTGGATTAAAGTCCATATACTCCTCAATCACATAGCCCTCCTCATCATATTCAATCAGAGGGAACGACAAAACATCGGTTGCACGGTCAATACTGCGGTGTTCACGGTTAAGTTCTTGGATTTCCTCGTTGTCGGTGAACATAACGCTTATCTCCACCTTTGTACCAAACTCCATATACTCAAGCGAGGCCTTTGCCGCACTCCGCACCAAATCCCGAAGCTCCTTTGTAACCTTAAACTTTTTCTGATTATTTCTTATCGCTATTTTCATATCTCTTTTTGCCTCTGTTATTTTTTTCGCTTATCCGTTCACGCTCAATAGTCTTTTTCTCGTAAGCCTTAACAATTTGCTGTACCAACGGATGCCTTACAACGTCCTTTTCGCTGAGGTACATAAACTCAATACCCTCAACTCCCTTTAAAACAATCTCTGCATCACGCAGACCCGACTTTTTGTTGGAGGGTAAGTCTATCTGGGTTATGTCACCCGTTACAACTATCTTTGACGAAAATCCCATACGGGTAAGGAACATCTTCATCTGCTCGGGAGTGGTGTTCTGCGCCTCGTCTAAGATAATAAACGCATCATCAAGTGTTCTTCCACGCATATAAGCAAGGGGCGCAACCTCAATAAGACCCCGTTCAATATTCTTATGGAACGATTCACCGCCCAGCATATCGCCAAGTGCATCATAAAGCGGTCTTAAATACGGGTCAACCTTATCCTGCATATCCCCCGGCAGAAAACCTAAAGACTCTCCTGCTTCAACCGCAGGTCTGGTAAGAATAATCTTATTTACCTCTTTATTTTTAAACGCCTTAACCGCCATAGCCACCGCAAGATAGGTTTTACCCGTTCCGGCAGGGCCTATACCAAACACAATGGGGTTCTTCTCGATAGCGGTTATATAGCTCCGCTGACCAAGAGTCTTTGCGCGAATGGGCGTTCCCCTTGAGGTTATACAAACGCAGTCCTGACCCAAGGTTTCAAGCTCCTTATCGTTATCCTCCTCAATCTGGGAGATTACATACCGAACCTCCTGCTCTCCAAGAGCAGTGCCGCCCCGTGCCATACCCATAAGATGCTGAATAACACGAACAGCACGATCAACATTATCCGGCTCACCGCCAATTTTGATGTCCGAGCCACGGTTAATCACCGCAACATCGAACTCTTTCTCGATAAGTCTGATATTTTCGTCAAAGCTGCCGAAAAGGTTAATCAGAACCTCCATTTTTTCAACCTCAATGTGTCGCTCCATATACGCCTTTTTCCTTCCTGTTTTATTCATCGCTGAACACAGTTTTCCACTATGTATTTTCACTATCCTCATTGTAATTCAAATTTTCAATTTTGTCAATTGCAGATTGCTCCGCAATATCCTCGTAGCACAGGATTTTAACCGTTACCGTTACCGAATTTTTCTCCTGCACAAAGCTCGTCTCGATATCCTTTATCTCAGCCGCCGACGAAATCTCCTTTTTTATCTCCTTTTCAAGCTCGTCAATGCCCAGCTCCACCGCCTGTTTTGCTGTTCTCTTCCTTTTTTCAGGGGTGTATTCCTTATAGCTTGCCTTTCCTATGGTAATGGGTAAAATTTTTCTCCCAATCAGATTATACTCAGTTTTTGTTTCGGTCTTGTCTGAATATTCAAAAGGCGACCCCGATTTGAAATATAGAGGTAGCACCTTTCCAAATGCCGAAACGGTAAACCTCGACTTTTCCTCACCCGTATATATTTTTTCAACATATTCCAAAGGATATGTACCCGATTTTTGGTACTCCGTATCGGCATACACCTCACCAAAGGAATGAGCGTAGCGGATACCCTCCTTTGTGCTGTCTATCACGCCGCTGACAAGCAAATCACCCTTTTCGACCATATCATTAACCTTAACTGTGGTCTGCCCCGCCTTGACCTCAAGGAGCTTTATTATGCCGTCACGGCACGCAATCAAATTGCAGGGAACATCTGCGTTCTCCACCCGCTTGGTATCAAGGCGTTCTTTGACCTCGATATACGCCTTTGAGCCCTTGATGTTTACACCAATCCATGCAATATCGTCAAAGGCGGTCATCATTTTGTTCCGAACCGATTTCGGCTCAATTTTCCGCACCGCCGCACCACGATAGACTCCCGCAGCCTTTAGTCCCTGCTCAATTTCTGCGGCAGAAAGCCTTTCACAGCCGATTATGTCAATCCCCATAATGTGCGAACTAAGATACCACAGCACAGCAATAAACAAAAACACTCCGGTAAGCGCAAACCGCCTTTTGCGAAAGCGATAGAGAAAAAACGGCAAGCCGTAGCGTCTGCAAAGTCTTACCCGTGTTCGGGTTTTGCGTGCAATGGGACGGATTTCACGAAACCCCTGAATACTTATACGGGCATCAATTGCATTCTCTCCTCGGCGTTTGACATCACGTAAAAGAATCCCTCGATGCATAGATATGTTCAAAAACCGTTCAAGAAACATTCCCTCGGCACGGATTGTAACCGAGCCACGGATATAACCAATAATCTTTGAAATTGACACCGGCTACACCTCCTGTCTGAATTCCACCGAAGAGAATTTGCCCGTTACATAAAGCATTTCCTTTGCGATGCTTTTTATTTCAAGCTCTGTTCCGCAAATTCGTATACGGTTGAGATTTGCTAAAAGAATTATCTCTTTTTCGGTATATTCCACTATACTTTTATAATTTTCGACCGTCAGCTCACGATTGCCAAGCATTTCAATCCGTGCAAAGTCAAGAATTACCTCCTTTGCAGTCTCCAACGACCCTGCAAGCCGTTCACGAACCGTAGCTTTTGGTGTATCTGCTTTTTGTTTTGCTTTTTTCATATAAATCAACGCCCTTCTCCTTTAAAATTATGCGTAAACGCCGCCGTTAATGAATATATGTATTGTGAAAAGGAAGTGAAATAATGGAAGTAAGCTTTTCAAAAGTCTTAAAGCTTGTTTTTTTGCTGTGTGCTTTGCATATTGCCTTATTTTTAGTTATGTTCCCAACAACCTGTATAGAAGTTGGTAGGACAGCGGTTAACCTCTGCATGAATTCGGTAGTGCCCTCGCTTTTTCCGTTTCTGATTTGCAGCGGAATATTCTCGGCTACTGGTGCAGCAACCGTCTGCAGCCGGTACCTATCCCCCGTTGTCAGACCGCTTTTCAAAGTTCCCGGTTGCGGTGCGGCGGCTTTTGTCCTCGGAATTGTCAGCGGCTACCCCGTTGGTGCAGCTTGTGCTGTAAATCTTTACACAACAGGTCAATGCTCCAAGGCAGAAGCCGAGAGGCTTTGCGCCTTTTGCAACAACTCCGGACCAATTTTTATTATATCGGTGGTTGGTTGTGGTTTCTTAGGTAGTGCCGTTTTGGGGAAGTACCTTTATATTTCCCATATTCTGTCCGCAATTCTATCCGGCTTTGTTTTAAGCCTTTTTGCAAAGCGAAGTGAATGCAAAAACTTCCTGCCTCCAAAATCTGTACCTAAGCCAAAGGATGCCTTATTTATCCTTGGCGATGTAATGGACACCTCCATTTCCTCAATGCTGAAAATATGCGGCTTTGTGGTGTTCTTTTCGGTGTTTGCCGCGGCTATCCCCAAAAGCAATATTACACCGTACCTTGCCGCGGCTCTTGAAATTACCGGCGGGATAAAGCAAATTGCCGGACTTGAAATCGCACTTGATACAAAGCTTTGTCTGATTTCGTTCTTTGCCGCGTTTTCGGGAATTTCAATTATGCTACAGGTCGGTGCGATAACCGCACCACACCGCCTTTCACTTATCCCCTATATTTGTGGCAAGCTGATTCAAGGCGGTTTTTCGGTTCTTGTTATGAAGTCTCTCCTTTACTTCTTCCCCTTAAATCAAAGTACATTTCTATATCAAAAAGACCCTGCCGTATTCACGGCAGAGCCTTTAGGGAATCTCTTTTATTCACTTTCGCTGCTTTTTGCAGCACTAATTGGTATTACAACTGTTATATCAATTGTCAAGCTATTTAAACGAGCATTTTAATACCTTGGAGGATTATAATTATTCATTCTCCTCTTCTTACGTTTGCTCTTTTTAAGAGCACGTACAAAGCCGACTATTATCAGCGTTATAAACGCCAACACCAGACCGAGCACGGTATAAACCACAAACTTCACCGCACGAAAGCTCCAAAGCCATTCAAAAAATGTCATTACAAAGCCGAAGAAGTGACGCTTTACTTCTTGAGTAGAACACAGGTTAACGCTGCCGATTTCCTTGCCGTCATAGGTAAATTTAACCTTGCCTATTACCTGCCCCGAGACAATGGGCGCATAGACCTTTCCGGGGATTTCGGTAACAAATTCTATTTTTTCGCTATCACCGCCCTCAGGGAAAAGTGCCTCAAGATTTTTTTCGGCTGAAAGCAAAATATGGTCTGTTCCGTCGGCTGCCTGCTTAACCTTTACCTCGCCAAATATATCGTCACGCTTTGCAAGGGTTTTAAGGCTGAACGAAGTTAATCCATACTGCAAAATCTCCTTGGATTCGTTGTGAGAAATCGCAATATCCTCGGCATTGAACACTACCGAAATTACCGATTTGCCCTTATCCTCAGCAGATGACACAAGGCAGTAACCCGCCTCTGAGGTAGAGCCGGTTTTGATACCGGTTGCCTTATCGTAGTAATAATACGGATAACGCATTAAAGATACAAGATTATTTGTGTTAATAAAGTAACGTTTGTCCGACATATTTGTTGCCGGCAGATAAATGTGAGCGCATTCCACAATTCCCGCAAATGTCGGGTTCTGCATCGCCGCCCTCGCAAGCTTTGCCATATCCTTGGCCGTGGTGTGATGGTCCTTGTGATGCAGACCGTGAGGGTTGACAAACGAAGTATTTTCAAGCCCTAATGCCTTTGCCTTTTCGTTCATACGCATAACAAATTCTTCGGCTGTACCGCCAACCCCCTCGGCGATTACCATTGCCGCATCGTTGCCCGAAGCAATCAGAAGTCCCTGTAAAAGCCCCTCAAGAGTCATACTCTCGCCGACCTTTAGTGCAATACTGCTGCCGTCTATATCAAGAGAATCATACGCCGCCTGACTGAGTGACAATGGCTGGTCAAGGCTGATTTCACCATTTTTCACCGCATCGAGTGCAACAAGAGCCGTCATTATCTTGGTTGTGCTGGCAGGGTACATTACCTTTTCTGAGTTCTTTTCAAACAAAACATTGCCGGTGTTTGCATCTATGAGAATAACCGCCTCCGCTGTGGGACTTGGCTTAGGCGTCGCAAAAGCCGGAACTGTCGCACCCAGCATAATTATCACCGCAAGACACAAAACCATTGCCGCACGCGTATATGTAATCGCCTTTTTCATCTCTTTTCCTCCAATATTATTAACAGCTATTGCTCGCTGCTCAATTTTTTAAGCCTGTCCTGCTCCGCCTGAGAAAGCCGGACATATTCGGGGACAAGCTCACCATAAGCTACGGGCTCGCCAGCCTTAAACTTTTCGAGTCCAAGCTCCGCAACCGCTCCCGCAAGGTTCATACGGGTTGTTTTGGGGGCAAAGAATGCACGCTCACCCAAAACCTCACGGATTTCGTCCTCAAACACCAGCGTTCCGTCGCCCATAAATATTACATCCTTGTTGTATGCCTTAAGCTCCTCCAGAAGCTCCGAAAGTGCAAGGGCACGGTCGGGAGTTATGCGAGTACTAATTCCTTTTTTACAATCAAACAACGCATTATAGACCTGATTTCTCCGTGCATCAAGAATGGGGGCAACAATCCCGTCAAAATATTTTGAGGAATATGCCAACGCCTCCAAAGTTGACACCGCAATACAAGGCTTTTGTGCCGCCTGCGCCATCGCCTTTGCGGTTGCAACGCCGATGCGCACGCCCGTGAACGAGCCGGGTCCAACCGCCGCCGCAAACGCATCAACCGATTTCGGGTCAATGCCGCAAATCTTGAACATCTCCTCAACCTGCGGCATCATCATCTGTGAATGGGTCTTGCCGTGGTTCACCACAGTCTGGGCAAGTAAAACCTTCTCATCAACCAACGCCGCTGTTGCCGCCATACAGCAGGTATCTATTCCGAATATAAGCATAATTTACTCCTCAATCGTAATCTTTCTGTAATCGTTGCCCTTTTCGGGGTCTTTCTCTATCCTTACATCAATATAGCCGTCGGGCAAAACAGCTTCAATATTAACCGCCCACTCGATAAGGCAAATTCCGTCACCGAAGAAGTAGTCATCCATCCAATCACAGCTGTCTGCACTGACATTTTCGAGACGGTACGCATCAAAATGATAAACCGTCAAATCACCGCTGTACTCGTTGACCATAGTGAATGTGGGGCTTGAAACCTCGTCCTCAGGAACGCCAAAAAAACCTGCCACGCCCTTTGTAAACGCAGTTTTACCTGCACCAAGCTCGCCCGAAAGTGCAATTATATCGCCGGGCTTTAGGGTTTTGGCAAATTCACTTGCCAGCTCCATTGTTTCTGCCGCACTGCGGCTTTCGTATATCTTCATTGTTTTCATCCAATCAAAAATGTATCTTTATTTTATTTTACCGATATTTGTGTGTAAAGTCAATACAAAACTATTGAAATTTGATTTATTTTAATATATAATTAGAATATAATTTTTTATCGAAAAAAGGGGAACCTTGTTATGGAAAAGAAACGAGTTGACAAACACAACTATTATCTGGATATAGCTGAAACAGTTATTGAGCGAGGCACCTGTATCCGCCGCAACTTTGGCGCAATTATTGTTAAGAACGACGAAATCGTATCAACCGGCTACACCGGCGCGCCCCGTGGCCGTGAAAACTGCTGCACAACCGGCGTATGCATCCGTGAAAAGCTGGCTATCCCCCGTGGCGAGCGTTACGAACTGTGCCGCAGCGTTCACGCAGAAGCAAACTGCATCATCAGCGCTGCACGCAGGGATATGATTGATGCAACACTCTACCTTGTGGGTAAGGATTACAACACCGGTGAGCTTGTACCCAACACCTCAAGCTGCTCTATGTGCAAAAGGCTCATTATCAATGCCGGTATCAAGCGAGTAATTATCCGCAACACCCCAACCGAATACACCATTGTCGATGTGGAAAAGGAATGGGTCGAAAACGACGAATCTCTGGAAGGCGTTCTGGGTTACTAATCCCGACATTTCGTGAAAACATAAAATCCCTTGCAAAATTTTTGCAAGGGATTTTGTTCGTCTTTAAAGTTTCGGTGCGAACTGGAGACTTCCGTTTTTGTAAACGAGGTCAGGCTCGCCTGTGATAAGAGGACGGGCATATTCGCAGAACTTCTCTGTCATACCAAAGCCGTCTGCAGTAATCATATCGTCCGGAATCTTCTTTTCAAAGTTTGCAATATCGCATACGGGAAGGGGAACAATCTCCATGTTATAGGGACTATTTGATGTTCTCTTGAAGCCCGCCATCATTCCGGTATGACCCGAGAGAGCAAATTCAACGCCCTTAACACCTGCATTAAACGCCTCGGTAACATCGCAAAGTGATGTTCCGGCAGCAAAGCATCTCTGGAGAGTGCTGAGCTCGATACTGCGTGTCTTGAATCCAAGCTCAGATGCAATCCAACCCTCAACAGTCTTACCTGCACCGCCAAGTGCTGCGTGGCCGAACTTGTCGCCTCTGGAATTGTTCTCCTTTATGTAGTTGCCGTCCTTGTCACGGATACCCTCGGAAACAGCAATCATAATTGTCTTTTTGGTCTTACTTACTTCCTCAACCTTTTTAATGAAGCTATCTGCATCAAATGCACGTTCGGGGAGACAGATAATGTCTGCTGCAGAAAGTTTACTATCGTTTGCAAGTGCAGCTGCCGCTGTGAGCCAGCCGGCGTTTCTGCCCATTGCCTCAAGTACAACAACCGACTGCATTTTATATACATCAGTGTCAAGCGCAATCTGACGCATACAGTTTGAAACAAACTTTGCCGCAGAGCCATAGCCGGGTGTATGGTCGGTAATCACCAAATCGTTATCAACTGTTTTGGGAACACCAATAACACGGATGCTCTTGCCCTTTTCAGCAGCATAAGCACTGAGCTTGTTTGTGGTGTCCATCGAATCGTTACCGCCGATACAGCAAAGATAACCGATATTATATTTTTCAAGCACCTCAAAAATTCTGTCATAGAACGCATCGTCGCTGCCGAGTGGCGGAAGCTTTTTACGACACGAGCCAAGATATGATGCAGGAGTCTGTTTTAACAGTCTGAGGTTTTCCTCATTTTTAAAGATGTCCAGCTCACGAATTGTCTCGTTTTCAACGCCCTCGATGCCGTTAAGGCTGCCGTAAACCTTTCCTATTTTCTCCGGATGGTCAAAGCCGCCCTTGATTACACCTGCAAGTGATGCATTGATAACCGCAGTAGGGCCACCGGACTGAAGTACCAGTAAATTTTCCATTATTTGTCCCTAACCTTTCATAATTTCAGTCTTTACTCTCATATTTTAACACCTTTTACCTTTTTTGTAAAGAACATTTATTTAATTGACCTTTACAAAAGTTTATGCTACAATACTTAGGAAAGGTAGGTCATTTTTATGAAAGCATTAATCACCGGTGCGAGTTCGGGTATCGGCAGAGATATAGCACGTATTTTGCACGCAAAAGGCATTGAGCTTTGGCTTGTTGCAAGGCGCGAAAATCGACTTGTTGAGCTTAAAGAAAACTTGGGCGAGGGCATACACATACTGACCCTTGACCTTTGCCGTGAGGAAACCTGCTATGCTCTTTATAATGAGCTGAAAGACCAAAATATTGATATAGTGATTAATAATGCAGGCTTTGGTCAATTTGGATTTTTCACCGATATCCCGCTTGACTGTGAGCTTGAAATGCTTGACCTTAATATCCGTGCTCCGCATATCCTTACCAAGCTGTTTTTAAAGGACTTTGAAGAGCGTAATAGCGGATATATACTGAATGTGGCATCGTCCGCGGCGTTTCTTCCCGGACCGCTTATGTCAGTCTACTACTCAACCAAGGCATACCTTTACCGCCTTACCCTTGCAATTTACGAGGAGCTTCGCCGAAAGAACAGCGGCGTTTATTTAGGCGTTTTGTGCCCCGGTCCGGTGGAAACCGAGTTCAACAGCCGTGCAGGGGTGAGATTCAGCATAAAAAGTCTTTCCTCAGAGGCTGTGGCACGGTATGCTGTAAAAAAAATGTTTAAGAAAAAGCTTGTGATTATACCCGGTCTTACCGTCCGGCTGGGAACAATCTTTCAAAGAATTGTGCCCACAAAGCTACTGCTTAAAATATCATATCATATTCAACATTCAAAGGAAAAAAATTAGTCTTTGCATAAAAGACATAAAAAAAAGTGAGTTCGAAACCATCCTCACTCAGCTAACGGGATATTCCCCAATAGCTGGGGGGATAGAAGAATTGAAAAGCGTGTGCTCGGTGCAGATCAATTTGCCTGCTCCGAGTCAAAGAGTTTAAGACGAGCAAATTTTTATGTCAGAGAAGTTAAAAGCGGAGTGAATACTTTGTGTATTCGCGAGTATTTTTACGCACTATGACACAAAATTTGCCGACTTAAACCATACGGGATTCAACTCTTCTACCCCCTTAATCAAAACTAAGGAGACAAAAACTATGAAAAAGAAAAAAGGTGTACGGTTTACCGTACAATCCGCTGCGATTGCGGCACTTTATGTTGTGCTGACCTTTGTGGCGTCAGCTTTGGGTCTGTCGAGCGGAGTTATTCAGCTTCGTCTGTCGGAAGCACTTTGCGTACTTCCCGTGTTCTTCCCTGCGGCAGTGCCGGGACTTTTTGTCGGGTGTATAATTGCAAATTTCCTCACCGGCAGTATTTTTATTGATGTAATTTTCGGCAGCCTTGCAACCCTGATTGGTGCAATCGGCACAAGACTTTTGAGAAAGCATAAAATGCTTTGCCTCGTACCGCCGATACTGTCAAACACACTTATTATTCCGTTTGTTCTGGCATTTGCCTATAACTTTGACGGGTCGATATTCTACTTCATGCTGACAGTGGGTCTTGGCGAGCTGCTCTCCTGCGGAGCTTTGGGCTACTGCCTAGGCTCAGCGCTTGAAAAAAGAATAAATATTATGTAAAAAAGTGGGATGTTAAAATAGTCCAGACCGCAAAAAGACGAGAAAATCAAAGAGTATTCCTTGTAAATTGACAATAAAAAGGCATTATAAATGTAGAAAAATCGCATTGATATGCGATTTTTCTGTTTTTATAGTCTTTTTGCTACGCACAAACCTCGCCTCTCGGCGTACACCAGTACGCCTTCGGATAACCCAAAGTCTTGACTTTGGCTCAGTTTGTGTGTTCTGAATCAATTTTACCTATCCCCTGATGGAAGGCTGTTTAATTTATAAATTCTCTTCAAAAAATTTTTGCATTGCGTCAGCAACCGCATCTTCGTCATCGCCCTCAACGGTAACACGAATTTCATCGTCCTTTTTTGCACCCAGCCCCATAACGGCAAATATCTTTTTTGCATCTGCCGACTTTTCTCCCTTGAACAGCTTAATATCCGCACCAAAGCCCGTTGCTGCCTTTACAAGCAAGCCTGCAGGTCTGGCGTGAATGCCTACCTCGTCCTTTATTTTATATACAAATTCTTTCATTTGCAACGCTCCTTTTAAATTAATTATTTTTAGTATGCCCGCAAATTATAAAAATAAATATTTTTAAATAAAGTCTTGATTTTTTAAATAAATTGTAGTATACTATTTTAGTCTCGGAGAGGTGGTCGAGATGGTTTAAGGCGCAGCATTGGAAATGCTGTGTACGTTTATAGCGTACCGTGGGTTCGAATCCCATCCTCTCCTCCATAAAAAAGCACCGACTTTTGTTGGTGCTTTTTTCAATAAACTAAAACCGGTGCAAGATTGCACCGGTTTTTCTATTCAAAATTCGAAAAGAACTTTGAAAGTATCTTTTCAAACACTACTCCGTATTCGATTTTTATGTCCGGATACTTCATAGTTTCGGAAATTGCCGCCTTAACAAAGTTAACCGCAATTTGTGCCGCATCTAAGACAGACCTGCCACGAACCAACGCACCCGTCATAACCGCCGCAAATATGTCACCCGTACCGTGAAACGGTCTGTTGATGTACCCGCAGTCAAGAAGTTTTGCCTCGTCGGCATCCTTGTCATACACGCCCACGCACATATGGCTTTTATCCGTCATAACGCTGGTCACCGCAATTCCCCTCGGTCCTAAATCCGAAAGGCGTTTCATCATTGCAACAAGCTCGGCTTCACTCAGGTACTCCTTTGGAAATTCCTCACCCAAAAGCAGGCACGCCTCGGTGAGATTGGGCGTTATAACATCGGCAAGCCCCACAAACTTTCGCATAGATACAAGCAAGTCACTCATTCTGTCGTAATACACCGTCTCAACATCCGAAAGCTCGTTATCACCAAGAACAGGGTCAATTACCGCAATCGCACCCTCTGCCTTTTTCTCCTTTATAAAGTCCGACAGGATGTCAATCTGCCGTGCCGACGCCATATAACCTGTACACACTCCGTCAAAACCGATGTCTACTTTCTTCCAATGCTCTAGAATTTTTTCCATCTGGTCGGTCATATCACAAAAGGTATAGTCCTCGAATTTATATGTATGTGTCGAAAGCACCGCCGTGGGAAGCGGACAAGCCTCCACTCCCATTGCCGAAAGAATGGGGCACGCCTCGGTAAGCGAAACCCTGCCAAACCCCGACAAGTCATTCACCGCTGCAACTCTTGGTATAAAGCTCTTTATCATCTGAATCGTCTCCTAATTTTACACACTTTTTAAATCCTCAATCTCCGCCTCGGTTAACTCACGCATTTCGCCCAAAGCTAAATCCTCATCAATAACGAGATTTTTCATTCTCACTCTTTGGAGAAAAATCACCTTGTTCCCCACCGCCTCAAACATTCTCTTTACCTGATGGAACTTGCCCTCGCAGATTGTAATTTCTGCCCACGGCTCACCGTCTGCTGTAAAACCCTCAAGCTCCGCCGGCAAAGTCTTGTAGCCATCGTCTAGGGTTACTCCGGCTTTGAATTTCTCGATATCCTCATCCGAAGTCGCCCGTTCAAGCTGTGCCAGATAGGTTTTGGGAATATGATGCTTTGGCGAAAGCAGCCGGTGCGCCAGCTCGCCATCATTGGTCAGAAGCAAAAGACCCTCGGTATCAATATCAAGCCTGCCAACGGGGAACGGTTCAAAATGTGCATATTCGTCAGGAAGTAAATCAATAACTGTGGGCAGCTTTTTATCCCAGGTCGCCGAAACATAACCGTCCGGCTTGTTCAGCATAAGATAGATAAACTCACGGTACCTGACAACCACCCCATCGACCCTGACCTCTGCATTTTGGGGGTCAATATGGCTTTCAGACTTTGCAGCCGGCTTGCCATCAACCGTTACCTTGCCTTGCTTTATTAACTTTTTGACTTCTGTTCTCGTGCCAAATCCAGTTTCAGCAAGAAATCTGTCAAGACGCACTATGCCCTGCCCCCTCTGCATAAATTTTTATATATAAACATATATTAGAAATAATACCCAAATTATAAAAGGACTGATAAATATGAAACGCGTCGTTCGCCGCAATCGCTATATCCTTGCAACGCTGTGCTTTGCCACCATACTTTTTGCCCTGATTTGCGGCGTTTTCAGTATAGACAACGCAACAAACAAAATGATTGTGGATTACGTCAAAACTCTTGGCTGGGATGTAAACCCCACCCCGTGCGAAATCACACACCTGACCATACCCTACGAGTTTGATGCCGTGTTCGAGACCTACAACGCCGTACAGAAAAACTCCGGCTTTGATTTGACAAAGTTCCGTGGCAAGCCTGTTACCCGTTACACTTATCGGCTGCTTAACCACAAGGAATCCAACACTGTAAATGTTATGCTTGGCGTACTTGTTTACGAGAACCGGATTGTTGCCGGTGACATCTCGTCAACTGATAAAAACGGCTTTATGCACGCCTTAACCGAAACGGACTACATCAACACAAATGACGGTCAATAACAAGTATACCACAAACCTTTTGAGAATACCATAGTTTTTCTTGACTTTTTTGCAGGCAAAGAGTAAAATGATACTATACTTACTTAGGAGGTTTTTACAGATGAGAATAGAAACCAAATGTATTCACGAAGGCTACAAGCCTGCAAAGGGCGAGCCGAGACAGCTGCCCGTATACCAGAGCACCACTTTTAAGTACGACACCAGTGACGAAATGGGTAAGCTCTTCGACCTTGAAGCTTCGGGATATTTTTATACAAGACTTCAGAACCCCACAAACGACAGTGTTGCCGCAAAAATATGTGCACTTGAGGGCGGTGTTGCTGCAATGCTCACCTCGTCAGGTCAGGCAGCAAACTTCTATGCCATTTTCAATATTTGCGAATCAGGCGACCATTTTATAGCATCCTCTGCAATTTATGGCGGAACATATAACCTGTTTTCTGTAACAATGAAGAAGATGGGCATTGAATGTACATTTGTTGACCAGACCCTCCCCGAAGAGGAGCTTGCAAAATACTTTAAGCCCAACACCAAGGCAGTGTTTGGCGAAACCATTACCAACCCCACGGTAACCGTGCTTGATTTTGAGAAATTTGCACGTCTTGCACATTCTCACGGAGTACCACTTATCGTTGACAACACCTTTGCAACCCCCGTGAACTGCCGTCCCTTTGAATGGGGTGCAGATATAGTTACCCACTCCACAACAAAGTATATGGACGGACAGGGCGTAGGTGTTGGCGGTGCTATTGTTGACAGCGGCAACTTTGACTGGATGAAATATGCCGACAAGTTCCCCGGCCTTACAACCCCCGACGACTCCTATCACGGAATTACCTATGCCGAAAGATTTGGCAAGGGTGCATATATCACAAAGGCTACAGCTCAGCTGATGAGAGACTTGGGTTCAATCCAGTCTCCCCAGAATGCATTCTATCTGAACCTCGGCCTTGAAACACTTCATGTAAGAATGGAAAGACATTGTCAAAACGCTCTTGCCGTTGCAAAGTTCTTAAAGTCCAGCGACAAGGTCGCTTGGGTACACTATGCAGACCTTGAGGGCGACGAATATCACGAGCTGGCAAAGAAGTATCTTCCCAATGGCTCCTGCGGCGTTCTTGCCTTTGGAATAAAGGGTGGCAGAGAAGCATCCATTAAATTTATGGATAGCTTAAAGCTTGCAAATATTGTAACACACGTTGCCGATGCAAAAACCTGTCTTCTGCATCCGGCAAGCCATACACACAGACAGCTTACCGAAGAGCAGCTTATCGAAGCAGGCGTTGCACCCGACCTTATCCGTCTTTCTGTTGGTATTGAGAATGCCGACGACCTCATTGAGGACTTAAAGCAAGCACTTGACACTATAAAATAAAATCGTACAAAAACCAAAGGGAGAGCTTTAGGCTCTCCCTTTAATTTTTTGTCTAAGTTTTTGCAAAGCACGCCTTATAAACCTCACTGGGAATGTCAGCTGCGCCTGTTTTGCATAACGAACAAACTCCTTGTCTCCGCGTTCAACACATTTGCCATTATGGTAAAACGCTGCCAAAACACCTACAATTTCATCTTCGGTTTTAAACTCAAGGTGAATCCTGTTGTCTCCCCGAATAACATATCCATCTTTATTGACCCTTATAATCCTGTGCATTGTATAATGGTCATAATTATGATAAACAGGCACATCGTACTTTTTTAGCGGAAAGTCCGGCTTCTTAATTATCACCGTATCCCTTCCCTGCACCAACATAGGATACATACTGTCACCGACAGTCTTGCCAGCATATATGCCTTTCTCTTCAAGAGCCTTTTCAATCCTGTAATCCAAAAGGTATTCCTCCTTCAGATAACCATCGGCTACTCATCTATCAGATTAGCCTCTTTCATTTTTTTAATGAACGCCTCAACATCTCTATGTGCAATGTCTTCTGGTGCATCATATTCCGCAAGCAGTGCCGAAACAAGCTCCGCCTCGGTTGCGCCACCCTCCAGTGTCCTCCACAAAAACGCACCGCTCTCGTTAAGATTAATCATTCCGTTGAAGTCAATTGCAGCAGTTCCCACAGGCACAACAACATTCTGACCTGCTACACTGCGAAGCATAAATCCTGTCTTAATTTTCATAATCTCCAAATCCTCTCCGGGCTAACGATTCATTCCGTTATATGCGGTATGTGCCGCATCATCATCCATATTACAGCCCATTCTGTACACTGTTGTCTGTTGCAAAAGCCGGTCAAGCAATTCAAGGAGCTTTGACATATTGGGGTTATCTGCCGGACGAATAGTCTGATTCAGTATCCCAAACGCCGCATCTTTTGCCAAAATCGGCTCAATCCAGTTTTCAGCCGACCGCTCAAGGAAGCATATACCTTGTAGGGGTACGCCAATATTTTTATTCTGGTCGGTCTTGCCGCTCCAGGGCGTTCCGTAAACCGTAACCTTTCCGTCCTTAATGCGGATAACCGGCTTGTCATCGTTCAGAATATACGTATTATCCTCGCCAAAAACCTTGCGCCAAAGGGTTGTGTGTGTTGACTTTCCCGTTCCGCTGGGAGCAGAAAAAAGGTATGCCTTGTTCTCATACACAACCGCAGATGCGTGAAGCATAAACCCGTCAAACTCTAATAGCTTGCTGCAGAACTGCTCGCCCGTCCACATATACTCACATTCCAGAGTGGAAAGATGCGGAGCCAACTGCTGCTTTGCCAAAAGAAACCCGTCATCAAGGCCCACAACAATTTCAGGTAGCCCGTCAAACTCGCAAAGGTATTCCTTTGCCTGCTTTTCGATTATTCCGCCTGAGCGAAGAATCATTCCAACATTAACATCGGCAATTTTATATTTATTCTTGCTTATTTGAGTAGCTGTCATTGGGGTCTTCCTTTATTCTTCCGATGTATCTCCGCCGCCAACAACAATGGGTGTTGAATAATAGCTTCCGCCACATACATACAGGTGTTCAAAGTCCTTATTGTTGCACTCAAATGTAATACCCGGAACCACAACTATTACATTACCAAACTTACCATTAACACTAATATTCTTACCGCCTCGGATAACAAGGTTGCCCATTATTTTTGCATTGTTTATTTTAACACCCTCGTCGCCGATACCATCTCCCAGAATAACATCCTTTTCTGTTTCAAAGCCGGTGAAATCAACGCCGGAAACTCTGATCATAACATTGCCGTCAGTCGGAATTTCTTCCTGTGCATCATCAATATAATGCTTGATAAGTCTGTCCATAACAACAGCAAACTCTGCACGGGAAATGTTGTTGAGGGGATTGAGGTAGCCGTCATTACCTGCAACATAACCGCTTGCGATAATTGAAGCAACACCTTTTCTTGCCCAATCGTCAACCTTGCCGCCATCCTTAAACTGGTCAAGAATTGTTGTGTCAACATCAGATGTTGCAAGACCGAAAACTCTTGAAAGAACAAGAAATGCCTCCTGTCTTGTAATGGGGTTGTTGGGATTAAGCTTGTTGTCAGAACCGGTAAACGCACCCATTGCAACAGCCTTTGCCATTGAAGCATAGAACCAGTCTTCAGGCTTAACATCTGTAAAGCCGGTAATTATCGCTTCCTTGGTTGCACCGCATGCACGAGCCATAATTGTTGCCATCTCGGCACGGGTCATATTGTCAGACGGCTTGATATAACCGCCGCTACCGCCTAAAAGACCATTTTCAACTGCTGCAGTGAGTGCCGCAGTTGACCAGTCGTCGGGCATATCCTTGAACTCAGCTGCGAACGCAACTGTTCCAAGTGAAAGCATAAAAACTAAAACCAATGCGAGTATCTTTTTCATAATAAAATCTTCCTTTCTTTATGTGAATTCATAGATAACTCCAGTATATATTGATTATACTGCATTTTACGAGGTTTTTCAATGCTCTTTTTGAAAAATATAAAATTTGTAGATTTGTACAAAAAAGAAAAGGATAGATAGTCATATTGACCACCTATCCATTTTTTAGCATTCAGCTGCAATGATATGTAATGTATATGCCGCATATTCAAAATTCTTTTTCTCAAGAGGATATCCGCCCTGCATAAGCGCCTTTCCTCTAAACAACCTTTCATCACTGTCAATCCGATACATCAGGTCCGGGTCAAGACCTCTGGGCTTTACTACGAGCATCGCATCGTTACGGATATTGTTGAACTTTACCGCCTGAACAAGTGCCTCACGCATATCCTCTGATACAAACTCCCACGCCGCAAAGTTATCGCAAAACGGATTGCTGAGGCGGAAGTATCTGCCGCCGTGAATAAGCGGACCGAATTCCTTGAATTTCTTTATCTGCTGACGGACAAGCGCTTTTTCCTCAACCGAAAGCTTGTTTAAATCCAGCTCATAACCGAAGCTTCCGTGCATTGCCACAGTCGCACGAGCCTCAATGGGTGTAACTCTGCCGGTCTGGTGATTGGGCACTTCAGAAATATGCGCACCCATTGTTGAAGTCGGATAAAAGAACGATGTTCCATACTGAATCCGCGTTCGCTCATATGCATCGCTGTTATCACTGGTCCAGATTTGCGGCGTGTAGAAGAGCATACCTGCGTCAAATCTTCCGCCGCCGCTGCAGCAGCCCTCGAACAAAACATCGGGGAATTTTGCGGTCAGCCTTTCAAGCAGCGAATAAAGGCCCAATACATACCTGTGCGGAACCTCACCCTGACGGTCTGCCGGATACACCGGACTGTACCAGTCGCATATGCTTCGGTTCATATCCCACTTCACATACGAAATGTCAGCACCGCTCAAAAGTGTGCTAAGCGATTCGAACAAATATTCAACCACATCGGGATTTGCCATATCAAGAACAAGCTGATTGCGGCATCGTGAGGGGTTTCTGCCCGGAACTTTTATTGCCCATTCGGGGTGGTTGCGATAAAGCTCGCTGTACTCAGACACCATTTCCGGCTCAACCCAAATACCAAAGCTCATACCAAGCTTTGAAATGCCGTCGGTAAGAGATTTGAGTCCGCCCTCAAGCTTGGTCTCATTGACAAACCAGTCGCCAAGTCCGGTTTTGTCGTTGTTACGGTTGCCAAACCAACCATCATCAAGAACAAGCATATCAACGCCCAGCCTTGCAGCTTCCTCCGCAATATCCAGCACACTTTCACGGTCGAAATCAAAGTGAACCGCCTCCCACGTATTAATAAGAACCGGCCTTTCGCAAAGCTTATATCTGCCTCTACACACATTCTCACGGATAATTTTGTGAAAATTTTGGGACAGCTTTTCAAGACCATTGCCGCTGTACGAAAGCAAAACCTCAGGAGAGTCGAACTTTTCACCTGGAGCAAGCTTCCACGAGAACAGGTCGGGGTGAATACCCATAACCGCCCTGACCGTGTGCATCTGGCTGCATTCAATTGTTGCACGAAAGTTCCCGCTATACACAAGCGCCGCGCCGTAGCACGAGCCTGCCGTCTCGGTACAATCCGCAGAACAGATTACAAAGGACGGGTTCTGTGTATGGCTTGATGTACCACGCTTACTGCTAATCTCCTGAACTCCGTGAATAATCGCCGAACGCTCGCTGTTTCGTTCGCTCAGGTGTCTGCCGTGGAAGTGAATCCATTCCCAGTCACCCTCCGTCAAATCAAGACAAAAGCTTGCCACGTTTTCAAGCATAATATTTTCATCACTGCCGTTTTGGAAAGTTGTCTGACGGGTGATTATATCGTGTTCCTCAAATATGCCGTAGCGAAGAACAACCCTTAAATCACATCTTGTGTCCTTAAGCACAATTTCAAGAGTCTGTGCCTCGTTATTATTTGCGTATGACGCAGGGAGTCCGGAAATTGCGTACTTGCCATCATAAATCCGGCAGGACTCATATCTTAAATCAAGGGCACGGCTACCATCAGCAAATGTCACGGCTGCGGCAGCTGCGCGGAAGTCGCCTATGCCGTCACAGGAATATTCAAGCGGCAAAATATCAAGCGAATAATTAATATCCTCGCCCGCATCGCCAAGATTAGGGCAGAATGCCGGTGCACCGCTTTGGTGGAGGTACTCCATATCAAAATCCGTCCGCTCACCGTACCATACATGGCGAAGTATTCCGTATTGGTCAACCTTAATCTGATACATTGAATTTTTTGTTTTTAAATAAAAATTTTTCTCTTGTGCTGTGATCGACATTATATTTTCTCCCAATTATTAATTTTATTTTTTGTTATACTCTCCGCCGAAAAGGTAATACTAAATATGTAAACTTTCTCTGGAGGTGAATTTTTTATGGAAAACAGCGGCGTTAAGTGCAATGTTAACGAATGTATGTATCATGCAGAGGGAAACAAGTGTTCTCTTGACACAATCGAAGTAAGCCACGAAAAAACAAGTGCTGATTCAATTGCGATTCCCCACTTCTGCAAGAGCTACGAGAAGAAATAACTTCCATTAAGAGATTAATCCGGCTGCTAAAGACATTTTGGCAGTCGGATTTTCTTTTTATTATTTTGATATTAACCTAAGAATGTCGTTCCACGTCGCAAACACCATCACGCCCAATAAAAGAATAAGTCCAACAAAATGAACGATACCCTCTTTTTCGGGCGGAATGGACTTTCTGCGAATTGCTTCAATAATTACAAAGAAGATTCTGCCGCCGTCAAGCGCCGGAATAGGCAAAAGATTCATAATTCCTATATTAACAGATATAAACGATGCAAGCGAAAGCAGGGCAAGAAGACCCGCAAGCAGTCCCTGACCCTCAGGGGCAGTGCTTGCCGCATCATTAACCGCGGAATTCATTGCATCAACCACGCCGACAGGTCCTGACATCTCGCCAACACCTACCTCGCCGCTTATTAGCATTCCAAGCGACACAAACACAACCTTTCCCATCCATATCGTCTGGTAAAAGGACTCCCTTATAACACTCACTATACTAGGCTTTTGCATAGCCGAGGTAATTCCTATCAAATACGCCGGGCTGCCGTCAGTGTACTTTGCTTCAATCGGCTTAAAGGGGAAGCTCAGCTTTTCGCCACCACGTTTAACCGTAACCGTACACTCGCCGCCGCCACATCTTTGCATTGCAAAGTCAATGTCACGTTTAATATTAATGCGGCTTTCGTTTATAGCAATAATTCTGTCACCGGGTTGAAGCTCGCCGTAAAGCGCCGATTGCTCAATAACGGTATCCACGGTAGTTGTAGGAATTCCGCTGCCCTGATAGAACACCGAAACAAAAATTGTAAAAATCAAAAATCCCAGAATAATATTCATTGCCGAACCGGCAGCAAGAACTATCAGCTTCTGCCACCACGGCTTTGCCGAGAACGAGCCGGCATCGTCGGAGGTTTCGTCCTCGCCCTCCATACTGCAAAAACCGCCTACGGGGATTGCCCTTATGGAGTACTTGGTGTCACCTTTGCCCTGCCGTGAGAAAATCTGAGGTCCCATACCGATAGCAAACTCGTGAACCTTAACCTGAAACAACCGGGCTGTAAGAAAGTGACCCAGCTCGTGAACAAATATTATAAGCGAGAATAAAAGAATTGCAAAGACTATTGTCCAAATCATATTTTATGCTCCAATCTTACCGACCTGTCAATCTCTATTATATCCTCAATTGTGAAATTTAATTTGTTTTCATATTTACTCAAAATAGACTCAACATATTCACCAATTTCCAAAAATCCAATTTTATCACGAAGAAACGCCGCAACCGCAACCTCGTTGGCAGCATTTAAAACAGTAGGCATAATACCACCCATCTTTCCGGCTCTTTTCGCAAGAGCAAGGCAGCGGAATGTCTCCTCGTCGGGCTTTGCAAATGTAAGCGTCGCAAGCTCTGCAAAGCTGACCGACTTATCGGGTGACGGAAGTCTTTGGGGATAAGTGAACGCATACTGGATTGGATGCTTCATTGACGGCAGACTGAGCTGTGCAATAACGCTTCTGTCGCAGAATTCCACCATTGAGTGAATAATACTTTCACGGTGAACAACCACCTCAATATCCTCAAGTTCCACATCAAAGAGCCATTTTGCCTCGATTATTTCAAGACCCTTATTCATAAGTGTCGCACTATCAATTGTGATTTTTGCACCCATTGACCAGTTGGGGTGTTTGAGCGCCTGTTCTTTTTTTATATCTTTAAGTTCATTCTTTGTTTTGCCAAAAAACGGACCGCCAGATGCTGTAAGCAGAATTTTTTTAAGTTCGCCACGGTTTCCGACGTGGAGCGACTGGAAGATTGCTGAATGTTCGCTGTCGACCGGCAGGAGTCTTACATTGTTCCTCTTTACCGCATCGGTAAAAAGACCGCCTGTCGTAACAAGGGTTTCCTTATTGGCAAGGGCAATATCCTTGCCTGCCTCGATTGCCTTCATTGTTGGGACAAGTCCCGCAAAACCAACAATTGACGAAAGCACCATATCACACGCGTCAAGAGTCGCCGCCTCGCAAAGACCCTCCTCGCCCGTGCTGACCTTAATATCCGTATCTGCAAGTCGGCACTTTAAATCGTTATATTTTGTCTCGTCTGCAACCACCGCGAGCTGTGGCTTATACCGCCGTGCCTGAGCCTCTAAAAGCTCCACATTGGAGTTCCCGGTAATTGAAAGAACAGAAATATCCTTTGTTCCCTTTAAATCGTCAACAACCTCCAGTGCTTGTGTTCCGATAGAGCCTGTTGAGCCTAAAATTGAAATATTCATAAGTTTTTCCTCTTATATACCCACCGTATTAATATAAATGTAAACCAGCGGAGCAACTGCGATTACGCTGTCGAGTCTGTCTAAAATTCCGCCGTGGCCGGGAAACAGGCTTCCGTAATCCTTGACACCATACTTACGCTTGATAATTGACGCAGTAAGGTCGCCAATCTGGGAAACGGGCGAAATAATAACTCCCAAAACCGCAAGCTTTACAAAGCTTATATCCATATTATACACCTTGCCAAGCATCAATCCGTAAAGAAGCATAAATACTATGCAGCCAATTGTTCCGCCGATTGAGCCTTCAATTGTCTTTTTGGGGCTGATTTCGGGGCAAAGCTTGTGCTTGCCGAGGAAAACACCGCTGAAATATGCAAAAGTATCGGTTGCAAATGCACCAATAAACACAATCCACAAAAGAAGAGTTCCGTTTGAGAGACCCTTTATGTCAATCAGAGTTGAGAGCAGAAACGGGATATACACAAGGCTAAAAATCAAAAGTCCTGCCTCGCTGACACTGACCGTTTTGTGGCATTTGAGCATTATACAAAAAACCGCAATCAGACCGATGCAGAAAAGCGGCATGTAAAGATACAGCGGAATATAGGTTCTGAGACAAATCGCAATTGCCGCCACAAAACCAACCGTACAAAGACCTCGATGCTCTTTTAATCCGGTAGCCTTAAAAAATTCGTAAAGACCCATAACCGCAATAACCGTTACCGCCGCCGAAACAATATAAATATTTGAAAGCAGAACCAAGACCAAAAGCGGAATCAGCACAAGTGCTGTTATTATCCTCGTTTTCATTTGTATTCCTCCAATTTGCAAAATAGGCGGATTAAAAAATCCGCCCTATGTTTTCATATTGCCATTTATCTACACCTTGCCAAAACGCCTATTGCGTTTCTGATAGTCAAGCACCGCACGCTCCATATCCTTTTCGGAAAAGTCCGGCCAATTTATGCTGTCGAACCAGAACTCTGCATATGCCGCCTGCCACAAAAGGAAGTTGGAGAGCCGCACCTCGCCGCTGGGGCGGATAATCAAATCAAGCTCGGGCACATCCTTGGTATACATCAGGTTTGACATATACTCTTCGTCAATATCCTCCGGCTTTATCTCGCCGCTTTCAACAGCCTTTGCCGCAAGACGGGTTGCACGGCAGATTTCGTCTCTGCCGCCATAGTTAAGCGCAACATTCAGCACAAGTCCCGTATTGGTTGATGTATAACTTTCGGCATAGTCAATTGCCTTGTTTATTTTCTCGGAAAGTGCACTGCGGTCGCCAATTACACGGAGAATTACATTCGTTCCGGCGAACTGCTCCTCCACCTGCTGAAGATACATATAAAGAAGCTCCATAAGAGCATCTACCTCAGCCTTTGGCCTGTTCCAGTTCTCGGTGGAAAATGCATAAGCCGTAACACTCTTCACCCCGATTTTGTTGCAGTATACAACAATCTTTTTAAGGGTTTCCGCTCCGGCACGATGTCCCGCACTTCTTGGCAAACCACGCTTTTTTGCCCATCTGCCATTGCCGTCCATAATTATCCCTATATGTTGCGGAATATTGGACATATCAAGACCTTCCGATACTTTATGTTTTTTGAAAAAGAACATAAATTATACCTCTAAGATTTCCTTTTCCTTTGCAGCTACAATCTCATCAATCTGAGCTACAAATTTATCGGTAAGCTTCTGAATTTTGGTTTCAAGATTTTTGAGGTCATCCTCGGTAATCTCGCCGTCCTTCTTCTGCTTCTTAAAAGCTTCAAGCGAATCTCTGCGGACATTGCGGACTGCAACCTTGCATTCCTCGCCACGCTTTGAAATACCCTTTACCAGCTCCTTTCTTCTCTCCTCGGTAAGCGGTGGGAAGTTAAGACGAATCATCTTACCGTCGTTGTTGGGGGTAAGACCGATATCAGATTTCAAAATTGCCTTTTCAATCTCGCCAAGGATTGATGCATCCCAGGGCTGAATTGTAATTGTTCTCGGCTCGGGAACTGCAACAGTACCTACCTGCTGAACAGGTGTTGCAACACCGTAGTATTCAACTGTTATCTTATCGAGAATTGCAGGATTTGCTCTGCCTGCTCTGATTGCCGCCAAATCGTTCTGAAGTGCGGCGATTGCCTTGTTCATTCTTGCTTCTGCATTTTGCATATTTAAATCCACCTTTCAGATTATTTTACTATTGTTCCGATTGTCTCGCCCTCTACGGCACGCTTAATATTCTCGGGGTCGTCAAGACCGAACACAAGAATCGGAATATTATTATCCATACAAAGTGATGTTGCGGTTGAGTCCATAACACCAAGACCGCGGTTAAGAACATCAATATAGCTAAGCGAATCAAATTTTACAGCGTCGGGGTTGAGATTGGGGTCGCTGTCATAAACTGCGTCAACCTTCTTTGCAAGGAGAATAATCTCTGCATCAATTTCTGCTGCACGGAGTGCCGCAGTTGTGTCGGTTGAGAAGAACGGGTTACCTGTTCCGCAGGCAAAGATAACAACTCTGCCCTTTTCCAGGTGACGCATAGCCTTAAGTCTGATATAAGGCTCTGCTATCTGGCGCATTTCAATTGCTGTCTGAACACGGGTGGGAACGCCCTGCTGTTCGAGTGCGTCCAGAAGCGCCAGAGAATTAATAACTGTTGCAAGCATACCCATATGGTCGGCACGGGTTCTGTCCATACCCTCGCCTGTTCTGCCGCGCCAGAAGTTTCCACCGCCTACAACGATTGCAATTTCGCAGCCCATCTCCGAGCATTCCTTGATTTTTGAAGCAATGGTAGTAATGGTTTTGTTGTCAAGACCAAAGCCTTTTTCGCCTGCCAGTGCCTCGCCGCTGATTTTCAGCATAACTCTTTTGTACTTGAGTGCCATATTGATTTCTCCATTCCGCCGAAACTTCGTATTCCGGCAAATATATTAATTTAGCATAATTTAGCCTGATATTAGCTAACATCAGGCTACATTTATTCCGAAACATCGATTACCGTAACGGGACCATCCACATCCTCCGGAGTTTCCTCCCCTGTACTGGTCTGGGTCTCAGGAGCAAAGCCGCCGCTACTCTCGTTTATCTCCGGCTGCGATTCAGTTGTCTCGCTGCTCTCAGGTGTCTCAGGTGTGGTAGTCTCCGGCGTTTTATCCGGCTGTGATTGAGTACTTGGTGTTGTGACAGCAGGTGTTGTAACCGCCGGCTGGCTTGTTGCCGAATTCTTGTACTTATCAACCTTTGCCTGAAGCGCATCCTTTTCGTCCTCAAGAGTCTGTACCTGCTCTTTGAGCTTCTCGTTTTCCTCCACCGTGTCAGCATCGCCGACAGTCATAAAGTTAATGGGATTTACAATAAGAGTAAACGCCAGTATAAACGAAACCAAAAACGTCATAACAGTTCCAAATGCAATTCCCACACCTACTAATATCTTTTTTGTCTTAGGTGACATCTGTGATTTTTCTTTCAATATAATCAAACCTTTCATATGGGTTTACTTACTAAAGAGTATACCATACATTTGTCAACTATTCAAGACTTAAAAGAAAATTTACAACGAAAAAGCGGCCACCGAAAATGACCGCTTTAAATTTCTTTATTCTTTCCAGAGCTTTATCTTGCCCGCCTTGTGTAAACCGACTAAAATGGTGGTAAAAATGGGTAAACCTATCATTCCGGCAACGCCAAAGAGACGGTAGCCAAGGTAGATTGCGATTAATGTTACCACGGGGTTAAGCCCCAGCTGGTCGCCAACAATTTTCGGCTCGGTGAAGTTGCGTACTACCAGTATCACAACATAAAGTATTACAAGACCCAACGCAAGAACAAAGTTTCGTGTCAGGAGTCCCCAGATTGCCCAGGGGATAAGTACACCGCCCGTGCCGATTACCGGAAGAACATCCGCTACCGCAATAATTGCCGCAAGACCGATGGAATTCTCAATGCCGAGGATTGACAAACCGATTGAAAGCTCGGTAAATGTCATAAGAAATATTATCAGATATGCACGCAGATAACGGAGTACTGTTCTGCCTATCTGCTGCTTTGCGTCGCTGAGGAATACTGCCGTTTTGGGCGGAAGCTGCTTTTTGAGGAAGTCCATAATACCATTGTAATCCATTGCGATAAATACCGATGCAAGGATGGTGAACACAAACGAAATCAAAAAGAACGGAACAGACTTTGTTATACCGGCAAGATTTGACAGCATCCCCGTCGAAAAGCTTATTACAAAGCCACGGGCATTGTCCGCAAAGCTTTCGAGCATAGAATAGATTTGTTGCAGAGTTTCGGGCGAAATCCGTGCAGCAACACTCTCCACCGACAAAGCTATCGAATTAATGAACGGCAAAATACTGCTGTCATAGTACCCCGGCAATTTCACAAAGAGGTCACGAATTGACTCATAAATTCTTGAACCAAGTGCCCATATAATAAAAACCAGCAATACATATTCAAGAATAATAACCAGAAAGCCGCAGAATTTGCGATTAAGCTTTGTTACTTTATGAACAGCACTAACCGCAGGCCGTGCAGCAAAGGCAATTATAAAGCCGATGATAAACGGCATAATCCACTTTGCAACATACTTAAAGCACGCAAAAACAATCAGTGCAATTATCGAAATATACACCGTGTTAATGATAAATTCCCTGCGTTTTTCAACTTTCTCGTTTAACATATTCTTCACCCTCTCGGCAAAAAATAATTTTTATATATTATCCCACACAAGCCTTTGTTTGTCAAGGGTGTGGAACGCCTTCCCCTTGAGGGGAAGGGGAACCGCTTGCGGTGGATGAGGTGTTCAAAACCCCAAGTATATCCCTACACACACCATCGAAGTTCCTTTTTATATCTGAATTACTATACCTTAACACTCTT
The DNA here is from genome assembly GCA_045120135.1 of Monoglobaceae bacterium. Classification (GTDB taxonomy): domain Bacteria; phylum Bacillota; class Clostridia; order Monoglobales; family Monoglobaceae; genus SIG440. The sequence continues at coordinate 10,859 of JBGVEN010000012.1, read as the reverse complement.
ATTCCCAACTCATTTAAATACTCATCTCTTATTATATCCTCTTCCATTTGTCCTTTTTCATAATGTTGTGAACCATCAAGTTCAATCACAAGTTTAAAAGAGGCAATATAAAAATCTACAATATATCTTCCTATAACCTTTTGCCGATTTACCGTAACAGATAAATTTTTTAAAAAGTCATACCATAAATGTCGTTCTTCTTTTGTCATATTTTTCCGCAACAACCTCGCATTATCCGTTAACTTCGGATTATTGGTCTTGTTCATTTAACACCTCATCAGTCACTTCGTGACAGCTTCCCCTCAAGGGGAAGCCTACTTTTTGTCGCTTCTCCCTAAAATATAATCCGTTGATACATTATAATATTCAGCCAGTTTTACAAGTACATCAACCGGTAACTGTCTTTGCCCGTTTTCGTATTGCGAATATGTGTTTTGTTTTATTTTTAAAAGTTCTGCAAGTGTTTCTTGTCTTATATCCAAGTCTTCTCTCAATTCTTTTAATCTCATATAATAACACCATCCCTCTAATAATGTTATTATACAATATCTCAAATTGTGATATTATTATTTTGCCAACCTTGCTCGTCGCGAAACGAAGTTGCACCACACAAAAACACCCGGACAATTTGTCCGGGTGTTTGCTTTTAAATTATGCGGCAGACCTGTAAGCCGAGTTCTGTCTTTTAAGACGGTCATCTATCTAAACCGCATATCACTATGCGGCTCAAGCCACCTTCTCGAAAGATGCCGGGCCGGCTTAGCCTTTCATTCAGGTGTTGCTCCGGATGGGGTTTACAGCAAGGGTCAGTCGCCAGACCCCGAGTGAGCTCTTACCTCACTTTTCCACCCTTACCTGCAAAAATGCAGGCGGTATATTTCTGTTGCACTTTCCTTAAAGTTGCCTTCACAAGGTGTTACCTTGCACCCTGCCCTGTGGAGCTCGGACTTTCCTCACGCACAGGATTACTCCTTGTACCCGCGACCGTCCAGTCTGCCAAAGCTGATCATCGTTTATTATTCTGTATAGAGAGATACTCTGATTACACCTTCGATACCCTTAATATCTGCAAGCATAGCATCTGTAACATCGGTGTGAGTATCAATCATTGTGTAAGCATAATCGCCCTTGCTTTTGTTAACCATATTTTCGATATTGATGCTGTCCTTGGTGAACACATCTGTAATCTGGTTAATCATTGCAGGAATGTTCTTGTGTGCGATTGTCACACGAGAACCGCAAACCTTGCCCATATCGCAGTTGGGGAAGTTAACAGAGTTAACAATGTTACCGTTCTCTAAAAAGTCCTTAAGCTCCTGAGCTGCCATAACTGCACAGTTATCCTCACTTTCGGGTGTTGATGCACCGAGGTGGGGGAGGCAAACAACTCTGTCGGACTTGAGAAGCTCTTCGGTTGCAAAGTCTGTTACATATTCTGCAACTGTGCCATCCTCGAGTGCTGCAAGAACTGCCTCTGTATCAACCAGCTCTGCTCTTGAGAAGTTGAGGAGTCTTACACCCTTTTTAACCTTTTTGAAGAGGTCTGCATTGAACATACCCTTTGTGTCCTTTGTTGCGGGAACATGGATTGAGATGTAGTCACTCTTTGCAAGAACATCATCAACTGTCTTTGCGTGCTCTGCAGCACGGGTCATACGCCAAGCTGCATCAACTGAAAGGTAGGGGTCGTAACCGATAACATTCATACCAAGTGCGTGAGCCGCATTGGCAACACGGATACCGATAGCACCAAGGCCGATAATACCAAGGGTCTTGCCCTGAATTTCGGGACCTGCAAAGTTAGACTTGCCTTTTTCTACCAGCTTTGAAACCTGGTCGCCCTCGCCGATTAATGTCTTTGCCCAGTTGATACCCTGAACAACACGGCGTGATGCAAGGAGAAGACCTGCAATAACAAGCTCCTTAACCGCATTTGCATTTGCACCGGGGGTATTGAAAACAACGATACCCTTTTCGCTGCACTTGTCAATCGGAATATTGTTTACACCGGCACCTGCACGGGCAACAGCTGCAAGTGATTCGGGCAGCTCCATCTCGTGCATATTGAAGCTTCTGAGGATTATACCGTCAGGATTTTCAACTTCGTCACCGTATGTATACTTGTCGTCAAATACATCAAGACCGATTTTTGCAATCTTGTTTAATGTCTGTACCTTATACATTTATATCAAACTCCTTTTTGCCTTGCGGCAATATAAATTAAAGATTTTCAGCTTCGAACTTCTTCATAAATTCAACGAGCTTTTCAACGCCCTCGTAAGGCATAGCGTTGTAGATGCTTGCACGCATACCGCCAACACTTCTGTGACCCTTAAGGTTCTCAAAGCCTGCCGCAGCGGCTTCCTTGCAGAACTTCTTGTCAAGGTCAGCATCACCTGTAACAAAGCAAACATTCATCATTGAACGATACCTTTTTTCAGCTGTTGGCTTAAAGAGCTTTGAAGAATCGAGATAATCGTAAAGAAGATTTGCCTTCTTCTCATTTCTCTCCTTCATTGCTGTCAGACCGCCGTTTTTAAGCGCCCATTTGTAAACCAAACCCGCAACATAGATTGCATAGCAGGGAGGTGTGTTGTACATTGAATCGTTGTCTGCCATTGTCTTGTAATCAAGCATTGTGGGGATATCCTCACGAGCATTACCCATAAGGTCCTCACGAATAATAACAACAGTAAGACCAGCTGGCGCCATATTCTTCTGTGCACCGGCATAGATAACGCCGAACTTGGTAACATCAACAGGCTCGCTTGTGATGCAGGAAGACATATCAGCAACTAAAACTTTGTCGCCAACATTTGGAACTTCGGGGAACTTAGTGCCGAAAATGGTGTTGTTGTAGCAAACGTGAACATAGTCTGCATCATCACGTACCATATCGGGAGTAATTTCGGGGATATAGCTGAATGTCTTATCCTCAGAGGTTGCAATACATTTTGCATCGCCATACTTCTTAGCTTCCTTGAAAGCCTTGCCTGAGAACTGACCTGACACAACATAGTCAGCCTTGCCGGTCTTCATCAGGTTGAGGGGAACTGCTGCAAACTGTGTTGAAGCACCGCCCTGAAGGAAAAGCACCTTGTAGTTATCGGGGATATTCATAAGCTCTCTGAAGTCTGCCTCTGTCTGCTTGATTATTGCATCATAAACAGGGGAACGGTGGCTCATCTCCATAACGGACATACCCGAACCGTTGTAATCTGTCATTTCAGCCGCTGCCTGCTCCAGAACCTCGAGGGGAAGCATTGACGGGCCTGCGGAAAAGTTATAAATTCTGCTCACGAAAAACACTCCTTACATTATTTAAATATAAAAATTTGTATACTTATTACAGTATATAACTTTTTTTCTTGCCCGTCAATATGAAAATGATTATTTTTTAACAAATTATTTACAAGATTTTACCCGAAAACCCTTATAAATTTCATATATTCCTACAAACAGTAAAAATCCTCCGAACAATTTGCGGAGAAGTCCGGCATCAAGTGCCGTTGCAAGATATGCACCAAGAGCCGCACCAAGCACACCGCAGCCGCCTAAAAGCAGGGCAAGCTTAACCCTTACACATTTGTTTTTAAGATGGACTATCAGAGCAAAAACCGCCGTTGGGATAAAATAGGTTAGATTTATACCCTGCGCCATCTGCTGACCCACACCCTCAAAGAACACCAGTGCCGGAATAAGAATTGCACCGCCGCCAATCCCCATTCCGCTGATAATACCGCTAAAAAAGCCTGTCAGAATGTTAATCATAATTTGTCTCTCCCTAAAATATCATCTTAACTGCTGTTACAATAATCACCGCTCCAAACCCAATTTTGAGCCACTTTTTCGGCACTTTCTTAAGCAGCTTTGCCCCGACCAGACCACCAATTACACCGCCCAGAGTCACCCACGTCCAGAGTCTTAAGTCAAAAAATCCTTTTCTTATATAGAAGTACGCACTGATTGGCGACATCATAAGTATTACCAGAATTGCCGTTGCGTGGGACTCCCTTTCATCAATATCCAAAAACCTCTCCATTGCCGGAACAACTATCGAGCCGCCACCTGCACCAAATAAACCGTTAAGCACACCCGTTACAAGACCAATTAGTATTTCCTTCCACCGCTTTTTAAGCATAAAAAACCCCCAAAGCACATTTTAATTAGTGTTTGGAGGTTTAATTTATTTTATTCACAGAATATTCCGTTTTTCAAGAATATCAAAAAGCACTCCTTCGCGGACTCCCACATCCGCAATAACAAATTCTTTGGGACTTAAAACTTCGGCAAGGCATTTTATAAAAATCAAGCCGCCGAGAATAATATCCGCACGCTCCTCGCCTATACCTACCATTTTTTTGCGTTCATCCACGGAGGCCGAAAGGATTTCATTAATGATTTCCGTCATTCTTTCAGGGGTAATCACATATTTTTCAATTGCCGCAGCCGTGCTGTCGCCCAAATCAAATTTTGCAGCTGCCCTGAGCGTTCCGCCTATTCCCACAACAGCCGCTCCCCGAAACTTCGTCAGCCAATCTTCATTCTTGTATTTTTCTCGTACAAATTCTTCCGCTCTCGCTATAGCTTCGGGTGTCTCGCCGTCCTTAAAAAACATTTCGCATATCCCTCTTGACCCGAACGGTATGCTGACTGCATCACTTTGAACACCAGCTGAAACCCCGATAAGTTCGGTGCTTCCACCGCCTATATCACAAATCACGCCACGCTCACAACCGAGTGTGCGACTTACAGCAAGGCAATCAAGCGCCGCCTCCTGAGTTCCGTCGATAACCCGAATTTCGAGTCCTGTGGAATCCTTTACAAGCTTAATAAACTCGTCACGATTCTTTGCCTTGCGGACAGCCGCCGTTGCAACCGCAACAACACTCTTAATTCCCTCACACTCAATGGTGTTTTTATAACCAGCCAAAGCCTTTACCGCACGAAGCTGTGCCTCGGCAGAAAGCATCATATCAGCAGTCATTCCCTCGCTTAAGCGAATAGTACTGCGATATGCACCCAAAGTCTTTGCCAAATTCCCCTCAACGCCAAACACACTCATCCGCACCGAGTTAGAGCCTAAATCTATAACCGCAATTTTCTCCAAAAGAAAAACCTCTTTCCTGATTGATAAATCAATTTTAACATACAAACAAAGGTATTTCAAGCACTATATCCTCTGTTTTTCTTGACAAAACAATTTGAATATAGTATACTTTTTAATATTAATAATGCTTGTGTAGCACAGTTGGTAGTGCAGCTCATTCGTAATGAGCAGGTCGCAGGTTCGAGTCCCGTCACAAGCTCCAAACCATTTTGCCATTTGCGGCAGGATGGTTTTTCTTATACTCCGTTGCGCCCTGCCGCTTTTGTAAAAACACTGCCTTTTTTATATTCTCGCTTTAGGGATACTTCATACCGGCAAACTAAATAACCCTCTTTTGAAAGGACATATTATGCACTATTCAAAATACAAGCAATCCAGAGATTTGGCGTGGCAAATATTGATTGACAATAACATAACCCGCCTGCCCGTTAAAGTTAGCAGTATCTGCAAAAATCTTGGCATACCGGTTATAAGCTATAAAAAAGGATATAAAATAATTAAAACCGCCGGCCTTGAAGAGATATGTTCTCAAAGCGACGGTATAACATTTATGGGTAGTATATTTTATAACGAAGAGTGCAGCATTGGTCGACAACGATTTACTATTGCTCACGAGCTGGGGCATATTCTTATGCATACCGAGAGTAAGTATAACCGCGAACCTTCTACGAATGATTCTTTTATAGAACAGGAAGCAAACATCTTTGCCGGCAGGTTACTTGCCCCCGCCTGCGTTTTATGGGGACTGGGAGTTACTACCGCAGAACAAATATGTCAAATTTGCGATATCAGTCCTACCTCTGCAAAATTCCGGATGGAGCGGCTTAATGCACTGTACGAAAGAGAAAAAATATTTATAAAGGAAAAAGGCATTAGCTGTTTTTTGCTGTCCCCGTCGGAAAAAAAGGTATACGAGCAATTTTTCGACTACATAAAGACATACAAACTATAGGTCAGCATCGTCATCCCGAATAGCGTCTATCATTTTTAAAATAAGATTCATTTTATCTCCGGACAATTCTACCTGCGTGGTTTGTCCGTCTCTGCGATATACTATTGTATTTTCTTTGGGCACATCGTTTTCGGTGTGTCCTTCTTTTTTGTATGTTCTGCCAAGGAGATAATCTACAGAAACACCAAAAAAATCAGCAAGAAACCGTTGCTTTTCAAAATCCGGATTAGCTTTGCCCGTTTCCCACTTCGTAACTGCAGAACAATCCACATTAATTTTTTCAGCTAACTGTTTTTGAGTCAGCTTATTTAATTTTCTTAATTCTTTTATTCGAGTCCCTATCAATTCAACCAACTCCCATATATATTATAGTGAATTTCATTCACTTTGTAAAGAGGCAAAACAAATAAAAAGCGTGAAACGCTTTATAAGTATTGACAAACATACTCTCAACGGGTATAATGTGAGAATAATTCATATTTTGTTGGAAATTGATGAAAGTTGTTCATACGGGGAGGTTCAGAATATGAACATAAAGGCCTTGCGGGAAAAGAATGGGTTGCGACAGAAGGATTTGGCAAAAGAGCTCAATGTCGACCGCTCGACAGTTGCAAAGTGGGAAACAGGTTGTGCTGTCCCGAAGACGGACAGACTTCCCAAAATTGCTGAAATTCTCAATTGCACCATTGAGGATTTGTATAATTTAGGTACATAAAAAGGAGGGAAATATAGCGACAATCACTATCCTCCGTTTTTTGAGATTTTTGTTAACTTTTTTGTTGGTTAAGCAATTCATCCACTGTTAAATTAAGAATATTGGCTATTGCCAGAATTTCTATATCGGTTACAAAGCGTTTTCCACATTCTATTCTTTGTATAGCATTCTTGTCAATATCAAGTCCTGATAATTGTAATTTATCTGCTAATACCCGCTGTGAAATCTTCATTTCCTTTCTTAATTCCGAAATCTTTTTTCCGCATATATTGTTTAACCCATCTTTAGCTTTGTTAATAAACATATAAATTCTCCTTTTTGACATTTAGTGATTGTCAACAAGCAGATTATATGTTATAATCATCTCAAATATGACACTTAGTAAATGTCAAATATAAAGAGAAGGTTTTGTGCTTTTTAATAGGAAGACAAAGATATACAAAAAACGTTAAAATTTCTTATAAATATTGACAAACGCGGCTTTGGGGAGTATAATAAAAAATAATAGGCTAACGGAAAAGAAGGGTTTTCAACAACAGGATTAGCCGGCGAACTAAATGTTTGCTGCTCAACAGTTGCAAAAAGGAGAAAAATATAATGACAATTACTTCGGGTACAAAACCCTCTGAATTTAAACCTTGGTTAAAGTATTATAGCAACGAGGCTCTTTCAGATACTTTGCCAAGCTGTTCCGCATACCAATACTTAAAGCAGGTTAACGAAAACTATTTAGACCAGGTAGCCCTGCATTATTATGGTAAAAATATTAAATACAGTGAGTTTTTTGAACGAATCGATAAATGTGCAAACGCATTTTATGCTCTTGGTGTGAAAGAGGGCGAGATTGTATCTTTGCTTTCTGTATCTGTGCCGGAAACAGTTATTGCAATTTATGCTCTCAATAAGCTTGGCGCCACAGCAAATACAATTGACCCAAGAATGGACGTAAACAGCATAAAAAGAATGGTTCAGGAATCAAACTCCAGAATTTTGATTGTGCTGGATTTGGCATACGCAAAGGTTCGTCAAATCAAAAATGAAATTGCTCAGGAATTTATTGTTGTGCAATCTGCTACACGGTCATTACCGTTGCTTAAGAAGGCTTACAAAAATATGACCAACAAAATTCCTATTAATTATGACTCTTGCGTTATTTCGTGGGACGATTTCCTAAGCAAAGGTCGGGAAACCAACGCCCCTGAGGCTCCGTATAAAGGTGATGCAACAGCCGCGATTACATACACAGGCGGCACAACCGGATTCCCCAAAGGTGTTATGCTCACCAACGACAGTATGAATGCAGTTGCGTTTAACTTTAAACACTCCAGCATTTGTACCAAGAGAAAAGAGAAGTTTTTAGGTATTATTCCGGTGTTCTCGTCATATGGATTGGTGTGCGGTATGCATATGCCGTTGTCAATCGGTTTAACACTGGTGCTGGTACCCAACTTCCAGCCCAACAAAATGGGCAAGCTGGTTAAAGAATTCAGACCTCAGCACATGGTGAGTGTACCTGCGTTTTACGAGATTTTGATGGAAAGTCCGGAAGTCAAAAACCTTGACCTTTCGTTCCTTATTACATTAGGCTCCGGCGGAGACACAATGAATGACGGTCTTGAAGGAAAATTATACGCTTTTCTGAAAAAGCATAATATGCATAGGCACCTTGCACAAGGTTACGGAATGAGTGAGCTTTCCGCCGCAGTTTCGTTTTGTGCAGAAGATGTTTACAAACAGGGAAGTGTTGGAATTCCCTCGATTACTACCACTGTTGGAATATTTAATCCCGACACCTTTGACGAGCTTGATGTTTTGCAAGAAGGCGAAATTTGCGTAACCGGTCCGTCCATGATGAAAGGATATTATAATAATCCAACAGAAACGAAATATGTTATGCGCAAGCATCCCGACGGCAAGTACTGGATTCATTCGGGAGATATAGGATACCTTGACGAGGATGGATTTTTGTTTGTCAATGGTCGCATTAAGCGGATGATTACCAGATTTGACGGGCACAAAATATTCCCGGTAAACATCGAGAGCCTTGTATCAGAACATCCAAACGTGAGAAACTGTTGTGCAGTGGGCATAACCGACAGAGAACACGGCCAGGGTCACATTCCGCTTGTTCTTGTAGACCTTTCAGAATGTGACAAGGATGCAGTCTGCAAGGAGATTTTTAACACCTGCGACAGAGAGCTTGAGGAAAGAGGCAAGCCCGTCGGCATAGTCAGCGTTGACGATATCCCGCTTACAGGAATGGGTAAAAATGATTACCGCAAGCTGGAAAAAATTTATGCCGATTTTGACTATACATCACTTATGCAAAAAAATTAAAATTATTATATTATATATCAGGAGGAAAAGATATGAAAAAATTTATGGCATGTCTTCTTGTTCTTTGCATGATGCTTGGAACATGCACATCAGCATTTGCTGCTGCATTTGAAGACGAGATTGCTTATGTTGAAGGAATCGTTGAAACCGTAAAAGGCGAAATCGACGAAGTTATCGACATAGCACAGAATGGAACAGACGAAGAAAAGCTGGCAAAAGTTAACGAGTACATTGATGCCGTTACAGCTGCATTAGTGGAAGCAGGTCTTGAAGAGGCTACCATTGACACAGTTGTTGATATGGCTAAAACAGAGGTTGCTGACATTGTAGCAATTGCTGAAGCCGGCGATGTTGCAGCAGCAGAGGCAAAGGCTGCACTTTACATAGCAAATGTTAAAGCATACTTTGAACTTTCAGATGAAGAAAGTGCTAAAGTAGACGAGGTTATCGGCGAAGTTAAAGAAGAAATCGGCGAAATCGTTGAAATCGTTGAAAACGAAGATGCTGTTGCTGCAAAAGCAAAAATAGATGCTTATGTTGCTTTCATTAAGGACATTCTTGATATCACCGCTGAAGACGAAGCAAAGGTTGCAGAAATCATTGCAGACCTTGAAGCTTTCGCAGAAGAACTCAAGGGTATTTCTGCTGAAGACGTTAAGGCTGCAATCGATGAAAAGATTGCTGAATTAAAAGCACAGGCTGATCTTCAGGTTGCAAAGCTTGGTCACAAGCACTATGAAGCAGCTGAAGGCGACCTTTATGTTGCAATTGGTGCAAATACAGAGGGTATCGACAGAGAAACCCCGGCGTACTATGAATTAGTTGCAGACGCTTATGGTATTGATGTTTCTATTGAAGAGGCAGATCTTGCAGATGCTACTCTTATCACATTCCAAGTTGATGCAGCTGATGTTATTCTTGGTGCACTTGAGACAGAGGCTGACTGGAGCAACTATTTCACAGCTGAACAGCTGGCAGTTGTTGATACTGTTTGGGCAGCCGCTGCTGAAATCGCTGCTATGGATTGGGAAGCTGTAGGCGAACTTCATTACAACGGTCTTACAGCTTACCTCAAGGAAGTAGTTCTTGAAAACCTTCCTGCTGAAATCACAGTTGACGAAGAAAAGATTGACAATGCAATCGCTTTCGTTGCTACATATCTTGAAAAAGCACTTGCTTATGCAGAAACTAAAAAAGATGCAGCTGTTGACGCAATCGAGGGTCTTGATGCGACTGTTGTTGAATATGCAGAAAAGCTTGCTTATGCAGTTGTTTCTTACATAGTAGATACCAAAGCCGCACTCGAAGAAATTCAGGCAATTAACCCTGAAGCAACTTTGGTTGTATTGGGTATGTACAACAACCTTAAGGGTGTTGAAGTTACATTGGACGGCACAACAGTTGATGCAGGCGAATACTTCACTTATGCAGTAGAAGCTACAAACCTTTACTATTCAGTATTAGCTGCAGCAAATGGTGGTTTTGCATTTGTAAACATTGACGAAGCTCCGGTAAATGGTGCAACAATTGCAGCAACAACTGAGATAACAGATCTTCTTGGAATAGTAGCTAATATTACTGCAAACGCAGCAGGTCACGAATATATCAAAGACCAGATAGTAAAGGCTCTTACTTGTGTATATGATAAATATGTAGCAGTAGACGAAAACAACCACGCTGTTATGTGCTCAATCTGTGACTATGTTTTAAAGAATGAAGCACACGATGGTGATCCGTGTTCTAAG
>JBGVEN010000011.1:0-31232 GCA_045120135.1 Monoglobaceae bacterium | reverse complement strand
GACACAACGAATATTGAGGTCAAGACACCGTAAGGTGTTTGACATATATTCGGTGGCGATAGCAAAGAGGTCACACCTGTTCCCATCCCGAACACAGTAGTTAAGCTCTTTAGCGCTGATGATACTTGGTGGGTGACCGCCTGGGAAAGTAAGACGCTGCCGGAACAAATCCCGGATTTTAAATCCGGGTATATATTCCTCCTTAGCTCAGTCGGTAGAGCGCATGACTGTTAATCATGATGTCGCTGGTTCAAGCCCAGCAGGGGGAGCCATATGGCTCCGTGGTCAAGCGGTTAAGACACCGCCCTTTCACGGCGGTAACAGGGGTTCGATTCCCCTCGGAGTCACCAAAAAAGACTATCTTTTTAGATAGTCTTTTTTTTGTAACTTGTCTTTTTTTATTGTTTGTGATATACTATATATAATTATGTCACGGATTGCTTATGATAAATATAATTCAAGTTTTATGTCAGATAAGGTACAGTAATTTTGATAAATAAAAAAGTATATTATAATTATAATATACTTTGATAGGAAGGAAGGAAAAATAAATGCCAGGTATTGGTAAAAGATTGTTTGCTGTTTTAAACTACCTGAGAACACTCCCTGTTTATCTATGTGTATTGTGTTCTAAACAAAAAAATTTGATTAAAATGGATGTTGCGAGATGGAACCAAATTGACCAGATACAATTCAATTTGTTTGAATCACTTAATTGGTATATGACATATAAAAAAGAATTTCGCAATCTTATTCAGCATCGGTTAAAAAATCCATCGCGCTCATTTGTGTCTATGGTGCATTTTGCAATTACCCGTCTATTATGGAAACCAATGGAAAGCTTATACATATATACTGAAGATATAGGCGGAGGATTGTATATTCAGCATGGCTTTGCTACTATTATAACTGCAAAAAAAATAGGCGAAAATTGTAGAATATATCAGCAAGTGACCATTGGCTATAAAAACGGAGCCTGCCCTCCTGCTTTAGAAGATAACGTATCTGTTACCTGCGGTGCAAAAGTGCTTGGTGATATAACAATGCATTCAGGCAGCTTAGCAGCGGCAGGTGCCGTTGTTGTTAAAGATGTTCCCGAAAATGCCATTGTAGCAGGTGTTCCAGCTACGATAATCGGATACAAAAATGAAGATAATCTTGATTTCCAAGGGTAAAAAACATTGGGACGGCTATGTTGTCCTGAAAAAATTAATTTCTTTCCTACTCTGACGCAAACGATGAGGTGATTGTTATAAAAACAATTATACAGAAAACACTTATTTCAATGGGTGAAGAAGAATACAGAGAGTTTAGCTCAAGACTTATGCCGACAATTGATAAAAGCAAGGTTATTGGAATACGGACTCCAATTCTAAGAAAGTATGCAAAGAGCCTGGAGAATTATGAAAGTTTTTTGAGTGAACTCCCACATAAATATTTTGAGGAAAATAATCTTCACGCATTTTTAATTGAAAGAGAGCAGGACTTTGACGGATGTATAGAAAAGCTGGATGCTTTTTTGCCTTACATAGATAACTGGTCGACATGTGACTGTATGAAACCAAAGGTTTTGAAAAAAGAGCCTGAAAAACTGCTAAAGCATATAAAAAGATGGATTAAGTCAAAGGATGTTTATGCTGTAAGATACGCAATAAATTTATTAATGAGTTTTTATCTTGATGAGAATTTTAATGAGGATTACCTTGCGATGGTTGCTGATATTAAATTAAATGAGTATTATATCAATATGATGCGGGCATGGTACTTTGCAACAGCTCTTGCAAAACGGTATGAGAAGACTCTGCCTTATATAGAAAAGGAAGTGCTTGATGTCTGGACTCATAATAAAACGATACAAAAGGCAATTGAAAGTCTAAGAATTTCAAAAGAGAAAAAACAGTATTTAAGAACTCTGAAAAAGACCAATTAGCTTTTGAAAGGAAAATAATTGCTATGAAAAAATGCCGTATAACCGTAATGAGAATGTCTCAATATGACGATTTGATAGAAAAATATGAAAATCCGATAGAGCACGCTTGCAGCTTAAAAGAAGGACAAGTCTTTATTGCAAATGGATGGGAAAAACCCGAGGGACTTTGTGACAGCGCGTGGGAAAGTATGTCTCCATTTGTAATGGCGTTGTCGCATGGCGGTGAGAATTTCTATGACGGTTGGATGAAAAATCCTAAATCTGCTATGATTTCGTGCAATGATGGATTTAGACCGGTAAGCTTTTATATTGAAGCACTTGATGAAGATATATAGTTATAAAGGAGTAAATTAAATGAAGATTGTTATACAAAGAGTTTTGGAAGCCAAGGTGGAGGTGGATGGCGATATCTGCGGGCAGATAGGCGAGGGATATCTTCTGCTTTTGGGCGTTTCTAACGACGATACAAAGGAAATTGCCGACAAGATGATTGAAAAGGTTGCAAGGCTGAGAATTTTTAAGGATGATGAAGATAAAATTAATTTAAACATCGGACAAATTGATGGTGAGGTGCTCGTTGTGTCGCAGTTCACACTATATGCGGATTGCAGAAAGGGTAATCGCCCAAGCTTTGTTAATGCAGGTAACCCTGCTATGGCAGAGGAGCTTTATGAGTATGTACTTAATCGGTGCAAGGAATTATTCAGACGTACACAGCACGGAATTTTTGGTGCCGATATGAAAGTATCTTTGGTGAATGATGGACCATTTACCGTTGTTCTTGACAGTAAAGAAATTTTATAAAATGATGAAAGGTTGAGAGGTTTATGCTTAATTGTTTAATCAAAAATGCAAAAATTATTGACGGAACAGGAGCACCAGCATATAGTGGTTGTGTCGGCATCAAGGACGGGAAAATTGTTATGGCAAAGGGAAACGAAGAGTCGGAAAGAGTAATTGACGCAGCGGGGAGATTTGTGGTTCCGGGCTTTATTGACGCCCATTCTCATGGTGATTTTATTTTAGGCTGCGAGGATGCACACCTTTTTAAAACCAATCAGGGTGTTACAACCGAGCTGGCAGGGCATTGTGGTTCTTCGCCGGCACCGGTTAATCCGGATAATATTGATGATTTGAAAAATATGCTTTCTGTGGGAACAACCTGGTTCCCGGACGATATGCCAAACTGGACAAGCTTTGAAAGATATCTGCAGTATGCGGAAAAGCAGCCCAAAACCGCAAATGTCAGGTTTCTTGTGGGACATAACGCACTCCGTATTTCGGTTATGGGTATGGAAAACCGCCCTGCAACAGATAAGGAACTGGACAAAATGAAAGGCTTGCTCCGTGAAGCAATGGAGTCGGGAGCGGCAGGTCTTTCGACCGGTCTTATCTACACTCCCGGATGCTATGCTGAGGAAAATGAGGTGTTGGAGCTTGCAAAGGTTATTGCACCGTTCAACGGTATTTATGCAAGCCATATGCGTAACGAAGCTGAACTTGTAACTGATGCTGTAAAAGAGGTTATTGATATAGGCCGCAAGACAGGTTCACGCATAAATATTTCGCACCATAAGATTATGGGCAAGGCAAACTGGGGCAGACAGAAAGAAACTCTCGAGCTAATACATAAAGCAAATGACGAGGGAATCCGTGTTATTTGCGACCAGTACCCATACCCCAAGTGTATGACAACCATTAATGCTTGTATGCCGCCGTGGCATCTTGCAGGTGGTTATGGTGCGTTGACGGAGAAACTTAAGACCCCCGAATTCCGTGCTCAGATTAAAGCGGAGATGGAAGACCCCAAAACTCCGTATGATAATTTCTTTCTCAATGCAGGCGGTTGGGACGGTGTATATGTTTACTACGCAACAAAGACTCCCGAAGCTGAGGGTAGATATGTTTCGGAATATGCAAAGCTTATCGGCAAGGAGCCGTGGACAGCATTTTTTGATATGTGTGTTGCTAATAACTGTTCAGCGGGCGGTGTTTATTCAAGTATGTGCGACGAGGATGTGTGTGATATCATCCGTGACCCATACTGCGTTGTGGGTAGCGACGGTATAACCAGAAGCTGGGATGAAAAAGGACATCCCAGAACAACTGCAACATTCCCTCACGCAATAACATATTTTGTAAAGGAAAAAGGTGTTCTGACCCTTGAACAGGCAATCCATAAAATGACAGGACTAACTGCCGAATACCTGCTTGTCAAGAACAAGGGGGTAATCAAGGATGGGTATGATGCTGATTTGGTGATTTTTGATTACAATAACCTACATGATACGGCTACGTACAGCAATTCAAACAGCCTTACTGAGGGAATTGATTATGTAATCGTTGGCGGCGAAGTTGTATACCACGATATGAAACTCACGGGCAAGTATCCGGGCCAGGTAATCAGACATAACGCATAAAAAATAAGGAGCGATAAAAATGAACGAATTTACATACGAAGCAGGTAACGAAAAGAGAATTTACGAAACCTACGAATGGGATAATACGTGGCTTGAGTTTGCATACGATGAAAAAATACAAAGAGTTTTGTATATAGGCGATTCAATCTCTTGCGGAATTCGGAGAATTGCAACGCAAAAGACCGATAAAAAGTTGTTATTTGACGGCTTTGGCACATCAAAAGGTATTGACAATCCTTACTTTGCGGATTCGCTCAGCTTTTTTGCAAAACAGCAACCGCGGAGAAATGCAGTTCTTTTTAATAACGGTCTCCATGGCTGGCATCTTGATGATGAGACAGATTATAAGGCGTACTATGAGAAAATGATAGTGTTTCTTTTGGAGGAATTCAAGAACACGCCACTTTTTGTAGTTCTTACCACTCATATTGTAGATGATGAACGAGAGAAAAGAGTAACAGTAAGAAACAAAATTGCATCAGAAATTGCGGAAAAATACAGTTTGCCCGTGATAGATCTTTATGCCGAATCGTTACAGAACAAGCATCTTCTTCATAATGACGGTGTTCATTATACTGAGGAGGGCTACAATATGCTTGCTGACAAAATACTCAAGGCGCTTGGGTTCAAGGGGTAAAAGAGGAATAACCATGGAATTTAAATCAAAAACATTCGAGAAACTGACAACAACTGAACTGTATGAAATAATAAAGTCCCGAACAGAGGTGTTTTTGCTCGAGCAAAACATCATCTGTCAGGACCTTGACGATATGGATTACAAAAGCCTGCATTGCTTTATGGAACAGGACGGTAGAGTAATTGCGTATTTAAGGGCGTTTTCTGAGAATAGTGAAACGGTGAAGGTTGGCAGAGTACTCACACTTAGACAGGGTAATGGTACAGGCCGTGAATTAATGGAAAAAAGTCTTGATGCAATTAAAGAGACTTTTAAATGTAAAAAGATACATATAAGCTCCCAAAAGCACGCCGTCGGGTTTTATGAAAAGTTCGGGTTCAAGATTTGCTCTGACGAGTATATGGAGGAAGGCGTTGTTCATATAGCTATGGAACGCATTATATAATGCGAATTCTGTTCTGCCTTGAATACTCGGTAGGGGTAAGTCCGGTTTTGTTTTTGAATACCCTGCAGAAGTGGTAGGGGTTGGAAAATCCGCATTTTTCCGAGATGGCGTTAATCTTAAAAACTCCGTCAGCCAGAAGCTGCTTAGCTTTGTCAATGCGGATATCAATAACAAATTGCTTTGGTGTTGTCCGGTACTGCTTGTAAAACAGCTTGCGGAAATATACCTCGCTTATTTCGCATTTTTGTGCCAGGATTGCGTTGCTGAGATTAGGATCTGAAAAATTGTTTTCAAGATATCTCATTGCCGGGGTAAGTATTCCTGAATTCGGGTCTGCAGAAAGCAAAAGACGATGTATCATTCCGTATAGTATACCAAAAATCTTTGTTCGATTATTTTCAAACAGTTGCAAGGCCTTCATTTGTTCGTAGTCGTGTATAAATGATTCGGCGTTCTCGATGGGGAATACAAGCATAGTATCGCACAAAAAATCAAGGCAGGTAAAGTTAATAACAGGAAATACACCCTTTTTGTCACCAAAAAGGGTGTAGCTTTCATTTTGGGGCAAAATTATAGCGTGGTTTGGGTCAGATACATAAAAGTTCCCTTTATGTGTGTAGGTTATCTGCCCTTCTGTGCAAAAGGACAGTCCGTATGTGGGTCGGCTTTCAATTTTTTTATATCTACCCTTGGATGACGAAAATGTAATAATGTCAGTTATGTCGGTAATAACAATATTGTGTAGTTCCTTGTTCATCACTTGTAACACCTCTGATACAAAGTATACTCTTTTTATCAATAAAATCAAGAGTTTTATTGATAAAAGTATCAAAAATATCAATACTTAATCGTTTTATGCATTGAAATGCGTGATGTGTGTTAATATAATTAATAAAAAGTGTGATTTTTCCTGAAATTAGGAGGGAGTGTTATTATGAGTAAAATGGAATATTTAAAGGATATGCCCATTGCTGTTCTTGGCGGCGGTGCTGTGGGCAAAACCTGTGCAGCTGATATGAAGCTTGCAGGACGTGAGGTTCGATTGTTTGACCTTATGCCTTTTGCGAAAACATCGCTTAAGGATGTTGACAAAACCGGTATTCTTCTGGATGGAATTCAGAGAAACAAGTATTGCTTCGAGCGTTCGGGCCGTGCACATTTTGACCTTGTTACAACAGACATCAAGGCTGCAGTTGAGGGTGCAGGTTTGATTGTTATTGCAATGGGCTCATGGGGGCATGAGGCGGTTTTTCGTGAACTTATTCCCCATCTTGAAGATGGACAGGTTATCCATGTGTTTACTGATAACTTTGCATGCTTGCTTTTCCGCAGACTTATGCGTGAATTGGGCTGTACTAAAAAGGTTATTATCGGTGGATGGTCATCTGCTCCTTATGGTACAAGAATTGAAAGCATAGGCAAGTTCCAGTTCCCTCATGTAGGCGCAAAATACAGAGCAATCTCGCTCAGAGGTGCGGCGCTTCCTATGGCGGACACAGACGACTTCCTCGAATCTGTAAAATACCTGCCCTGTATGGATGCCGTAACCTACGGCGACGGTCCTGCAAAGGCAAATACTGTACTGGATGTTGACTTCGCCAATGTAAATCCCGTTATCCATGTTCCGGCAACCGTCCTCGGCGTTTCTACAATGGAAAACTGGGGCGTTATCTTCTGCGGAAATGACAGGACTACATATTCAATGTATTCGCACGGTCTTTGCCCCTCGATTTGTGAGGTTCAGTATAAGTTCTACAATGAGGAAATCGCTCTGGCAGAAGCAATAGGCGTTGGCTGTCCCAAGTATAAGTACGAAATGTTCTTCTCACGCCGCAGTGTTCTTACACAGGAATATATGGGTCTTGATGAGGACGGTAACGATAATGTGGTATTCCCGCTCGACCAGCCCTCAGATGAAGGTAACACAGGGCCTAACACAATCCATCACCGTTATATGACTGAGGATGTTCCGATTGGCTGTAAGATTTACCACGACCTTGGCGTTCAGTATGGCGTTCCTACTCCGATTATTGACTCAATGATTATTTTGGCAGGTGCAATGCACAAAACAAGCTTCTTTGAGACAAGCCGTTACAATCTTTCATATCTTGGAATTGACAATATGAGCAAGGAAGACCTCCTTGCATACTTAAACGATGGAGTATATAACAGATAATACTGTATAAAAAATGTTAATTTAATATCCATGTCAAAAATTTGCCTTTGGTGAAAACGCATACGGATAAACAAAGCGGCATTGACCGTCCTCATAGCGGAACGGTTGATGCCGCTTTGTTGTTGACAATATTGCAAAATGTGATATAATTATCTATAACTTTTTATATAAAGGAGTTTTGAAAATGCCTCGCGATATTGGAGCTGTAGATAAAAATCTTAAAGTCGAAACAAAAATAGATAAGACCGATTTGTGCTTTCATGATGTAAGAGTAAAACCCTTTAGGTTATATGGTTTTTATAAGCCGGAGGAAGCGCCGTTCAAACGCTTGCCGTTTGAACTTGCAAAGGAAGTAAATTACCAGGTAGATGTGCTTGCGGGTAATACCTCATGTGGCAGAGTTCGTTTTAAAACCAACTCGGAATATGTGGCAATCAAGGCGGTAATGCCGGATGTTACAAAGTTTTCGCATATGCCGCTTACCGGCTCGTCGGGATTTGACCTTTATTATGATATTGACGGAGTACCGACATATTATGACAGTTTTGTTCCGCCGTTTACTATGACCGATGGTTACGAGTCGGTGATTACATTCAAGCAAGGAGGAGAAAAGCAGATTACCATCAATTTTCCGCTTTACAACAATGTGACAGACCTTTATATAGGCTTACAGGAAACTGCAACTTTAACAGCGGCGGATGATTACAAGTACGAAAAACCGATTTTATTCTATGGCTCGTCAATAACTCAGGGCGGCTGTGCATCAAGACCGGGAAACTGCTATCCGTCGATTATTTCAAGACGTTTTAATACAAATATCCATAACCTTGGTTTTTCCAGCGGCGGCTGCGGTGAAGAAAATATACTTGAATATATGGCAAAGCTGGACTTTAGCATATTTGTAATGGACTATGATTATAATTCGCCAAGTGTAGAACACTTGAGAGAAACTCACGGCAGAGCGTATAATATTATAAGAAAGCATAATCCTGAGGCTCCGATAATTCTGGTAAGCAGACCGGATATTCGTCTTTATGTTGAAGAGGATTTAGAGCGTAGGGAGATTATACGCAAAACCTATACCGATGCTGTGGCGCAAGGCGATAAAAATGTTTATTTTGTCGACGGCTATTCGCTGTTTGGCGAATATGGACATGATGCATGCACAGTTGACGGCACGCATCCCAATGATTTGGGATTCTGGCGAATGGCAGAGGTTATAGGCGGCGTTATTGAATCGATTTTAAAATAAGGAGAGACTATGAATACTATCATTATAGGTTGTGGAAAGGTAGGTCAGAAGCTTGCCGAAAAGCTCAGCCAGGAAGAAAATCAGAATATAACAGTTGTTGACCCTAAATATGATGTTGTTCAGGATATAATCAATCAGTATGATGCAATGGGCGTTGTGGGCAGCGGCGCAAGCTTTGAGGTTCTGCTTGAAGCCGGTATTGAAACTGCTGATATACTCATTGCCGTAACAGGTTCGGACGAATTAAATCTTCTTACCTGTCTGATTGCAAAAAAAGCAGGTAACTGCCAGACCATTGCAAGAGTGAGAAAACCTGAATATAGCCGCGAATTGCATCTTTTTAAAGATGACTTGGGTCTTGCAATGGTAATCAACCCTGAACTCACAGCGGCAAATGAGATTGCAAGAATACTGCGCTTCCCGTCTGCAATCCAGATTGATACTTTCGCAAAAGGAAGAGTCGAAATTCTTAAATTCAAGGTAACTGATGGCTCTGTTCTTGATGAAATTAAGGTCAGCGAAATTAATTCCAAGCTAAACACTGATATTCTTGTGTGCGGTGTAGAGCGTGGTGACGAGGCATTTATTCCCGATGGTAGTTTTGTTATCAAAAAGGGTGATTTTGTCAGCATTGTTGCAGCTCCGCTCAGCGGTTCGGAATTTTTTCACAAAATTGGCATTAAAACCAACCGAGTAAAGGATACAATCATTGTTGGCGGTGGCGCAACTTCGTACTATCTTGCGGATAAGCTGACCCAGCGTGGAATTAAAGTCAAAATAATCGAGAAAGACACCAAGCGTTGCGAGGAACTTTGCCAGATGCTTCCCAAGGCGACGATTATCAATGCTGACGGAACGGAGAACCGTGTTCTTTTTGAAGAAGGTATTGAAAATGCCGAATCCTTTGTATCGCTTACGGGGATTGACGAAGAGAATATAATGCTCTCATTATTTGCCAAAAGCCAAATGGATGGTAAGGTTATTACAAAAGTTAATCGTGTGTCCTATGATGATGTAATAGCAAGTCTTGATTTGGATACAGTAATTTACCCCAAGGATATAACGGCAGAGTATATCGTGAGGTTTGTGCGTGCAAAGCAGAATTCAATTGATTGTGATATTGAGACTATGCACCTTATCCTTGATGATAAAGCCGAGGCACTTGAGTTTACAATAAACGAGAACTCGCCTGTCTTAGGTATACCTCTTGTGGATTTGTCTCTTAAGGATAATGTTCTTATTGCTTGTATAAACCGTCAGGGCAGAATTATTATTCCACGAGGTCAGGATGCAATCCGACAGGGCGATACAGTAATCGTTGTTACAACGCATCTTGGTTTTAAGGATATAAACGATATTTTACAGTAGAGGAAGAGTAATTATCTATGAATTACAGACTGATTTTTAATGTTCTTGGCTTGACATTGATACTCGAGGCAGCCTGTATGATACTGCCGATGATTTGTGCAATATGTTACGGCGAAGCAGAACTTTGGGCGTTTGTGATAGCTTCTGCGATTTGCCTTGCTGTGGGGCTGCTGCTTAAATGCATTCGCCCGAAAAACCACAGAATGTACGCTAAAGAAGGACTGGCGATGGTATCTCTCAGCTGGATTTTTATGAGTCTTTTCGGTGCGATTCCATTTGTAATTTCGGGTTCAATCCCAAGCTATGTTGACGCGTTGTTTGAAACTGTATCAGGATTTACTACAACTGGTGCAACTATTTTAAGAAATGTTGAGGCTTTGCCTAAAAGTATGCTTTTTTGGCGTAGCTTTACTCATTGGATTGGCGGCATGGGTGTTCTTGTGTTTCTGGTATCACTTGTCAAGCTTTCGGGTGGTAATAATCTTTACCTTTTAAAAGCAGAAAGTACAGGACCATCGGTGGGCAAGCTTGTACCTAAGGTTCAGTCGACAGCAAAAATTCTTTACGGGATATACACAGCATTAACTATTGCAGAGGTTGTGTTCCTTATTTTGGGTGGAATGACCTTTTTTGATGCAATAACTACTGCACTGGGAACTGCCGGAACAGGTGGGTTTGGTATAAAGAATGATAGCTTAGCCGGCTATTCGTCGTATATCCAGACTGTAGTAACAGTGTTTATGTTAATTTTTGGTGTTGATTTTTCAATATACTATCTTATTCTTATCCGCAAATTTTTAACGGCAATTCGTTCAGAGGAACTAAGATGGTATCTGGGCATTGTTGCTGTTTCTATAATTCTTATCTGTATTAATATTGCCGGAACATTTCAGAGCGTGGGGGAGGCACTTAAACACAGTGCATTTCAGGTTGCGTCGATTATTACAACAACAGGTTTTGCTACTGATGACTTCAATTTATGGCCTGAATTCTCAAAGACCATATTGGTTCTGCTTATGTTTGTGGGGGCGTGTGCCGGAAGCACCGGTGGCGGTATGAAGGTCTCACGAATTCTTATAGCAGTAAAGACTATAATTAAAGAGCTTAAGATTACCGCACATCCCAAAAGCACGCATAAAATTACGATGAACGGCAGAATGGTGGAACACGAAACAATTCGCTCAATAAATGTATATATGATTGCTTATTTTATCATTTTTGCAGCATCGTTACTTTTGATAAGCTTTGATAATTTTAATTTTACTACCAATGTTACAGCTGTTGCTGCAACAATCAATAATATTGGTCCGGGACTAGATATGGTAGGCCCGACGGGTAACTTTGCAAATTTCTCAATTCTATCCAAAATAGTATTTGTTTTGGATATGCTTGTCGGCAGACTGGAGGTATTTCCGATGCTGATATTGTTCTCACCATATACCTGGAAAAAATAAAAACAAACCGCCGTGGCAAAGTGTCGCGGCGGTTTGACTGAAAAGGAAGTATGATTATTATGAAAAAGTTTAAATCGCTTACCCTGCTTTTAATGACAGCTATGATTTGGGGGTTTGCCTTTGTTGCACAAAGACTGGGAGCGGACTATGTTGAGGTGTTTACTTTTAATGGAGTGCGATTTCTTTTGGGTGGATTATCACTTATTCCGGTAATTTTTTTATTTGAAAAAAGGGAGCAGGAGGCTTTAGTGCATAAATCCAGAATGAAGATAACCATTTTTGCAGGAGTTCTCGCAGGGCTGGTTCTTTTTACAGCGTCTGCTCTTCAGCAAAAGGGCATCGAAATAACCGGCAGTGCAGGTAAGGCAAGCTTTATGACGGGTCTATATACTGTTCTTGTACCTGTATTTGGAATTTTTTTGGGTAAAAAGACTACGATTAATGTATGGATTGGTGCAGTTCTTGCAGTTGTGGGAATGTTCTTCTTATGCATAGTGGGCGAAAATTGGGCGGTAAGCTGGCAGATAGGCTACGGTGATTTTGTATTGCTTCTTAACGCGGTATTCTGGGCAATACATATACTTGTTATTGACAGATTTGTTGACAGGATTTATTCCCTAAGGTTTGCAATGACCCAGTTTGTTTTTTGCGGAATTTTAAACTTTGTGATTGCGTTCTTCACCGAAGATATATCCCTTGCAATGATGCAAAAGGCCGTTATTCCCATCTTGTACTGCGGTCTTTTGTCAGTAGGTGTTGCATATACTTGCCAGATAATTGGCCAGAAAACTGCCGACCCGACCTATGCATCAATCATACTTTCAACAGAATCTATGTTCGGGGCATTGGGTGGTGCAATTATCCTTAAAGAAGTAATGACAGCATCGGGATATTTAGGCTGTGCGTTGATCTTTACCGGTGTAATAATATCACAGCTTGTAGTCAAACGCCGCAAAGCTGCATAAAATAGTATTTTCGACAAGGGACAATCGTGCCAATGATAATCGGGGAAATACGTAGGTATTTAAGAGACAATACCTCTATTCGCGTTAGCCGGTCTTTGAGAGATACGGCATATAAGGCGCTGTCGGCAAAGGAACGGCTTATCAATAAAAACGCAAAAGAGCCAACGGTAGAGGAAGTTGCCCGTGAGCTTGAAGTTACCCCCGAGGAGGTTTCGGCAGCTCTTGATGCGATTATGGACCCCGTGTCGCTTTATGAGCCGGTATATCATGATGGCGGTGACGCCATATTTGTAATGGATCAGGTCAAGGATGATAAAAACATAGATGACTCGTGGCTTGAGGAAATATCCGTCAAGGAAGCGATGAATCATCTTACATCACGCGAACGGAACATCCTCGAAATGCGGTTCTTCAGAGGACGAACTCAGATGGAAATTGCGAACGAAATAGGTATATCTCAGGCGCAAGTATCACGGCTTGAAAAGAATGCGTTAGGGCATATGAAAAAGTATTTATGACAGGTTTGGCTGCAGGATTCTGCAGCCTTTTTCTGCGCTTTGACCATTGACTTTTTAAAATGTAACATATATAATTATCTCATGTTCACAGAAAGGCGGTTAATGTATTATGGAAAAAAGTAATAACTTTATATGGATGCCACTTATCGGCTTTGACAGAGATAAGGAAGATAAAGGCGTAAATGAATACCTCAGCCAGACTGGATTTATTCCTCAGGGTATGTCGGTGTTTCTGTTCCATTCAGATATAATAAATCAGCACGAGGGTATGGATAAGGAATTCACTCTCCATCCCGATAACTGTTCATATTACGGTTCTCCCCGTAACGAGTTCCGTGAAAGACAGCCGTGGACAAACTATGACCTCCGCGACCTTGCACACAATCTTGCGGATAATGGTGTTGAAGCTTATGTGGGTATTATGGGTGTTTACCTTGATAATACACGCCATCAGGAGTGGGAAAGCGACCACCCTGAACTTATGTCTTTTGGTTGCAACGGAAGAATGAATCTTAATGTCCTTAAGCGTTTCAAGGACGGTACATATTACGAGGACTTCTTTGCTGAAAAGACTCTTGCGGTTCTCGAGGATTATGGTTTTGCAGGCGTTCACGTGTCGGACTTTTTCTGCCCGCCCGAGCACTCTATCTGTAACGGTGACTTTTCAACAGATATGCTTGAACAGTTTATAGAACATTCAATGGTTGAACTTCCTGAAAATATCACAAGACGTCTTGGCTTTGATGAGCAGGAGGATATAGATGCCCGTCAGGAATATATATGGAATAATCTCCGCCGGGAATGGATTGATTTTTATTGCTGGCGCTGGGAAAAGTTCTGGGGTAAGGTTGCAGCAAAACTGCATCCCCACGGCAAAAAGATAATGATAAACAATGCCTGGTGCTCCGACCCGTTTGAAGCACTCTATCGTTACGGCATTGACTACAAAAGACTTTATGCCGCAGGTGTTGATTACATTGTGTCCGAAACAGTTCCCGAGGGTCTTGAACTTGTTGACTGTACTCGCAATCTGTTCCGTCAGCTTATGTCAATGCCGCAGTTTATTTCGGCATTTGCACCCGAAGGTAATCAACTTACATTGCTTGGCGTAAAGGATTGCACCGAGGAATGGGATATGATTCATCATGCGCCGATGCGTCTTGAACGCGATATGTATATGCTTTCGTCTTTGTTTTATAACAAGGATGGCAAGTTCAACCATTCAACAAAAGGGTATATGGTAACTTTGGGTGACGGTATTACCAAGGATGAATGGGAATGGATTGGCGAACGCAACAAAATTGCCTGGGATCTAAAACCTAAGAAGATATGTGCACCAACCATTATATGGTCTGATAAGGCTCATTATGCATTGCTGGATGAATATATTAAAACCCGCAGACCATCAGCACATAAGCTCACATATACAATGCAGGATAAAGCGGTACCGTTTGGTGCAATTGCAAGGATAGAGGATGTTGATACTCTTAATGGGGCATTGTTTGTTCCAAACTTTGATTTGCTTCCTGAAGACGAAAAGGCTGTAGTTCTCAATTATAAAAAAGCACCTGTTGTATGTATAGCCTCAAAGGAATATATGGATGGAGCAAAGCTTAATTACGATGTTTGCGTAGAAGATAAATTTGCCACCCATAAGCTGTGTGTGTTTGTGTTTAATCTTTCACTTGATGAAGAACAGAAAAGAGAAATAGACGCTTGTTTTGACGTAAATGAGCAACTCTGCAACTATTTGCCCGGCGAACCATCAAAATGGATTGACCCGTCATTCTTTACAACTCCTATGCCATTTGTAAATTTGTCTGAGGCGTTCATTAACGTGATAAAGACTATTTTTGATGCAGCGGAGGATTCAATTTTCCATAGCGATAGGCCAATTATAACATTCGAACTGGAAAACGGTGTTTACAGAATCTATGTTCTTAATCCTATAAACAATTATAACAGAGTACCGATTTATAGTGATAAGGGAGTCTTGGAGGTAAAGAGTGTCAGCAAATATCCACTTCTTCCGGCTAAGTATCTGTATAAGTCCCAGGTTGCCGGCAAGGGTGACGGTGCCAAAGCATTCATAATGCAAAGCGGTGGCGAAGCAGGCGAAATTCCTTGTGGATTTATCGGAAAGGTTCCTCCGCTGGGTATTTCAATCTTTGATGTAAAAGTAGAAAAATAAGATGTTAAAAACGCAGAGCTTTAAAAACTCTGCGTTTTTCTTCTTGACAATATTTGAATTTGGTGATACAATAAAGCTCGTGATTTGAATATGCGCCCGTGGCGGAATTGGCAGACGCGCCAGACTTAGGATCTGGTATCAATGATGTGGGAGTTCAAGTCTCTTCGGGCGCACCAGAAAAACGACAAGATTTGGCTTGTCGTTTTTTTAATAAAACGTGTATAAAATAGGTGAAATTTATGATTGTACATCCCATAAAGCCTCTTTATGATAAAAATTCAAGAATACTTATTCTCGGTAGCTTTCCGTCGGTGAAATCAAGAGAAGCAATGTTCTTTTATGGTCATCTCCAAAACAGGTTCTGGAGGGTAACCGCAGCAGTTTTTGATGCTCCGGTTCCTGAAACGGTTGAAGAAAAAAGAGCGTTTCTGCTTTCAAACCGGATAGCTGTGTGGGATGTTATCGGTAGCTGTGATATACAGGGAAGTGCTGACACAACCATAAAAAATGTTGTACCGAATGACCTGATGCCTATTTTGAATACAGCAAATATAATGCAGATTTTTGTTAACGGAAAAACAGCGGAAAAATATTTTAATAAATATATACGGAGCGAAATAAACCGCACGGCAATCTGCCTGCCCTCAACATCACCGGCAAATGCCAAATGGTCGCTTGAACAATTAATTGAAAAATGGAAAATAATAAAGTGCGGAAATCTTTGAATTTCCGCACTTTAATTTTTAAATATTATGTCGTTTTTGCTTCTCAAGCCATTCGGCTTTATATTCATCAGAGGTTGTTTCATTTTTTAAGAAATTAATAACATCAGCAAGCTTTCCGACGGAATAATCCACCATAGCACGGGCAATACGTTCGTTCATACCATCGTGCATATCTCCCTCGTACGAATTGGGGAAGTCAGCCATCCACGCAAACGGTGTGTTGATGCGTCGATTCGAAAACTCGTCAAAGCGGTGGGTTGATTGATTGCTTTCCTGATAGATTTTGTCAAGTCGAACAGTTTCGGGGCGTACACCGTAAACCCAGCCCATTTCTATAAAGTCAGCGTGACCAAACCGCTTTTTCTGGTCATTATAGCTTTGCAGAATTTTACGATCCTCGCCTGTCAGGTATTTATACCCCTCGGTCAGGAGCTTTTTGGGTGTGGCAAAATCCGAGCCTAAGCTATAGTCAAAAACGCTGTAAGGTGTTTTTTCGTAAAGTAATCCACGCATAAAGTATGAAATCATAGACTGATTTCCGCCGTGCCCGTCATACAGCAGAATTTTGTCAAAGCCGTTGCGGTAAATCTCGTTGCAGGTTTCCTTGAGGATTTGCAGCCTCAGCTCAGGACTGAATATGACCGTTCCTAAAAATTCGCCCGAACCGGTCTTTTCGCCGAAATACATGGTCGGGAAGATAACTGCAGTTTCAATTTCTGCGGCACGCTTCGCAATTTCAGTAATATGAATAACATCAGTGCCAACAGGTAGATGCTGACCGTGCTTTTCCAAACAGCCAACAGGAACAATGCAAAGACCTTTTGATTCTTTTATTGCGGCTTTGAACTCCTCTTCACGCAGATTTTCCCACAACATAAAACTTCACTCCAAACAAAATACTCTTTTTATTCTAACACAACAAAGAAATAATTTCAACCAATTTTAATAATTTAAAGATATGGGGATTTTAGACAAATAAAAAAATTTGTGCAAAAAATGGTGCTAAACTATTGAAATGTCGTAATAATTCTGTTATAATTAAAACCGAAATAGGGGAGTAGTCAGCACATTGTGCGATGATGTCAACATCCTGGATTAAAATCCTGGCTTCATCTTAAATGACGAGACTTATCTGCACTGCAGATGGGTTTTCTCGTCTTTTTTTATAGGCAGTGTAAATATACTGTATCAGGAGGAGTTTTTTATGGGGATTTTGGAGTTGTTTGTAATTGCATTGGGACTGTCGGCTGATGCATTTGCTGTATCGGTATGCAAAGGACTTTCAGTTGAAAGGATTAGTTTCAAAAATATTCTTACCGTCGGTCTTTACTTTGGTGGATTTCAGGCACTGATGCCGCTGGTGGGATTTTGGCTTGGCAGCAGCTTTGAGGCGTTGGTTACAAGTGTTGACCACTGGATAGCATTTGTCCTTTTGGGAATTATAGGACTGAATATGATTAAAGAATCACGGGAATGTGCTGAACAGTTAGATAGTTCGTTCGGTGTTCGTGTAATGGTACCTATGGCAATTGCAACCAGTATTGATGCTTTGGCAATAGGTATTACCTTTGCTTTTTTGCGTGTAAACATTGTTCCTGCCGTAAGTTTTATCGGTATAACAACCTTTATTTTATCTGCTGTGGGACTTTGGCTTGGCAATAAGTTCGGATGCAGATACAAGTCCAAAGCCGAGCTTGCCGGAGGTATTGTTCTTATCCTTATGGGTCTTAAAATTCTTTTTGAGCACCTTGGATTTTTAGGATAGGGGTGATATTTGTGGCTGATTCAACCGCAACGAAAGACGCATTGGCAAACGCTCTGAAACGCCAGATGGAGGAAGAACCCTTTACTAAAATCACCGTAGGTGAGATTTGTGACCGTTGTAATATGAACAGAAAAAGCTTTTATTACCATTTTAAAGATAAATTTGACTTGGTGGAATGGCTGTTTAATTCTGAAGTCAAAAATGCAACGGAGAATAAAGAATATACTGATAAATGGGAATATATAAAGGATATATGCGATGTAATTTGTCGTGACAGAAGATTTTACCGTGAGATTTTTCAAATAAAGGGACAGAATTCGTTGTCTGAGCAAATGTCGGATTTGTTTTGTCCATTTCTCACAAAGGAACTTTCCAATGCCGAGGATTCGGGTTTCTGTGCGGAGTTTTTGTCCGACTCATTGATATATTCCATTGAAAAATGGATATGCGGCAAGGAAAATATATCTTCCACGGAATTTGTTTCAAAACTAAAAAAAAGCCTGCTTAAGGCGGCAGAAATAATATAATTTACATAGAGGTGCAAGGTATGAGTGAGATTAAAAAAGAGATGATAGGCGAACTTGAGGTATATAGCTTTGAAGATGGCAGAAATTATAAGTCAGCAATGAGCTTTAATAACTGGAAAGTAGCATTTTTATTCCACGGCGAAAATCACTTTGAAGAAAAGATGAACCGATTGTCAAGGCACACAGAAACAGATGAGGTTTTTGTACTTTTAGATGGCGAAGCAATCCTTATAATTGGTGAGGAATCTAAGAGAATTCATATGGAAAAGAATAAAATTTACAATGTACCTAAAAATGTATGGCACAACATTCGCACATTCGAGGGTGCAAAAGTGTTGATTGTTGAAGAAAAGGACACGGGAGATCATAATAGTGATTTTTTAAATGTTAAGTAAAAAGAGGGTTGCTTTTCCATCCCCAAACAAAAAGGCTGTTTAAAAAGCTATGCTTTTTAAACAGCCTTTAAATTTTTATATTTTACTTCGAGAATCTGGTAAAAAGGTAAACAATCAGCGAGATAACTGCCATAACGATAAATATACCAAGCATACCCATACCCATAAGCTGAAGTGCAATTTGAAGATTATTCATATTTCCAAGCCTCCTTATTTAATGAGCTGCGGCAGCAGGTTCAGAATCATACCACCGGCTAAAACAGAGGCAATCTGACCTGAAACATTTGCACCTACTGCGTGCATAAGCAGGTGGTTCTGGCTGTCAGCCTCAAGACCAAGCTTCTGTATAACACGGGCAGACATGGGGAATGCTGAAATTCCTGCAGCACCAACCATCGGGTTGATTTTATTTTTGGTAAACAGATTGAGGAACTTAGCAAAGAAAACACCTGCAACCGAGTCAAAAACAAAAGCAACAAGACCAAGACCCATAATAAGGATTGTATCAAGCTTAACAAAGTTTTCTGCAACCATACTGAATGAGATGGTAATACCCAAAAGCAAAGTTACAAGGTTTGCAAGAACGTTCTGCGCTGACTCCGACAAGGTGTTAAGCACACCGCATTCGCGGAGTAGGTTACCGAACATAAGGAAGCCAACCAAAGAAACAGATGTGGGTGCAATGAACCCTGCGATGATTGTAACAACAATCGGGAATGCAATTCTGAGCGTTTTTGAAACATTCTTGGGATTGTACGGCATACGAATACGGCGTTCCTTTTTTGTTGTAACAGCCTTGATTGCTGCCGGCTGAATAATCGGAACAAGTGCCATATACGAATATGCTGCAACTGCAATAGGTCCTACATATTTGGATTTCAAAACCTGTGATACAAGAATGGAAGTAGGTCCGTCAGCCGCACCGATAATACCAATTGATGCAGCATCAATTATGTCAAAGCCAAGAAGAACTGCAACTACAATGGTGAAGAATATACCAAACTGTGCAGCTGCACCGAATAAGAACATCTTGGGGTTTGAAAGTAGCGGACCGAAGTCAATCATTGCACCAATACCGATAAAAAGTAAAAGCGGCATAGCCTCGGAAGCTTCAATACCTGTTACATAAAGCCATTCAACAATTCCCTGTACCTCGCCGATACCGGCAATTTCCTGATTAAGAGCACCGGAAAATGGCAGATTTACAAGGATTGCACCAAAACCCATAGGGAGAAGGAGTGAAGGCTCGTAGTTTTTCTTGATTGCCAGATATATAAGCAGAATACCTACTGCGTACATAACCAGCTGTTGCCAGGTTACAGCCATAAAGCCGTTAAGCAAAAAACTCATTTTAAAAACCTCTCTTATGTGTAATAATTTAACTAATATATTTTACCAGTAAATTTATAGAATGTCAATGCGAATCAATTACCCAAAAATTTTGATTTGGGTATTTGTGAAATTGGACCAAAATATGTTAAAAATAGTTAAAAGTAGCGAAAAGCTATTAACAAAGCTAAATTTATGTGTTACAATTATGGCAGACATCAAAGTAAATTATGTAAAAGACAGGTGAAAAAATATGCGTAAAACAAAAATTGTTTGTACAATCGGACCCGCGTCCAACAACGAAGAGGTTTTAAGTCGGATGTGTCTTGCCGGAATGAATGTTGCAAGACTTAACTTTTCTCACGGTGCGCACGAGGAGCATAAGAGAAATATTGAACTTATAAAAAAAGTCAGAGAAAGCTTGGAACTTCCAATTGCAATTTTGCTTGATACCAAGGGCCCTGAATATAGAATTGGTATATTTGAAAACAATAAAATTTTCTTAAATGACGGCGATACCTTTGTGTTTACCACAGATGATATCATAGGTGATAATAAAAAAGTGTCAGTAAGCTATAAAGGTCTTACAAATGATATTAAAGCCGGCGACAGAATTCTTCTCAACAATGGATTGGTTATTTTTGATGTAACCGAAGTTAAAGAAAACGATGTAATTTGCAAAGTTGTGTGTGGCGGAGAGGTCTCGGACAGAAAAAGTATGAGCTTCCCCAATAAGGTGCTTAAGCAGGTATATCTTTCTGAACAGGATAAAAAGGATTTGAAATTTGGCATTGAAAACGGAATAGATTTTATTGCGTGTTCGTTCGTTTCGTGTAAACAGGATTTGGTTGATGTGAAAGAATTCCTGAAAGAGCAAGGGGCAGAGGACATTGAACTCATTGCCAAGATAGAAAATCAGTCGGGTATAGATAATATTGAAGAAATTTGCAGTGAGTGCTCCGGTATTATGATTGGCAGAGGAGATATGGGTGTTGAAATTTCTTATGAAAAACTGCCCGCAATCCAAAAACATCTTATTACGAAATGTCGTATGCTCGGCAAACGGGTGATTACTGCAACAGAAATGCTGGAGTCTATGATTCACAATCCAAGACCGACCAGAGCGGAGATTTCCGATGTTGCCAATGCTGTTTATGATGGCTCAAGCGCAGTGATGCTATCCGGCGAAACTGCAGCAGGTAAATATCCTGTTGAGGCAGTGGGTGCAATGGCGAAAATTGCAGAGGAAACTGAAAATAATATTCATTATGAAAAACGCTTCAATAATAATAGTTTTAGAATTGGTAATACTCTTGATGCTATTTCACACTCAACCTGTGGTATGGCGATTGACCTTGACGCAAGTGCAATTGTTGTTTGTTCACATTCGGGTATGACAGCACGAATGGTTTCGCGTTTCAGACCACCTGTTGATATAATAGGACTTACCACCAATGAAAAAGCTTCACGCAAACTGGCACTTTCCTGGGGGGTTACACCCGTGATTGCCGAAGCGTATCCTTCAACAGAGGTTCTTTTCTATATTGCGAAAAAGAAAGCAACCGAGATGTTTAAACTTACTGATGGCGACAAGATTATAATAACAGGAGGTACCACCGACGGAAGCTCGGGAAATACCAATCTGATAAAGGTTGAAACAATTTAATATTAAGCCACATAAAAACGCCGTGCAGTAAAAATCTGCACGGCGTTTAATATTGCTTGGTTTATTGTTCGTTTTTCTTAACTGAAAGAATAAGATTTGTAATGATACCAAGAATAAGAGCGCAAGCGATAGATGTGATTGTTATCTTTCCAAAGGTAAGGGTAAGACCACCGATGCCTGAGATAAGAATAACGCTGACAACAAAGAGGTTGCGGTTATCTTCAAGGTCAACAAACTTGAACATCTTAAGACCGCTTACTGCGATAAACCCGTAAAGTGCCATACATACTCCGCCCATTACACAGGAGGGAATGGAGTTAACGAATGCAACAAACGGTGAAACAAAAGAAATTATTACAGCGCCGATAGCGGCAGCAATAATGGTAACAACTGATGCGTTTGCAGTAATTGCAACGCAGCCCACAGACTCGCCATAGGTGGTGTTGGGGCATCCACCGAAAAATGCACCTACCATTGAACCAACGCCGTCGCCAAGAAGTGTTCTGTGAAGACCGGGTTCTGTAAGCAGGTCTTTTTCAATAATAGAAGAAATGTTTTTGTGGTCCGCAATGTGTTCAGCGAATACAACAAATGCAACAGGGATATATGCAACGGCTATTGTGCTGATATAAGCCGCTGAAAGCTCGCCTGTTCCCTTAAGTGCTGTAAGGAAGGTGAAGTTGGGGGCTTTAATAAATGTTTCAAGACCAACGCCGTTTGCGACAAGAGCCTTAAAGGGTTCGTAACTGATTACCTTAAGTGAATCAATTTCAAGCCATGTGCCAATTGCTGTGAAGATAATACATGTAAGATAACCTGCAAGAATACCAATGATAAAGGGAATAAGTCTTGTCATCTTTTTACCATAGGTTGAGCAGATAGTAGTTACAAACAAAGTAACCAGTCCGCAAATCAGGCAAACGATAGGTGATGCTGCCTGAACACCCTCGATAAGAACATTACCCTTTGTGATGTCACCAACAGCATTGCCTGCGAGAGAGAGACCGATGATTGCAACTGTCGGGCCAATAACGATTGCGGGCATAAGCCGATTTATCCAGTTAACACCAACAAACTTTACGATGATTGCGATGATAACATAAACAAGACCTGCAAAGATTGCACCGATAATCATACCAAGATAACCAAGAGACATAGAAACGCCGCCTGCAAAAGCTGCTACCATCGAACCGATGAATGCGAAAGAAGAACCGAGGAAAACGGGGCTCTTTTTTCTGGTAAACAGGATGTAAACAAGAGTTCCAATACCTGCACCAAACAGCGCTGCGGCGGGGTCCATACCGTTACCGATAATTACAGGGACAACAAGTGTTGCCGTCATAATTGCGAGCAATTGCTGAATTGCAAAAATAATCAGCTGCCCGAACTTGGGTTTGTCGTCTACGTTGTAGATGAGTTTCATAAAAAACGCTCCTTAAAAAATAAGAATTTTTCGCATGCAGAAAGTTCTGCATTAATTTTTATTAAATTGAGTATAACATATATATATTGTTTTGTAAATATTTTTTGAAAAAAGTCGAAAAAGACCGATTTAAAATGGCATAATACAACTAACAGTTGAAAATATTTTTGAAATACAGATTGACTCGCATAGAAGTGGATGATAAAATTATTGTATAAGTTAAGGCAATTTATGAGGTGATTAGTATGGATAGCTTTATAATAAAGGCTGCCGAGATGGCAAAGGACTTCCTTGAAAATTCAAAGGATTATCGGATGGGTTTTGTTGAGGCTGAGCAATCCAACCCCAAAACACGGAATCTTGACAAAATATTCAAAGAATGTCCGGCAGATGGTGTAAGAACACTTTTCTCGGTGGATGCGGATTTAACAGAACTCTATAAAAGTGCACTTTCAAGTGAAAGCTTTGATAGATTTTGCGAAAAAATAAAAGAGACACTTATGGGCGGCGGCAGAATTATTCTTTCCGGATGCGGCTCTTCGGGCAGACTATGTATGGGTGCGGAACGTGCATTCAGACGGGCGGCTCAAAGGTATCAAAGACCGGAGTTTGGCAAGCAGATTACAACAATAATGACCGGTGGCGACTATGCAGTTATCCGTGCGGTGGAGTTCTTTGAGGATTATCAGTCTCTTAGCGCAAAGCAGGTGGACGAGCTTGAGGTAGGCAAGGGTGATTTGATAATTGGAGTTACGGCAACTGCGGAAACAACCTCGGTACTTGGTACGGCACAACGGGCAGCCGAGCGTGGTGCGTTTGTGTATATGATTGTGTGCAGTGACCCTCAAAAGCTTATGGGCAATATGGAAAGAGCGGATAAGCTTTACAGTCGTGACGATGTTGCGGTAGTGTATCTCCCCTGCGGCGCAATGGCAGTTACCGGCTCAACTAGAATGCAGTCGTCATCGATTGAGCAGGCAATAATTATGTCGGCATTTGAGATAGTACTTGCACAAATGTGCGACGGGAATGTTTCAAAACAGTATCTTTGCGACGGTTTTGAAAACATGATTTCCAATATAACAGCAGATGCGTGTGTAAAAGCAATTGCAGACTATGCCGTATGCGAGTCAGAGTTATATAAAAATGGTGGTTATGTTACATATTTCACGGAGAACTTTATGCTGGATATACTGACCGACTCAACCGAGCGACCTCCGACATTTGCAATGCCTCCAATCCGTCAGCAATGCCGTAAGGATTTGGAACTTTCGTGGGCGTTTGCAAAGAACCCGTCACTTTCTACCCATGAAGCGTGGGAGGACTGCTTTGGCAGAGCGCCGAGATGTATTGAGTGGACGGAGGAGGTTTACCGCAGCCTTGGCGTTAACGAAAAAATTCCGGACATTTCGTTTGATAGACTTTCGGAATTTGAAATTGGGTGTGAATGTGATATTGAAAGGGAAGAAAAAAAAGATACTATAGCTGTTTGGATAGATACCAAGCCGGCAACAGAATGTTTTGAAAAATGTGCCGTGCCATACAAACGGAAGTTTGAACTTATTTTTAATCCATCAGGCTGTGAAACAATGCTTGAGATTTTTGAGCATATAGGAATGAAGATGATATTAAATGCTATTTCTACGTCAACGGCAGCACTTTTTGGCAGAATAAGCGGCAACTATATGACTTTTCTGGATATGTCAAATAAAAAGCTTATTGACCGTGGCTCGCGTATAATTTCGGAGCTTTGCGGTGTTAAATATGAAACAGCCCTTGAGGAACTTTCATACCAATATCTCAAGGTAAAAGCAAGCGGTGAGAACGCATCGCCTGCGCAAAAAGCAATACAAAAACTAGGAGTTAAAGGGGAATAAACTATGTCATACAAAATGGTAAGATGGACAGAGGATATCCGTGAAAAAGCAGCAGATGTTCTGTCAGAAGCTTTTGCAAAAAACGGAGTGAAAAAGGACTTTGGCGAAATGTACCCCAGAGTATTTGCAAAGGGTGCACGTCAGCTTTCTGACCACTTTGCGGCATTCTCTGAAAATGGTGAAATCCACGGCTGTATCTCAAACTGTGAAATGACCTATCACGTAGGTGGTGAAACTCTTAAAATCTCTTCATCGGGTAATGTTGCTGTTGCCAAAGAAGCACGCGGCAAGGGTTTGATGAAAATTATGTTTGATGCAGTTGATAAGTCGTTGTACGAGGATAAATTTGACCTTTCGTATCTTCACGGGGCAAGAACCCGCTATCAGTATTTTGGTTACGAGCTTTGCGGTGTGGAATATAGATTTTTGTTCCAGATGTCAGACCTTTCAAAGCGGTATAAGCATAATAATATGTTTGAGTTCATTGATTTAAGTACCAGAGAAGACCTCCTTGACGAGGCGATTGCGATAAGTGACGCACAAAAGGTACATATCGAAAGACGGGCAGACGAGCTGCTTATGGTATACCGTGCCCGTTGGAGAAAGCCCGTTGGTGTGTTTAAGAACGGTGAATTCTTCGGCTCATTTGCATTTGGAGAGAGCGGAATAAAGTATCTTTCACTTAGGGATTATAATGATTTTGCCGAAATGGTATATGAATTCCTGCTTGCAAATAACCTTGATGAAACAGAGTATTATGCTCCTGATTATAACAAACAGCTTATGAAAAACTGTATGACCAATTGCAGCGGTTTTGAAATACTCAATCCGGCAAATTTCAAAATTATAAATTTTGAAAAAGTTGTAAAAGCCTTTTTGCAGCTTAAAATTGACAATGAAAATCTTTGTGACGGAGAGATAACGCTGGATTCTGATTTGTTTGGCAAATATAAAATTGCAGTAAAGGATAGAAGAGCCTCGGTTAAAAAATTTGAGGGTGAAGCAAAGTATAACCTCAAAGGCTTTGAAGTTTACGACTTTTTGTTTAACTTCACACCTAATGTCTATGGTGAATATGATGCTGCAGTTAAATCGTGGCTGCCGCTTCCAATTAATGCACCGTATCTTGCGTAAACAAACCAATATACGATGTCATTCTGAGCAACGCGAAGAATCAAAAAGCTGAATGGTTGATAACCATTCAGCTTTTTAAATTTATTCCTTAAAGCTGTCAACAGCTTTTCTTATATTCCAGTCGTTTTCATCAAGAAGTTTTTTTGAACCATTTTCGTCAAGCCCGGTAAGGTCTCTTACTATACCAACCATTCTTGCGGTAAGCTTTATGTTTGTGGGACGGAGATTAATCATAAGGTTTTCGTAAACCTTGCCGGTTCTTACCATTGCACAGGTGGAAATCATATTAAGAATCATTTTCTGTGCATTTCCGGATTTCATTCTGGTAGAGCCGGTTATAACTTCAGCACCGGTATCTGCCCAAATTGCAATTGTAGCATCTTTTGCAATTTTTGCCTCGCTGTTACTGCTAATCGAAATGGTTGCTGCACCAACTTCACGGGCAAGACTAAGTGCTGAACAAACGTAAGCTGCACCGCCCGAGGCTGAAATTCCGATTACAACATCGTTCTTTGTCGGGGTGTATGCCAAAAGGTCACGTTGTCCTGCTTCGGCAGAGTCTTCAACATTTTCCTGCGCTTTGAACACTGCATCTCTGCCTCCTGCAACAATTGCATTAA
Source organism: Monoglobaceae bacterium (assembly GCA_045120135.1). Lineage (GTDB taxonomy): Bacteria > Bacillota > Clostridia > Monoglobales > Monoglobaceae > SIG440. Next base: position 4,415 of record JBGVEN010000011.1, on the reverse strand, counting down.
AAAGGTCGTAAGAAACACCATAAGTCGGTGGGCATTCAGCCGCATCACTGACCGCAAGTCTGCCCGAGGTTCCCGCACCTATGTAAAATACTCTGCCGCCGGAATTGAGCGAGTCAACTACAACCTCAATTGCTTCCGCAATGGAGGGCAGAGCCTTTTCAACAGCATTCACCGAATTCATATTTTCTTCATTAATTATTTTTACCATCTCAAGGCTGGTCATTTTATCAATATGCGTTGTTTTTGGATTTCTTGATTCTGTTTTAAGCATTTTTATATCTCCTTCATATAATCTTCTGAAAAATTCTTTTTAAAGTCCTTGCCGGGGGCTGAGTAAAGATTACACCCCTCAATACACGCTCCGTATATGGGCGACATATCCGGAAAGAGAATGGTTACTTCACCTTTTGTCTCTTTTTCAAGGAATGGAAGAAGAATATCCTTTTGTTTGGTTATTCCGCCGGCAACAATTGCGGTCGAACCACAATCATATTTTTGCTTTGCCGCCATAATACGGACCGATATATCCCGTACATTTTCTTCAACAATTTTGTGTGCAACAGCATCGCCCTTGCGATATGCCTCAAATACAATGTGAGAGAATGAGGCTATGTATTCCTTACCCTTTTGGTATATGTCTGATACTTGTTTCCAAACGGTTGAGCCAAGCTCGCGATAAAGCAGGTCTTTTATTATAGTTTCTTCGCCAAACCCGTCTTCAATTGCAAGAACTGCTTTGATAGCATCCCTGCCTATTGCATATCCGCTGCAAACATCATCAAAGTAGTATCCCCAGCCGCCGATACGATACATATCTCTGCCGTCAGATGCATATACTACCGAGCCGGTGCCGCATATTGCCGCAATAAACTTTTTGTGGTTGTCAACGCTCCGTACAACATTTATCATATCAGAGTTAATAGAAACATTCACTGTTTTATATTGTTTTTTAAAAAAACTGTAAATCTTGTCACGTGCTGTTCCCGACATACATCCGGAAATTCCGGCAAATACCCCTAACACATCAGGTCGAACTGCCAGTAGCAAATCTATTCCTGTCCTAAGTACACGAAATGTGGTCTCAAAGCCGTGGGAGTTAGGGTTACATCCCTCTAAAACAACACGCTTTACAATATGTCCGCTGGGAGTAAACAGTATAAATTCTGTTTTTGTTCCGCCACCGTCAATGCCTATTATTACGTCTTCGGAGGTTCCGCTTTGAACATCACCTAAAATTGTAGAAGACGACACGTCAAAAATCTCACACATATTGTAAAGAGTTTCGATATCAGGTGTTGCCGTTCCACACTCCCATTTTGAAACACATTGCGGTGTAACAAACAGTTCAGTTGCAAGGTCTGCCTGTGTGAGTTTTTTTTGCGTGCGATATTTACGAATATTCTGAGCAAGAACTTTGGGATTATACATTAAATTCACCTCGTTTTTGGCTTGTAAAGTAAATATATCACATCGGAGTTGTATAGTCAATGTCTTGTGTAGCTAACGCACAAGAAAAAACAACTGACAGTTGAGAAAAAAGTTAAAAAAACTCTTGACTTTATCGCGGCAGAGTGATAAAATTAATAAAACTCATAAAGAAACAAATGCGTTTGAGCAGAAACAAGTAGGACTTGTGCGGAGTCTTCAGAGAGTTGCCGGGTGGTGTGAGGCAACGACAAGGGCTTGTCTGAATACATTCTGTTAGCAGTGCACCGAAAGGGAAGCTGAGTAGGCTGCAACGGGAGTTCCCGTTATAGAACAAGGGTGTTAATTGATACCTGATAAGGTCAGGGCTGTAAGGCTTTGGCGAATTGAGGTGGTACCACGGGAACTTCTCGTCCTCAGATTAAATCTGGAGGGCGATTTTTTTATACATCGCCCTGAAAAAGAAAGGGTGATTTTTTTATGGGTATTAAAATTGGAATGTTGATTGTTTTCTTTGCGGTGATGATTGCGGTAGGGCTTTATTGCAGAAAGCATTCAACGGATGTAAGAGGTTTTGTTCTTGGCGGTAGAGCGGTTGGTCCGTGGCTCACAGCCTTTGCTTACGGAACATCGTATTTTTCGGCTGTTATTTTTGTAGGTTACGCAGGTCAGTTCGGTTGGAAGTTTGGTATAGCTTCAACATGGATAGGTATTGGAAATGCAGTTCTTGGCTCGCTTCTGGCGTGGATGGTTCTTGGCAGACGTACAAGACTTATGACTCAGAAGCTTGAGAGTGCAACAATGCCGGAATTCTTTGGGAAAAGATATAAGAGCAATGCACTCAAAATTGCAGCGTCACTTATTGTGTTTGTCTTTCTTATTCCCTACACGGCATCACTTTATAATGGTCTTTCCAGACTTTTTGAGATGGCGTTTCCTGGAATAAGCTACTCTGTATGTGTTATTGTTATGGCGGTTCTCACCGGTATTTATGTTATTGCCGGCGGATATATGGCAACAGCGATTAATGACTTTATTCAAGGCGTAATTATGATCATCGGTATAGTTGCAGTTATAGCTGCGGTTCTTTCGCAAAATGGTGGATTTATCGAGTCTCTTAACGGACTTGCGGAGATAAATGTTCAGGGCAATGCCCCGGGTGCATTTAATTCGTTCTTTGGTCCCGACCCGCTCGGACTTATGTTTGTAGTTATTCTTACATCGCTTGGCACATGGGGCCTTCCTCAAATGGTTCAAAAGTTTTATGCTATCAAAAGCGAAAAGGATATTACAAAGGGTACAATAATTTCAACTGTATTTGCGGTTATCGTTGCAGGTGGATGCTACTTCCTTGGCGGCTTTGGAAGACTCTTTACAGACAAACTCAGCTTTGGCGCTGACGGCTCAATTATTGGCGGCTTTGACGCAATTATTCCAACAATGCTGTCGGGACTCCCGGATGTTCTTATTGCAATAGTTATTGTGCTGGTTCTTTCTGCATCAATGTCAACGCTTTCGTCACTTGTTCTCACATCAAGTTCAACACTTACCTTGGATTTAATTAAGGATAATATAGTAAAAAATATGTCTGAAAAGCGCCAAATTTTTATTATGCGCGTATTGATAGTAGTATTTATTGCTGTTTCGGCATACATAGCACTCAATAAGGATAAGCTCAGTGCAATTGCCGATATGATGGGCATTTCCTGGGGTGCTTTAGCCGGAGCATTCCTTGCTCCTTTTATGTACGGATTGTACTGGAAGAAGACTACAAAAGCTTCGGTTTGGGCAAGCTTCATTTTCGGTTCAGGCGTAATGATTTTGAATATGCTTTTACGCTCTTCGTTCCCGATTGCTTTGCAGTCACCTATTAATTGCGGTGTTGTGGTAATGCTTGGTGGTCTGGTTATTGTCCCGATTGCAAGTATTATTACAAAAAAACCGGATAAAGCATTGACAGAAGAAATGTTTGCTTGTTATAATAAGGAAGTAATTGTCCCTGCAAAAAAATCATTGGGTGACTAATTTTTAACAAAAACAGAAAGGCGTGTCCGGATATTAGGACGGCCTTTTCTGACGTTTGATAAAGGAGAAAAAAATGCCGATTACAGAGATTTTACAAAAGAACGCTGACTTTTATCCAAATGATGTCAGCCTAATTGAGATTAACCCTCAGATGGAGAATCATTCAAGACTTACATGGCGTGAATATTCACTTATTGAGTCGAACCCCAACGAGGCATACAGAAAGGAAATTACATGGAGTGAGTTCAATAAGCGTGCAAATCGTTTTGCGAACTTTTTGTTATCACGTGGTATCAAAAAGGACGATAAGGTTGCAATCCTGCTTATGAACTGCATTGAGTGGTTGCCGATTTACTTTGGTACTCTCAAAGCTGGTGCCATGGCGGTTCCACTGAACTATCGTTATGCTTCGGATGAAATTAAATACTGCCTTGAACTGGCAGATGCTGATGTTTTAATATTTGGTCCGGAATTTACAGGACGTGTTGAGCAGATTTGTCATCGTGTAAAGCGTATAAAAATGTGGCTTTATCACGGCGAGGACTGTCCTACGTTTGCTGAAAGCTATGACAGTTTGGTTTCATACTGCTCAAGTAAGAGTCCGCAAATCAAGCTGACTGATGATGACGATGCGGCGATTTACTTCTCCTCGGGTACAACAGGCTTCCCCAAGGCAATTATACATAAGCACAGAAGTCTTATGCACGCAGCAATGACAGAGCAAAGCCATCATTCACAAACAAAGGACGATGTGTTCCTCTGTATTCCGCCCCTTTATCATACAGGTGCAAAAATGCATTGGTTCGGCTCACTTGTTGCAGGCAGTAAGGCTGTTTTACTTAAGGGTACAAAGCCAAGTCTTATAATTGAAACCGCAAGTCAGGAGCGTTGCACAATTGTGTGGCTTCTTGTTCCGTGGGCTCAGGATATTCTTGATGCTATTGACAGCGGTGAAATTGATTTAA